>CAZWDL010000131.1:0-19513 GCA_964632995.1 uncultured Saprospiraceae bacterium
GTGGAAGAGTAGGTCGTTGCCAACTTAAATTAACGATAAAGCCCTGTAGCGTCACTGCTGCAGGGCTTTTGTCGTTTTAGAAGAAGCGGATGAGCAATTTCTCCGCTGTTCCTGGATTCGCCCCGACACTATTCCAGCAAGCGGTTAAAGCTCAGCAACCCATTCGATTATGACCATCGCGGTTATCCTGCGTATCCCGATAATCCCGGTCTGAATTTCTTCGCTTTTTCCAGCTACTATATGTATCTTTTCAAAAATTATACGTCTCAACCAAAAAGGAGCAGAATCATTAACTTGTTTCTTGAACACCCCGGTATTGGAAAAAGACGTGTAGAGGGGCCTAGACCATTATATTCAAATAAACACCGGTAAACCCTTGAGCACGGCAACCTGTCATAAAGAGATGAAAGATCTCGAGGTTATCCATACTTACCTCGAGACTCAAGCGAGCCAATGTTTTAGCCTCCTTTATAAACGCTATGCAGGAAAGGTTTATGCAAAATGCCTGTCCCTGCTGAAAGATGAGGCGCTCGCTCAGGATGCTACACAGGAAATATTTACTAAAATATTCACCAACCTCTCCAAATTTCGGGAACGCTCGAAATTTTCTACCTGGGTATATTCCATCACCTACAATTACTGTATTGACTTCATCCGGCGCCGGAAAAAGGTGCAAAATCTCTTTAGCGATGAGATGGAAAATGCACCCGATATCCCTGACGACGAAATTCCGGACAAACTGCTGCTGGAAATCGAAATAAAAAGACTGAAAAAGGTACTCGATAATATTCCCCCGGGCGATAAGGCCGTCCTGCTGATGAAATATCAGGATGAAATGACTATAAAAGAAATTGCTGAAATCCTGGATAAAACCGAAAGTGCCATCAAAATGAAAATAAAACGAGCAAAAGTCAAGGCACAGGACGTGCACCGCGATTTGTACAACGAGAACTTAGAATAGGGATGGAGGCTAATAATTTCCAAAAACTGATGAATGAAGAAGAGGAACGCTACCTGCAACAGGAAAATGAACCTGTTCGTGCGAAGGTGTGGGGCACTCTCGACCTTTTCCGGCTGGTAGGAGATATGACAGATCTTTTTCTTCCGCGCGCAATGGACGTATTCATTATGGTAGCCGGTGGTCGTGGTGATGACAATGACAAAGAAAAGGAATACATGGCTTCCCCCGGCAGCCTTGCGGGGAACCACGGAGGAACCCCGAAAAGAAAGCTCCCGGAACCCTGAAAAATGAGGCGTAGTAATCCGGGTAGTTCATCTGTTAACTGAGCAAGGACCCCTTGATACACCCTGCAGAAGACCTAATACCTTAAGAAATAAACATTGAGATGATTTACCTGCAGATCAATACCCTCAGATTATTGGAGGGGTTGCTGGAAAACTTTCTGACTGCGATTCCCAATATCGTGCTGGCGCTCCTGATTATCATTGCCGGTTGGGCGCTATCCAAATTGCTGTCCAAATTGCTGGAGCGCCTGCTGAGGAAGCTGGGGATCGATAAGTTGGCTGAAAAGCTCAACGAAATCGATATGGTTTCTAAAGCCGATATCAAGCTTAAACCAAGTAAGCTGCTGGCCAAGATCCTGTACTATTTCCTCTTATTCATTTTTATTTCAGCAGCAATCGATGTCCTTGGCATGAAGCCGGTATCGGAACTGATGAACGCCTTCCTGAACTACATCCCCTACCTGGTGTCAGCCTTCATTGTTTTTCTCTTGGGACTTTTCCTCGCCGACTTCATTCGCAATATCGTCCTGACCACCAGCCAGTCCCTGGGCATTCCCGCTGCCAGTTTTATCGCCAGCTTTGTATTTTACTTCTTGTTCCTCAACGTGGTCATGATTACGCTGGACCAGGCCCAGATCAATACCAACTTCATCCAGGATAACCTCTCTATCATTCTGGGAGGCATCGTGCTGGCTTTCGCTATCGGATACGGCTTCGCCTCCCGCCCTATAGTCGCCAATCTTTTGTCGGCCTATTACCATCGCAATAAAGTAGCGATTGGTGATGTGATCAGCATAGATGGGGTAAAGGGAACCGTCGTCGATAAAGACAATTCCACGATCACCCTTAGCGCAGACGGACGTAAACTGATCATTCCGCTGAGCAAACTCGCGTCGAACACTTACGAAGTATTCGACGAGTAGAAACGTATTCTTTAACCCGTTCGATTTCAACTTTAGAATAATTATTTCTGTCAGCGCTTTTGTCTGACAGGCGCTGATCCATTTAACCAAAACCATTATCAAGATGAGTAAATTCTTTTATCCCTCACTACTGCTTTGCTTAATGCTCTTTGCCTCTGTTCCGGCTATGGCCCAGGAAAATGGTGAAGAAGATGAACTCAAAGAAGGTTGGAATACAGCCTTTAGTGTAGGGCTGGATGTCGCCCAGCTCTTTCAGCTTAACCCTAAACAGGGAGCGGGACAGAACCGCTTCGGCTTTGGCGGGGCCGTCTTTTTGGATGGCATCTACAAAAAAGACAGATTACTCTGGGAAAGTGCCCTTTCCTGGCAATTCGGCGTACAAAAGCTCGGCGCCGGCGTGCTGGTACTGCCCTTTGTCGAAGAGAATGAGAAGGTGCCCTTTCAAAAAACAATTGATGAATTACGGCTGGGATCCAAACTGGGATATGCTCTGCAAGAAGATTCGAAGTGGTACCTCTCCGCCGCCTTTACACTCTTCACTGGCGTTGCCCCTTCCTATCCCGGACCGCCGACCTATCCGGGCAACTTCCTGAGAAACTTCGTGGATACGATCACCAATACCAAATTCTTCTCCCCCGCCAATATGACGCTTTCCCTGGGGATAGAGTACAAACCCAATGAAAACTTTTCGGTCTATTACTCTCCCCTCGGCGCCAAGTGGATTGTGGTTGCCAATGATCAAATCGCTGCTCTCGGCATTCATGGTAACCCCGTACGCGGTATGCGCGACCCGGATACCGGGCTCTATACCGATTTCGACAATACGTTCTCTCAGTTCGGTTCACTGCTCCGGGCGTCCTACCGCAATAAATTGCTGAATGAACGTCTGAATTTCCGGTCGTCTATATTACTCTATTCCAATTATCTGAAAAACCCACAAAATATCGACGTCGACTGGAACAATGAACTCAGGCTGACATTGATTGAGAATCTGAAAATTTCATTACTCGTCAATGTGTTCTACGACGATGATGTGCTCGTTCAGATTACAGACCTGGATGCGCCCAATGGCGTCAACGGAGTGGGGAAGCGGGTGAGTATCACCCAGCAGCTCCTGATCGCCTACGGATTCGAATTCTAACTCATGGCTTCTGACCGGAAAAGGACCGGAATAACCTGACAGGATTTTTACTTTATTGTATCTTCGGGAAACAGCCTGCCTCCTTAGAGAACGGCAGTCAACTTCTCTGTGGCAAATGAGGTTTAGGTAGACAGGCTTGGACAAAATTTCTAAAGATAAACATACATGTCAGAAAAGAAGCTATTCCTGCTCGACGGCCACGCGCTGGTCTACCGGGCACACTTCGCCTTTATCAACCGGCCGCTGATTAATTCCAAAGGAGTGAATACCTCGGCCATTACCGGTTTTACCAGAACGCTTTGGGATCTGCTGCGAAATGAGCAACCCACCCATATTGCCGTGGTCTTTGACCCGGAAGGCCCCACCTTCCGCCACGAAGTTTATGAAGAGTACAAAGCCAACCGGGAGGAACAACCCGAAGATATCGCTGTCGCCTTGCCTTACATTCATAAAATCGTCAAGGCTTTCCATATTCCCGTCCTGTCGGTACCCAGCTACGAAGCCGATGATGTAATCGGAACCCTGGCCAAACAGGCTGAAGCAGAAGGCTTTACCGTATATATGGTCACCCCCGACAAAGACTTTTCCCAATTGGTATCAGAAAAAATTTTCCTGTACAAACCCTCCCGGCAAGGCAACGGTGTAGAAATACTTGGAGTCGAAGAGATCTTGAAAAAATGGGATATCCAGCATGTAGAACAGGTAGTGGATGTGCTGGGACTGCAGGGGGATTCCATCGATAACATTCCCGGAATACCCGGCATCGGTCCCAAAACAGCCTCCAAATTACTAGCCAAATACGATAGCGTTGAAGGCATCATAGAGCACGTCGATGAACTGAAGGGGAAACAAAAAGAACGCATCGAAGAATATGCCGAACAGGGACGCCTTTCCAAAGAGCTGGCCACCATCGATATCGAAGCACCGATCCAGTTTGATGCGGAAACCTTTATTATCGATCCGATGGACAAGGACGCACTGGCTGAACTTTTCCGCGAACTGGAATTTCGCAATTTAGCTCAATCCATTCTCGGCGAACCCGAGAAGAACAGCAGCCGTCAAGGCTCACTGTTCGGTGAAGAGGAGACTGAGAAAAAGGTCAGGGTTCAAGCGCCGCCGTCCCATTCGGTGGCCGATAAAAACATCAGTAACACCGAACACGAATACCACCTGATAGATAAGCCGGAACAGCGGGCTGAGTTACTCAAAAAACTGGAGGCGGCCAAACAATTTTGCTTCGATACCGAAACTACCGGCCTGGATCCCAACGAAGCGGAACTCGTAGGCATCTCCTTCGCCCTCCAACCCAGCGAAGCCTACTATGTTCCCGTACCCGAGGACCAGGAAATGGCCCGCGCGCTTATGGAAGAATTCAAGCCTGTTTTTGAAAATGAAGCTATCGGCAAAATCGCTCAGAATCTCAAATACGATGCCATCATCCTCAAGTGGTACGGGGTAGAATTGCGCGGTGAATTCTCCGATACCATGATTCTCCATTACCTCCTGGAGCCGGAACTGCGTCATAATATGGATTATATGGCGGAGACCTACCTGCAGTACAAACCGGTTTCGATAGAAACGCTTATCGGTAAAAGGGGTAAGAACCAGCTCAGTATGCGGGAGGTTCCCCTTGAGAAAGTAGTGGAGTATGCCGCTGAAGATGCCGATATTACCCTACAGCTCAATGAATACCTGGCTGAGCGCCTGAAAGAGGAAGGTCTGCAGGAACTTTATCAGGACATGGAGGCCCCGCTCATTACCGCACTAGTCGATATGGAGTACGAAGGCATCAACCTGGATGTGGACTTTCTGAATCAATTGTCAACCGAGCTGGCAGAACAGGTTCAGCAGATCGAAAAGAAAATTTACGATACCGCCGGTACGCGGTTCAATATCGGTTCACCCAAACAAGTGGGAGAGGTGCTTTTCGAAAAAATGGAAATTCCCTACCGTTGGCGCAAAACCAAGTCGGGGCAATATTCCACCAGTGAGGAAAAACTGGCGGAACTGGCCAAGGAAAACCCCATTGTCGACGATATCCTTACTTTCAGAGGACTGAGTAAGTTGAAATCTACCTATGTTGATGCACTGCCTAAACTGATCAACCCGCGAACCGGCCGCATCCACAGCTCTTTCAACCAAACGATTACCGCTACCGGACGGCTGAGCTCCAACAACCCCAACCTGCAGAATATACCGGTACGTACGCCGGAAGGAGCTCGTGTCCGCAAGGCTTTCATCCCTCGCGACGAGGAGCACGTATTGCTGGCAGCCGATTACTCACAGATCGAACTACGGCTCATCGCTGAAATCAGTGGTGACGAGGCCATGCTTGACGCTTTTCAAAAAGGACAGGATATCCACCGGGCTACCGCCGCCCGCGTGTTCGATACGCCTTACGAGGAGGTAAGCCGCGAACAACGCTACCGCGCTAAAACAGTCAACTTCGCTATCGTTTACGGCGCCGGCGCAACCAACCTGTCTCAACAGCTGGATATCAAGCGCAGTGAAGCCGCTGAGTTGATCACTCAGTATTTCAACAAGTACAGCGGCATCAAAAATTACATGGAGGAAACGGTGAAAAATGCCCGCGAAAAAGGCTACGTCACTACCATGAAAGGCCGTCGACGCTACCTGCGCGATATCGATGCTCGCAGCTCTATGCAACGCAGCATGGCCGAACGTATGGCCATCAATACGCCTATACAGGGCACCGCTGCCGATATGATCAAAATCGCGATGGTCAATATCCACGAACTTTTTAAAAAAGAAAAATTCCGCTCCCGCATGGTCCTGCAGGTGCACGATGAACTCGTCTTCGATGCCCACCGCGATGAAATCGAAACGATCAAACCGCTCATTGAGGAAAAAATGAAAAATGCCATCACCGGCCTCAAAGTGCCTATCCTGGTGGAAATGGGTGAAGGGGGAAACTGGCTGGAAGCGCATTAGATTGGGGGCCGGGCACGGGTTACCGGATTTTTGACCCACCACCCGGCATTCGGCTGCCTGGCAACCAGCGCCCGGTATCCGGAGCTATCGTCGAAAAACTACTACCACCCATAGATTTTTTGCTATCCGTTCGCGGTGAAACGGTTAATTTTTGGAAAGCAAAACGGATACGTATGGTCAAATGGTTTCTACTTCACGAATGGAAGGCAAAAATCCGCTCGCCTTTCTGGCAGAAAAGCTTGGGGATCAACATTGTGCTGGGCCTGCTCGCAGCCTACCTGGCGCTCAACATGCTGGCGCTAGGTTACTTTCTTGACGTAATCCTGCTGGAAGCTTTTCCGGAACGCCCGCCTCTGGAGATTTTCAATCAGTACCTCATTTACTACTTATTGATTGATTTGCTCATGCGGTTTTTCCTGCAGCAATATCCCATCTTAGACCTTCAGCGCTACCTGTTGCTGCCGGTGAAAAAAGGGAAGCTGTTCCACTTCCTGCTGTTGAAATCCATACCTGGCTTCTTTAATATATTACCGCTATTTTTTATCGTGCCCTTTGCGGCAAAAGTGGTTTTTACCGGACAAAGCACCCTGACGGCTGTGACCTGGCTGCTTGCTGTATTTTCTCTGGTGTTGATCAACAACTTCGTCGCTTTCTACCTGAAGAAAAAGTTCAGCCTTCAGCCCTTACTGTCGGCAGGGATTATTGCGGCCATTGCCGGACTGGCCTATCTCGACTTCAGGGGCTTAATACCGTTGTCGGCGTATTTCGGCACCGGAATGAAAACCGTGCTTCGCCGACCGGCACTGCTCATCGTTCCGCTGCTCGCACTGGGCAGTGTCTATGCCTTTTTGTACAGCGTTTTTCAGCACTATGCATACCTCGATGTTCAGGTCAGTGACCAGCGGCGGGTCACTCAAACAGGCCGGCACTTAGAAGTATTCGACCGCCTGGGTAAAATCGGTCAGCTCATTCAATTGGATATTCATCTGATTCGTCGTAATAAACGCCCGCGAACGATGTTCCTGATGGCGATCGTCTTCCTGATCTATCCCTTTATATTTATGGATATGCTGGACCAGACCGGCTGGATGATTTTCGTCGGTATCATCGTCACCGGGATGACGATGGCTAACTACGGACAGTTCCTGTTGTCCTGGGAGAGTAGCTTCTTCGATCTGCTTATGGGCCGCAATTTCTCTATGCGGGAATATTTTGAAGCCAAATTCTTCCTATTTGCCGGCATGGTTACCTCTTTTACGCTGGTTTCTATGCTCTACGGTTTCCTTAATGCGCGGTTGCCCTTAATATTCTTCGCGGTGGCCCTTTATAACATTGGGGTGAACTCCTTTATCACTATGTTTTTTTCCACTTATAACAGTAAACGCATCGATCCGGACCGTCAGGCCTTTTTTAATTACGAAGGCGTCGGTGCATCCCAGTTTTTGTATGTTATTCCGCTGTTTCTTGGACCGGTACTCATCTACCTTCCTTTCGGAGTCTTCGGTTACCTCTATCCGGGCCTGGCCGCCATTGCCCTTTGCGGCCTGGTAGGTATCCTTTTCAGAAACCAGCTGCTGGATGCGCTCGTCAGGCAATTTCAATCCCGCAAGTACATCATCAGTGGTGGGTTTAAACAAGCCGCCTGATCCGGCGATTTTTTCCGAAAAACAAAATCCTGTCACTTCCTAAAATCATAACACACTATGATTTCCATCGATAAGCTCACCAAATCCTACTCCGGTAAAACCGTTCTACAGATCGATCACCTGGAAATCCCCCAGGGGGAACGCTTCGGACTGGTCGGCAATAACGGCGCCGGCAAAACCACGCTGTTTAGCCTCCTGCTCGATTTAATCCGGGCCAGCACCGGAGAGGTGCGTTCGAAAGGCGCCAAAGTCGCTCAGTCGGAAGAATGGAAAGCCTATACGGGGTCTTACCTCGACGAGAATTTTTTAATCGGCTTTCTCACCCCGGAGGAATATTTCAGTTTCGTGGGAAACCTGTATGGAATGAATAAAGCAGATGTACGCAGCTTCCTGGTTCAATTCGATAATTTTTTCCACGGGGAAGTGCTCAGTCAGGGAAAGTATATCCGCGATCTTTCGAAGGGTAATCAGAAAAAAGTAGGTATTACTGCCGCCCTCTTAGGCGATCCGGAAGTCATCATACTCGACGAACCCTTCGCCAACCTGGACCCCAGCTCACAAATCAAACTCAAGTCTTTGATCAAAGAACTGGATCGCAACAAAACCATCCTCATCTCCAGTCACGACCTGACGCATGTGACAGAGGTCTGCGAACGCATCGTCGTGCTCGAACGCGGAGAAGTGAAACGCGATATCCAAACGGAAAGTGATACGCTGAAGGAACTGGAGGCCTACTTTGGCGCGGGAGCTACGAGTAAATTATAAGTTTAGCAGAACTGACGACGAAAAGTTCGTGATCAGCCCCGCTAAACTTCTCAACCAGGACTGAAGAATTGCTCCCTGTTTAAACGACGGGCTTACCAAAACTTCACGCTGGCGCTTTCCGGCCGGTAGAGCGCATCGCCCCCCCGATACTGAAAGCATCGTAGAAAGCTGAACGGTAATAATCTGTCGGGAGAGAAAGGGCAGATGCAGGTTTTCAGGGAAAAATTACCCGATCCTGTAGCGGCCGCTTATTTTTGCGTCATCATATAAATGAAGATTCATGAAGTTACCCTATCCCATTTCTGTGAAGGTGATCGCTGAGAAGATTGATGCGGAGGTTCTGGGAGATTCCTCCCTGGAAGTTACGGGGATCAACGAAATCCATCAGGTGGAACCCGGCGATATTACTTTTGTAGACGTCAAAAAATACTTTGAGAAGTCGTTGCAATCAGCGGCCGGCGTGGTTATTCTGAATGAGCGGATAGAACCACCGAAAGGAAAGGCGCTGTTGCTTTGCGACGACCCCTTCGAGGCATACAATCAGCTCATACTTGAGTTTCGGCCTTTCCAGCCACTGACCAAAGCAATCAGTGATACCGCCGACATTCACCCTTCTGCTATCATTGAGCCGAATGTCATCATCGGACACCATGTCCGGATTGGGCAAGGCAGTTATATTCAGGCCAATGTTACCATTGCCGAACATACCCTCATCGGAGAGGAGGTAGTAGTTCAGCCCGGTGCGGTTGTCGGTTCCGACGCTTTTTATTTCAAACGTTCCCCGGAAGGACTCCAGCGCTGGCGATCGGGCGGCCGTGTTGTGCTGGAGGATCAGGTAGAGATTGGCGCCGGCTGCACGATCAATAAGGGAGTATCGGGAGATACAGTGATTGGAACAGGGACGAAGCTGGACTGTCAGGTACAGATCGGACACGATGTGGTGACCGGCAAGCGCTGTCTGTTCGCCGCTCAGGTTGGCATTGGGGGAAATACCCGGCTCGGTGACGATGTCATCCTTTATGGGCAGGTGGGCATTGCCCAGAACCTGACAATCGGCGATAAGGTGGTCGTGCTGGCTAAGTCCGGTGTTTCCAAAAACCTGGAGTCCGGAAAGACTTACTTCGGTTATCCGGCGGGCGAAGCTCGCGCGACCTACCGGGAACTGGCGGCGCTGCGTCATCTGCCCGGATTTTTAAAAGATTACTACAGGTAGTCGGGCCGTTCTTCGTGAAAGGCCCAACAAAAAAGGCTTTGATGCATTTGCATCAAAGCCTTTTTTGTTGGGAAGTAAACGTAGCGTTATCGTTTACTTATCCGTTTGGTCGTAATAACTTCGTTATTAGGCCCCATAATCTGAATCAGATACATGCCCCGGGGAAGATCTCCCACGAAATACTGGTGATCGGAATCACTGGCTGCCTTGAATTTTTTCATCTGACGGCCAACCATATTGAAGACCAGAATACGGGCTACTCCTTCACTCTGGCTTAAACCAATGTGATTAGTAGCGGGATTGGGGAAAATAGTAATATTAACCCGGTCGCCAGGATCTGGGCTGTTCATTGCCAACCGTTCTCCGATAGATTGCTGCGCATTGGCAAAGAGTAAGACAAAAGAAAAGAAAAATAGAAGTAAAGTATGCTTCATTCAACCGGGATTTTGAGATAATGATTAACAATTGATAAAATAAACTAATATTTTAAATAATCCAAACAACTGTGCCTGCTTTTAAAATAAATTTAACAGTTGTCAGATTATTAACGGAAATGCCATAGTGGCTGTTTATTCTATCAGGTACAAACTCCGTGCCAGTAAAAACCAGGCCATATGTCAACTTTGGTCTGTAGTACTCGGGTAAGGCTAGAAGCGTGTTTATCTTTTCACGTTGGGTGAAAAGGGTGTCAGATGCTATTGTGATTACAAAAATATAATATCTATGGAAAAAAGTGGAAGGAAAGCACAATAAATTGAAAAAAAGCCGGGGGATACCTAATTTCCCCGGCTTTCACTTTCAGGCTTCATTCAGTTTTTCCTGAAAAAAGCCAGTAAATTCGTCGATACGCATACTGCCTTTATCGCCTTCGCCCTGTCGGCGGACAGCAATCGTGTGGCTTTCCGCTTCTTTTTCACCGACGATAAGCATAAAGGGTACTTTTTTCAGTTCGGTATCGCGAATTTTCCGTCCGATCTTTTCGGAGCGGTCATCTACGAAACCGCGTATGTCCCTCGTGGCCAGTTCGCTCTCCACCTGTTTGGCATAATCATTAAACTTATCACTGATCGGGAGGATAGCGATCTGGTCGGGCGCGAGCCATAGCGGGAACTTGCCACCGGTATGTTCGATCAGGATACTGATGAAGCGTTCCATGGATCCAAAGGGAGCCCGGTGAATCATGACCGGCCGGTGCGGCTGGTTGTCAGCACCGATATACTCCAGTTCGAAGCGATCGGGCAGATTGTAGTCGACCTGAATGGTGCCAAGCTGCCAGGACCGGCCCAGGGCATCCTTGATCATAAAGTCGAGCTTGGGACCGTAAAAGGCTGCTTCTCCCAGTTCGGTGGTGGTTTCAAAGCCAACTTCCTTTGTGGCCTCAATGATAGCGCGCTCGGCGTTGTCCCAGTTCTCCTTGGTGCCGATGTACTTATCGGGATTGTCGGGGTCGCGCAACGAGATCTGTGCGGTGAAGTCATCGAAGCCCATTTTAGAGAGCACGACGGTGGTCAGGTCGAGCACGTTGAGGAATTCCTCCTTGAGTTGTTCTTCGGTGCAGAAGATGTGGGCGTCGTCCTGTGTAAATCCGCGTACGCGGGCCAGGCCGTGTAGCTCGCCGCTTTGCTCGTAGCGATAAACGGTTCCGAATTCGGCGATCCGCAGCGGCAGGTCGCGGTAAGAATGCGGGCGGTGGGCATAGATTTCACAGTGATGGGGGCAGTTCATCGGTTTAAGCATAAACTCTTCCCCTTCCCGTGGGGTGCTGATGGGGCGAAAGCTGTCTTCGCCGTACTTTTCCCAGTGGCCGGAAGTCTGGTAAAGTTCCTTTTTTCCGATATGCGGGGTGGTAACCAGCTTGTAACCGCGCTTTTCCTGTTCCTGGCGCATAAAGTTCATCAGGCGGTCCCGGAGCTGGTTGCCTTTAGGGAGCCAGATAGGCAGACCGGAGCCAACGCGTTCGCTGAACATAAAGAGTTCCAACTCGGCCCCGAGTTTGCGGTGGTCGCGCTTTTTGGCTTCTTCCAGCAACTCGAGATATTCATCGAGTTCCTTTTTCTTTGGGAAAGTGATCCCATAAATCCGGGTCAGCTGTTGCCGGTTTTCATCGCCGCGCCAGTAAGCGCCGGCGACGTTGAGGAGCTTGATTGCCTTGATCTTGCCGGTATCGGGGATGTGCGGGCCACGGCAGAGATCGACAAAGTGGCCTTGCTCATAGAAAGTGATCTGGCTGTCCTGCAGGTCCTCGATCAGCTCCAGTTTGTATTCATCACCTTTTTTCTTAAAATAATCGATGGCTTCCTGCTTGGAAACCTCTTTGCGATGATATTCATTTTTCTGTCGGGCCAGTTCCTGCATCTTGGCTTCGATCTTCGGCAGATCATCTGTGGAAATCTGCCGGTCGCCGGTATCCACATCGTAGTAAAAGCCGTTATCAATCGGAGGCCCGATGCCGAACTTGATGCCCGGATAGAGCTCTTCCAGGGCTTCGGCCATCAGGTGGGCGGAGGAATGCCAGAAAGTCGACTTTCCCTCCTTGTCACTCCAGGTCAATAGCTGCAGTTCGGCGTCTTTCTCAATAGGACGGGTAGCATCCCATACTTCGCCGTTGACCTTCGCGGAAAGCACATTGCGAGCCAGTCCCTGGCTGATAGACTGGGCGATTTCAAAGGCGCTGACCCCCTTGTCATATTCGCGTACCGCGCCGTCGGGGAAAGTGATTTTGATCTTCTCGTTGCTCATGGAGTAAGCCTGGATTAATGGTTCTTTCGATCTCCTACGAATTCCGGAAGAGAAAAGTTCTGTTCCGGGCGGCAAAAGTAGGTTTTTTCCCGCAGTTACAGAAACGGGAGTCGAGCCCTTTTCAGGAACCAGTTACTCAGGCTACCGAAGGAGAAGGTTTGGGGATTTTTTGCGTCCGGCGCTTCAGCATCTGGATGATCTCTTCTTCCGAGTCGAACATACCATCGATATTAACGAAGTGCGCCGCCAGTACGTCGTATCTTTTGCGCATGACGTAATAGAAGACCTGCAGAAAGTCGAGCCCGTCAAAAACAATAGCCTGATTGGCTGCGTACTTTGCCTTGTTTTTCTGAAACTCCAGCGGATGTTGGGTCCAGTGCATGTTGGGACGTATGTGGTGGCTGATGTGGTAGCCGTCGTTCCAGCACTTGTGGTTGTAATGCACATTAATACAGTTAATACTGCTCTTGTACAGATTCTCCGGGTCCTCCGGGTCAACGAAAGTGTGCTGGGTCCAGTTGCCCACCATGGTAATTATCCGGAAGATGAGGTAGGGTAGAATGAAAACGACAATGGTAGCAGCTGGATTGACGATAAAGAGCAGGGCGCACATTAAATAAAAAGAAAGTTCCCCGATAATAAGCCTGGGAAGGAACTGGTACCGCTTTTTCGCTTTGTGATAATCGTACAGTTGAAAAATGACCAGGAATAAAAAGTTGCCCAGGTATTTCAAGAAATCAGTGAAACTGTCGCGCTGATAGTGCATCGTGCTGCTGATGTCTTCCTCCAGGTTATTCTCAACGTGGTGCATCGCAATATGATGGATGAAATAGGTCTCCGGCGTATTGCCGAAAAAGGGAGCGATGAACCAGGGTAAGTAGTGATTCATCCATCCGTATTTTTCCTTGAAAAATGGACGGTGGCTGGTGCAGTGCAGCATCAAACCGAAAGGCCCCTTGAAGTAAAGATTGTTTAGAAAAAAGTACATGGCGGCTATACCCCACCAGACCAAGCCGGTGATAAAAGGCATGTATAACAGGAATGCCAACGGGATCATAAACAAGGTGATTCGCAGGGTCAGATGGGTAAAGGGAAGATCCCGCTCATCCCGGATAAGTTTTAGAAAAAAACGATCAAGCGCGTTGTAGGATGGTTTCTGCTCAAATACCGGGTCGTTAATGACGCCTAGATCTTTCATACTAATTTATTTGAAGGTTTGAGATTATATGAGAAATCCCGCCCGGCTGTTTCAACTAACCGGGAAAGGAGGAAAAGCGGACATTTCTGGTTATTCTTAGCAACACTAGATTTGGGCTTTCAGAGGTGGCTTTTGCAGAAGGGTGAAGGTATTACAAATGTTTTGAAAAACCTAATGTATAAACGAGGTTAAACTTCTGCAGACATTGTTTCCCAAAGCGCCGCGCAATGATCAGCGAACCATCGAGCCGGAAGAATAAACTGCAGATAGTCGTCTCGCCCTTCTTACAGGTACTTCGCCACCTTCCTCAAACTCTCCACATTATGCGCTGAGGCGAACACATCAATGTACGGCATGGCTGCCTGCATGCCTTTTACTTTTGGGCTGTACTGCGGATTGCCGGCCAGGGGGTTCAGCCAGATTACTTTGGCGGCCTTGCCCTGTATGCGCCGCATACTTTCGGCGAGCAGTCCGGCATCACCGGTATCCCAACCATCGCTCATGATGAGCACGATGGTTTGGCGATTGAGCATTTTCCCGCCGTAGCGCTCCAGGAACTGATGCAGTGATTCGCCGATGCGGGTGCCGCCCGACCAGTCGGTGACTTCTCCCGCCAGTTGGTCGAGGGCGCTGCGGTAGTCGCGCTGCTTGAGCTGATTGGTTACCCGGTGTAATTCTGTGCCGAAAACAAAGGTTTCGATGCGCCGGTAGGCATTTTGAAAAGCGTAGATAAACTGCACCAGGAAGCGGCTGTAGAGATCCATGGATTTGCTCACATCACAGAGCAGGACGATTTGCTGACGGTGGCGCTGCCGGCGCTGAAAGGCAAGGTCGAGGATTTCGCCGCCGCGACGCAGGTTGAGCCGTAGCGTGCGACGCAGATCCAGGTTAAAGGGGCGTCGGCTATGCCGCTGACGCCGGCTGTAACGCAAGGCCAGCGAACGGGCAATGCGGTGAATCAACCGCAGCACTTCCCAGAGTTCCTCTTCCGTGAAGGCTGAAAAGTCTTTTCGGCTTTGTACGGTTCCCGGGCTGTAACTGGCGATTTCCTGATGTTCCTCTTCGGTTTTCCCGTGCAGCCAGCTTTTGAGTGCATTCAGGGAAGGCTGTTGCTGTCCCTGTTTTTTGCGGGATTGCTCCGGCTTGCCGTCCTTGATCTTGGAATCGGCAGCTTTCTCCAGCTCTTTCCAGTACTGAGCGTAGAGGTCATCAAAAGCCTGCTGTTGTGACAGGTTGCGCGCCAACGTCGCCCGGAGGGCAAGGCGGAAAGCTTCGGCGCTGTCAAATGGAGCCAGGATCTCCAGGGCTCGCAAGGCATCGGCTTCTTCCAGCGGGCCCAGGGCGAATCCCTTCTGCCTTAAATAACGGCAAAAAGCGATTATGTTGGCGCTGAGCTCGGTATGTCGTTGGATCAGTTCGGACAAAGTACTTACGATTTGGTTGAATTGAAAAATACGGATTTTTTACGGGATGAATGCGCAGTCGGCAGTTGGCAGTGACTTGCCCGGGAAGGAAAACGGGGAGGAAGCGGGGCTTGGCGGGGCGGAGCAATTTCAGAAGAACCGAAGAACGGTTATCCCCTTTCCGGGTAACAACCAGACGAAGAAGTGGAACCTAAAATGACCTGAAGCCCTGCTTACTCCGGCTTCAGGCCCAGCAGCAAGCGCAGGGTCGGCATTATTTTTTTTGCGCGATCTTCGACCAGCGGCTGGTTTTCGGAGGCATCGTTCAGGGCGCTGCGGCCCTGTTGGGCGAGGCTGAGCATTTTTTGCCTTTCGGCAGGCAGGAAGTGGGCAAAGATGCGGCGCAGGACGGGCAGCATTTCTTGGAAGTTTGCCGGACTGAGCATTTGCATCCAGTCGTCGATAATCTGCCACAGGCTCGTATTGTGCAGGAGCAGCAGGCCGCTGCCATGTAGGAACCCCTGCAGCCACTGGGCGGCTTCGTGCGCATCGTTGCCGGAAGATAAATGAAAATGTAGTTGCTGTTCCGTCTTTTCAGGATCGAGGTCTTCCTTGTCAAATAGAATGCGGGTGGCAGCGCCGCGCATCAGGGGATGAATGCCGGGAGTGCTGAGCAGCTGCCGGAGAGCGCGCTGCCAGAGCGCGCTGTTTTCTTCTTTTTGCAGCAGGTTGATTGCGTGGTGGCTGCGCAACATTTGCTGAAACAGTTCCCGGGCGAAATCGTCTTCAATTTGAAGGCTGCTGGGGGGCAGACCGATGCAGACGCGTGGGATGATTTCATCTACCAGTTGCTCTACTGCCTCCGTATCGGTTTGACGGGTGTCGCCGTAAGCAACTACATTTGCCATAGCCGGCAGTGCTGTCATGAGGCGGAATACATCCCGGGTGAGCGCGGCCAGATCACGCATACGAATGATAATGGGATCAATTGCCTCACTCAAACCGGCGCGCAGCGCTTCTTCTATCAGGCCCGAAATCAGGGCCAGGTCTTCACTGTCGGCCGCATTTTTTAGCAATGCGTTGGTACTCGCTTCCTCTACCGTATTACCCAGGGCGCTGGCTTCAATGATACGGATGGAAAAATCGGGTTTCCATTTCAGGCTCCATTCTTCCTTGAATGTGCTTACGCGATGGGAAGATCCCTGCAAGAGGCGTCCCCAGGGAATACCCAGAATATTCAGGCGATTCAGCAGCAGGCTGGCCTGCAGATTCGTCGGCTTCCGAAGATCCAGTTCTTTGCGGATTCGTTCGGTCGTTTTGGCATATTGGGTCAGCCGGGCCGATTTGATGGCCTGTTCCAGGTCTTTCTGCAAGGGAACCGCGGGAACAGAGGCCGGCACTTTCCCAAGGGCATCACCGATGACCAGCTTATTGTGGATCAGTTCCAACAGCGTGGCGTTTCCCTGACAAAATACGCTCAGCGCGGCTTCTTCGAGCTCTTCAAGTCCCGGCACTTGTCGCCGCCGTAGGGTCGCCAGGGTTTCTGCGAGCCGTACGGCCTCTTCCACATGAGCGGCGGAAGCATCGATGTGTTGCTGGCGTAACAGGCGGGCGACCCGGCTCATCCAGCGGATTGTCACTTCGGGGCGCTGTTTGAAGAGCAGCGCGTACCAGGCCGGCGACACCACTCCTGCCCGGTAGCCTCCCTGCCGGGCGAGGCGGCCGTAGCTCCATGGGATCCAGGTGACGGCCGCTTTAACTTTCTTCAGGCCCCGCAAGAGCTTGTTATCCGTACTTGCTTTAATTTGTTGAACATCTTGCAGCACGGGGGCATGCCAGGCGCCGCAGACCACTGCGATTTGTTGGTAGCCTTCCTTCATCGCCTGGCGGATCATTTTACGCATATGTGCTTCACGAAGCAAGGTCTCCCGGGTTTCTTCCCGGTTGAGTTCCCGGCGCAGGGTGCGCATCATATCCAGAATGATTTCGAAGGTCTCGTTCTCTTCCGCCTGTTCAAAGGTGATTTCCCACCAGCGTTCGGAATCGCTGAAACCGGCCAGTTCGGCGATAAAGCCCAGCGGATCGGTTTGTATCCGTATTGCTTCCTGGCTCAGTTCCTCGGGCATGCGCAGCTGGGTTCCCGCCTCATGTGGCTGCAGGCCAAATTGCTGCGCCAGCGGCAGGTCTATCGGCCATACCGGCACCTGGTGCCGGACCCCATGACGCAGCGCCTGCCATTCCGGAGAAAACTCGGCAAAGGGCAGATAGGCCGCCTGGTTGAAGTCTTTTGGGTTGTAAGCCAGCAGGGCAACCGGTGGCCGTAGTCCTTCATCTGCAACTATAGGCAGCGCTTTTTCAGTATCCTGAGGGAGTTCCACCAGGATACAGTCGGGCTGCTGAGCGCGCAGCGCCCGTTTCAGCCGTTTGGCCGACCCTGGCCCATGATGGCGAATACCGTATATGGTGAGCTGAGCCTCGATAAATTTGGTTTTTATTAATTGCTCGTCGTTTAGTCTCTTCTGTTAGTTTACAACAACTCCTTACAGGCCCGGTACAAATCCTGCCACTCCTCCCGGTCACGTATAACCGTTTCGAGATACTCCTGCCAGATATTCTGATCCTGGACGGGATCCTTGACAATAGCCCCGGTGAGGCTGGCGGCGATATCGCCGGCCTTGACGGCGCCGTCGCCGAAGTGCACAGCCAGGGCCTGCCCGTTATTGATTACCGAGATCGCTTCGGCTGTGCTGAGGGTGGAGCTCGGTGATTTGAGCTTAGTGCGGCCGTCTTCGGTTTTACCGCTGCGCAATTCCCGGAAGATGGTGACGAGACGCTGCACCTCGCGCAGGGGCACTGCTTCATCCGGCAGTTTTAAGGCCTGGCCGATTTTTTCAACGCGGTTCTTAACGATGCGCACCTCCTCGTCGAGAGAGGCCGGCAGCGGCATGACTACCGTATTGAAGCGACGGCGCAGGGCGCTCGACAGCTCATTGACCCCGCGGTCGCGATCATTGGAGGTCGCAATGAGGTTGAAGCCCCGGCGAGCCTGTATTTCTTTATTGAGTTCTGGAATGGGAAGCGTCTTTTCCGATAATACAGTGATCAGAGAATCCTGCACATCGGAGGGGATGCGTGTTAGTTCTTCTACCCGGGCGATTTTTCCTTCCTGCATAGCGTACAGTATAGGGCTGGGCACGAGGGCCCCATCGGAAGGGCCTTCCGCCAGCAGGCGGGCGTAATTCCAGCCGTAGCGCAGCGCCTCCTCGTTGAGGCCGGCAGTGCCCTGCACAAGCAGGGTAGAGTTGCCGGAAATGGCAGCGGCCAGGTGTTCTGATACCCAGGTTTTGGCTGTTCCGGGAATACCCGTGAGCAGCAAGGCCCGGTCGGTGGCCAGGGTCGCTACGGCAATCTCGATCAGGCGGCGGCTGCCGTAATATTTCGGCTCTATTTGGGTGCCGTCTTCCAGCTTGCCACCCAGTATATAAGTGACCACGGCCCAAGGGGAAAGGGCCCAGTTTACCGGCCGCGGGTGATCATCGGCTTTCGCCAATGCTTCCAGTTCCTTCGCATAGATCGCCTCCGCGTGGGGACGCAACATTTTTTCTGTACTCATAGGGTGGCAAGTTAAGAATTTATCGAGGTAAGGTGGTAGGAGGAAAAATGTTCGGGATCGTTCGGCCATTCATCACAAAGGCATTCTTTTCCATCTTTTCCCGGTTCCGATTTAATGCTGTCAACGGCAATCATCGGTCACCGGGCTATTAGGATGTGCTTGTTTCCGGAGTTCTTCCGTTTTCCAGTTCCTCTTGCATTTTTTTGCGAAAATGCAGCACATTGATAAACCCTTCCACCTCATCCTGCCACTGTGGCCAGCTGCGGGCAGTCATAGGCCAGCCTTTGCGCAGGTGTTCGAGCAGGGCGGTGTTGCTGCGGTAGGCGGCCGAATGCAACAGTTGCCGGTAGTGTGGCAAGCCTTGCTGAAAAGGAGGCGCATCACTCATCCAGTTTTGGAAGCCCTTAATGAAAAGCAGGCTTAGCTGCTCGGACCACCAGTGGTGGCCCAGGGCCAGAAGCTGGCCGGCGGGGCTGCTGTCGCTGATGAGGGGGCCTTCCTGGTCGATGTAGTGAAGCAGGTGCTCGTTGAATAGGGAATCGGGAAGCCGTTGCATCATTTCTATGGCGGCGTCATTTTTCCATAATAGCTCTTCCTTGCTTTTTTGCCAGTAATTCAGAATGGCCGACATCCATTCGCCGCCGCCGTGCCGGTTAACAGCTTCCGTCAGGGCCA
>CAZWDL010000132.1:0-19154 GCA_964632995.1 uncultured Saprospiraceae bacterium
TTCGCCAAAAGCATCGGCGCCGAACACCTGCTCCACGCCCGGCGAACCGATGACCTGCCCGCCGCGATCCGCGAACTTACCGGCGGTGGCGCCCACGTATCCACGGACGCCCTGGGCAGCACCGACACCTGTGTCAATTCCATTCTCTGCCTGCGCAAACGCGGCCGCCACCTGCAGGTGGGCCTGATGACCGGCGCTCACGCCATGCCGCCCATTCCCATGGGGCCAGTGATCGCCAATGAACTGGAGCTGCTCGGCAGTCACGGCATGGCCGCCCACACTTACCCCGGCATGCTGCGCCTCATCGAAAGCGGACAGCTCCAACCCCGTCAACTGCTGGGCCGCACCATCAGCCTCGAGCAGGCGCCCGAGGCATTGATGAAAATGAACCGGTTTCCGGGAACAGGAGTGACGGTCATAGAAATGATTGAAGAATTGAGGGATTGAACGGGAAGGACCCAGGAAACTCTTACCCGGCCGGAACTTCCTTCCGGTCGGGCAAACACTTAAACATTCCAGAACTTACCCAAAACATCTTTTTCTACTTTTTGTTTCTACAATACTCATCAATAACAATCCGTTAAACATATCCAAATAGCGCCAGCGACGACTATGAAAAAGCTCTATATCGCCTTTCTGATATTATTCATTTACGCCTGTAATACCTACAAAGATCTCCCTGCGCCCGTCACCGAAACGGCCTGGGAGACCAAGGAAATTCCACCGGCGCCGCAAATCGGCGGCGGTGATCCGGAAAAGGGCTATGAATACCTGCTTACCGGTGACTACATCGGCACCGGCATCCCCTACGAAATTGTCGAAAAACGCATGCTGCCCGAGCGGCCGGATACCGTGCTCAAGCGGGAAGGACGCAATGCACGCGCCCCCTATGTGATGACTGCCTTCGAAGCGGAGAACGGCGTGCCGGTAGCCAACGGCAACTGTTTCGCCTGCCACGCGGGCAAGTTGGAGGGCGAGGTAGTTATCGGGCTGGGCAACAGCTTTTCAGAGTACGACAAAAACTGGAGCCTGATGGCGAAGCTGATGAACTTCGGCGTGGACCTGAAGTACAATAAAAAGTCGGAGGAGTGGGCGGCTTATCAGCCTTTCGGCAAATTTTTCCGTAAAATGACACCCTACATCGAAGCCGAACAGAACGGCGTCAACCCTGCCGCCATGCTGGCCGAGGCCTGCGCCCGCCACCGCGATCCGGTCACCCTGGAATACGTGGAAGAACCCAATTTTGAAATGTCAAAGTACGCCATCTCCACCGATGTGCCGCCGCTGTGGAACGTGCGCAAGAAAAACGCCCTCTATTACACCGCCGTCGGCCGCGGCGATTTTACCAAGCTGCTCTTCCAGGCCTCCGTGCTCGGCATCCCCGATTCGGCCGCGGCCCGCCGGGCCGTAACGAATTTCAAGGATGTGGTTGCCTGGCTCAATTCGCTGGAGCCGCCAAAATACCCGAAGCCCGTCGACCGGAACCTGGCCGCCGAAGGAGAACTGCTGTTTAGCGATCACTGCGCCGACTGCCACGGCGCCTACGGCAAGTGGGAAAGCTACCCCAACAAGGTCGTCTCGCTGGATGTCATCAAAACCGATCCGCTCTACGCCAGCTACGCCGTGCAGGCGCCTATCGTCAACTGGTACAATAAGAGCTGGTTCGCCACCTCCGAACCCGCCTCCCACTTCGAACCCGAGGCCGGCTATATCGCTCCACCACTCGACGGCATCTGGGCCACCGCCCCCTACCTGCACAACGGCTCTGTACCGGACCTGGAAACGCTACTCAACAGCAAAACCCGGCCGGCCTACTGGGAACGCTCGGGCGACAGCCGCGACTACAACTACAAAACGGTGGGCTGGAATTACAAAGGGAAAGAGAAAAGCAAAGGGAAATGGACCTACGATACCACACTGCCAGGTTATGGCAATGAGGGCCACTACTTCGGAGATAAGCTGAATGACGGGGAACGCAAAGCGGTGATTGAGTATCTGAAAACGCTTTGATATAGATATTAATCTGTAGCTTTTTTGAAAATCTCTCCTGGCGAAGCCAGAAGGGTGAATAGCAACGAAAAAATTAATGCATCCATTCACCCCATTATCTTCTCAAATGCTATCTGTACGCCGAAGGACCGCAGCGGCAGTTGCTCTCCGGGACCGGCCACTGTTTCCACGGCACAGCTTTCTTTCTGAGGTTTTTGGAAGATTTCCACCTGCCTTTTCTCCAGATTGACGATCCAGCATTTTGACACAGGCGCCGCGTTCGCTTCCTATCGGGCTCATTTGATAGATTTCTCCAACCAGTAATTCTACCCGGTCAGCTTCCGTAAGAATACCTGTCTCCGACATGCGGTGGTATTCTTCCATAGTCAGTAATCGCTTGGCCAGATGAACCGCCATGGATATTGATCGATTTGATGGAATAATGATGAAATATGGGGATAAGCGGAGATATTGGTAAGTGGACGTAAAGCCAGGTCGCCCTGGAAAAGGGCAACCTGGCAATCGGTGTTATGGTCTTGGCCCGGTATTCAGGCATTCGGTTTCCTCCCGTGAGATCACGTAGCCCTTGAGCCTTTCGGTGACCGCCATCAGTTTTTCCTGATTGACGTAGTATCGGCTCAGAATATCGGAGAGCTCCTCCCTTGTCATCGCGGTGTAGTCGAGTCCCACGATTTCCGAGTAGGAATCGGCGAGGCGGTCCAGCTGGGTCTTGTCTTTCTGCAGTTCTTCCAGCATAAAGGGAGAGATGGTCAGGGAGTCGAGGTTCGTCTGAATAAAGCTGTCGAGTTTGCTATACACCTTTTCGTAGCAGCCCAGGTTCTCGTAGTAGTCGGCCGAAATCTCCCGGTACTTGACGATATTTTGCTCGTGGGTGAGGTTTTCGATCCGGGTGATCATATCCCCTACCCGCTTGCTGCAAATCTGGCATTTGGGATACTGCTGCGTAGCTTTATTCAGCAGCCAGCGCTTTTGCTGCTCATTGCTCAGGGTGGGCGGTACATTGAACTCCTTATTGAACAAGGCACTTTCCAGGTTAAAGAGGATGCGGTTGGTCAGCGAATAGGTTTCCAGCGATTCAATTTCTTTGGGCAGCTTGTCCTGTATTTCCATCTGTTTCACCCGGTCGCGGTAGAAGTCGAGCAGGCGGATATCGTGATAGAGCACGCCGGGGGCCGCGTAAGAGTAGTCGTAGGTAGGCGAGGCGCCTACCAGGTATCCGGAGATGGTGCGGGCCTGGTCCAGCAAGTCGGTATTGAACCAGAGGTCGACGTCGGTAAGGACATTCTGATAAAGCTGGTTGTACTTATTCTGTACATCGGGCGCGGTGGGAGCCAGGCGCTGTACCTGCTCATTGCGAAGGGTACGGATATCATAGTACAGGTCGATGATGCGGGAGTAGGCCAGCCAGTCGGGATACTTGGTGGTCTGGCTTTTCTCGAAGACGTGGATCTGGTTTTTGAGTTCCAGCGCCAGTTTGAGGGTTTCGAGGAAGTCCTTTTCGATTTCTTTTTTTTCCGCGTTACGGATCTTGCGATAGTCCCGCGTCTTCTTTTCAATATAAGATTGATTGTACACCATTTCCGAATGATCGGTATTGTATTCCGCTTTGGTGTGGGCCACCAGGATATAGGCGGAATTTTTATGGCTGATCAATCGCTTCAGGTCCTCCACTGTTTCCGGCTGGGCGTTACGGAAGAAAACCGACCTGCGCGGCGTGCCCCCCACATCCCAGTGAATTTTGTACAGCGTAGCCGCCACCAGTTGTTCCTTGTACAGCGAGCTGAGCTTCTGGTCGAGCAGACGGATGTAGAATTCGCTGGTGATGCGCTGTGCGTCCTGATTGGCTTGTTCCAGGGAAGAAAGGCCCTTGCTAACCTGCGGAACGATTTGCTGGGTGAGGGCCAGGAAATTGCCTGTCAGCGGAGCAGCCAGCAGGCTGGTTGCCGTCTTGCCGAGTTCAATAGAAATCTGGGCGGTTTTTTTCCAGAAGCTTTCGCCGGAATTGCCTTTAAAGGCTTCAAACTTCACCTTGGCGACGATATCCCCTTTTTTGAGCACCTCGTCGGGGATATTTTCCAGCAGCCGGCCGCCGTAGCCCGACAGGCGAGAGATGTTATTGGGGTCACGTACGTCATGAATCATCAGCGGCACTGTAAATTCATTCTGATCATTATAGGGATCAGGAATACCCACCGCCAGATACATGTACTGCAGGTAGTCGCCCCGGCTAAGATCGAGTTCGCGCCGTTCCGAACGGCTAAGATCCTCACCCTCGAAAATACTTCGAAGGGCTTCGCCGTTAAGTAAGTATACATAGGCTGAATTCAGGTTGTAATCCGAGGAAGGGAAATTATCAGTCTTCCACATCTCCACCGGAGAGGCCGTAATGAACTGACTGTAGCCAGTTTGAACAATTAGCAGTAAAGCAAATACAATGGGGAGTAGCTTGCCGTTTGTCATGGTCATCCAATTCGTTTTTCTTTGCAGTGTTCGATTTTGAGGTAACACCTTTACCACAATACACAAGCAGGGTAAAAGATACAGGCCGTTAACGAAATTCACCCCGCTGAAATTTTAAATGCCTAATATATATTTTCTACGGACTTTTTCAATAGACGTCTAAAGTTCCCATCACACTGAATAATCACATTAGTAAAAGTTTTTCTATGAAAAATGTTTTTCATCTACCCTTTCTTTTCCTGTTTGGCGGTTTTTCACTGCTTTCCGCCCAAAGCGGCACTGACAAACTGAGCCTGCAGGCCGGTGTTTTTCTCAAAGCTACTCAGGACCAGGAATGGGAAACCGTGGCCGACATGCTCTACCCCAAGCTTTTTGAACTGGCCCCGCGCGAGCAGATCATCGCCGCCATGCAGGGCATACAAGCCGGCGGCTTTGAGATTAGCTTAAGTGATCCCCGGATTAACAGCATCAGCGATATCGAAACCCACGGAACGGAAAAATTCGCCGTTCTCAAATACCAGATGCATATGACGATGAACCTTCAGGGAGAAGATTTTGATGACGCCGAAGCGGTGGAAACCATCGTAAGCTACATGAAAAGCATGTACGGCGAGGAGAAGGTAAATTTTGACAAAGCAAGCAAAACCTTAAGCGCCGACGCCCGCAATACGATGGTAGCCTTAGCTCCCGAAGAGAGCGAAGACTGGGCTTTTCTGGAATACAAGCCCGAGCTGGATACTTTTCTGGGAGAAATCCTTGCGGAGGGGCTACTCGAAAAAATTAAGGAAAAACAGTAGTTACCTCCCCTCTGCAACTTTTCCTTTCTCCTCTACCACCGGCGAGGGCAACACGGCCGGTTTTTCCCGGCCGAACCCATGCAGGTTTTGCCCCAGAAAATGCCGGGGGAAATTTTCTACCCCCGGAAAGCCGAGCTTGATATCCCGGCCGCTATTGGGAATATGCGCCGTGCCCCAAAGGTAATCCCAGATGGCCAGGCTGATGCCAAAGTTGATGCCGTGGGGGCGGTCTTCCGGCAAGTGATAGGCGTGGTGCCAGATGTGCATCTCCGGGCTGTTGAAGAGCTTCTTCATGACCGGTCCCAGCAGCAGGCTGCCCGTACCTGCACTCGCCGCTACGATCAGCAGCTGTTGCCAGGCCGCAGCACCGGGAAAGAGCGTCGCCTCAAATCCGCCGGTAGCAATGACCAGACCGATCAGGCCGCCGACCACTCCGCCGGTCACTTTGCCTGAAACGGTAATATTGGAATGATTATAGTGGCCGATCGCCAGGGCAAAGATATGGATGACAAAGAAGTCATACAGGCCGATGCCCAGTAGCGCCAGCGGCAGGTATTCGATACTGCGGTATACCACGGTTTCCATCCAGTGGTAGCGCAGGTGCGCCGCAAAGCCCATTTCTTCAACCGAATGATGCACCTTGTGAAACTCCCACAGGCGCTCCGAGCTGTGCAGCAGGCGGTGCACCCACCATTGCACAAAGTCGCGCACCACAAAACCGATGAGCAGAATAGCCCAAATTGGGAAATGCCGCATTGGATTAGAGGCCTGCAGATCGAAGCCCGTCAGTGCACGGATCCCGTCGTTGAAAAAATTGACGACGACATCGGAGGCAGCGTTGTATATGATCAAAGAAAACAGAAAGAAGTTGAAAAACATGTAGAAGAAGTCCAGCCAGAAATCTTTGCGAAACTTCGGCTGTTCGCGCCGCCAGGGGCGCCACCACTCCAGCGCCAGAAAAAAGAAGGATACCAGCAGCAGCCAGTAGAAATAGTTGTGCCATCCCGGGGTGGTCATTTCCTGCCAAAGGTAATTCGCATAGCCCTGATAGCCGGATACGAAGATATTCCAGTAATACTCCATTGGGTTGAATAGTTTGAAATGGGAACCAATCACGGATCCGGTACAAAACTACGACCTTTGTTAAAATGAAATAGTGATCACTGTCACTCAGTGCGCTCCAGCACGTACCATTCGATCGCTTCTAGGTCCAGATTGGCGCGGCGCCCAGTTTCCTGCGGCGCGTAATTGGCCGCCAGGTAGTCGAGGATGACGTCTTCCTGTTCACCCAGCTGCCATAGCCCTTGGGTTTCCTGCATCCAGCGGATCATTTCCTTCCAACCTTGGCGCGTAGCGCGGTTTTGCGTCACCAGTTTGGCCGAATGGCAGGCGGTGCAGGTGGCGCGCACCTGCTCGAAGCCTTCGGCAACCACCAGCCCTGTAGGCATGTGAATACCGTTCTCTATCTGATCTTCCTCTTCCTCTTCCATACTGGCTGATTTACTGCGACTACTGCTGTCAGCTACTACCAGCGTTTCCTTTTTCCACCAGCCGGCGATCGCATCGCCCCAGGCAACGTACCCCAGGGTGCCGATCGCCGCGATCAGGATCAGTGAAATGAGCAATACCAGTCCCTGGTAGAGCATCTGTACGATATCGTTATAGTGTTTCGGATCGAATTCTTTCATATTGTAGTTTTCCAGCTGTTCGACATTTGCCGGCTTACCGGCCCGGTTAACTTTGCCAGCCAGCCAACATCCAAACAATTCACCGCACCTTCACCGCAATCCGGTGGCAGGCGTTATTGAGGTATCCTTTTGGGTTCCATCCGGGCAGCAGCATGGGCTGCATACGGCCGTCGCTGCCGGTAGCGCGGGCCCACACTTCGTAATATCCCCTTTCGGGGAAAGATACGTTGGCACGCCAGTGCTGCCAGGCCAGGCGGTTGGCCGGGCCATCCAGCTCACAGCGTCGCCAGGTTTGCCCGTAATCGATGCTGTAGTGCATCTCGCTGACCTTCAGGTCGCCGGCCCAGGCGTGGCCGCGAATGGGCAGCCCCTTTCCCAGGTCGATCATCACGCCGGTCTTGGGGTAGGTAATCAGCGATTTGACGGGCATAGATTCGATGATGCACATGTCTTCGTCGGGCACATCGGCGCCCGGCGCGACGGGCTTGCAGGGTACGCGGTAGGACTGCCCGCCCATCTTCGTGCCGTCGTGCACCTGGTTACGGATGACGAGGCGCTCCAGCCACTTTCCGGAGGTCGAAGCGGGCCAGCCCCCGAAGACCAGCCGCAGCGGGTAGCCGTTGAGCCAGGGCAGGTCCTCGCCGTTCATCGCCCAGGCGATCAGCGATTCGTCTTCCAGCGCCTTGCGCATGGGCACGCCCCGCGAGATGGGCTCCTTGGCCGGGTCGCCGCTGACGTGGGTATCTTTACCGTAGTAGCCGATATACACGGCATCATCCCGGATGCCCGCCGCCTGCAGCACATCCCGCAAGCGCACCCCGGTGAAAGCCGCACAGCCCACCGCCCCGGTACTCCACTGGTTGCCCTTGGCCGGCGGCTGAAATTCGGAGCGGCCGTTGCCACCGCACTCCAGCGTCAGCTGATAGGTGTAGTTCTCAAAACTCGATTTCAGTTCAGACAGGGTGAAGGTTTTTTTACTTCGCGCCGCCTCCCCTTCCACCGTCAGCGTCCAGGTGTCGGGGTTGATGGCGCCCTGCTCGGGTGGTATGCCGTTGTTCCGGACAAAAAACAGCTCGCGGGGCGTCAACTTGTCGTCGAGCAGATGCGGCGGCGTTTCGGCATTGACGGGCCGGTCGTTCAGCACCACCAGTTCCGGATGCTTGCCGGGCAGTACAAAGGGCTCTGCCGCATTCGCCAGGGCGGCGGGGATTAATCCCGCCGGAAAATGCTCCGCAAAAACGATATTGGCGCCCAGCACGGCGCTCATCGCCGCCAGCGCCCCCTTCCTTAAAAAACCGCGGCGACTGACAGGGTCTGCTTCCCGCCCCCACAACTTCCGGTCGGCCGCTTCCGGGTCCCGGGCGTATAGTTCGTGTATGCCTATCTTCTTCTTTTTATCCATTGCCGTTTATTTTTTCCAACAGTTGGGAAGGTTTACAGTTTTCGATATCTCAACCACCTTACCCATCCGACGACTCACCGTTCGCCGTAATCTTGGTATAGGCGAATATTACTAATAAGCGCAGCAACAACAGCCACGGCAATCCATGCATCAGCAGATCGAACCAGTCCATCGGTTTCATGCCGTGGGCGCCGCCCAGCACCCATTTTATTTTGCCCCATACGTGGGGTTCCGGAAAGAAAGGCGCCAGGCCTAGCGTCAAACAGGCCAGTATCACCAACCGCCAGTCATTGATAATCGATTTCAAAGGTATGTGGTTGTGAATTTACATAAAGAAATATTCATTCGTCAAATTTTGTAAATTTCGCGGGGATAGCAAAATTTTTTCAACACTTGAATCTTGCACCTTGAACCTTTGAACTTACCTTATTTCCTTATTTTCACCACACTTAAAAACGAAAACCCAGAACCCATGTCTGCAAACCAACGCCCCCATATTGTCGTCCTGGACGCTCACACCCTAAACCCCGGCGACCTGAGCTGGAGCCGCCTCCGTTCCCTGGGCCGGGTGGAGCTCTACGAACAGTCGGAAGGAGCAGAAATTGTAGAACGCAGTCGCGAAGCGGATATCCTGCTCGTCAATAAGGTCGTGATCGACCGGGAGGTAATGGAGCAGTTGCCACAGCTGCAATTCATCTGTGTCACCGCCACCGGTTACAACAACATTGATGTGGAGGCCGCCGCTGAGCGGGATATTCCGGTGTCCAACGCTCTTGGTTACAGTGCGGAATCCGTGGCCCAGCACAGCTTTGCCCTCCTGCTCGAACTCAGCAACCACATTGGGCTGCACAACGAGAGTGTCAAGCGGGGCGACTGGTCCAAACAAGCGCATTTTTCCTATCACCTGGCTCCCCTGGTCGAGTTGTCCGGTAAAACGATGGGTATTTACGGATTCGGTAGCATCGGCCAACAGGTGGGCCGCATTGCCCGGGCTTTCGGAATGGAGGTGCTCTCCAAACACCCCCATCCGGAAAGAGACAAGCAACCCTGGGTGCGCTTTGTCGACCTGAACACCCTGTTTAGCGAAAGCAATGTCATCAGCCTGCACGCTCCCCTGACGGAAGAAAACGAAGGGGTGGTCAATTACGATCTGCTCAAGAAAATGAAATCCGGGGCTTTCCTGATCAATACCGCCCGGGGAGGGCTGATCGTGGAAGAAGATCTGAAAAGAGCGCTCGAAGAAGGCCGTCTGGCCGGCGCCGGGCTGGATGTGTTATCGGAAGAGCCGCCTCCGCCCAATCATCCCCTGTTCGAAGTTGACAATTGCCTGATCACTCCGCATCAGGCCTGGGCCACCAAAGAAGCGCGGGAACGGTTGATGGACATTTCGGTAGAGAATGTGACGGCGTTCTTAAGAGGAGAACCGCGGAATGTGGTCACTGAGTGAATGGAGGATGGGGAGAGGAATACCATCGAGAGCTTCCCGCCCCCCGTCTCCTGGTATATCTGTCTCCTACGCTTCGTCCAGCGGCGGAATCCGCAGCATCTGTCCCGGATAGATCAGGTTGGGATCTTTCAGCATAGGCTTATTGGCCTCGAAGATGACGGGATACTTCATCGGATCACCGTAGAATTCCTTAGCGATCTTGGAAAGCGAATCTCCCTTTTTGACTTCGTAGAATTTAGCTTCCGGCTCGGGGTTGGCGACGGTCATTCGATCGTCGACCGTAGCTACGCCTTCCACATTACCGAGAATGAGCACTACCTTTTCTTTCTCTGACTGAGAGTCTACTTCGCCGTGCACGGTAACTTTATCACCCGATACATCAATAAACAGGTCCTTAACTCCGATTCCGTAATCGGCAACAACATTTTTGAGTGATTCCGCTTTGGCTTCCTCAGCCGCTTTGGCGGCTGCCGGATCAGGGGTTTCTACGTCGGCTTCTTTTCCCTTAAAGAGTTTTGAGCCGGCATTTTTCAAGAATGAGAATAATCCCATGGTGTCTAAGTTTGGTTTTTAGTTGAATAATTGGATCTTTGCGCCTTTACTTGAGCGCCGGTACGGACTGAATTGATCAATCTGAACGGCGTCATGAATATAAGCTGTTGTTTAAGCTCATGTTCAAATCTGGCTTCAAGATATTGAAAAAGAAAGAATGTGGGTAGAAAAGCAACAGTTTCTTATATTTGCGGAGTTTTTTTCTGGGGGTTTGTTAAATAGCAACGGCTATTTGGCAAAAGACCCGAAGAATTGTAACTTGTTAAATGTGCTTTTTTCTAATCTTCTAAATTGTTAAATTACTGAGTTATGCAAGGAAAAGGAATTGTGAAGTTCTTCCTTGTGGTAATGACGGTAGTTACTCTGGTGCAGTACCTGTTCATCCTTCCCACGCGGAAGGTGGAGAACGCTGCCGAGGAGTATGCTCAGTCAGCTTGCTCAACTACCACGGAAGAATCGCGAAAGGCTTGCTTCAAAGAGAAGTATGCCGCGTACCTGGACTCGATGTCCAGTGAGGAGATATTTGAAATTCCGCTGCTGAAGTCCTACACCTACCAGGAACTGAAATCACAGCAGCTCGCCCTGGGGCTTGACCTCAAAGGCGGCATGAGCGTAGTGTTACAAGTAGACCTGCGCGAATTTTTACGAGCACTTGCCAGCGACAGTAAAGATCCGACATTCACAGAAGCATTAGAAAAAGCCTCCGAAGCACAAAAAACCGCCCAAGCCGATTACGTCACGCTCTTCGCCGACGCCTGGAACGAAATTGCCGGTGATCAAAAGTTGAGTGCTATTTTCCAGCGCAACGAAGCGCTGCGCGATCAGATCAACTTCAACACCTCCGACGGCGAAGTGGTCCGCATCATCCGCCAGAAGGCCGATGAGACGGTAGACCTGACCTTCAAGCTGCTCAAGGAGCGTATTGACAAGCTGGGCGTCGCCCAGCCGAACGTCTCGCTCGATCAGAACCGCGACCTGATTATCGTGGAACTGCCGGGCATCGACAATCCGGAACGCGCCCGCAACTTCCTGCAGGCCGCCGCGAAGCTCGAATTCTGGAATGTCTACCGCATCAGCGACGCCGGCATACAGCAGGCCTTCGTAGAAGCCAATCAGCGACTGCGATCGGCTGAAGGCGGACAAACAGAACCCGAACGCGAAGTTCTACGCATCGATACGACTTACGTTACCGACAGCCTCGGCAATGTCGACAGGTCGCAGATCGCCCAGGTCGATACGGTATACGCACCGACCAACTTCAACCAGGGGCCGCTGTTCAATGTTTTCTCCGTCAACCAGACCGGCCAGCAGGGCCTCGCCGTCATGGGTTCGGCCAAACGCAACCAACGCGACCGCATCAGCGAACTGCTGAGCCGCCCCGAGGTGCAAAACCTCTTCCCGCGCGACCTGGTTTTCCGCTGGGCTAAAGACCCGATCGAGGATTTCGAGACCGGAGAACTGACCGACGAGTACCAGCTCTTCGCCATACGCACCGAGCGCGGTAGCAGCCAGCCCCCGCTGAGCGGAGACCACGTCACCGACGCCAGCCAGCAGCTCGACCCTACCACCAACGAGGTGACGGTATCGCTGAGCATGGACAATACCGGCACCAAGATCTGGGGCAACCTAACCACCAAAGCCGCTCAGGACAACAACCGCGAGATCGCCATCCTGCTCGATGACGAAGTGGTCTCGGCGCCCCGTGTAATCAATCCGATTACCAACGGCAACTCGTCAATCACCGGCAACTTCGATATTCAGGAAGCCAAGGATTTGGCGAATATCCTGCAAATCGGTAAGCTGCCCGCCGAAACGGCGATCATCCAGGAATCGCTGGTCGGCCCCTCGCTGGGACAGGAGAACATCGACCGCAGCGTCAACGCCCTGGCCATCGGCTTTACCACCGTCCTCTTATTTATGATCGTCTACTACGGCGGCGGTGGCATCATTTCCATCATCGCCCTATTCCTCAACCTGTTCTTCATCTTCGGCGCCCTGGCCAGCTACGGCACCGTACTTACCCTGCCGGGTATCGCCGGTATCGTACTGACCATCGGTATGGCCGTGGACGCCAACGTGATCATCTACGAGCGTATCCGCGAAGAACTGCGCGAGGGCAAGAGCATGTTGATGTCCATCCAGGACGGTTTTAAGAACTCCTACTCGGCGATCATCGACGCCAACGTCACCACCATCCTGACGGCTTTCGTTCTGGCCTACTTTGGCCTCGGCCCCATCAAGGGCTTCGCTGTCGTCCTGATCATCGGTGTGCTGGCCTCGCTCTTTACCGCCGTACTGGTGAGCCGCCTGATCATCGACTGGTGGACCAGCAAGGAGCGCCCGATGTCTTTCTCCACGAAGGTTTCGGAAAACGCACTGGCCAACCTGAACATCGACTGGCTGGGTAAGCGCCGTATCTCTTATATGGTTTCCGGCGCCATCATCATCGCCGGTCTGGCCTCCTTCTTCGTACGCGGCTTCGAACTGGGTGTCGACTTTAAAGGCGGCTACTCCTATAATGTGGTTTTCGAAGAACCCGTCGATGCACAGGACCTGCGCGAATCGCTCACCGATGCCTTCGACGGCAGCACGCCCGTCGTCAAGGCTGTCGATACGGAGAACACCTATAATGTCGTTACCGACTACCTGATTGATGAGACCGGCGACGATGCCGCCGAACAGGTAATGCAGCAGCTGCACGCCGGCGTCAACGCGCTGACCGTCAGCGATATCAACTACGAACAGTTTAAGAACGCCGACGGCGAAGGCACCTACGTGACCAGCTCCACCAAGGTTGGTCCAACCATCGCCGACGATATTCAGACGAGCGCGATATACGCCACCGTATTCGCCCTGCTGCTGATCTTCCTCTATATCTTCATCCGCTTCAGCAAGTGGCAGTACAGCCTCGGCGCCGTCGCCGCCCTGTTCCACGATACGCTCGTGGTGCTGTCGGTCTTCTCGCTCCTGCACGGCATCCTGCCCTTCTCGCTGGAAATCGATCAGCCCTTCATCGCCGCAATCCTGACAGTGATCGGTTACTCGATCAACGATACGGTGGTCGTCTTCGACCGCATACGCGAGTACATGAACCTGTACCTGAAGCGCAGCAAAGAGGAAGTCATCAACGCTGCGGTCAACAGCACGATCAGCCGTACGGTGATTACCTCGGTGACTACCTTCTTCGTGGTCGCCGTACTGTTCTTCTTCGGTGGCACCAGTATCAGAGGCTTCGCCTTTGCGATCCTGGTGGGTATCGTCGTGGGTACCTACTCCTCCGTCTTCGTCGCCACACCGGTCATGTCCGACCTTAGCGGTGAACTGAAAGCGAAAGAGTCGAAGAAAAGTAAGAAGAGCTTCTCGGCTGCGGCCCAGAAGGCGCGTTAAATAACATTCGGTTTTAATCAATCGATAGGGAAAAGCCTCCCGGTGATGTTTTCATCGGGAGGTTTTTTTATGAAGTCAGGAAGGGAAGTCAGAAAACCGGGCCATACACCACAATTTCGAACAACACTGAACTCGAACGGCTCGGTGTACTTATATTTAAAATTTATTCTTTTTTCATATGCAATCTTTCCCTTTCCGCCCGCTCTCCCTCCGTTCGGGACGGGTTTACCCCGTGGAATTCGCGAAGCGACTATTCCACGGGGTAAACCTTCCGAATTCCGCTTTCTCGGAGCGAAGCGAAGAGCCGTATGGCCGCTTTCCGCCTTAGCATTCCCCCTCCTATTGCAAGGAACCGCTTCTATCTGTCAGGTTATGAATCGTATTTTGAATTTTTCCATTTACTACTGAGCCATTTTCCCCCTTGAGATCGTAGGTGATTTCCATTTGCCAGACCGGGGCTATATCAGGTAGTGCGATAAATACTGTTTGGTCATCCTCCGCCAGTATGACAACTTCAATTTTCATCGGCGCTTCGTTATACCGGTCAGAACCGTAGGCAGCAGATCGTTTCAATTCCCAGGCCTGCACCCCAAAGTTGGCAGCCCTTACCGAACTGCGATCCAGCGGCGCGGAGAATTTGAGGCGTATGCCGTCCTTAAAGGCATTCAGTTCAACAGGCACGTACACCGGTTCGCCGGTATAACGCACCCGGTAGAGTCCGCCGTCCCGGCCTACTTGTATGGATCCCCAGGCCGACATGCCGCAGGCATACAGGTGCCCGTCTCCGGGATTGAACCGACCGCGCATGACTCCTGTCTGAAAGGCCGGTATGGGAAGCGTACTGATTCCTCCCTGCTTTTGACCGTTCACTTCCTCATGAGGCACGATCAGCACTTTCCCATAGCCGTAGGAGAGGTGAATTAGTTTGCCGTTTAAAGGCCCCCACTTTTCTGAGTCTACCCAAAGTAATTCGGAAGGGGAAATATCCATTTCCCGGTCTACCCAGGCCATAGGGGGTTCCATGGCATTGATGGAGGGATCATCCGGCGCATGGTACCCCCACATATTCCCGTAGAAAGCTTTTTGATCTATCCAGTTGATCCGGTTCATTGGATTCCAGTGACCTTCCTGGTCGGTGAGGATGAAAGATCCGTCCGGGTTAATACAAACCCCGTTGGGCGCCCGGAAGCCCCAGGCTATGACCTCAGAGTTGGAGCCGTCTTTACTGACCTCAATCAGAGTGCCATGTTGTGGAACCAGGGCTTCCCGGGCGTGCCGGGCGCCCTTGGCGTAGTAGAAATTGCCGGCTTTATCGGTCTGTAGTCCCAGGGCAAATTCGTGGAAGTGATCGGTGACCTGATGATCGTTGTTGAAGCTCTCATAATAATCAATATGGCCATCGTCATTCAGGTCTCGTAAGCGCACCAATTGGTCTCTGCAGGTGACAAAGATTTGTTCCTCAACTACCTTGACCCCCAGAGGCTGGAATAATCCGGAAGCAATCCTTCGCCATTTGAGGGTGGATTTACCTGTAGTGAGTCCCTCAACCGTCCAGACGTCACCTTCGGTACATACGATTACCGCCCTATTGGGATCTTTGAAGAAATCGATCCCACCCATACGAAGGCGGCTATTCCACTTGTTGTCTGTCGGTGCGGTCAGAAGATCAACCTGGAAGGGGCCTTCAGAGCGGCTTTCACTGATGGTAGTGGTCATGATTTCCGGATAGTGGTCGGGTCCGCCTTTGGTAAATTCCTCCAGGGAAACCGGATCGGCCGATTGTTCAGCGAATGCTTCCAGGCCTTCCTGTGAAGGAGCGATAAACAGCTTGACCATGCGCTCTCCGCTACCCGTAAAACTCAGGTAGGTCTGTCCATTCTCCGTACTGAGCTGCACGCCATCTCCTTTGACAACTACCCCGTTTGCGGCGGGGGCGACATGGGTTTTTAGCTCTGGGGAGGCATTGGTTACATGAAGGTTTCGGATGTAAACAGGCGTTTTTTCATCGTACGCTACATCGGGGTACTCCAGGATATCCGCCTTCCCTACATAGTAGGAAATGATCACTTTTTCCTCGAAATGATAGATCCCCTTCAATCGAGCCCAGGTTTTGGGCAGCGGCCCGAATTGCCGGCCGTCGCGAGCGGTGAATCGCGGATCATCGAAGGCGCCCGTATTGGGGTTGGCCCATCCGGGAGCGACCGGATTACTAAAATGCAACTCCCCGATCGTCCTCGGCGAAATATTGTGCCGGTCATTTAGCAGAATGCCCTCCCAGTCGATAAAGCCTTTACCGGACCAGCCCCCGGCCACCCGCAACAGATCGTGATCAAAAATCATCCACGATTTCCCCTTTGAAACACCACCTTCACCCTCATCCAGTCTTACCGCAATGCCCTTGTAGGCAAAATTGGCGGAAGACCAATCTTCGTCGGGGAGGGGCGATCTTCCTCCCGACATTTTCCGCTCAGGGGTGTCTTCCCCGGCTAATTCGTAAGTGTTGATCAAAAAATCTCCGTAGTCCATATCCGACCAGGGTGTTCTCTCCTGAGGTTCCGGACCTTTCGAATCGCCCACCGGCAAGCCATCCAGGTAGCTCGAATCAACGCTGGAATAGTTTTCCGGATCGTATTCCTGCATATACGCTTCCCGGATAAACTGGATTACCGCATACTTTTCAACCGGGGTCAGCTGCACCTGTGGAGGCATAGCGCCGTACCCCCGGGTCAGCACCTGGTACATAGAATAGGGATCACTGCCGACCTTGTAGGTGCCTTCCCAAAACTTTTGAGCCACCGGTAAAGACCCGGCATATTCGGGGGTTCCATGACAGTTCTGACAAACCGAACCGTAGATCTTCATGCCAAATGCTGCATACTCTTCCGGATTTTCCACCACCTCCCGGATTAAGCCTGCATGATCAACATTGGCTTCATAATCCGGAAGCTGATCAGTGGTCAGGGTAAATAAATCTTCCGGACTTAACCCGGAGTTGCTTCTTCCACATCCGGTCAGGATCATTGAGGTGAGTACTATGGCATTTGTAAAGAGCAGCCATGAAAGAGTTAGCCTCCAGCTGTAAGTGTTGAATCGATTCATCGTTGGTTCTTTTCGAAATGATTGGACCTTTGGTTAAGGTACTCATAATGTATTAATTAAAATGCATAAGTTTTTTCTTACGAAAAGATCAGTAATCTGTCAGATGAAGTTCTGTTCATGATGCCTCCACCAACTTCTTTGCCCTTCCACGACAAAAATACCGGCAACAAAGCCGATCCCGAAAGCGTTTTTTACATAACTTAATCTGGGTTAACCCGGATTATAATCAAACCAGAGGAACTTACTATGAAGAAGCGCTTGTATTACGCCTTTCCCCTGCTGTTGCTGGCTGTATCTTTTGTCAGCTGTAACTACGTCATGAAAGTGCGCGACGGCCGCATGGCCTACGAGGTGAAACAATACGCCGTGGCGGTGGATATGCTCCAAAAAGAGTACGATAAGGCCAAAACGCGGATTGAAAAAGGGCAACTGGCCTATCTGATGGGCCTTTCCTATAAAGAGCTCCACCAGAGCGAAGAATCCATCCAATGGTTTCAGACGGCCTACGACTACGGCGCCGGGGTAGATGCTTTGAAGGAAATGGCCTATGCCCTCAAACGTTCGGAGCGGTACAAAGAAGCGATAGACGCTTTTAAGACCCTGGGCATGGAAATCGGCAGCCCCTATGAGTACCGCCGTGAGATCAACGCCTGCGAAGTGGCTGTCGGCTGGAAAAACATCAACTATCCCGAATACCGGATCGAGGTGTCGCAGTTCAACTCCGGCGATGCCGATTACGCCCCTTTTCCCTACAAAGACAACCAGCTCATCTTCACCTCTGACCGGCAGAAAAGCACCGGTGACGAGACGTATAAATGGACCGGCAACGCCTTCTCCGATCTCTTTGTCGTCGACCTGGGTTCCAATGCTGTCTCCTCCTTCAACGATCAATTGAACACAACGCAAAACGAGGGCACGATCGCGCTGAATGATTCCTATACTGAGGTATTTTTTACACGATGCTACGGCGGCAAAAACCAGGACGCCTACTGTAAGATCATGAAAAGCCAGGCCAGCGGCGAAAGCTGGAGCACTCCCACAGCGCTGGATTTTATCCAGGACGGCATCAACTACGGGCACCCCAGCCTCTCGGCCGACGGCCGTTCTCTCTACTTCTCCTGTAACCATCCCGACGGCTGGGGCGGCTACGACATCTGGGTGTCGGAACGCACGGAAGACGGCGAGTGGGGCCCGCCGCTGGTGCTCGGCCGCTCGATCAACACCATCGGCAATGAAAAATTCCCTACAGTTGACAACGATACGCTCTATTTCTCTTCCGACTTTCACACCGGAATGGGGGGGCTCGATATTTTTAAAACCTACAAGCTGAACAACGACAGCTGGGCGCCGGCCTACAACCTCAAACCGCCGGTCAACTCCGGCGCCGATGACTTCGGCTACATCGTCGACCGGCAATCGCCCCGCGATCCGGAGGTGCTACAGGTCGGTTACTTCACTTCCACCCGCGACGAGGGCATCGGCGGAGATGATATCTACCGCTTTGAGAAGATTACGCCGCCCGAACCGGAAATAGCCGAAGAGGAACCCGAGGAATTAGAGTACAAAATGGTGCTCAACGGCTACGTGCTGGAAAAGATCTACGAAACGCCCAACGACCCCAACAGCCGCGTGCTGGGCCGCCGCCCACTCGACTCGGCGACGGTGAATATCGCTTTCGGTAATAAAACCAAGGAAGTGACCGTCGGCGAAGACGGCTTCTTCTCGCTTGAGCTGGAAGAGGGTACCGACTACGAATTCCTGGCCCGCAAGGAAAACTACCTGACCAACGATGAAAAATTCAGCACCAAGGGCGTTGGTAAAGATCCCAACAACCCCGTACGCACCTTCGAAGTCGAGATCGTCCTCGATAAAATCTTTATCGATAAGGAAATCGTGCTGGAAAATATCTACTACGACTTCGACAAGTGGGACATCCGCGACGATGCCAAACCCACCCTCAACGAACTGGCCAAAAACCTGAAACTAAATCCGGAAATCGATATCCAGATGGGCTCGCATACCGACTGCCGCGGCAGCAACAGCTACAATCAGCAACTTTCCCAAAAACGCGCCCAGTCGGCCGTCGACTACCTCATCTCCCAGGGCATCGACCCCGGACGACTGGAAGCCCGCGGCTACGGCGAAAGCCAGCCGGCAGTGGACTGCGTCTGCTCGCGCTGTACGGAGGATGAACACCAGCTGAACCGGCGCACGACGTTTAAAATTGTGGATCCGGAGTTTAGGAATTAACGGGGGCTTACGTTTACGAAACCTCGAAGGTGTATCGATTACCCATATCTTTGGTCGGTACT
>CAZWDL010000133.1:0-18149 GCA_964632995.1 uncultured Saprospiraceae bacterium
AACTGCTGTCCGCCGGGCAACCAGCGCGGCGTGCCGTCGCGGTCGAAGCCGGGCGCCGCCCACTCGATACGCTGATCCGGACCGTGGTAGATGCCGACGTAGGAATGATCGCCCCGCCGCGAAACGAAGGCGAGTTTTGATCCGTCGGGCGACCAGACGGGCGAGCCGTTGGAGCCGCGAAGGGAGAAGAGCTGTCCGGCTTCTCCCTCGCCGTCGATAGCGATGGTCCAGATTTGGTTTTTCCGGACAAAGGCCACCCGGTCGGAAGCGGGCGAAACGACGGGGCCGGCGCCTTCGCCTAAGAGAATGGGTTCACCCCCTTCAAAGGGAATGCTATACATCTGTACTTTTTCGGGAAAGGGCTTGGAGAGCGGGTTGACGGGCTCCTCGTCGTCCCAGTTGGAGCCGTGCTCGCCGCCGCGGAGGTAGACGACCCAATTTCCATCGGCGGAGACGGACAGACTGGTGATTTCCTGGCCGTCGTCCTGATCATAAGGCGTCAGTTTGCGGGCCTGGAAGTCGGGCCCTTCCGCCACGTAGACATTGCGCCGTCCTTCCTCGTTGAAGACCCAGGCGATGCGGTCCGTTTCCGCGGAGGCGGTCAGGCCGCCCGGGAAGGGGTAGGAGCAGACGGCTTCGAGGAAGAAGGGGGAGGCATCAGTTTGAGCGGTGATGGGTAAGTTTGGCAGTAATGTGCAAAATACCAGAAAAATTAGCGGCGAAAGAGATGGTAATTTCATCGAATGGGAATTTTAGTGCTAATATAATGCATGTTGCGAACTTGTCAGGCAGAAGATTTTAGCCTCATAGCACTATTCAAATTTTCAGCCTATCCAAATGCCGCCAGCTAAGTAGTTGCCCATGTTCGGTCTCCCAGTCCCGGTCGCCACCGTAAATGACGACGGCTTCTTCAACAGGGATGTCAACTACCTTCCGCCACCAGCTCAGATTCTTGAAAAAAGAGCCGGAAAAGGTTCGTCCGGCTTTCAATTCAATGGGAAGCAGGCGGCCGCCGAGATCGATCAGCAAGTCAATTTCATGGCCCTTGTGGTCGCGCCAGAAATAGATAGGAGGTCGCTCGCCGCGATTATAAAATCGCTTGCAGATTTCATTGAGGACAAAATTTTCAAAGAGCGCTCCCTTTTGAAAATAGTTGTCGAGCGCTTCTATTGATTTAATGCGCAATATTGAACAGGCCAGTCCGGTATCGTAGAAGTAAAGCTTTGGCGATTTCGTAATGCGTTTGTTAAAGTTGCGGTAGTAGGGATTTAACCGGTAAACAATGAAGGAGGCCTCCAGTACCGAAAGCCAATTCTGGATGGTATTGACACTTACGCCAATACTGTTGGCCATATTACTGTAATTCAGCGTTTGTCCGATATAAGCGGCGCAAACCCCGAGAAAACGGTAAAAGAGGTTCAAGTTGCCGATATTTTTTACTTGCCGGACATCTCGCTGCACATAGGTCTCTATATAATCGGGATAGAACCGTTCCGGCGGGATATCGCGATCATAAATACGTGGGTAAAAACCGCGAAAGATCCATTGTTCGTAATCTTCTTCTTTAGGTTTTAACTCAGAAAGGGATAATGGCAATAGATAAAACAAGGCGGTACGCCCGGCCAGTGATTGGCTGACCTGCTCCAGCATGAGGAGGTTCTGAGAGCCGGACAAAATAAAGCAGGCGTCCTCATCCTCATCCACGATGGTTTGAATGTAAGAAAGCAATTCGGGTATGCGCTGTACTTCATCAATCACCATCCGGTGTCCGGAACGGGCAAACAAGCCTCTTGGGTTGAGTTGTATCTGTTCCCGGATATCCGGAGCCTCTAGAGAAACGTACGGCAAATCGGAAAACATGGCTCGAAGCAGCGTGGTTTTACCGCCCTGCCGTGGCCCGGTAACCGACAGCACCGGGTATTTGCCAAGTAATCCGGTTATGGCAGTTGAGATTTCTCTGTTTATCATTTGAAAAGTAAATTTTCACCTAAAATAGTGAAAATTTACTTTTCAAAACTAAATTATCGCCATTGATAGTTAATTAATCCAGTTAAAATAAGCGCTAAGACGTAGGAAACAGCTTTTCGACAGCAAGGGCGCCGGTTATATCGCTTGCCAGCGTCTGGCCCGTTTTGTAAATATGGGTCAGCTGATACTCTTCGCCGGAGGGCCGGAGGTGTTGTTCCAACTGACGATCCGGAAGGTTCAGGATCCAGTATTCGCGGATGCCGGCGGCGGCGTAGATGGGCTTTTTAACCCTCCGGTCTTTTTTCAGGGTCGTATCGGCTACTTCGATGAGAATGAGCACATCCTCCGGACGAGGATGGCTGTCGGCATAGAAATTTTCCTTTGGCTTCAATATGGCCAAATCGGGTTCAGGTTCTGATAGATCACCCACCATTATGGGGCTTTGCACGCGAACAATTACTGAATCGCCCAGTACTTTATAGAACAATTGATTCAATAGATCAACACAGGCTGCATGAAAATCGCCAACCGGGCTCATCCAAACAATTTGACCGTTTAACAATTCCACCCGGGCGTCCTCGTCCAGAATGCCGGACGCCGCCATACGATGATAATCTTCTACCGTCCAGCGGTAGAGATCCAGGGATATGTCGGAGTTGGGAAGCATGTAGTAAAAATACGCTTTTTCGCCATCAGAATCGAATTTTATACTCGACGTAAATTGGTTTGAAAAACTTCTTAAACCATTTCGACGCCAGTATAGACGAGTTCCTTAGTCGTTAGATTTGACCTTTTTCGAAAACGACTTGGGGACAAGGAGGTTGGGTGAAAATCTAATTTTACATGGTACCTTACTCTCCCTGTCTCCCAGGGCTAACGAATTATAGAGAAAATTAATCCGTTTTTTCCGGCAACAACTCGGATTGACGGCTTTAGGGTACTTCTACGGTTCAATATTCGTCGGTTCCTCCCCGCCCAGGCTTGGTCGGGTAAATGTTCTTATGTTCTGTAAGTCCAGGGAAAAATTAAAAAATAGAGTTAATAGTTTGGAACAGAAGAACAGAAAAACAGGAGAACCGCAGAAGTAACCGAACATCGCTGGCCCCGTCTCCCAGTCCCCTAGTCCCCCCACTAAAGTCCTCGTACCACTCTGCAGGGATTACCATAGGCTAGTACATCGGCGGGGATGTCTTTAGTCACCACCGATCCGGCGCCGATCGTTGTATTGTCGCCGATACTGACGCCGGGAAAAATGACCGTATTTCCACCGATCCAGACATTGTCGCCGATATTAACCGGCGCGGCCTGCGTCCGGTAAACGGCCGTTCCATCGCCTTCTTTCCAGTCTGACCGTATTCGCTCACCGGCCGGCAGTGGGTGATAGGCGGTGTAGATCTGCACCGCCGGCGCAATCAGCCCGTTCTTCCCGATGCGGATGTGGTGGCAGTCGAGAAAGATACAGTTCATATTTACGAAAGTGTGATCGCCTATCGACAGGTGCGCACCGTATTCGCAGAAAAAGGGCGCTTCGATCCAGACGCCCTCCCCTTTATGGGCCATCAGTTCTGAGAGCAGGGTGGTTTTACGGTCGGGATCGTCGGAAGGGGTGTTATTGAAGTCGGCGGTCAGTCTTCTTGCCCGGTGGTACATGTCCAGCAGCTCGGCATCGCGGCTGTTATAGTACTCGCCCGCCAGCATTTTTTGCTTTTCGGATAAAATCATAGTCAGGAATTGGGTGATGGATGTTTGAAAAAACTAAACAAATCATGATCTCAAGGGGTCCGTCCGGATTTATACTCTACGTAAATTATGCCTACGATAAATGTCGGCATGCTGACCGCAAGCGTCAGTATAACCTGAAAAGAAAAGCTCAGGCAAATATTGTGACGGACTGACATTAGTCAATGTATAATTATTTTATTGAGCGCACAGGTGGAATATAATTTCAAAAATATGAAAGGAATAGTTTTTTATTTTGCATACCTTTGATTGTCAGTGGTTTGTAATGTATTTTGCCTGGAAGGTACTTTCCTGTCTCCCGTCTAAAAAAAGGGATCGTTCGTAGATATAAACTTGATTTGGGATAGGGGAAGGGACTAATTGCGGCATCATCTTTTCCGAAAAGTTCTTCATGAAATCACCCGGCTTTTTAACCTCAAACCTATCTCCGTCCATGTCTTTAAAATATTCATTCACCCTTTTGCTGTTTCTGTCAGGCACGGTATCCACCCTGTACGGACAAGCGGAGGTAACCCTCAGCGGCTATCTGCGCGACAGCAGCAACGGCGAAGCGCTCATCGGCGCCAATGTCTATGTCCCCGAACTCGAAACCGGCCTCGCCACCAATGTCTACGGTTTCTATTCGCTCTCGCTTCCCCCGGGTACCTATACCGTAAAGTTCAGCTACCTGGGTTTCGAGTCCCAGACGCGTGAGATTGAGCTGCAGCGCAATACGACGCTCAACGTGGAACTCGTTCCCGAAGGCGTGCAGATTGATGAAGTGGTCGTAGTGGCGGAGCAAGCCAACCGCAACGTCACTGATATCGAGATGAGCGTAGAGAAACTCAACGTGGCCACTATAAAAATGATGCCGCAGGTGCTGGGAGAAGTGGATCTGGTGCGTAGTATTCTGTTGCTACCCGGGGTGAGCACCGTGGGCGAAGGCGCTACGGGTTTCAACGTCCGCGGCGGCGGCGCGGATCAGAACCTCATCCTGCTGGACGAGGCGATCGTCTACAATTCCTCTCACCTGTTCGGTCTGTTCTCCGTGTTCAATGCCGATGCGGTGAAGGATGTACAGTTATACAAAGGCGGCATTCCCGCCCGCTACGGCGGCCGCCTGTCGTCCGTCCTCGACGTCCGTCAGCGCGAAGGCAACAACAAGAACTTTGCCATGTCGGGCGGCGTCGGTCTGATTTCCAGCCGGCTGACCCTGGAAGGGCCGCTGCAGAAAGACAAGAGCTCCTACATCGTATCGGGACGCAGTTCCTACGGTCACCTCTTCCTGAAGTTCGTTCCGGATCTGGCTGATAACGTGGTTTATTTCTACGACCTCAACGCCAAGGTGAACTACACGATCAACGATCGCAACCGCATCTTCCTGTCGGGCTATTTCGGAAAGGATGTGTTTAACTTCGGCGACGATTTTACCTCCAACTGGGGCAATGCTACCGGTACCCTCCGTTGGAATCACCTGTTTAACGAAAAGCTGTTTTCCAACTTCACGCTGGTGGCCAGCGACTACGGCTATGCCTTCGGCGTACCGGAGGGAACCAACGCCTTCGAGTGGAACGCCAAAATCATCAGTTATCAGGCCAAAGCCGATTTTTCCTATTTCCTAAACCCCGGACTGGAGCTGGACTTCGGACTCAATGCTACTTATTACCGCTTCCATCCCGGATTGGCCAGGGGAATAGGGGAGGAATCATTTTTTAATGAAATCGATATCCCGCATAAGTATGCTTTCGAGCCGGCGGCTTTTGTAAGTCTGGAACAAAAGGTCTCGGACCGGCTGACCTTGCAGTACGGGCTGCGCTTCGCATCTTTCCTGAATACCGGCCGGGGAGAAGTGTATGAATACGAAGACGGCATCCCCACCGACGAAGACGCGATCATCGATACGGCTTATTACGGGCCGGGGGAAGTGATCAGAGATTTCCACGGCCTGGAACCTCGCTTTTCCGCGAACTACGTTTTCAATCCGGAAAATTCCGTCAAGCTGAGCTACAACCGGATGCAGCAGTTCATCCACCTCGTTTCCAACACCACCTCCGCTACCCCGATCGACATCTGGACACCCAGCGGCCCCTACGTCGATCCGGCGATCGTCGATCAGGTGGCGATCGGCTACTTCCGCAATTTCGGTGATAATGCCTACGAAGCATCCGTCGAGGCTTACTACAAGCGCTTTCAGAACCTGCTGGATTACAAGGACGGCGCCGAGTTGCTGCTCAACGAAACGCTGGAAACCGAGCTACTGCAGGGCGACGGCCGCGCCTACGGCCTGGAATTCATCGTGCGCAAAAACCAGGGACGCCTGACCGGCTGGGTGAGCTATACGCTGTCGCGCTCGGAGCGGCAGATAGAAGGGATCAACAACGGGGAGTACTATCCTTCAAACTACGACAAGCTGCACGACCTGACGCTGGTCGGTTCCTGGGCCATCAATCCCAAGCTGACGCTGTCGGGGAATTTTGCCTTTATGTCGGGGCGGCCTATCACCTATCCGGAGGCGCGCTACAACTTCGAAGGGGTGGTCATCCCGGTTTACGAAAACCGCAACGGCGCCCGCACCCCGGTCTACCACCGCCTGGATCTGGCGCTGAACTGGAAACCCAACAAAAATCCCGATAAGCGTTGGAAGGGCGAGTGGGTATTTGGCGTATACAACCTCTACGGTCGCCGCAATCCCTATTCGATTTTCTTCCGGCAGAATGAGGATAATCCTCAAATGACCGAGGCGGTGCGGCTTTCCGTCTTCGGCGCGCCGCTGCCGTACGTGACGTATAACTTTAAGTTTTAGATCTTTCTTTGACAATTTTTGTGAGCGATCCAAATGTTGGGGTTGCCGTCGGCTCCGCCTCGGCTGCCTGTTGGGATCGGGGTGCTACCGCCCCCCTCCTGTAGGGGCTCGGTTGCTTCGCTCCCTCGCTGAGGGGGCCGCTCTAGCAGACTTGGTACATTATCCCGGATAAGAGTACTATGCTTGTTAGAGCCGCCCCACAACGAGGGAGCGCAGTGACCGAGTCCCCACAACCCTGAAGCAACTGCTTCAGGGCCCCCACAAGCAGTCGCGCGTAGCGCCGACAATCCCAATCGAAAATAACCATTATGAAAAATATTCCCATTCTTCTGATCTTTTCCATAGCCCTGCTTTTCGGCTGTGAAGACGTCATCGATCTGGACTTGCCCGACAGCGAGCCCCAACTCGTCGTCGACGGCTGGCTGACCAACCAGCAGGGACCGAAGCAGGTCCGCGTTTTTATGACCACCAACTACTTCGACCAGTCGGACTATCCGCCCGTCACAGATGCGGTAGTGGTGTTGCACGACACCAAAGGCCCCCTCGATACGCTGGCCGAAAGCGAAGACCGGCCGGGTGTGTACACGACCATGCATGTAGGGGAAGAAGGCGCCACCTATCACATTACCATTGAAACGCCGGCGGGGGAGCGCTATGCTTCTCAACCCCAACTTTTGCGCGAGGTGCCGTCGATCGACAGTATCTACTACGAGTTCGTAGATGATAACCCCTTTCAGGATGAAGGCTACTACGTACTGCTCAATACCTTCGAACCGGCCGGCCAGGGCGATTATTACCGCTGGCGGCAGTTTATCAACGACACGCTCCAGAACAAACCCATCGACATCATCATCGCCTCCGACGAATTCGTTGACGGCAACCGGATCACCAACCTGGAGGTGACGGTTCAGCCGCTGCAGGTCGGCGACACCTGCCGCATCGAACAGCTATCGATCTCCCGGGAAGCTTTTGATTTCCTCTTCCTGGTGCGCGATCAAACGGCCTTCGTCGGCTCCATCTTCGACAGCCCGCCGGTGCCGATCGAGGGGAACCTCTTTCACGAAACCGATCCGGATAAAAAACCGCTGGGCTTCTTCGGCGTGTCGGCGGTGGCGGAGGCGGAGATTGTGGTGGAAGAGTGATGCGAAGTCGGAAAGCGGAAGTGGGAAGTGGGAAGTCGGCCATACGGCTCTTCGCTTCGCTCCGAGAAGTGGGAAGTCGGAAGGGACTTAGCTGGGCTTATCCAGGTATTTTAGGCTAGCGCCAGGCACCCAGCCCCTAGAACACCTCCACCTCCCTCGTCTCCACCTCAATCAGCCGGCTCTGCAGCACGAAGTGCGCCATAGTCCGCACCTGCAATTCTCCGAAAACTTCCTGCAGGGCCCGGCGGCTCAGGAACAGAAAATCGGCCAGTTCCAGGGCTTTGTTTTTCGCTTTGGTTTCTTTACCGTCAAAGGAAGAGTGCTGGATGAGGATTAACCCCCGGTCGGTGTGCAGCAGTAGATCGAGCGTAGGTTCGAACAGGCGCCCTTTGAAAAAATAGCGGATAGGGTAATGGCGGTACTCCTGCTGAATGGTGTGTTGCTGATCGAGGTAGCCGTAGAAGCGGCGGCCGTAATCCAGCAGGTTGGGCAGGTCGATGAATTCCTCGAGTTCGAAGCGCTGCAGGAAGCTGCGGGCCATTGCCGCTTGCTGTTCGGTGGAAGCGGCGGGGCGGAAGCCGGCGAGGAAAGCCTTGAGCATTTTTGCTGCCTGGTAAGTATCTGTTTCTTCGTCCATTGGTATAGCAGAGGCGTACTGTGTATTAGCGCCGGGGCGGGCTTCGAATTCCCCGTTGAGCTTTTCCTCCCGCAGATCGATCAGATAGGGGATATGGGGCTCTTTTCCCCGGCGGGCTTCTAGGAAGGAGATTGGTCCGTCAACCGTATCGGCGTGGGTGAAATCCTTGGGAAAGGCGAGCGTTTCGGTGTAGATATCGAGAAAGTTATCCTTCCACTCCCAGGGGCTTTCGTGCGTGTCGGGTAGCAGGGTAGGGGTGTTTTCGTCTCCGTGCCATACCCGGTTGAGCCAGCGGGTGGGATAGCCGCTGGAAGGCAGGATGAGGTAGTCGCGGGCGCGGGTCATGCCGACGTAGAGGAGGCGGGCTTCTTCGCGTCGGCTTTCTTCATCCTTCTCGGTCTGGGCGGTGCTTTCCGAGAGCCGGTTGTCGACCGGGGTGTTCTTATTCTGCCGGTCGTAGGGGTTGACCCAATAGCGCAGCCAGCGATTGCCGAGCACATTGTCGAGGTCGACTTCGTCCGTCTCCGGGACGATTTCGATACCCCAGATGTCGGAGCGCAGTCGTTTTTCCAGGCTGTGGCAGACGACAATGGGCCATTCCAGGCCCTTGCTGCGGTGATAGGTCAGCACGTTGACCGCGTCAGGGCCTTCGCCGGAGCCTTGTTTGTCTTCCTCGCGGCGTGCCTGTTCGCCCAGCCAGAGCAGGAAGCCGCCCAGGGAGGCAGCGCTGTGCATCCGGTTGCAGGCTTCTTCGTACTGCAGGGCGAAGCGGCGTAGCACGTCAACATTGTCGAGCCGCTGCTGCGGATTACCCCAGCTTATGATGACGCGGCGCAGGTCGAGCGATTCCAGCAGCTGGTCCAGCATTTCGGCGCTGGACAGTTCGATGACCTCGTCGCGCAGCTCTTCGAGGCGGCGGATCAGGGGTTGATCAAAGGCCCAGGCTTCGCGGCTGTTGTTCTCCTGGTCAGGCTCCAGGTAATCGAGGCGGTGTTCGATGATCTGCTCGGTGCGCCAGCCTTCGCCCAGCAGCAGGATTTCGGCAATGGACAGGGAGTCGCGGCGGTTGAGCAGGTACTTGAGGCAGGCCAGGATGAGCGTGGCTTCGGCTGTGTCGAGCAGTCCGGCGCGGGAGATGGCAGTGCGCAGGCCGGCGCGGGCGAGCGCCTCGGCGACGGCCTGGCAGTCGTTATTGGAACGGCACAGTACGGCGATGTCGCCGGGGCGGGCCAGGCGGTATTCTTTTTCGCCTTTCGGCAAAATGTACTTCTTGCCGTTGAGCAGCTGGACAATGGCTTCCGCAATGCAGTTTTCCATCCAGGGTTTGCCGGGCTGACGGCGCCCTTCCCCGTCGTAGACGAAGTGCCAGTGCATCAGGGCGTCGTCCACCTCAATGGGTTCATTATCCTCGTTGAGGCTGTCTTCGGTGGCTGTTTTAGTGCGCTTCGGCTGCAGCGCCACCTGCTCTTCGGGCAGGAAGTCGAAAGCCTTGGTGAACAAGGCATTGGCGGCGTAAACAATATCCTCGCGCGAGCGCCAGGAATGGGTCTGGATATCGTCCGGGGCTACGCCGCCCACCGCTTCGATGACAGCCTGCATCAGCCGCGGATCGGCGCCGCGGAAGCCGTAGATCGACTGCTTGGGATCGCCTACCCAGATGGAGTGTGGGGCCAGGCGCGACAATTTCAGGAAGATCTCCAGCTGTATAGGGCTGGTATCCTGGAATTCATCGACCATCAGCAGATCTAGTTCTTCGGAAAGTACTTCCCGGACGCTCTCCTGGTCGAGCAGTTGTTTGACGAGCACTTCCATATCGGTATAGTCAATAAGCCCCCGCTGTTTTTTGTACCGGTCGTATTCACGGATTGCCGAAATAGCGATGTCGAATAGCTGGTAAATAAAATCCCGGATATTCTGATGGAAGGCGGGGTTGGTATCATGACGGGCGGCGAAGTCGATGAGTTCCTCCGCATCGTCGCGGCTTTTGGCGCCGACTTTCAGTTTGGCGATGCGCGCCCAGTCGGGCCACGACAGCCAGCCGCGCAGGCGCAGCTCGCGCTGCAGCCCCTTAAGTTTATTGACGGCGGTCTGGGTGGTCTTGGTGCCGTCCTCGTTATTCTCCAGCCGGGTGATGGTGTCCCCGAGCAGGGCGGCCAATCCCTCATTGAAGGCCTCCGGCGACCGGTCGGCGACTTCGCCGAGAAAGGGCAGGAAGCTTTTGAAAGATTGCTGTTTGCTGCGTTCGAGCACCTCCTCCGAGAAGTCGTTGGCGCGGGCCACTTCGGTCAATTGCCGCACCTCGTTGCGCCAGTCGAAGTAGTCGTTGTCGTTCAATCCGAAACGGGCGCAAAGGGCTTCCATGCGTTCAACGCGCTCTTCCGTCAGTACAGTTGCGAGCGACTGGTTGAACAGCACCTGCTGGTCTTCGTCGGCAATAATATCTACTTCCGGCGATACGCCCGCCTCGTAGGCAAAGCGCTTGAGCAGCTTAACCCCCAGCCCATGCACGGTGCCGATGAGGGCATTGGTCAGCGCGTCGGCCTGTTCGGTCATGCCGGCCTCCAGCAGGCGTACGCGTACGCGCTCCTGCAGCTCCGCCGCTGCCTTTTTTGTAAAAGTAGTAGCAATGATACCGCCGGCTCGCAAACCGCTCTTTAACAAATCGACCATTTCGGAGGTCAACCGGTAGGTCTTTCCACTGCCCGCTCCCGCACTGATAATCCGGATGTTCATGTAAGTGTGTTTTTTACCCCAGGCGAAGATAAGAAGAACAGAGGAACCGCAGAACAGAGGAACCGCAGAACAGGAGAACAGAGGAACCGCAGAACCGCAGAACAGAAGAATTATGAAGTGGTGGTGACCGGGGAACTATCCCGAGGAACTCAAAAATTTTCATTTTTGCACTTCCGGACAAAAGTAAGCCGACCGCCCCGAAATCTCCGTTTTCTCTACCTTCCCACAACCATCCGGACCATCAACGCCTTCCTCCCGGTACTTGATCAGCCAGGAGTCGGGATACTGCTCGACTTCGGCGTTGGCGGCGACGGCCTGGTCCAGGACATCCTTCAGCGTGCGATAGATTTCGCGGAGTTTGTCTTCCTCCAGATCGGTGATTTCCGTGCCGGGGTGTATGCGGACGTGGAAGCAAACCTCATCCGACCACACATTCCCAATACCGGAGAGGTATTTCTGATTCATCAGGAAACTCTTGATAGTGCCGTGGCGGCCCTGGGCCAGTTCCAGGAATTCTTCCTCACCTAGGTCGTTGAAATCAGGGCCGAGCTCTTTTTCTTTGATATATGCTTCGAGGTCCTCGATATAGCGGACGCGGCCCAGCATGCGCTGGCAGACGTAGCCGAGGCGGAAGCCATTGTCAAACTGAAAGGTAATGCGTTCGTGGTCGGGCTGGTCGGTTTCATCGCCATAGTACTTCGGATAGCCGGTCATTTCGAAGTGAAGCTGCAGGTAGTGGCCGTTGTCGAGTTCCACAAACAGGAATTTACCCCGGCGACGGGCGCCTTCGAAGGTGTGACCGGTGAGTTTTTCTTCAAAAGTATCGCCGGCGATATCTTCCAGCACCTGATCGTCGTGCACCGTGACGGTTTCGGTTTTGTGGTGCAGGGAAGTGGCGTCGATGTATTCTTTGTAATGTTGAACTTCGGGTAGTTCCGGCATGGCTTTTCTTTTGAGAACCGGATTGGCAGGAGGAAGTTCAGGGAAGTCATGAGCCATGGTGACCTCTTTGACCGGAGGAAAAGGGTTCATCCTGGCGATGAGAAAAAAGTCAGAAAAGGCATTCCCGGTCATGGAATCACGAAACACTGAAAGCAGCGTCTTATCTTTGCCTTCGAACTAAAAGGACCTGAGGTCGTTTTTTGAGCATGAGCCAACGAATTCAACTGCGCATTGCCGATAAGATCAGGGAGAGCAGCAATACGACTACTTTGGTCTTACAAGCCCTGGAGGGAGAGATATCCTATCGCGCCGGTCAGTTTCTCACCTTCATTTTCGACAAGCTGGGACCCACGCAGATCCGGCGTTCCTATTCGCTGAGTTCTGCTCCCGGTGTGGATGAGAACCTGGCGATTACCGTAAAGAAAGCGCCCAACGGGGCGGTATCCCGTTACCTGGTCGACAGCGCCCGGCCGGGGACATTGCTGGAGGCCCTGCTGCCGGCCGGACAGTTTACGATACCGGCGCAGCGGGAATTTCCCCGCGATATTTTTCTCATCGGCGGGGGTAGTGGAATCACGCCTTTGTTTTCCCTGCTAAAATATTTGCTCCACAACGAACCGCAAAGCCACCTCACCCTGATCGACGCTAACCGGAATGAGGACCACATGATCTTCCGGGAGCAGCTTGTGGAGCTGGCCCGTAGTTTTCCCAATCAGCTCCGCGTACTGGCATTTCTGAGCGATCCTAAAGAAGACCTGCACCGGCTGCAGATGGAGATGGATCCTGTCGAACTGCGTTGGGGGCGGCTGAGTAATGCGCTGATCGAAGACCTCGTCGTCCGGCACCGGCAACATCCGCCGGAGCGGGCGCAATTTTTTCTCTGTGGACCTCAGGGCCTGCTGATCAAGGCGGAAAATACGCTCGGGTTCATGGGATATGCCGGGGAGCAGGTCAAACGGGAAATCTTTACCGTGAAAATGGTATTCCGTCCTGATCCGGAACGCTTTCCCTACAGCCAGGTTCGTCTGTATGTAGAGGGTAGGCAATATGAGTTTCCCGTTTTGCCCGGTCAGCATATTCTGGAGGCGGCGCAGCGGGCGGGTATCGAGCTGCCCTATAGCTGTCTGAGCGGCATCTGTACGACCTGCTCGGCCCGGCGCCGCCTTGGCGAAGTGGAAATGTACACCCAGGAAGGACGCCTGGATACGCGATCCACCCACGGCCTCGTGCTGACCTGCGTGGGGTATCCCCGAACACCGGTAGTGGAGCTGGAAGTAGAATAACAATCAGCGGGCAAGGGCGTACAATCCACTCATCCCGTGGAATTCGCATAGCGACTATTCCACGGGGTGAAAGTTCTCGGTTTTCAATTCTCCGTTCCACTAACAGCCGAGAGCCAAGAGCATTTTAAGCAAGTTATACCCTTCTTTTCTTAAATTAGACTCATTATCCATCACCAATGCACCGTTTATGCCTACCCACAGCGCCGGTCTCTTACCTTACCGCAAACGCAATAATCAGCTCGAAGTCTTCCTCGCCCATCCCGGTGGGCCTTACTGGAAAAATAAGGACGAGGGCGCCTGGATGATCATCAAGGGGGAATTTGACGAAGAAGAGCCGATGGAGGCCGCCAGGCGGGAATTTAAAGAGGAAACCGGTTTTGCCCTCGATGAGCCGCTTCAGGAGCTGGAGCCCGTGAAGCAGAGCGGCGGCAAGGTGGTCCACGCCTTTGTCGTGGAAGCGGACCTGGACCCGGACGAAATAGAGAGTAACATCTTTGAAATGGAGTGGCCGCCCAAGTCGGGGAAAAAGCAGTCCTTCCCCGAAATCGACCGGGCGGCCTGGTTTACAATGGACGAAGCCCGGAAAAAAATGTTGAAGAGCCAGCGCCCCTTACTGGAGCAGCTAGAGGCGTTGAATGCTTGAGTAAGTATATCACTTTGAAGCCTGTCCGGGTTGTCAATTCGAGCGCCAGAAGTAAGGGCTAAAAAGGACCAGGATCGTGAACAGCTCCAGCCGTCCGAGCAGCATGAGGGCGGCGAGGAAGAGCTTGATATGCCAAGGCAGCCAGGCAAAATTATCGACGGGGCCCACCTCGCCGATGCCTGGTCCTACATTGCCCAGGGAAGTGGCCACTGCGCCGACTGCGGTCAGAAAGTCGAGGCCCAGCACCGAGAGGATGATGGAGCCCAGGACAAACAGAATCATGTAGAGGAGCAGGAAAATGATGATGTGCGTCATGATACGGGAAGGGACGACCTGACCGTTCAATTTCAGGGGTACTACAGCTCTGGGGTGGAGGATGCGTTTAAATTCCAGGAAAGAATTTTTGAAAAATACGAGATGCCGGATAAGCTTAATACCGCCGCTGGTAGAGCCCGCACAAGCGCCTAGGAACATCAGGATAAAAAAGGTCATCGTGATGCCCGGCGTCCACTGGGTGTAATCGGCGGATACGAAGCCTGTGGTGGTGATCAGGGATATGATTTGGAAAATACTGTCGCGGAAGGACTTCTCCCACCCCATTTCGGCTATCGATTGCAGGCGTAGGGTCAGCAAAACCGTCAGGACGACAACGACGAGCCAGTAAGCTTTGTATTCATCGCTTTCCAATACCTTGGAAAACCGGCCTTTGAGGCCATAGTAGATGACGGTGTAGTTGGTTCCGGCCATAAACATGAAAATGATGATCGGATACTGAACGGCCGGCAGGTCCCAGTGCGCCATGCTGGCATTTTTGGTGGAAAAACCACCGGTGGCCATGGTGGTGAAGGCATGATTGATTGCGTCGTAGAAAGACAGGCCGCTGAGCAAATAAAGGATAGCACAAAGCAGGGCGGTCAGAAAAACGTAGATGAACCACAGGCGTTTGGCCGTTTCCTGTATGCGCGGATGAAGTTTGTCGGAGGTCGGCCCCGGCGCTTCGGCGACGAACAGTTCAATGCCACCGATACCCAGCAGCGGAAAAATGGCGACGGTCAGGACGATGATGCCCATGCCGCCTATCCACTGGGTCAGGCTGCGCCAGTACAGGATCCCTTCCGGAGTCGCCTCGATATCCGTCAGTACCGTAGCCCCGGTGGTGGTCATTCCCGAAACAGTTTCAAAAAAAGCGTTGTGGAACTCCGGAATGACACCGCTGAACAGATAGGGCAGGGTGCCGGCGGTGACCATGGACAGCCAGCCAAGCGCGACGATGAGGTATCCTTCCCGTTTTTTTATATCACTCCCTTTACGGGAAACCAGAAAGTAGAGCGGCGCCCCAACCGCTATGTTGATCAGGCCTGAAATCAGCAGTGCTTCGGCGTCATTGCTGCCGAAGTAGAGGGAAAAGGGCAGCCCCGTCAGCATCAGAGAGCCGACAATCAGCAGCAGGACTCCAATCACGCGAAGTACCGGGCGAAAATTGATCATATTAAAAATGAGGGCATTCGTTTTTGGCAAAGGTATGGAAGTTCGGTTAATTATCTGAACAACTCTTCCAGTCGCTCCATGGCTTCCGGCAGGGCAAAAACGATGACCTTATCGTCTACCTGTATCTGAAAGTCACCGGTGGGTATGAGGCTTTCCTCCCCGCGGATAACACCGCCGATGAGGGCCGTTTTGGGAAAATGCAGGTCGCTGAGCGGTTTTTTGGTCAGTTGGTTTTGTTTGTGCACCACGTATTCTATGACCTCTGCATCTACGCCATGTAAACTGGTGATGGCTTCAATCTGTCCTTTTCTGACGAAACGGAAGATATTGTTGGCGGCAATCAGTTTGATATTGATCAGCGTATCTACGCCGATATTTTGGGAGATGTGGATATACTCCTTGTTTTCCACCTGGGCGATCGTCTTGTATACGCCATGATTTTTGGCGGTCAGACTAGCGATGATGTTAGTTTCCGAATTAGGGGTAAGCGCAACAAAAGCGTCCATCTGGCCAAGTCCTTCTTCCTCCATCAGGTCGATATTGCTGGGCTCGCCCTGGATGACCAGGGTATTGCCCAGCCTTTCGGCCAAAAATTTACAACGCTTTTTATCCGGTTCGATCAAGGTGATATTATACTGATTTTCAAGGCGTTTGGCAGTGGCAAAGGCCAGCCCGCCGCCACCCAGGATCATAATGTTGTTCACCTTGACCCTCTTCTTACCCACCACATTGAGGAGCCGGTCTATATTGTCTTTCCGGGTCGTGAAATAGATGTGATCACCCCGGCGCAAGACGGTATCGCCGCGGGGTATGAGCGTACGGTGGCCACGCAGGATAGCAATCGCGCGGGGCTCCAGCTTATCGTATTGCCAGTCGATGTCCGATACTTTTTTGTTGACTATGGGCGAATAGTCGTCCAGGCTAATGCCGACGAGGTTGATTTTCCCATTCTCGAACTCAAAAATATCAGTAAAGGAACACTGGTTGACGAGGCGGAAGATTTCCTCGGCGGCGAGTTCCTGGGGAGAAATGAGCGTGTCTACTCCCAGTTCTCTGAAAGTCTCCCGTTGTCCGGGTTCCAGGTACTCCTGGTTGTTGACGCGGGCAATAGTCTGCCGGGCGCCCATTTTTTTGGCCAGAATGGCGGTAACCAGGTTGTTCTTTTCCGAGGTGGTCACTGCCAGTAACAGGGCGGCGCGTCCTATATCGGCTTGTTCCAGGATATTAATCGAGGAAGAGTCACCACGCAGGGTCATCACATCGAGATGTGTGGCTGCGTAATCCAGTACTTCCTGATTAGTGTCAACAAGTACAATGTCCTGATTTTCAAAGGCGAGTAGTTCGGCCAGGTGAAAGCCGACGTCGCCTGCTCCCGCAATTACTATTTTCATTTATCGAGGTGTTCGTTTTCCTGTTGGCAAACACTTACAGTATCCTTTTTGTTAATTTCTTGTTTAACGTTCAGCATTTTTACAAAAGCACTGCAAATATCTTATAAAAGTCATCATCTTTCCAAAAACCGGATCTCGAATTTGGGATCGGATGTTATTTTGACGTTATTCATTTGCAAAAGACACCGTGAATTGTTGAAAAAAGATCAAAACCAATCGCCGATGAAAATTTTAATGGTTTGTCTGGGGAACATCTGCCGGTCTCCGCTAGCGGAGGGGATTCTCAAGGAAAAGATTCGCTCACATCAACTGGACTGGACCGTTGACTCGGCCGGCACCGGGTCCTGGCATATCGGGGAAAACCCGGATCCGCGCTCTATAGAAATTGCCCGGCGCTACGATATTGATATTAGCGGACAACAAGCCCGGCAGATCAAAGCCCACGACCTCAATCGTTATGACCTGATCTTTGCTATGGATGAATCCAATTACCGGGATATCTTGCAACTCGCAGATTCCCTGGAGCAGCAGTCAAGAATAGAAATGATCATGAACCTGGTAGACCCCGCAAGGCGTCTCTCGGTTCCCGACCCCTATTGGGATGACGATGGGTTCGAGCAGGTTTTTCAAATGCTGGAAAAAGCCTGTGACCGGGTCATCGAGGAATACGCCGGGAAAGAAGCTTGACTACTGGATATTTACCCGCCCGGATCGCGAAGCTTCGCGATCCGGGCGGGTAAATATCCAGCTCCCAGCCCCCAGCTCACCCTTCAAACGCTTCTCTAACGATTCTTTCCTGTTGTTCCTTATGCACTTTCATAAAGCCTGTAGCAGGTGAGGCACTGGATTTACGGGCCACCAGTTTGAGCTCTTTTTTCAGTCCGATCTCTTCATTGAGAAAGATAGAATTCATATACTGCCAGGCGCCCATATTGGAAGGTTCTTCCTGTATCCACAAAGTGCTTGCTTTCGGATACTTTTTAAAGATTTCTTTGAGCTGCTCGCCAGGTAGAGGGTACAATTGTTCGATCCGGACGATAGCGACATCGTCGCGTTCGTTGTCGCGTTTGTAGGCGAGCAGGTCGTAGTACACTTTACCAGTGCAGAGCAGGAGACGTTTGGCTTTTTTGCCGTCCTTCATGTCCATGTCGTCGAGCACTTCCCGGAAGCGATTGCCCTCGGCGAGTTCCGAGATGTCGCTGACGCATTCCGGGTGGCGGAGCAGTGATTTTGGCGACATATGGATAAGCGGCTTGCGGAAGGGGCGCGCCAGCTGCCGGCGCAGCAAGTGGAAGAAGTTGGCCGGCGAGGAGACGTTGGCCACCGTCATATTGAATTCAGCACAGGCCTGCAGGAAGCGTTCCAGCCGGGCGCTGGAGTGTTCCGGTCCTTGTCCTTCG
>CAZWDL010000133.1:18159-18477 GCA_964632995.1 uncultured Saprospiraceae bacterium
TAACCGTGCGGCAACAGCAGTACGAGACCGCTCATGCGCTGCCACTTGCTTTCGGCGGCGGATATATATTGGTCGATAATCGTCTGGGCGCCGTTGTAGAAGTCGCCAAACTGGGCTTCCCAGATGATGAGTGAGTTTGGCGTAGCCATGGAGTATCCGTACTCAAAGCCCAATACGCCGAATTCGGACAGCAGGGAGTTGAAAATCCGGAACTGGCCCTGGTCCTCGGATAGCCCTGCCAGCCGGTTTTGCTCCTGGAAGGTGTTGGCGTCGTAGATGATGGCGTGGCGGTGGGAAAAGGGGCCGCGGCGCACATCC
>CAZWDL010000134.1:0-18470 GCA_964632995.1 uncultured Saprospiraceae bacterium
CCCCGGCGGAGCTGCCCATCGGTGTCCTCACGGCGCTGATCGGCGCACCTTTCTTCCTGGCTCTGCTGCTGAAGGCCAGGGGGCGATTGGCGGTGCACTTGTAAAGGTGGATATAGAAAATCGTGATTGGGCTATGTGCCGCACAGGAGTTACCAACTTTGCGTTTTGGGCATTTATACTGTTCTGCGGTTCTGAACGGATAAACGTCTTCCCAACTCATTTACTAAACTTTCAGAACCGCAAAACAGACGAACAGAAAAACAGTAGAACAGAGGAAGTAGCCCGGAGTCTTAAGTTGACACTCTTACGTGCGCCACAAGCCCTGTTGAAATTATAGATTTTGTGAACCTAATAATAATGAAATTTAAATGATCGAAGCCACCAACATACACGTACGCATTAAAAGCAAGCCGTTGCTGCGTGACGTCCATCTCCGGGGCGCTCCCGGCGAGTTGGTCGCTCTCGTCGGCGCCAACGGCGCGGGCAAGTCGACCCTGCTACGCGTCCTTGCAGGCGCCCTGTCACCGAACAGCGGCGAGGTACGCATCAACGGGCAACCGCTGAGCACCTGGACGAAGGAAGGCCTGGCCCGGGTACGCGGCGTCCTCTCGCAGTCGGTCCACCTGTCTTTTCCCATGACCGCTCAGGAGATCGTCGAACTGGGACGATACGGTTTCTACCGCCGCGAATCCACTGCCGAACGCCGCCGCATCGGCGCATGGGCCCTGGCCCAGGTACGCATGCAGGATTTCGCCGGGCGCGACTTCACCACCCTCTCCGGCGGCGAGCAACAACGCGTCCATCTGGCGCGCGTGCTGACGCAGATTTACGAAAACGACGCTCAATCCAGCAAATATCTGCTGTTGGACGAGCCGGTGTCCAGCCTGGATATCGCCCAGCAACACCACCTGCTGGAGCTGGTCAGGAGCCTTACCCGGCGCCTGTCGCTGGGCGCTCTGGTCGTCATCCACGATATGAACCTGGCGGCCCGTTACGCCGACCGCATCGTCATGCTGAAAAAAGGCGCACGCATTGCCGGCGGGACACCGGCCGAAGTGTTATCACCGGAAAACATCCATGAGGCCTTCGGCATCCAAACGATCGTCAGACCGCATCCGCTGAACCAGCTACCCCAGGTAACCGTGGTCGGCCCCGCCGCCTTGCCCGGCGCTGCCCTTTTATCCGATTATCAAAACCTTCAACAACAAAAAATCAATCATCATGGCTGAAAAAGTGATCCTCCCCTCCCTGCGGGAAAGTTATGAACAACTCAAGGAAGAACAGCCCCGGCTGCGCATCCGCAATGCCGCCGACCAGCTCGGCGTAAGCGAGCTGGAACTGCTGGAGCTACAGCTCGGCGACGGCGTCGTCCGCCTTAAGGGCGATTCGAAAGATATGCTGCGCGATATGCACCAACTCGGCTACGTCATGGCCCTGACGCGCAACGACCACGCCGTACACGAGCGCAAGGGCGTCTACCACAACATTTCTTTCATGGCCAACGGCAAGATGGGCGTCGCTGTCAACCCCGACATCGATCTGCGCTTCTTTATGTCGCAGTGGCGCCACGCGTACGCCGTTAGAATGGAGGCCGGACGGCGCACCCTGTACAGCTTTCAGTTTTTCAACAAAGCCGGAAAGGCCATTCACAAAATTTACCTCACACCCAAATCCGACCCGAAGGCCTACGACGACTTGCTGCACAAATACCGGGCGAAGAACCAGGAGAAAACCACCCGGATCACCAAAACCGAGACTAAAAAGAACGCGGCGGCCCCAGATAGCGAAATCGACGTAGCGGCTTTCCAGCAGGACTGGCGGGAGCTGCAAGACACGCACGACTTCTTCGGCATGCTCAAAAAGCACGGTGTCACCCGCACCCAGGCTATGCGCCTGGCGCCGGAAAACTATACCCGCCAACTGTCAAACGACGCTATCGTCCGCATGCTGGAACTGGCCGCCGAACACCAGACGCCTATCATGGTCTTCGTCGGCAACGAAGGCTGCATACAGATTCACTCCGGCCCGGTCAGGAATATCGTGCCCATGGAGGGCTGGATCAACGTCATGGACCCGGCCTTCAACCTGCACCTCAAACTGGACGGCATCTCCGAAATCTGGGAAACCCGCAAACCCACCAAGGACGGTATCGTCACGGGGATTGAAGTGTTTGACCAGGAGGGCGAGCTGATCGTCTACTGCTTCGGCAAACGCAAACCGGGAATTCCGGAGTTAAAGGAGTGGCGGGAGCTAGTCACTCAACTGAGTTAATGAAAACATAGATTAAGAATGTGTGCATACGAGATCATTGTCAAAGGAGAAGGAGGCTTTGTCGTACGATGCCAGGATTGCGGCGCTATCAATGTGGTGTTCGGAAATACGGCGATGAGTGTCTACAAACCGGAATTTCTCGATTTACAGGAATGCATCCGTGAAAAGATGCAAAAACACCGCTCCGGTTACCGGCCACAGGTGAGAGAAATTTATGTAGACACGCCCCTGCCGGGCTATAAGATGCTCTTTTCCTTTGAAGAGCTACAGGCGTTCAGCCGGCTGCTGATCAAAGCCAAATTAATTCTAGATGTAAGACCATCCGTTAATTAAAATTTGTCTTCCCGTGCGACGAAGCCTCCTGTTCATAGCCAGCATATTTTGCATTTTTTACGTCCGGCTCTCTGCCCAGCCCGCCACGGAGGAAGATTCAATCGCCATGTTTCTGGAGGTAGAGGACGTCGTGGTCACCGCTCAGTACGCGCCCACCGACAGCCGGCAGGCGATGCATCCCATCCGCAGCATCGGGCGGGAGGTCATCGAGCAGCGCGGCGCGGTGACGCTGGACCAGCTGCTGGACCAGGAACTCAACATCCGGATCAGTCAGGACCTGATTCTGGGCAGCAGCCTGAGCCTGCAGGGCGTCAGCGGCCAGAATGTCAAGATCATGATCGATGGGGTGCCGCTCATCGGTCGCGTCGGCGACGACATCGACCTCAGCCAGATCAACCTCAGTAACATCGAACGGGTGGAGCTGGTGGAGGGCCCCATGTCGGTGCACTACGGTACCGACGCGCTGGGCGGCGTGATCAACCTCATCAGCCGGAAATCACAACTAAACCGCTACGACATCGGGCTCGACGCCCAGTGGGAAAGCGCCGGCCGCCGCAACCTCAGCACCCGACTTGGCGCCCGCCTGACCGACCGGCTCCTGCTGCAACTCAACGGCGGTCACAATTCCTTCGAAGGCTTCAATGCTGTAGAACCGGAGGAGGAAACAGCACAACGCACCTTTCAGTGGAATCCGAAGGAGCAGTGGTTTGCCAACGCCATGCTGCGCTACAACTTTAGCGATGACCGTCAGCTGCGCTACTCGGTCTCCTGGTTCGACGAAAAGATCAGCAATCTCGGTGCCATTCGCCGCCCGCAGTTCAAACCCTACGCCTTCGACGACTTCTACTACACGCTGCGCCTCGACCAGGCCCTGCACTATGAGGGCTCCTTCCGCAAAAATCTTTACTGGCACATTACCAGCGGCTTCAACAGCTTCCGGCGGCAGAAGAATACGCTACGACTGGATGTTGACAGCGACGATACTCAGGACGTGCCCGGTCAGCAGGACACTACCGGGTACCGGGCCCTGATCTTCCGCCCCGTCCTCGCCAGCCGCTTCGCCGGCAGCCGACTGAACTTCCAGGCGGGGCTGGACATCAACTACGAAAACGGCCACGGACAGCGCTTCGCCGACCCCGAGGCCGGGCAGGCCCGCTACAGCGAGATCGCCGACTACGCCGCCTTCGCCACGCTGCGCTATACGCCCCTGGAGGCGCTGCACCTGGAGCTGGGCGCCCGCGCTGCCTACAACACCCGCTTCGATGCGCCCGTCGTCCCCTCCTTCCACCTGCGCTACGAGTGGAGCCCCCACTGGCAGCTCAGGGGATCCTACGCGCGGGGATTCCGCAGCCCGTCCATCAAGGAATTGTTCTTCTACTTCGTCGACGCCAGCCACTACATCATCGGCAACCCCGACCTGCAAGCGGAGTTGTCGGATAATTTCCAGCTTTCGCTAAACGGAGAATATCGCTGGAGCAACCAGCAACTGGAAGCCTCGCTGACCGGATTCTACAATGATATACGGCATAAGATCGAGCTCTTCGACTTCGTCACGCAAAACGGCGAAATCGTTCCGGCGGCTGCACTCGATACGGTCACCACCCAGTACGCCTATTTCAATCAGGAGCGCTTCCGGGTGCTGGGCGGCAACCTGCGACTGAATTACCGGTGGAAAAACCTGGAAGCCGGGTTCGGGCTGGCGCCTACCGGCCGCTATAATCCGCTCTCGGAGAGCGAGACAGTACCCGCCTACACCTGGGCCCTGGAGCTGAACGCACAGCTGAGTTACCGCTTCCCGGACATCGGGCTGCAAGCCGCACTCTTCCTCCGCCATAACGACCGTCTGCTGCGCTTCTACCAGACACTGGACGATAAAGGCGACGCCATCGTCCGCCAGTCCATCCTCGACGGCTTCACGCTGGCCGATTTCACCCTGCGCCAGTCGCTGTGGAAAGACCGCCTGCAGCTCAGCGGCGGTATTAAAAACCTCTTTGATGTGCGGAATGTACTACTTACCGGGGCCGCCGGGGGTACGCACAGCGGAGGGGAAGGGGTGAGCCCCGTGGCAATGGGACGGAATTTCTTCCTGCGGGTGGGGTGGCGGTTTGCGGGGGGGGGGGTGAAAGGTGCACGCAAAGGGCAGCACAGGACTGATACTCCACAGCCGCGCTGACAGGGGGGCACGCAGAGGCGCAAAAGGCGCAGAGATAACAGGACCTCTGCACTAGCATGCAACTGCACGTTCTTTGCGGTTTATTTTTTTAATCATCCACTTCTGCTTTCCCGTCGAGAACGCCGGCGGGTACGGCGTTTCTTCATAGAGCATGTTTAAATTTCGTTTTTGATGGCGAAAAAGTTCAGTTTCGGGTTCTCACGATGGGATTTTTGAGATTAACAGCAGCGCTATTGATCGAAAAAATGCCGAAGTGAGGTTCCGGAAATGGACTTTTGCAGCCCAAAGGATGAAATTTAAACATGCTCTTACATAATTCATTCAATACAAAAACCCAAATCGGGATCTTTTTTTCTTTGGTTTCCTGGGAAAAGAACAACCCATTCACTCAAAAATCTCCTTTACGGGCAAGATAATATCCAGTGTAGAATCCTTCGGTGTATCGGTAGCGCGGAATATTTTATAGATCTCCGCAATTTCACTCAATATCAAGCTTCATCTGCTGTAAATCAGTCAGCCGCCGCTCCATCCCGTCGATTTCTGCTTCCAGCTCGCGGCGCTCCACCTTGTTTTCAGCCAGGGCTTTTTCTGCTTCCTGTATATCTTCCCGGTAGTCGCGCTGCTTATCCTTAGCCCGGTTCAGTTGATCTTCCAGTTTGGCCAACTTACGGCGTACTCTCTCCAGGCGCTTCTGCTCCTCTTCCGACAGGGCTGCACCGGCGCTTTCCCGCAAGGCTTCGATTTCAGGCTCCTGTGTTTTGATCTTCTGTTCCAGCCTTTTTTCTTCCTTTTCGGCCCGGCGCAGCCGCTTCTCATTCTGGTCAATCGATCTGATCAGTTTTTCCTGCTCCCTCTCCAGCTTTTTGAAGTCTTTCTGTTCCTTCTCCAGCTCCTTCATTCGTTCTGCTATTTGTTCTTCCACGACGGCTTTGTTCATGCGGACGGCCATCGCGTGCATCATATCCAGGGCATGTCGGTGCGCCTCGGGATAATTATCGGGGTTGAGCGCTTCGCCTTTGTACAGAAAGGCGGCACTTAAGGTGACGTAATCATTGTTCCGCCGTTCTTCCTGGTTGGCGTGCATATCCACCGGTTCGGAATAAACGGGAAGTTGTGCGTTCAGGGCTACATTCCGCTTTATCTTTTCACTCAGGTCCTTCAGTTCGGCTTCCCACATTTTCCGGACCGATTTATCGTCCGTGTTCCAGATTTTTACCGAGTAGGCGTAGTAAGTCTCTTTTTTAAAGCGTTCCTGTCCGGTTTGAACTTCGATCTCCTGTGTCCAGCGCAGGTCCGGGTTCGCGGGCATTTCCTGGCTACGGAGTGAAAAGGTTAACAGCATAATTCCCATAAAAGAAAGGATCAGATATCTGAACATCATCGTATTTTTCATTTTCTCTAAAGTGTATTTACCAAACAGGGTAGGCGGCCCCGGTGTTTAAACAACTGAAAACCATCAACTTAAACAAGGAAGGCATTTTGCCACCAACAATCATCCCATTATGATCCTCCTCACCGGCGCCACGGGCACTATCGGCCAGGAACTGTTAAGCCTGCTTTCAGAGAAATTTGTGAAGAGCAGCTCTATCCTGGCTATCAAAACAGTGTGGCAAAACTCCCTCAATCCGGTTTGCGTAGCACTCGCCCTATTTCCTCCACTTTCTTTTTGAAAAGTAAATCTAATTTTGAGGAAGGGAATTTCGGAAAAATTGGCTCCTCACCAATCAAGAACGATTCGGTGAGTTTTGGTGTTGCCAGGATCCTTGAACAAGCTTCTTTATAGTTTTCAATTTCAGTATGGAAATCTTCGAAGGAAACAAACAATGTGTCTCGCATAAGAAGACCAGAGGGCTGACAATTATCATACTTGACCGGTATGATATATATATTCTTCTCTTCCACCTGTTGTATTCTGGCTTCCCTCAACTCCTGTTTTACCCAACCGGATTCTAGGGAGTTCTGTGAAAGAATAGCGATTAGAAACTTCGACTTCTGGATATTTGAATTAATACTGTTTAAGATACTATCTCCTGGAATCATCTCACAATCATCAATCCAGAATTTTAGTTCTCCTTCTTCATGAAGTTGCTTAAGTTCTTTAATTAACCTCTTTGCAAACACCTTGTCTTTTCTGGCGTAAGAAATGAATACCTGAGGTATTTTACGGCAGTATTCCAGAATAACTTCTCGCCATTCTTCAAATCGATACTCTTGCTTGAAAAGCATGTGTTCAGCTCCAGCTTCTTTCCACACTTTTCGAGTCGTCTTTCCGGCATCATCAACCGTAGCGACTATTATGGTAATTCCTTTATTTTGGGTTCTAATAGAGCGGATGAACTCAAATCCATCATTTCTTTGCTCGATATTGAGATCAACCAGCGCCAAATCTATTCTTTGCTCCAATTTTTCTTGTAATTCCGTTCGATTACGAGCGATCAACACTTGATGCTTCTTACCCAACTCTTTTACCAAAAACTCATAAAACTCCGGTTCGTCATCCACAATCAGGATAGTATAGGAAGAGCTCATTGCTATTCGTTTTACTGCAACTTATACTTCTGGGAAATCGTCGGAAATCGTTCAAACAGCTCAGGCGCCATTTCGTAGTACTTATCGATCTTATATTTCAACTTGTCGAGATTGAGCTGCAATACCCTGGCAGCGTCCCCTTTCTTGCGGTGCTCGCGAAGCGCTTTTTCGATTGCGTTGAGTTCAGTAAGGGCCGTTTCCAATTCCAGATCGCTAAGTTCAGTTGCAACCTCCTCCCCGGAGACCTGATGCGCCCTTACTTCTTCGGGCAGGAGATCCACCCCGATCCTGTCGACTCCTTGCATCTTTTGGTATACCGCAAGTCTCTTGACGAGATTGACCAGTTCGCGGACATTGCCGGGCCAGTGATAAGCCAGCAGTTTTTCCAGGGTAGCCGGTTCCAGCGCTGACAGGGGAATGCCGTTGACGCTCAGGTAGTGATCGAGGAGGAGCTCGACGTCTCGCCGGCGTTTCCGCAGGGGAGGAATGTGAATGGCAAACTGGTTGAGCCGGTAGTACAAATCGGAACGAAAATTTCCCTTTTCGACCTCCTCTTTGAGATTTCGATTGGTGGCGACGACAATTTGCACATCCAACTGTATCTCCTTCCCTCCCACTGGCGTTATTTTCTTATCCTCCAGGAAGCGCAATAACTTGACCTGGATGGAAGGGTTGATCTCTCCGATTTCGTCGAGGAAAAGAATACCAGAGTCGGCTTCCTCAAAAGCGCCCTTCATGTCTTCCCGGGCATCGGTGAAGGCGCCTTTGCGATGGCCGAAGAGCGTACTTTCCAGCAAAGAGTCGGTAATGACAGACAGGTTTACCGCTTTAAAAGGCTTATCCTTCCGCTTCCCGAACTGGTGCAGGTACCGGGCGGCGACCTCCTTGCCCACGCCGGTTTCACCTGTTAACATGACGGTGATGTCCGGGATTTCCGACAACTTACGTAACGATTGCTTGATGCGGAGAATGGCTTCCGTTTCCCCGATAAAATCGCGGGTTTTGGAGGAGACCGGTTTCTCTTCCTTTTCTACCTGCGCCTTTTGATCCAGGTATTGGTCAAAGAGCGCCTTCCACCCTTTTACGTCGAATTCGTCTTTGCGCACGTAGTTATCCGCTCCGTTCTTCATGGCCTTGACGACCGTACTGCTCTTTTGATCTTTGGTAACCACGATGAGCGGCATCCCCGGCGCATAGCTTTTGAACCGTCTGATGTGCTGTAATCCTTCCAAGTCACTTTGCGCGCCAGATCCAAAGGTAAGATCGAGCAGGAGCAGCTGATAGTGACCGTTGCGCAGTGCTTTACCAGCAGCCTGCAGCGTGGGGGCATGCACCATCCGGTACCACTGACCGAAGGTCCGTCGCATAAAATCGCTGAACTCGGGTTCGTCTTCCACCAGAAGAACTAATGGGCGTTCTTTGCTCATCGTTTAAATGGGTTGTTGGAGTTTCATCAAACGTTTTAGCAAGATATAGTTTTTCATCCGGTTGGTCCATAGCACATAATTAAAGTGCTCCTTGGGGAAATAATCCGTAGCGCCGATGTCGATAGCTCGTTTTGCCATCTGCCACTTACTATCTTTGGTGACGACAATGATAGGGGTATCAGGGGCTATTTTCTTCAATTCACTGGTTAGTTTAAGCCCCTTTTCACTGCTACTGCCGTTGTGATCCACAAAATAGAGATCTACGGAAATCAAATCGAACCGATTCGGATCCTGCCGAATGAGATCGATGGCTTGCTGGGGCGTTTTGGCTCTGGTGAAATTAAATTCTCTGATGTTATTGATGTGCTGATGATACCAATCGTCTTCGTCTTCTACCACCAGAATACGCCCTTCGGTTTCCACCTGGATTTCTCTGGCTTGAGAAAGCAGGGGCTTCAGGTTTTTCCGCTTGGCCGCTTGCTCAAAGAGTTGATACCATTCCTTGAAATCGTATTCCGTTTTGGTAAGGAAATAACTGGCGCCCCGCTTGAGCGCTTCCTGCTGAATGAATTCTTCATCGTGGGTAGAAGCGACGATCAATGGAGTATCGGGAAATTTATTTTTTATAGGGGCGATCAGTTCCAGTCCATCAGCCTTATTTTCACCTGGTCGCAGCTCCAGATCGAGTAGAATAAATCCGTAAGCTCTCTGCTCCAGGCGCCTGAGCCCCTCCTCTTTTGAAAATGCTTTATAAAACTGAAAGACCGGGAAGAAATTTTCTAGCATCGCGTGAAAATCCCGGTCGTCATCGATCACCAGTACCTCGGCGATAATCTCCGGATGGATGTACTTTTTATTGATACTCTTCAGCTTTCGCTGAATTTGCGCCAGCCGATTGAAGGCATCCTGGTCTTTCAGCTTTTTTTCTTTCAACCACAGTTCTTCGTCCTTAATCCATTTACTACCGCTGAAGATGTCGAACAATTCCTTGAAAAAGGATCGCACCTCAAGCGTTTCCAGATAGTGGAAAAAGGGGGTGCATTTAAAAAACGGTTCGTAATCCTTCCAACGGTGCAGCATCATCCGGCAGGCTTCCTTTCGGGGTCGCAGTGTTTCCTCCCAAACCTCCTTAAAATCCACCATGGAATCATCCATTTGGTAAAAGGCATTGCTTAGACTTTGGCGCACTCTAGACATGGTATCGATAATGCCCTCGTCACTGTGGCCCTTGAAAAATCGCTGAAGCTTATCCAGCAAGGGTATTCCCTGTAAATTCAGCTGCCGGAGCCATTCTTCATCGGTTTCGTAGGCCTGTTCCAGTCTGGAGATAAAGTCGAAGTCTGGAGATAATTCGAGTAGCGGAATGAAGTTGGGGTGGTTATCCGACCAGTAGCCTCCGACCAACAGCTTTGTCCTCGGCGACTTATGCGCCAGATAGCGTTTCCATACTTCAAAAACGGAGGTATAAAGCCCTCCTTTTTCAGCATAGTTAGGTTCCTTACATTCATAGGGTTCGATCAGGACAACTGCATCAAAAGTAGTAAAATCAGATATCTTGGTAGAGAAGCATTCAAGCGTTACTTGATGCCCACAGTGGGCCGCCAGCTGGCGGACGGCGCCTTCCTTTGATGACAACATACATACGTTCATGGTGCATTAGTTTGAATGAAGTGAATCCAGTAGTTGCTGAAATTGGTCCTGCAACTTCAGTAGGTATGTTCTCGGCGGTGTGGACGGTATCGGTCCTTCTTGGTAAAAACCTTTTTTTATGGATTGTACTAATGCTTCATATTCTTCCTTGATATGTTGAAAATGCTCGATATTTTTTTGAGAGTCGTCAAAGACGTAGGACTTTTGGCGGCTTTTTTCCAATTGCTTTAGGGCTTCAACTTCTCTTCCGGAAATTTCATTGACGAAACTTCCGATTCTCAGGGACAGGCTTTTATTCCCCCGAAGCAATCCTTCCCAGGAGCCGTTTTCCCATTTTTCGTTTCCAGCCGGTATATTGCCGAAGAGGTAATCCAGAAAATCATCCCGCAATTCCAGTATTTTGGTCTGGAATTCGTGCTCGTAGTATTGCCAGGTTTTATCGAAGTACCGTTTAAATACGACCTGATGCTTATCATTGGCTACTCGCTCTTCGACCTGCTCTCCGCGGGGAGGCTGGTAGAAAAAATCCCCGTGCTCGCCGAGCAGTCCTACGCCCTGAGTTTTGTAATAAATAAAATCCTCCCCCTCACTGAATAGGAAACACTTATCGGCAGGTGTATCCCTGAGTATATCCTGAACCTGATCGGCACTAAATCCGTCGTTGCGATGTAGAAAGACGAGTACCTCGGTGTGTTGACTTTTATAATCATTTATAAGTTTATAAATAAAAGGCAAAACTTCAAAACCTTTATGTTCCTCTGTCCTCAAACGGACAACCTTGCCTCCTAGGACAACGGGGATATATTCCTCATCATTATTCCGTTTGGGTTCTACCACGCTGAACTCATCAAAATACTTCCCTTTCCACCAACCGATATCTCTGTTCTCATTTTGTTGCCAAGTTTTCAAATCGACGATATTCTCCATCAATTGTCGCCATTTCCAGGCGATAATCATAATTCTTTCCGGGTTTGTCATAATGGTGTTTTTTGGTAAATTAAGATCCCATCAGCACTTTGATGAGGTTGTATTTCAGGTCGATGTCGTCGTCAATTTGAATCGCTCTTTCGGTCGCTTCGATGAGCGATTCAATAGGACGAAAGGTGGTAAACAGGCGAAGCGTTTTATTTTCCTTCTTTTCCAGTTCTCTCCACCACCGCGTTCTTCCCCGTCCGGTTGTAACCACGAAAAAGAAGTTCTCGGGTGCCTGGCCTTCTTCATTCCAAATCTGTTCGCGGATAAAATCAGCGATGCCTTCCTCCCCGTATACTTTTCCCGCTTCATTGGTCATGGATTCGATAAAAGATAAATGCAGGATGACGAAATGATACCGGTCTAAACCTTGCTGTCTGACTTCTTCCCATTTTTTTAAATCCTCATCGAAAATGGAACAGTTCAGGTGTTCTTTCAGCAATTTTTGTTTTTCGGTGGTAATGCGTTCCGAAATCCGGCTGTCGAATGTGCAAATGCGTGTCTGTAAGAATTCTACGAGCTCGTACAAAAGGGCCTGATCCTTAATTTTGCATTCGCTGAAATCGTCGATACTTTTCAAATCGTTGAAGAACCTGGTAGCCAGGATTCCGTGACTACGGATATTGATCTGGTCATTCCCTTGATTCCTGTGTCTGTGGCTAAAGGGCAGTAGGTAATTCCGGTAATCCGCAAAATCATTTACAGTGTCGCTTTCCAGTTCCTTGTACTCCTGATTATTGAAGAAGCAAATCGCTTCCGGATCGTAGATGATATACGCGGTTGGCGTGTCTCCCTGTTTGATACAAATACTGAAGGCTCGCTGTCCCAGCCACTGATATAGCCATTGTTTGTAAGTCTCGTGACTCTTCCATTCATTTGATGAAGGAGCCAGTATTCGGATGACACCTTTCTCACGGGCGTTCTTCATCAATTTCTCGTCTGAAATACTGATTATTTTAAAGCGGGCAATATTCTCTAATTCCAGATCGTCGGGATTGGATAGTTTGAATACAAAATCTCCCTGCCAGACGTGGAAGAATTTCTTAAAGTAGCCCTTCTCCGGAAAGCCGTTATTGGCCAGTTGTTCCTCGGCATCCGGTAGATTTTTTAGCTGTACTTCGAAGTTATTTTCCTCTGTTTCACCGGATTTTCTTCCACTGCTGAAAGCGGACCGAATCCAGGGATAGTAACAGTCACTGAGCTTTTTCTCTTCTCTGAGTTGAACACTGCTGAAATTATTATTGAACAACATAGCAGCGCAAATTTTGTCCTGATAGTTCCCCCCTAGTTTGGCGCGATTATCCTTGGTGATGATATCGGCATCCAAATCCTTCATCCTGCGGAGCACAAGGTGTTTGCCGTTTTGTACCAGATTCGTCTTATGATCCAGCCATACACCGATTTTATACAGTACCGGGGTAGCGGATTTCCGCACTCTCCGGCTGAGCGCTGCCGGCCGGATACCGATAGACAGCGTCAAGCCCTCTTCGATCATTTCTTGTTGGGCCGATTTCCCAAAGTGTTTTACGTTGCGTATCTCATTTTCGATAAGGGTAAAAAAGGCGTGCTTTCCCACCACCCCTCCGGGGAAAAACACTCTACACTGCTCCAGTTCTGATTTGAGATTTTTATAATCATCCCCTTTTTGATAATAGCGATGCCGCTGGATTGCCTGGTCATCCTCTTTGCCTGTTACATCGATAGTGGCCAAAACCCCATCCAACAAATTTCCATCATCCGTATGCTTGATCGGATACGTCCTCCTTAAAGGTTCCTTATCAAATTTGGCATCTTTCCGGAATGGCTTGTAATCGTAAATCACAACCCGGATATGTATCTTTTTTATTCCCTCCGAGTGGGCTATGGTGCCCAGGTAAAGTGGGTTTTTGACAAAATCTTCCCAGAGTATCTCGTACAGGCTTTTGATTTCTCCACCAAACTGCGTGTCGCGGATAATCCCACTCCAGAACGCACCCTTTTCCATCAGGAATTTAAACAGCGGGGTCAGTTGAGGGGACACGGGATGGAGTTGGGTAATGACCGGACTGAGCCCGGGACCATTTTTTTCCTGGTGATTCAATTGACGGAACCACCTGGCGAGGATGAGTTTGGCCCCTTCTGTCAATTCAGCTCGTTTTGAAACATCAGGAAACTCCCGCTCCAGAAATGCTCCAATTGGAGCCACCCACTGGTCGATAGGATACTTTTTTTCCAATTCTTTGATCAGCTCATCAACTTTGGCTTCGGTACTTCTCTGCTGAAACCACCACTTCAGGGTAGTCAAGCTGTGCGCACTGATGTTGTGAGAGTAAGAATCAATCAGGATAGAAGTGATGGCGCGACGACGGTTTTCCTCCTGGAATTTGTCTAGTAGCGTTTCATTTTGTTGAATCCGCTCCTCATAATATTCTCTGGAATTCTTATAATACTCTATGTAATTCAATCTTTTGAGCAGAGGGGTTTGATTGTTCTTGATTCGTTCGATTGCCTCATCCAACATATCCAATCGTCGCCGGGCAATGGCATCCTTTAAATCTTCATCTTTCAAATTCCAGATCCAAATCAGATTTTCGTATTCCCTCGTCATGAGCCGGATCATTTGAAGAAATACTTCTTTTCGATCTGCCTCAGTTTTGTTCTCTTCGATTTCTCTTTCTTCGATAACGAAATGGGCAGCGCCCTCTAGTTTTCCAAATTGAAAGACCGGCAGAGAAGTATAGAAGAGGCTTTCCAGATCCTCGAAGTTCTTTTTCAAGATAGCATACTCCTGTCTTTGAACCTCATGCCAATTATCACGCGGAGATGTGAAATAGTCCTTAGTGAAAGACTTGAATTTAGTTAGATTATCTATTTCTAATATGTTACTTTCGAACAGCTTCATAATGTTATGGGTCTCCCTAAAGGTTTCCGGGGATGCTGCCTGTTTTGCCAGTTTCTCCCAGCTCCCGTCTAATCCATCGTTTTGAGCTTTCAAAAATTCTCTCTGCCGTTTTAATCCGGCGAATACGAACTTTCTCTTTTTGATATACTCTTCCTTGCTTCGATCCAGCAGTACCAGGAAAATGGTGAACTTATGTTTCAGTAATCCGTAGTGTTCTAGCATAACATAAATGCGATCGTACAGGTAGTAACCAAATTGCTCGAAGTTGGGGATGAGGAGTTCGTCTTTTCGTTTTGACATAAATGGGGAAATATTGTATTAGAGAAACGCGAATACTTTGTCAATAATACTCATTCTCCATTTAATTTCGAACCCGATCATCCTTTTTTCATTCTCTGAATCTTGTTATCCATTTTTCATTCCGTCAAAATGATGAATAGCATAATTTTATTTCCAATGCAGAGGAAAAAATAGAGCCTGCAAAAATCTTTGTGATCGGCTTGTTGTGCAGGATCCGGTTCAAAATCCCGTATGAAAGTTTTTTCTCGATAAAACCTGATCAGCATTGAGAGACACGTAATCGGGTAATTGCTGAGGGAAGCCAGTAGAGTGGATGCATTGATTTCTGGTTGTCTGTAAACGCGTTTAACATGCGGCATGGCATGCTGCCTAATTTTTGTGATCATGTCGTCTATTATTTCCAATTATGATTTGTCGTAGCTTGATGAGACTACAGAAAAAACCATTCCACCTTTTTTAACTTTTCCTATGTATATAAGTGCCTGGAAACCAATAAATTATTAAGAATTCATTTTGTTATTCATTTTTCATTCCATTTTGAATTCGGAAAAATCCCGAAAATCCAGAAAGAAATTCGGATTAATCCGGAATAATGAAGCTTTCCAATCCTGCCATCGCGGATCACTCGAAACCAAGTAGGCGGTTCAAAGGCTACCTGATTTTCGGAAAGTTTTCGAATTTCTTGTTCGTTTTCTGAATAATCCTGTACTCCGATCAATTTTCCGATCCGAACACATTCCCATAATAAAATGAATATCAGTTACTTATATGGTAAAATGAATTTGGAATGCTTTTTTCTAATGGATAGGCGAATCAAAATTGAAAAAATGAAAAAGGCATTCAATCAAGAAGTAGGAAAAAAAATTTCCCGGAAATTTATGAGGGGACTTTTTCTCTACGGAACGAAAGCTGGTTTTTTACAGCTAACCTCTCTCCAATGGATTATCATTTGCATTTTATTACCAGCAAAAATCAAAAGCCATGAACCTTTTTATTAAAAGTATTTCCGGATTAGCGTTTTACGCTTCCAAAGCTGGGTTCTTATAGAGAATTAGAGTACCCCGTAATGCTCCGGAGAAACCGGAGGCCTCTCCGGAGATATTACTCCCTCATACAATTTATTTTATCCATTAGTAAATAATAATATCATGGAAAATTTCAGTTTTTATATTCTCCTGATCGTTTTCGGCGCTGTAATCGGCGTCATTTTACTCGCTGCTGTAATCGGGTCCATCTTCAGGGGCCTGCCGGTGAGAGGATACCCCGGAGGTTATCACTACGATAGGGGAGGTTTTTCCGGAGCTTTGATTATTTTTTCGGTAATCATTATCCTGGTATACTGGAAACAGTCGGATCGCGCAGGGCCGCCGGGTCAACTTCCACTTGATAAGATGGACGCCCCTTTGCAATCAGTACAGACCAACCGAAATCACCATGAGGTGGAAGAAGCGCCTGGCCAAAACGGTTCGGAAATTGGCGACCTGGAACGGGCCGTCAGGCAACGCATCCAAAGCAAGCGGCAAAATGTTTGGAAACCCCATCCGCAACTGAAATCCAAAAAGTGGTTCAGTATTCAGGTTGGCGCTTTCACCGAAATGAAAAATGCCAGAAAATTCCATAGAAAGTGTCAGAATCAAACTCATGAAGTGGTCAATATTCACGAGGATGATGGCCAGTTCAAAGTTATGGTGGGACACTTCTACGAGCGAGCGGAAGCCCTGGTGGCCGAACAGGCATTGGAACGACAAGGAATTAAGGGTCACCTCCGGGTGATTCATGTATCCCCAAATCCGCCTTAGTCGGAGATGCTCAGGGAATAACTTCCTTTTCGTAATGCATCCAAAATAAAAAACCAGGAGCCCACAAAGGGACCTCCTGGTTTTGCCGTTCCTTAAAGCTTAAACTACCCCTCGATATTCCTCTGAACAAGATAGTCCGAATGAAAACCTAAAACCGCCAATCCGGAAACTTTTTTCACCGCCGCACCACATAATAATCATTCTGTATATCGTGCTCCAGCTGATGGATGTCAATCTCCCCGAACCCGGCGTTGCGCAGCATTTCGCGCGCCTTTTCCCGGCCCCACATAGTCCCGAGGCCTATGCCCCCCTGCGCCAGGGAAACCGTCATGCAGTGCATGGTGGAGATGGTATACAGTAGCGGGGCAAGCGGGTGGTCGAGGTTATTTTCCATTTGGCTGGAGGCGGAAATGTCCTGCATGAGGTAGACGCCGTCGGGTTTCAGCGCCCGGCAGATGCCGGCCGGTACGCGGTCGGGCCGCGCCTGATCGTGGATGGCGTCGAAAAAAGTGATCAAATCGAAGCGGGCGGAGGGGCCATCCAAATGGAAGGTGGTCAGGTCGCGTACTTCGAAATGCACATTGCCGGTCGCGTGTTCTGAAGCTTCGGTCTTGGCCTTACCGATGGCTTCTTCGGAGAGGTCATATCCCGTAAAGCGGCTATTGGGGAAAGCGCTGCGCCATCTGGTTGAGGGTACGGCCCATACCGCAGCCGATATCCAGCACCTCGATGCCCTGCTTCAGCCGGTCGACCAGACCAGGGACCAGCGGCAAGATGATATCGAAAAGAGAGGAGAGGACGGACTGCCCGCTGTCTTCGGCCATCACCTCATGAAATCGCTTGTATTCCGAATAGGGCACGCCACCTCCGTTTTTGAAGCAATCGACAACCTTGTCTTCCACCGTCCCCATTAAACCGATGTATTGGGTAAAGACGCCCATATTGTCGGCGCCGGCGGCACGGGTGAGCAAAGCAGCGTGTTCGGTGGGCAGGGTGAATTTCGGCGCCTGTCCGTTTGGCGAAATTTCCATAATGCCGCCCGCGGCCATCGCTCCCAGCCACTCCCGGACATAACGCTCGTTGAGGCCGGCCGCCGCGGCGATTTCCTCACTGGTAGCCGCAGGTAGCTCACTCATCTTGTCCAGCAACCCGGTGCGGTGGCCGATGGAGAGCATTACCGCCAGCGAGCCGTGGTTGAGCAGGTCGAGCAATTTTCCGCCGAAGGCTTCGGCTTTTTGAGGATCGATTTGATGGAGTTTGCACATGATGTCGTGATTTTAGTCGGGTTTTTAATGAATAGGATTCAAGTTCGCATCTTAATGGGCCTTCATTTATTTATACTCGACGTAAATTTGTTTGAGGAACTTCTCAAACCCATTAAGTCGGTATACGCTGACTCGAATATGGCTTGATTTCTCAAACCATTTCGACGGCAGTATAAATCATAAAAGGCATTGATTTCAGGCAGGGCTAAGTAACTTTTTTTCAAAATAGAACCAGCTCTGCTCAGTTGCAATTCCATTTTATTCGTTGGCCGGTTGGCTCGATTCAATGACGACATTATTGTATGGCTTGCTCCAAAAGCATTCAGGTTTAGGAGGTATAGGGTGGTTTAGGAGGTTTATGGAGGTTTATAGAGGTTTAGAAAGGGGGCATGCCGAAGCCTAGTAAAGCAAAACCACCGCTATTCCCTCGCCACGCATCGCCCGGCCCTGCTACCAACAGCGAATGGCGAAAAGCACCTGGAGCACCCTCCCAATACCCAGGCACCCAGCACCCAGCCCTCACTCCCCACACCCGATCGGCGAACCATCGGGCAGTTCCGGCGCTTCGGGCATCTCCCAGTCTTCGGGATCCTGCTTGAAGAGACGGACCTGTTCCGAGAGGTAGGTCAGGTGCGCCAGCTGGTTGGCGTCGGTGGTGTAGCCCATTTCCGTTTCCAGTCTTTTTTGCAATTCGTTGATCTTGAGCCAGGCTACGGCGGATACCTGCCGCATAACTTTTTTATCGCCGGCCAGTTGCAGCAAGTGCTGCACGGCCAGTTTTTCCGTCATGCGGGCCAGTTCCTTTTCGTAGGGCGACTGCTCTTTGCGCACGCGCGCGGCGGCCATGGTTTCGTCGATCAGTTCGGCCAG
>CAZWDL010000135.1:0-18434 GCA_964632995.1 uncultured Saprospiraceae bacterium
TCAAAGATCGTTTTTTGAACTCACTTTCGCCTTACGCGAAAGGACCGTCGGAAGTGGGAAGTCGGAAGTGGGAAAGTTTGCCCGACGCCAGAAGTGGGGCGGAAAACAGCTGCCGGGTATGCTTTTCCCAGAAGCGTGGTGCACCTCAGGAAAAATTCCCATTCAAAACTTGCATCTTATCCTCACTAATAATAACTTGTTCAAAAATTACCCGATCGGGTAAGGCATGGACCAGATAGACGTACAGAAGAGGATTTTTAACGCCGCCCGGGAAGTGTTCACCCAGAAGGGATTTGCGGCGGCCAGTATGCGTGAGATTGCCGAAAAAGCGAATGTCAATAAAGGGCTGTTGCATTATTACAAGTGGAATAAGCGCAAGCTGTTCCTGAGGGTCTTTGAGGAAGCCTTTGCAACATTTTCGCTTCGGGCTAATGAGATTTTCGAGTCGGATATGCCGATAAGGGAGAAGATCGAAGCCTTTGTAAGTCATTATATGGACTTACTGATGGCCAACCCCCATCTTCCGGCTTTTGTGATCAGCGAGCTCAATCGGCATCCGGAGGAATTTATCCGCCGTATGATGCAGCAGTCGAACCGCCCCGATCCCAGCAACTTCATTCTGCAGGTTCAACTTGCCGGAGAAGCCGGACAAATTCGCCCGGTTCATCCTTTTCACTTCTTCCTGCACTTGTTGTCGATGTGTGTGTTCCCTTTTCTGGCCAGGCCGATGATACAGGGGTTGTTGAAAATTGACGGGGACACCTATATTCAGCTGATGGAACGCCGGAAAGCGGAAGTTATCAGTTTTATCAATCACTCGATTAATCCGGACTAATTCTCTCAAATTACCCATAGGGCTAATTAAAGTCATTTCATGAGAAATTTCAGCCTGTTATTTTTAGTTATGGTATTTTTTTACCCGGGTATTACCCAAACGGGTAACCTCACCTTGAAAGAAGCCTACCGTCAGGCGAAGGCCAATCATCCCTTCGGCAAAAGGAAAGCGCTACTGGAGGAGGCGACCCGCCTTAGCCTGGAGCAAATTGACGCCGGGCGTCTGCCCGGTATCAGTCTGAATGCAGAGGGGCGCTTTCAGTCGGAAAACGTCAGGCTCCCTTTTGAAATACCGGGGCAGGAACCGATAGAGTTACCGCTGTTAACCGCTCAGGCCGCCGTGGAAGCGCAGTATATGTTATTCGACGGCGGACTGGCGGAGGCGCGTCGTGAGATGGAGCGATCAGAACTGCTGGTAGCGCAACAGCGCGTAAGTACGGATTTGTACCAGCTCAACAAGCAGGTGGATCAGGCATTCTTTTCGGTATTGCTGATGCGGGCGCGACAGGCTATCCTGGAAAACAACCTTGGCAGCCTGGAAGCCAGGGTCGCTCAACTGCAGGCCGGCGTACGCCAGGGCGCCGTATTGCCGGAAACGGTAAATGAGCTGGAAGTGGAGATGCTACGGCTGGAATCTGAGATTGACGAGACGCGAGGACAACAGCAAACCGCACTTCGCTCCCTTCGAGAGCTGACAGGCCTTCCGCTAAGTGATTCCTCACAGCTGGTAATGCCCGACCTGAGCGGCTTTTCGATCGGGGCGGAATTGCAGCGGCCGGAACTGCAGCTCTTCGAACAGCAGAAGAGCAGTGTCCTGGCCAGGGAGCAATTGCTGACTGCTTCCCGCAAACCGAAGATCAGCGCTTTCGTCAGGGGAGGCATAGGTTATCCGAATCCGCTCAATTTTTTTGATACCGAGCTGAGTCCCTTCGGATTGGTCGGGCTGCAATTTTCCTGGAAGGTTTTCGATTGGAATAAAACCGACCTGGAGCGGCAGTCATTGTATGTGCAAAGCCGGTTGGTGGAGAACTCCCGGGAGGCCTTCGAATACCAGATACAAATAGAAGAAGGACCCCACCTGGAATCCATTGCCACCCTGGAGCGACTGCTGGAAAGGGATGAGGCGATCGTGGAGCTTCAGCGAAAAATACTGTCCCGAAGTTCCGCCAAACTCGACAGCGGCGTTATCACGCCGGCGGAGTACCTCGATCAGCTCAATGCGAGCATCCAGGCGCAGCTTCAGCTGGAGTCCCACCGCCTGCAACTGAAACAGACCAAAGTAAATTATTTAACGCTCAAAGGCTTACACTAATCATGAAAAGAATATTCCTTTTGCCGGTGCTGCTTTTTTCGCTGAGCGGCTGTCAGCCTGAACTGGAAGAAGCCGATGCTTACGGTACTTTTGAGGCCCGGGAGGTCCTCGTATCAGCGGAGGTGCCAGGTAAAATTCTCCGACTCGGTATTGAAGAAGGCGTCAGGCTGGCTGCCGGCGAGGAGGTCGGACTCATCGATACGCTAGATCACCACTTGCGCAAGGAACAACTACTGGCCTCGGTACAGGCCGTCCGCCAAAAGACCCAGGATGCCGGGCCGCAGATCAAGGTGCTGAAGGAACAGCGTCAAAACCTGCTGCGTGAAAAACGCCGCATCGAAGCTTTGCTAAAGGAGGAGGCCGCGACACCCAAGCAGCTGGATGATATCAGCGGGCAAATTCAGGTCGTCGAAGAGCAAATCAACCGGGCGGAAGCTCAGACGCAGACGGCCAACCGGGGCATCCTCGCCGAAATCGAACCGCTGCGGGCACAGATTCGGCAGGTAGAAGCTACCCTGCGCAAATGCTACCTGATCAATCCGGTAGGCGGTACCGTGCTGGTGCAGCTCGCCGAGCCCTCAGAAATGACCGGCGCCGGACAGCCCTTGTACAAAATCGCCGATCTGAGTGAAATGACGCTGCGCGTCTATGTCAGTGGCGCCCAGTTGCCGCACATCGAAATCGGGCAGGAGGTAACCGTGATGGTGGATCTGGATAAAGAGAAGAATCAGACCTTCCCGGGTATGGTCAGCTGGATTGCCAATGAAGCCGAGTTTACGCCCAAGATCGTACAAACGAAGGAAGAACGGGTAAACCTGGTGTACGCAGTCAAAATCCGTGTCCCAAATGACGGCACGCTCAAAATCGGAATGCCCGGCGAAGTATTGTTTGAGGCTTCCGGCAGCCGGCAGCAAAGAGAGAAAACAGAAACTACCGCCGGACAGTAAGGGCCGCCGGAATAGATTAATTCATGAATAATCCGGGTTTAACCCTTCAATCCTTGTTATGAACCAACAAGCTATTCAAGTAAACGCAATCAGCAAGCAGTACGGCAAGGGCGTACGGGCCCTTCGCGAGGTCTCCCTGCAGGTGCAGGAGGGCGAGCTGTTCGGTCTGATCGGCCCGGACGGCGCCGGTAAAACCACCCTTATCCGCATCCTCGTCACCTTGCTGCTGGCCGACCGGGGGGAAGCTTCGGTGAGCGGCTGGGATGTAGTAAAGGACTATCGGAAGATCCGCCGCCATGTCGGCTATATGCCGGGCCGCTTTTCGCTGTACCAGGATTTGAGCGTTATCGAAAACCTGACCTTCTTCGCAACAGTATTCGGAACGACGATCGAGGAGAACTACGACCTGATTAAAGACATATACGCTCAGATTGAACCCTTTAAGCATCGTCGCGCCGGCCAGCTGTCGGGAGGCATGAAACAGAAGCTCGCCCTGTCCTGCGCCCTCATCCACCGCCCCCGGGTATTGCTGCTCGATGAACCCACGACAGGCGTCGATGCCGTATCGCGGCGCGAGTTCTGGGATATGCTCAAAAAGCTTCAGCAGCGTGGTATCAGTATTCTTGTTTCTACTCCCTACATGGATGAAGCCAGCCTTTGCGACCGCATCGCCCTGATTCAACACGGAACAATTCTGGATATCGACAGCCCGGAGGCTATTGTCGATCAATACAACAAACCCCTTTTGGCGGTGCGCAGCAACCGCATGTATCAGCTCATTCAGGACCTGCGCGATTTTGAGGCTACCCATAGTGCTTTTCCTTTTGGCGAGTACGTTCACCTGGCTACCAAATATCCACTGTGGCCGGAGGTCATAGAGGGCTTCCTCGTCGACCGGGGCCACAGCCATATAGAAATACGGGAGGCAGAGGTCACGATTGAAGATTGCTTCATGGAATTGATGGGCAAAGAAGAGCTTAACGAAAGCGCCTTATGAATAAAGAACCTGCTATACAAGCCGAAAGCCTGAGCAAGAAATTTGGTGATTTTACGGCAGTAGATCAAATCAGCTTTACCGTGCAGCCCGGTGAGATTTTCGGCTTTCTGGGGGCGAACGGCGCCGGCAAGACCACCGCGATGCGCATGCTGACAGGCCTGTCTACGCCTACCGCCGGTGATGCGCGCGTTGCCGGCTACGATGTTTACCGCGAAGTGGAACAAATCAAGCGCCACATCGGATATATGAGCCAGAAGTTTTCGCTCTACGAAGATCTGACGGTGCGGGAGAATATTCAGTTTTACGGCGGTATCTACGGCTTGTCGTTTCGAATGATCCGGGAGAAGACGCGTGAACTGATCGATCGTTTGCAGCTTGGAGAGGTTGCCCGCTCGCTGGTGCGCTCCCTGCCGCTGGGCTGGAAACAGAAACTGGCCTTCTCCGTAGCGCTGCTCCATCAGCCGAGGATCGTCTTTTTGGATGAGCCCACCGGCGGTGTCGATCCGATTACCCGGCGGCAGTTCTGGGAGATGATCTACCAGGCAGCTGATGAGGGCGTCACCCTTTTTGTCACCACCCACTATATGGACGAAGCGGAATATTGTGACCGCATCTCTGTAATGGTTGACGGCCGTATTGATGCGCTGGGAACACCAAAGGAGCTGAAGGAGCAGTATCAGGCGGAATCAATGAACGAGGTATTCCTGCAATTGGCAAGGGGCCAGTGAAATAACAGAATCATGAAACAGTTCCAGGCCTTCATCATCAAGGAATTTTACCACATCCTGCGGGACACGCGCTCTCTGATTATTCTGTTGGGCCTGCCGGTGGTATTGGTGATCCTTTTCGGTTTTGCAATAAGCAATGAGATCAAGGATGCCCGAATTGCTATTCTGGATCCCTCCCGGGATGAGCTAAGCCGGCAGTTGACCCAAAAATTGCTGGCTTCCGGGCATTTCACCCTCAGTGCCTATCTGGACGATTACGAAGCGATAGAGGATCGCTTTCAGCAGGGAGATACCAAGCTGGTCGTGGTTTACCCCCCGGATATGGCTCAGCGGTACGGGCGGGACAGGGAAGCAAAAATACAACTGGTGGCCGACGGCAGTGATCCGAATACGGCTACTACCCTGATCAACTATGCATCGGCTATCATCGTGGATTTTCAGCGTGAGCAGCAGCCCTTCGGGACAGCGCCCCTGCAGATTGTGCCGCAGTTAAAGATGCTCTACAACCCGGCGTTGGAAAGCGTCTACATGTTCGTTCCAGGGGTGATGACGGTCATTTTGATGCTCGTATCGGCAATGATGACTTCCATTGCCATCACGCGTGAGAAAGAACTCGGGACGATGGAGGTCTTGCTCGCTTCGCCGCTGCGGCCCTCCCTCATCGTCGTGGGCAAAGTGATTCCCTACGTTTTGCTGGCTGTTGTCAACACGCTGGTGATATTATTACTCGGAACTTTTGTTTTTGGTGTGCCCGTTGAAGGTAGCCTGCTGTTGCTGGGCCTGGAGTGCCTGCTTTTTGTGATCACCTCGCTGGCGCTGGGTATTTTGATCAGCACCCGCACCGAAAGTCAGCAGGTGGCGATGATGATTTCCCTCATCGCGCTGATGCTGCCCACCATTTTATTGTCCGGATTTATATTCCCGATTGAATCCATGCCCTGGCCCCTGCAATGGCTGAGTAATATCGTGCCGGCCAAGTGGTTTATCATCATTATAAAAAATATAATGCTTAAAGGAGTCGGAATACCCTTTGTCTGGAAAGAGAGCTTCATCCTGTTGCTGATGTCGGCGTTGTTGATTGCCGCCAGTATTCGCAACTTCAAAATTCGCCTGGCATGAGAGTGATTTTGTTTCTGGTTCGGAAAGAGTTTTTGCAAATTTTCCGGCACCGTATCATGTTGCCGCTTATATTTCTCATGCCGCTGGTGCAATTGATCATTTTAGCCAACGCAGCAGATTATGAAGTTGAAAACATACAATTGCATATTGTCGATCAGGATCTGTCGTCAGCCTCCCATCGCCTGGCCGGAAAATTTCGCGCGTCCCGGCATTTTCACGTCGTCAGCCATTCCTTCACGAGTAAAGCGGCAATAAAGGATCTGGAAGCAAATCAGGCCGATTTGTTTTTGCAGGTTCCGGCCAACTTCGAACGCGATCTGCTACGCGAGGACAAGGCGCAGATTCAGTTGACAATCAATGCCATCAATGGTATGAAAGCGGGAATTATCAACGGATATGTTAACGCTATTATCCGCGACTTCAACGGGGAGATCCTGGTAGAATGGGGAGGCGAGGCCCTGCCGGGAGGGCTTCAGGTATCCTATAAACACTGGTACAATCCTGAACTCGACTATCAGAACTTTATGGTGCCCGGCATTCTGGTGGTGCTTGTCACGCTGGTCGGCATGTTTTTATGTGGCATGCAAATTGTCAAGGAAAAAGAGATCGGCACCATTGAGCAAATTAATGTATCACCTATAAAAAAATATCAATTTATAACCGGCAAATTATTGCCTTTCTGGATTATCGGTATGGCGGAGCTGGCGGTGGGGCTGGTGGTAGGTAAATTATTATTTGACATCCCTCTGGTAGGAAGTTTGTGGCTGGTCTTCGGCTTTGCAGCTGTTTACCTGCTCGTTGTTCTGGGGCTGGGCTTGCTGCTTTCAACCCTGAGTAATACACAGCAGCAAAGTATGTTTCTGGCCTGGTTTTTATTGATAATATTTATTCTGTTGGGGGGATTGTTTACACCCATTGAGAGCATGCCGGAATGGACTAAAAAAATTGTTCTATTCAATCCCGTTGCCTACTTTGTTGAAGTGATGAGACTGGTGCTTATGAAAGGCAGTGGAATCTACGCCATCCGTCATCATTTCCTGGTGATGATCGCTTTCGCCGTGGTGGTCAACACCCTGGCCGTTTTAAACTATCGTAAACAAGGGGCTTGATGCTGATTTTACAGCCCGAAAGCGCTCAGTCCCCGGGCTGTAATGATTTGATTATCAGGGGTTATTCTAAAGTCACGGTATATGTGTGATTTTTTTTCATATGTTTGCTTTCTTTTCCAGAAATTTTTATGTATATTAGTCGTGATTTTTGAAGAAAAATTTCATAAAAGCCGCTGCAAGAGCACTTTTGTTTTGTAAAAGACCATCTTCTTTCGGTTACCTTCCGGAAGTTTAGATATATAATTTAGTTTTCATTTGGTTTTTTGGGGTTATATAAGAGGCGATCACGTCAGTGATTGCCTCCCTTTTTTATATGGGGCCGGGAATTTTCCATGTAAAGTATTTACATAAAATTACGGCTATCTGTTTAAGGTGATGATTCAAAGAAAGCAGGAAATCGGAAGGCTTGCCCGACCCGAAGCAACGAGGGGCGGGCGGAAGGCCTGGAAGAGCTCATCGCATCCAAAAAGTGCAAGGCCGGCAGCGCGGTCTTTTAGTTCAACGACCTATTTGCTCTGCGCCTTTGCGTGGGACATCCTGTAAGCATGGTGCGCGAAGGGCAGCTATGCTGGCAGTAAGCGGCACGCAAGGTCCCGCGGGGCATCTGAGCAAAAAGATGTCACCCCAATGCTGAAAAAACGCTATCTTCCACCTGGAACGGATGCTTTTGCAACAATGTAACTACCATGAAAAAGCTGCTTGTCGCGGTTGATTTCTCCAAATCTTCCTCCTATGCTGTGGAGTACGCTTCCTGGCTTGGTCTGCGCTTGCAGGCTGACCTGACAGCGCTGCACGTAAGTGGTATCATTCGGATGGAGGAGGCGGTCTCAGAAAAAGTACGCCGTGAATTTCAGGAAAAGCGCGAACAGTCCCTGCTTCAGCAGCTGCTGCGTTTTACTTCTCCCTACCCGAATAAGGCGGAAGAAGCGCTCAGCGCCGTCGGCCGTATCGATTGCCGGGTGCGCCGTGGAGAAGTAGTAGAAGAACTTATTGCCGGGGCGCAGCAAATCAATGCTGACCTCATCATCGTCGGTACGCGGGCCAAGCACCAACTCTGGGATCATCTCTTCGGCAGTGTCACCACCGCCCTGATCGCCCGCTCGCCCATTCCCGTGCTCGTTATTCCCGAAGGGGCGGCGTACCGCGAAGTACAGCGCATCGCCTTCGCCTCCGAGATTACGCTCGACGAACGGCGGGTGTTCGAATGGCTGCATGGTTTTGCCGAAAGGCTCAGCGCCGAAGTGGAACGTTTCTACGTAAATATTCTTCCAGAAGAACAGGACAAGTGGAAAGAGGAAATTATCCGGCAGACCTGGCCCGAGGATGCCCCGCCCCGCGCCGAGCGCCTCACGATGATTCGTGAGCGCAGCGTGCTGAAGGGCATTGATTACTATCTGGAAAAGTACCCCTCGGAAATGCTCGCCCTCTACGTGCCCCAGCGCGCCTTTCCCGAACGCCTTCTGCACAAAAGCCTGAGCAAACAGCTGGCGTACCGGACGAATATTCCGATGCTGGTGTTCAAAGCGTAATGAACGAGACAGTCCTCCGGAACCTCCTGTCAATCCCTTCATTCGATCTCAAAGCCCCATTCTCCCCGGTAATCCCGCCGCACAAAGCGGTTGGCCGGTTCAAAATTGGTAATCTTCATTTCTTCGCCGTCCCATAGTAATTCCTTGCGGCCCGGGTATTCCCATTTGTAAAAGGAGTCGCTCGGTTCAGCATAATAATAGCTCAGCACCGCCAGGTTGCCCATCAGCACCGTTTCCGTCAGGGGGCCCGCCTCTGAAAAAGGAGAGCTGGTGTGGGTGCCGTAGCCTTCTTTACAGGCCTTCACCCACTGTTGCTGGTGACCTTCCTCCCCGTTTTCCACCAGCGGCTTCGAGGGCTCGGGCAGGTTGATAAATTTCATCTTGGCGGTAGGCAGTACCGTGGGGTTGCGACCGAACAGGCCCGCCATCATCTTTCCCTGCGTACCTTCGAAAAGGATGCCGCCGTCCACTTCACCCATAGCTTCATCCGGCAGCAGTTCTTCCGGCCGGCCGGGCTGAATGCCGCCGTCGTACCAGATCAGCTCCACCGGGGCCAGGCCGTCGCGCTCCGGAAAGTGAATGTGGATCTTGGTGGTGGCCGGGTAGCTGTCCATCGTATTATCGGCCTCGAAAAAGCCGCTCCACTTCAGGCTGGCGCTGCAGTAGGCCGAGGTAGGATACCCCAGTTTCAGGGCACGGAAGGGGACGTCCATAAAGTGGCAGCCCATATCGCCCAGCGCGCCGGTGCCGAAATCCACCCAGCCGCGCCAGTTGGCGGGGATGTATAGGTTGTTGAAGGGGCGCTTCGGGGCGGTGCCCAGCCACAGGTCCCAGTCTACCTCTTCAGGTATCGGGTCGATATCCACGGGCGCCGGGATACCCTGCGGCCATACCGGCCGGTTGGTCCATACGTGTACGGTGTGGACATCGCCCAGCAGTCCCGATTGTATCCAGGATTCCACATACCGGGTATTGTCGCCGCTGCTGCCCTGGTTGCCCATCTGGGTGACCAGGCGGTACTTTTCGGCCGCCCGGGTGAGGATGCGCGCTTCGTAGATATCGTGCGTCAGCGGCTTTTCGCAGTAGATGTGCTTGCCGCGCTTCATCGCGGCCAGGGCCTGCACCCCGTGCATGTGGTCGGGCGTGCTGATGATGACCGCATCGATATTGTCGTCCTCCTTGTCGAGCAGCTCGCGGAAATCACGGTAGTAGGGCGCCTTGGGAAACTGCCTGCGCGCCTCCACCGCCATGCGGTCGTCGACATCGCAGAGGGCGACAATATTGTCGGTACCCCCGTTATAGGCGCGGGCGATGTTGACCGAGCCCTTGCCCCCAACTCCGATCGCCGCCATGTTCAGGCGGTCGCTCGGAGGAATATAGCCGGGCCCGCCTAATACGTGGCGAGGGACGATGGTGAAAGCGGCAGCGGTAGCGCCGGTGAGCTGGAGGAATTTTCTGCGTTTCATAACATTGGGTTTTGGTAGTCGGTTAACGGCTGGTGGATGGTAAACTGATTTTCAAAAAGTAATTCTCGCTTTATTGACGGGGTGACTCCGAATTCACCCCGTCAATTTAATTGACAAATTATTGTTTTTCTTTTTTACGGCAAAAAATAGGGGAAAGGTCAGAGCGCTACTACGCCGGTGTGAAAATATCCCGCTAATGCTCTTGGGCTTTATGATATGAGTGGGAATGTGTACGAGTAATGTTGGGACTGGTATGATGAAAATTATTATCAGCTTTACGGGGGAAGTCTTGAGCAAAGAATTTTTTAAGCGCTCTTAGAAGGGTTTTTTTGGTGAATCTATTGATCGGCATGATCCAAAAGGACCCAAGAAAGGAAATCAGCGAGTGGTTCGTGGCGGGTCCTGGAACGTTTATGCCTTGCATTGCCGCTGTTCCTACCGCCTCAGGAGCAATCCTATCTATCAGTTTAACAACTTAGGTTTTCGGGTTGTCCGGCGCCTTATTTGACCCTTTATCCCTTTTATTCTTTTACCCTTTCTCTGTCCGCCGTAGCTTTACCGACTTCGCCGAGAGGCTTCGTCGGTCGAAGAGCGAAGGCGGATGCTTTTATAGGCGCGCCCGCCTTCGCTTTCTAGGAAAGCTCCGGCGGGTAAAAAGCGCCCAAAAAAAAATTTAAAATCGGCTACTTGGGAAGGCTTTTGATCCATCCCCCGCACATGCGCCCGATTTCATTGATGCGTTCGGCAAAACCCTTATACCGAATAGAGTCGAATAGACCCGGGTCATAACCCAGGCCGGAACGCGGAGCTCCCGCTCCGCGATGATAGAACGGATGTCAGCATGGGACAACCGGTACTCAATGGATGAGGTGATTTTTTTTAGTCAAAAGCCGTTCTTATGTGCGTGGAGCGGGAGCTCCGTGCTCCAGGCCGCTCTTAGCCCGGGCGGAACGCGGAGCTCCTGCTCCGCGATGATAGAACGGATGTCAGCATGGGACAACCGGTGCTCAATGAATGAGGTGATTTTTTTTCAGTCAAAGGCCGCTCTTACGTGCGCGGAGCGGGAGCTCCGTGCTCCAGACCGCTCTTAGCGCGGCCGGAACGCGGAGCTCCCGCTCCGCGATGTCAGAACAGGTGCCAGAACGGCACAGCAAGTACTCAAAGAATGTGATGATTTCTCCAGTGAAAATGTTGTTCTTACCTGCCGCTCTAACGTCGCGGAGCGAGAGCTCCGCGTTCCAGACCGCTCTTTCGTGCCGCTCTTACGTACGCGAAGCGGGCGCTCCGCGCTCCTGCATTTGAATAGGAAAAGTCGTAAATTGAATGTACTAATCCTAAAGAACAGTTATGCCCTCCAAAATTCGTTATCGCCGTCGTTTACCGCATATCCAGCCGCCGGGAGGAACATTCTCAATTACTTATCGACTCGCAGGCAGTCTGCCAAAATCCATTATTCAAAAACTAAAGGACGAGTACGAAGGCATGCGCCTGGAAATTCTCGGCAAATACAAGGGGGATGAAAAAGCGGCGCAGAAGGAACTGTCCGTGCTCCGCAACGCGCACTATCGAAAGATGGATCGCTACCTCGATCAAGCACTGGAAGGCCCAACCTGGTTGAGTGACCCCAAGGTAGCAGAGATTGTAATGGATTCCTTGAAATATATTGAGTATAATCTTAAATACTGGACCCTCTGGTCGTATTGTATTATGTCCAATCATGTCCATCTGGAATGCACCCTTACTTCGGGCGCGCCCCTCCTGGATAGGATCATGCAAAGCCATAAGATTTTTACAGCGGTGCGTGCTAATCGATACCTGGGAAGGTCCAGTCAATTCTGGCAAGAAGAGAGCTTTGACCGGCTTATCCGGGATGAGGAGGATTTCTATAATCGCATTTTTTATACGATCAACAATTCGGTTGAAGCCGGCCTGGTAGAGAAGTGGCAGGATTGGCCGTATACTTACGTTCATCCTAAAATTCTTAAAAAAATAACTTTGGGGAACAAGTGAGCGCGGCCGGAGCGCGGAGCTCCCGCTCCGCGATGTCAGAGCGGGCGCCAGAACGGCACAGCAAATACTCAAGGAATGTGGTGATTTCTCCTAGTAAAAATGCTTTTCTTTCGTGCCGCGCTAACGTCGCGGAGCGGGAGCTCCGCGCTCCAAACCGCTCTTACATTACGGAGCCGGCGCTTCATACTAACAGGAAAAAACCTCAACCGCTGCCTAGAACACATCCGGTTTGGTCATAACCAGCGTTTGGAATATCGGTTTTTTTGGTATTTTAGACAGCAGGCTCCTTAGAAGGAAGGTCGCTTCTGTTTCACTAATACTGAAAAAAGCCGGATGCTCTCACATAGAATTCAATTTCCTAAGTTTTTCCGACGAAGGGGGCACAAATTTTCTCAATTTTAAACAGAATTATTATTTTCTCTAACTCCCTCCTTCTATAGAACCGAATACTCCAAAAATATGGCAACTTCAAAAAGGACCAGTAGTCCCAAATACACACTCCAAGGCTTTCTCCTAATCTTGGGCATTGGAGCTCTTTTCTTTTATTTCCCCTTGGGTATAGGACTTATCGTCTTAGGAATTGGACTGGTATTCTATCAGAATTACGAGGAAAAGAAGGAATTAGAGTCATTGCCTCAGAAAGTCAAGGAGGGGGAATTTTCCTTTCCTTTAGAAAACGCAGAACCCGAAGTCAGTAAATGCCGCCATGGAGAAGAAGTAAAGCTTTGGAAGTCGGAGGACAATGAAAGAGTTGTATTCTACAAAAAAGGAACACATAGCGGCGAGGGTAAATTGGGAGAGGCTCCTGATGCATACAGAGAAACAATCATTGAACTGCTTGAATCGGGAAACGAATTAAAGTCGGAAATACGCGGAGTAAGAATACACTGCAAAATTAAAACCGCTACTGAGGTAAAGGAAAAAAAGGTCAGAAAGAATGAAGAGGAACGCGAAAGGTTAGAAAAGTTATTTAATAGAAAATATACTCCGAGAGGTCCCATGAATTTGAGAGTTCAACACTCACTTGGTTATGAGCTGCCAATCTACACCGAGCTAAAGATGGACATAAAAGAAAGGGCTTATTTCCTGGACAACCCGGACAAGATTCACATTGAATTTTATACAGAAAAAGGAGCAGTGCGATTTGCAAAGGATAATGAAAAAGACAAGCTTCTCAGGATAATAAGATCGAAGTATCTGGGATACGATTTTGATGTTAAGATTCTAGGTTCCCAACCTTACAATGTTGATTTGGAGATTATTCCTGTTGAAAAACAGTAGCGGACAAAGTCCGCAGGATATGGGGTCGAGGTCAGAGACACTCGACCTACAGTACTGCCTTTTATCATCAAAAACAATATGCTTTCCAGTTGTGTAGGGCGAGAAGTCCACCCTCCCGATCATAGAAAGTAAAAAAAGCCCTTTTTCTCTGCGCAGAGAAAAAGGGCTTTTTTAAAACTCGTGGTCCCACAAGGACCATATTCGATTTCGTTAAACCTTTGGTTGCCAAGTCCTTACAGTCAAATATCGAAACCGGGTTGGAAAACAGTTGGAAGTAAAAAAACACAAAGGGTTTTGAAAAAGATTGAGTTCAACTACTCCTAATGCAACTTACTCACCCCCGAAACCTCCGCCAGCACATCCGCGTATTCGATTAATTTTTCACGTACATCTGCAATTTCTGCGCGCAGCTCATCGGCTTTCTTCCACTTTCTTTCATGCTCGGTAACCGAAACCTCCTTTGGTCGCTTGGCCTCGTAATCTTTCAAAATGGGGTGCCATTCAGCGAGGAGCGGGCGCAGCACTTTATTGAGAACCGCTACGGCGATATGGCCCAGCGTGGTGTCGTCCTCTTTGGTGGGAGTGGCGATAGAAGGGCCGTATTCCTTGAGAATATCGCGGGTGGTTTGGAAGAGCGAGTAAAAAGAAGAGAGCGCTTCTCGGAGCAGCCCCTCGCCCTCTTTCAGCTCCTGAACAGTCACCCGGGTGACTAGCTCGACATAAATCTCCCAGGCGGCTTCTCTTTGTCTTTCGTCGACTTTCCACTCGCCAGATATGCCGAGAAATGGGAGATTTACGCTGACCTTGAATCCGGTGAATTGAGGACTGGGCATGATTAATGGATTTGGTTAAGCTTTGTTGTAAATTTCTGCTAAATTTAAGGAACAGATTTCAATTATCTTAAGAGTAGCCGCATTAAGAAGTTTGAATTAACCCCATGGATTTATGCCTCAAGACACTAAAATCTTCATTAACTACCGGCAGATTGACTGCACGCCGCTGGCCAACCGCCTGTCTGAAGAATTAAAGTATAGATTGAAAGAGGGAGGATTTTTCCTCGACAAGGAAACGATCGGCTACGGTAAATCTATCACCGAAGAAATCCAGCAACACCTGAATAGCGCAGAAGCGCTTTTGGTGTTAATCGGCCCTGGTTGGCATTGGGTACAGGACAAGTACGCAGATAAACGCTTGCTCAATAAGAATGACTGGGTGCGCCGGGAAATCGAAATGGCCCGTGAGCAGGGAAAACGGATTGTACCGGTATTGTACAATCATGAAAATTATGACAATGTTTGTGAATGGCTGAAGGAAAAGGTGAATTCCCTGGCCTTTATTCCCGACCTGAAATATTTTTCAATTAAAGAAAAGACACTCGAAGAAGACATCGAGCACTTGATGGAGTTTTTGGCCAAAGAACTACATTTAAAGCTGGAATCTTCTTCTGAGGCACCATCAATTTCCCAGGGAGAACAAGTCCGGCGGGAACTGGATAAACACTTTTCGATCTATGAAGATTATAGCACGCCCTCCTCTCCCGTGCCCTTTTTCGAATTGGAATACTTCGAAAAGGAGAATGCCCCCTTATTTTTCGGTCGATCTAAAGAGATCCTGAAATTGTGCCGGGCGGTAGAAAATTTCAACCTGGTTTTGCTTTATGGGCAGTCCGGTGTGGGTAAGTCTTCCCTGCTGAATGCCGGTGTTCTTTCCCGCCTGGAATCCAAATATCACACCAAATATGTAAGAAGAAATAAAAAGACCGGTTTTCACCACCAGGTCCAAAATCTCTACGATGGGGAAGAAAACCACGCCGGAAAGAAACTGGTCATCCTGGATCAGGTAGAAGAAATGTTTACAGATCCTAGAGCAGACAAAAGTCAAGAGACCAGCGTTTTTGTTTCGAATGTGCGAGATCTTTTGAATCGCTTTCCCCATTGGAAAGTAATCCTCGGCTTCCGGTCAGAGTACTTTCCCAACATCAAAGACCTATTACTCCAAGAACAGCTTCTCCTTACGGAGGATCAGGAACTGTACCTGAAACCGCTGGATGAGCAAGGTGTAAAAGAAGCGATTACTGGCGTGTCATCTGATGACTACCTAAAGAACCAGTACCGGCTGAAGGTTGAACCGGAACTGGTGGAACACATGACGGCGGATTTGCTGAAAAACCACCGGAATGAATCGCACATAGGCCCGCTGCTGCAATACCAGCTGCGCAAGCTATGGGATGATGCTGTCGCCAAAAGGGAAACGGAAGTGGCGTGGCTCCAGCTGACTTCGGAGCAGTATCAACGGCTTCGTAAAGATAATCTGGACGAACTGTTCGACGATCAACTGGCGCTTTTGGAATCCCGGTGGAAGGAGTTTCTGGAAAAAGGACTGGTGTTGGATGTATTGTATGGATATACCACTGATCTGCTCACCGCAACCGCTCAACCGGACAAAGCGGTGTTGGACCGGTATCAGCATATCGGGGGATTTGAGGATCTATTTGCCGTAATGAAGCATCAATCTTACCTCTTGATAGCCGGAGGCACGAAAAGTAACCCCACTAGCCGGCTGGCACACGATTCTCTGGCCCCGTTGATCCGAGAGCGCTACCGTAATTCCGATGCCCTCGCGCAGCGCGCCTGGCGAATCGTGGAAACGAAAAAACGGGAAATCAATAAAGGCTATCTCCCTAAATTTAGCGAAACGGATATTTCCACTATTACTGAAGCAAGGGGAGCTATGCGTAAGGTGCCGGATGAGGTCTTGGGGAAAATGAAAGACGATCAGGCTAGATATCAACGGCAGAAACAGCAACGGTTCGATCTGGCCTTTAATGGGGCCGCCACCAGTATTGAGCACCTGGATTACAAAGCGGCTCTGGAAAAGCTGCAAATTGCCTCCTTTGAGCGCCACCATCAGGATTTGGTCAAAACGCTTGCCCTCCATTTGCCATACTACTTTCTCGAGACCGGAGAATCAGAGCTGTTGAAGGAAAGCTTACAGTTCATCAACAAATTGGGTGAAAAAGAGGATGGCCAGCTGAAAAACATGGCTGCTGTGGCGGATGACGGGATTGAAGATAAGAAGCGGTTCAGGGCCCTTTTGGAAAAGTGGGACCCTCAGCTATTCCAAAAAATGGTAAAGCGCCACTTTCCGGAAATGTTGGAAGTAAAGGGGGGGACTTATAAAATGGGAAGTGAGGAGGGGTATCGCCCGGAAAAGCCGGTACATGAGGTAAGTGTAAGTACCTTCCAAATGGCGGCTACGCCGGTTACTTTTTGGCAATTTGGACTGTTTTGCCGGGTAACGGGAAAAGACCTGCCCAACGACTCCGGTTTTGGACGAGGCGATAAACCGGTCATCAATGTCAACTGGTACGAGGCTGTTGAATATTGTAACTGGCTTAGCGCCTGGAAAGGCTTGGATCAGGTATATACCATAGAAGGAGAATCGGTTATGGCTGATTGGGAAAAGAACGGCTATCGGCTGCCTACCGAAGCAGAGTGGGAATACGCTGCCCGGCAAGGTGGTAAAGACGTTCGATATGGAAATGGGAAGAATGTAGCAGATCCCAGTGAGATGAATTTTGATGCGGCTCATCCCTATAATGAAAAGTATGCGCCGGGTGATTGGTATGTCAAAGGAGAGGGAAGAAAGTCGACGACTTCAGTGAAGGAATTTAATCCAAACGATCTAGGGCTGTATGATATGAGTGGAAATGTTTTTGAATGGTGTTGGGACCGGTGGAGCGAGGGGGATTACTATGAACAGAGTAAAGGGGCGGAAGATCCTACCGGCCCGGAAGAATCGAATGACGAACAGCGAGTGGTTCGTGGCGGGTCCTGGCTCAATGCTGCGATGCTTTGCCGCTGTTCCTTCCGCTTCAGGTACCTTCCTTTCAATCAGAATTACAACTTAGGCTTTCGGGTTGTCCGGCGCCTTATTTGACTCTTTATCCCTTTTTCTCTTTTACCCTTTACAGGCGCGCAGCGCCTTAAAAAATTTTTGAAATTGGCTATTTGGAAAGGCTTTTCAGCCATCCGCCGCACATTCGGCCGATCTCGTTGATGCGTTCTGCAAAATCCTTGTATTTGATAGAATCGAAAAGCCCTAGGTCGTAGCCAAGCCGAAAAAAGTAGCGCAACTTTTCTAAAAGAATATTGATCTTGTTCAGGATGGGGCGTTTTTGGTTAGCAGGCGCATAGTAAGCCTCGATCATCAGCTCCAGCAGATCCGAAAGCATGTTCTGAACCCGGTCGCCATAAGTGAATTTATGATTGCGTGGCAGCCTGGCGATGAAAGGCAGGCCAATCTTAAGCAATTCGTAGACCTTTGCAATAATTGTGTCTTTACCCATATGAAAACATTTAAAAATCTTTATCCTCAAATTACCACCTTTGACAATCTACTCTTAGCGGCTAGAAATGCCCGTAAGGGTAAGCAATTTCAATCTAATGTCGCCCATTTCGATTTCCATTTGGAGCGCAACTTATTTCAACTTCAGCGAGAACTTCAGGAGAAAACGTATCAGCCGGGCGAATATCGATCTTTTTTGATTTCCGATCCCAAAGAGCGGCTGATCAGCGCCGCGCCCTACCGTGACCGGGTGGTTCATCATGCGCTGATGAACATAACCGGACCTATCTTTGAACGTACTTTTATATACGACAGCTACGCCAACCGGGAAGGGAAAGGGACGCACGCTGCCATCTTACGCTTTCAGCACTACGCACGCCGCTTTCCTTATGTGCTCAAATGTGATATCCGCAAGTTCTTTCCCAGCATCGATCACGAAATTCTGAAAAAAGAAATTCGCTGGAAAATTCAATGTCCTGATACGCTTTGGTTAGTAGATGCCATCATCGATAATTCCAATCTACAAGAAAAACACCTGCCTTATTTTCCGGGAGATGATCTTTTTACACCGCTGGAACGACGGCACGGCTTGCCGATCGGCAACCTCACCAGCCAGTGGTGGGCGAATGTGTATCTGAACCGATTTGATCATTTTGTGAAGGAGGAATTGCGGGCGCCGGGGTATGCCCGTTACGTAGACGACTTCGCGCTTTTTGCCTCTGAAAAGCGGCAGTTGCAGGAATGGAAAAAGGATT
>CAZWDL010000136.1:0-18372 GCA_964632995.1 uncultured Saprospiraceae bacterium
ATTTGCAGGCTTTGCAGGACAGGCAGAGGTCGAGCACCTCGTACAATTCTTGTCCCGTCAGCGCATCCCGGTCGAGCTGGCCCGACATGGCCAGGCGCAGGGCGTTGGCGCGTCCGCGGGTAGAGTGCGCCTCGTCGCGCGTGGCGCGGAAGCTGGGACACATGGTTCCGCCCTGCGTTTTGCGGCATTCACCTACGCCGGTGCACATGTGTACAGCATCGCCAAAACCGCCCTCTTCGCGGTAATGGAAGACCGTATCCATAAACTGGTCGCGATATTCGCTCCCGTAACGCAGGTTCTGATCCATCGGGGGCGCCTCGACGATCTTGCCGGGGTTCATCCGCCACTCCGGATCGAATAACTGCTTGACTTCTTTAAAGGCATTGTAAAGTGGAGTACCGAAAAACGCCTCGTTGAAAGGGCTGCGCACCAGGCCGTCGCCGTGTTCGCCGCTCCAGGAGCCACCGTAGTGTTTGACGAGATCAAAGGTATCTTTGGCAATGGCCTTAAAGCGTTCAATATCCTTTTCCTGCCGTAGATCCAGCACCGGCCGCACGTGGATAACCCCGACGCTGGCATGGGCATACATCGCCGCCTCCGTGTCGTGTTTTTTACACACGTCCAACACCCGCTCGATATACTCAGGCAACACCTGCACCGGAATGCCGGCATCTTCAATGAAAGGAAGGGGTTTCTTATTGCCCTTCATGCCAAGCATCAGCCCCAGTCCTTTCTTACGAATGATCCACACATCCTCGTAGGAGGAATCTCCCGAGAAGGTGGGATAAGCGTATCCCAGGCTTTCCTTTTGTAAATGCTCCGCCATCGCCCGCGGCGGCGCCAGCACGGCTTCCGGTGTATCACCATAGAACTCCACAATGAGAATCGCTGCCGGATCACCCTCCAGAAAACCGCAGTGCCGCTGTGTAGTCAGGTTGCGGCGGCTGAGGTCCAGCACCGTTTTATCCAGAATTTCCACGGCGGCCGGACCGAATTGCAGGATAGGCTCCACGGCGCGAATGGCTTCGAGCACTTCTGCGAAGTGTACCACACATACCGACTGGTAAGCCGGCAGCGGTTCCAGGTTGAGCTTCAGGTCGAGGATGGTGGCCAGGGTGCCCTCGCTTCCGCAAATGATTTTGCTGAGATTCCAGCGATCGGTGTGTACAAACTCGTCAAGGTTATATCCTCCTACCCGACGCATGACTTTGGGAACACGTTCGATGATTTCCTCGCGGTTGCTGTCTACAATTTGGCGAAAGCCCTTATAAATGGCCCCCTCCCGGTCATCCTGTCCGGATTTCATGTCATACGCATCGGAATCCAGTTCTTTCAGGTGCAGCACCGTACCGTCGGCCAGCGCTACCCTGGCTTCCAGCACGTGATCGACCGTTTTTCCGTAAAGGATGCTCTTCGTTCCCGAAGAATTGTTACCCACCATACCCCCTACATTGGCCCGGCTGGAAGTGGCCGGATCGGGGGCGAAGTGCAGGCCGTACGGAGCGAGATAGGCATTGAGCACATCGCGCACCATGCCGGGCTGCACCCGTACCCAGCGCTCTTCCGGATTGAATTCCAGAACCTCATTTATATACTTGGAAAAGTCGAGCACCAGGGCGCGGGCGACCGTTTGTCCGGCCAGGCTGGTGCCACCCCCGCGCGGTAATACGGGTACCTGATGATCGGCGGCAATACGCAGAGCGGCGAGCACATCGGCTTCATCCCGCGGAATCGCTATGGCCACCGGCTCAATCTGATACACGCTGGCGTCGGTAGCATAGATGCCGCGGCTTACTTCGTCGATCAGCACTTCGCCCTTCAGTTGACGACGCAGCTCTTCGTAAAAATGACGGTTGGTGGCAGGGTGAGTCTGGGTCATAGGGAAAGGGTTCTCGGTTGACAGTTGGCGGGTTGACACCAACTGTCAATCCGCCAGCCTTCAACCTGTCAACTAAAGTATTTCATCGAGCGCACTCAGTAATCGCGTCACATGAGCCGAGGAGCAACTGGCTCCCATCAGCCCGATGCGCCAGATCTTACCGGCGAAGTCGCCCAGGCCGCCGCCGACTTCGATATTGTACTCTTCCAGCAGTTGACGGCGCAGCTTGCCCTCATCCTGTCCTTCCGGAACAAAGACGGCGTTGAGTTGCGGCAGACGATATTCCTTCTCGACGAGATAGGAGAAGCCCCGCTCTTCCAGGCCTTTCCTCAATTGCTTATGTGTGCTTTTATGACGCTTCCAGCGTGCCTGCAGGCCTTCCTCGCGCAGTAGCAGCAGGGCTTCGTGCATTGCGTAGAGCGCATTGACAGGCGCCGTGTGGTGATAGGAGCGCTTCCCACCGCCGTCACCCCAGTACTGCATGACCAAGTTGAGGTCCAGGAACCAGCTCTGCACCCGGGTTTCCCGTTTCTGAATGTGCTCCACTGCCCTTTTGCCAAAAGAAACAGGAGAAAGTCCGGGCGTACAGGACAAGCACTTCTGGCTACCGGAATAAATGGCATCGATGCCCCATTCATCTACCAATACGGGTATGCCTCCCAACGAAGTAACCGTATCGACGATGCTCAGGCAATCGTACTGACGGATCAGCCGGCATAGCGCTTCGGCATCGGAACGCACACCGGTAGAGGTCTCTGCGTGCACAAAGGCGACGATCTTGGTGTCGGGATGATCGCGCAGCGCCTGTTCCACCTTATCCGGATCGACGGGCTGCCCCCATTCGTCTTCCACCATAATTACCGTTCCACCGCAGCGCTCCACATTTTCTTTCATCCGACCGCCGAAAACGCCATTGCGGCAGACGATGACCTTGTCGCCAGGTTCTACCAGATTGACGAAACAGGTTTCCATTCCTGCCGAGCCGGGGCCGGAGACGATCATCGTCAAATTGTTCTCCGTCTGGAAGGCGTACTGCGCCAGCGCCTTGGTCTCGTCCATCATGCGGACGAACTCAGGATCCAGGTGGCCGATAATATGCCGTGAGAGGGCCTGGTATATACGCGGGTGCATATCCGAAGGACCGGGGCCCATCAATACCCGTTGAGGAGGATCAAAAGAAACGATGTCGGTTTTTTCCTTGGCGTCGGTATCCATATGCTGTCGGTTTTAGTTGTAGGAATTGCGGGGAGTAAGTTACAAAATCTGTACGGCGATTGGGAGTGTGAAACGGGAATTTGGAGATAACCCGAAAGAGAGGCCAAATGGATGCTTACCCGCCTTCGCTTCGCGAAGCCAGGCGATGCCGCACCCTGACGGGCGGTGGAGGATACTGGTGGCATCAACTTAGCCCGTCAACACCTCCAGCGCCCGCTCCAGTTTTTCCTCTTTCACCATAATATGATCGGTCGAGTAGGCCGACAAGGCAAAAACAGAGATTCCGGCTTCCGCCAAACGGGTGGCAACGATCGCCAGAAAGCCTACCAGCTCAAAGGGCAGCTCCGCTTCAAAGGTGAGAATTTTCCAGCCCGGTTCTTCTTCTATAACCAGCTCGGGAAGCAGGCTTCCTGTGACAGCAACTACTGTTTTCTCGGAAGGATCGGCGATTGCCGCCACGAATTCCGGCGGGAAAGTACGGACTTTGTAGACGGAATACCTATCTTCCCTCACCAAAATCCGGGATTGCCGGAGGTATTGTTCGGCGTTCATTGAAAAAGGATTAGGGGGTTAAATGTAAACTTCTCATTAATGCTAATATCGAGAATCACCTGTTACGAAGTCATCGTCCCCGCCAAGAAGGGAACCATTGAGAGTGAAGGTATGAAAAAGCCTTTGCACAAGCTGACTTCCGGGGCCAGCGAAGCCTACACGCTGCAGTTCGACGAGCTGCCCAAGCTACTGCTTCGGATGGAGCTGAACAACGGTGCCTATGGCTGGGGCGAGTGCTACCGCGATCACGACTGGCGCATGGTGGAGGCTATTGCCCGTCGCTTACTCGGCGAGGATATCCGCAAGCTCTGCCGGCAGCGGCTGCCCGTGGCCTTCTGCCGCGAATACGACGGCTTCGAATGCGCCATCTGGGATGCCTACGCGCGGGCGCACGACCTGCGGGTGGTCGATCTGCTGGGCGGCCCCGTGCAGGAGCGAATCCGCGTCGGCGCCTGGTCGGGGCACCGCCGCCGGGAGGATGTCGCCGATCTGGCCCGCCACTACCGCGATATGGGCTACGATTGTATCAAATTCAAGTGCGATCTCAACGACGATGTAGCCGGTTGGTGTGAAGACATTCACACCGTCGCGCCCGACATGGAGGTGATCCTGGACCCGAACGAGCGCTGGGAACGCCCCGCCGAGGCCCGCAAGCGTCTTGACCGGCTCGCAGAAGTCGGCAATGTACTCTGCCTGGAAGATCCCATTCCCCGCTGGCAGCTGCACGAATATGCCGCGCTGCGGCAGTACAGCTCCGTGCCCATCGTCCTCCATGTATCGCTGCCCTATATCCTGCATGGCCAACGCATCAAGGACGCCATACAGGCGCTACAGCAAAACGCCGTCGATGGCTTCAACTTCAACGGGGGGCTAGCCAACTTCCAGCGCCTCGACCACATCGCCGTCGCCGCCGGCCTGCCCTGCTGGCACGGCTCCGAGCTGGACCTGGGTATCCTGGAGGCCATGTACCTCCACTCGTCGGCCGCCGCCGAGTCCTGTATCTGGCCCGGCGACATCTTCGGGCGCCTCATCCGCGAGCACGACCTGCTACGGGAACCGCTGCGCATGGAGCCGCCGTACGCCTACCTCCCCGAGGGGGGCGGCCTGGGCGTGGAGCCGGATATGGAAGCGGTCCGGGCGTACATGAAGCAGGAGAAAAACTTTTCGGTCTCAGCGTAAGCAGAGGCCTGGCAAGATTGAGGCCCGGAGCGCTGCTTTACGAAAATTATCATAAAAACTAACAGAAAGAACGAGAGAAAAAAGAGACCTTAATCTCCGAGCCCCCCTGTCACCAGATCTCGCTGCTTTTTCAATGATAGTACTTCCAAAACCTATTATTTAATCACCTAAACAATCACCATGTACTGGGACCAACTCACTTCCCCTCAACTCGACCGGCTCAGCCGCGACATTCCGGTTGTTCTGCCTACCGCCGCGACAGAACAACACGGGCCGCACCTGCCACTGGCTACCGATCGCATGATCGGCGAGCACTTCTGCCGGAGTCTGCATGAAGCCATTCCGGATGGAGTATTGATATTACCGGCTATCGGGGTGGGCTGCTCCGAGCACCATATGGATTTTCCAGGCACCCTCACCCTGACCCATAAAACCTTCATACAGCAGGTGCAGGCCTATTGCAAGAGCGTCGTCCAGCACGGCTTTCGTAACATTCTCATCCTCAACAGCCACGGAGGCAATCAGGGCGCCGGGCAGTCGGCCCTGGAAATCTTCGGCCGCCGCCACCCGCAGTGCCGTATCGCCTTCGCCTCCTGGTGGCAGCTGGCCAATGCGGAATTGAAAAAAATATCGGATACCGGGCCGGGCGGCACCGGTCACGCCGGCGAGCTGGAGACCTCCGTCATGCTGCTCATCGCCCCGCAACTGGTCGACACGGGCGCTATCGCTCCCAAGGGCAATCGCTCCACCTTCGACTGGGCGGAAGGCGACCTGCTCCACGGTCCCCGCGTTTCGCTATACCGCACCTTCAAGCAACGGACTCAGAACGGCGCGATGGGCCACCCCGGAGCGGGTAGCCGCGAAAAAGGGGAGCGGATAAGCAAGGCGGTTACGAAAGCTCTGAATAAGGTGGTAAGGGACTTGAGAGAAAGTTCGTAGAGCGTTCTGGTCGGGCGAACTTTAGCGATTCACATTCCCGGTTTGACGGGGGTTTGATTTTGTTCGAGTAGTCGGAGGTGGTTCGCTTGGCGGAACAACCTCAAACAACCCCAAACAACCTCAAACCCTCTTCCCCACCACCAATCACCTCCAGCAGCTCACTAAGCATCATGGCAGTGGCGCCCCAGACGATTTTTCCTTCCACGTCGAAATACGGGACTTCTTTCAGGACGATGTGTTCCGAGATTTTCATATCGGTGAGCCGGATGTTACAGGGCTGTTGCAGATGATCCAGGGGGATTTCGATGATAGATTTTACTTCCTTCTCTTCCGGCCGGAAGCTGGGGTGGTAGTCGACATAGCCGACATAGGGATGGACGAGGTAGTTGCTGACAGGGATATAGAGTTCAGTAAGCGAGCCGAGCACATTTACGGTGCCGGCCTCCACGCCCACTTCCTCTTCCGTTTCGCGCAGGGCGGTATTGCGCAGGTGTTCGTCGCCGGGTTCGTAGCGGCCGCCGGGAAAGCTAATCTGGCCGCGGTGCCGGTCGTCGGGGTTGTGTGACTGTCGTTCGATGAGGACGAGATGCCACTGCCCGGCTTTGGGGTAAAAAAGGGCCAGCACGCCGGCATTACGGGCGTGGGCGGGCGGTGATTCTTCCGAGCGGCGAACAGCATGGGCCATCTTGTATTGCGCGTCGGCGCCCGGCAGCGGGTGGCGTAACCGTTCCTCCAGGTGATGTATAAATTTTATTTTCATGTCGGATGTATTAACAGCCGGGCATTTGAAAGGGTTGAAAGGGGAAAGGATTACTGGGATATGGGATAGGCCACAAGGCCTGCCCATTTTCTAAAAAAAAACCCCCGGCTGTTGCAGGAACAGCCGGGGGTTCGTCTTATTCGTGTATTTCGGTATTTACTCCTTATTAGACTTTTGCAGGTAGCGTTCCAGGGCCATGGTCATGGAGGGAGCCTCCGGCGCCGGCGCTTTGATGTTGATGGTCAGTCCCCGTTCTTCGACGGCGCGGCTGGTGCTGTTGCCAAAGACGGCCATACGCGTGTCCTTTTGTTTAAAGCCGGGAAAGTTCTCATAGAGCGATTTGATTCCCAGGGGGCTGAAAAAGACCAGCACATCGTAGGTCACGTCGCTGAGATCCGACAAGTCGCTACTCACCGTTTGGTACATCATAGCGTCTTTCCAGTCGAACTCATTATTATCGAGAAACTGGCTGACAGCTCTGCTGCCGAGGTTGGAGCAAGGCAACAGAAATTTTTCTTTATTTCTGTGCTTTTTCAGGGCGGAAGCCAGATCCTGTACGGTGCGCTTTCCTACGAAAACTTTGCGTTTTCGGTAGACGATGAACTTCTGCAGGTAGTTGGCTACTGCTTCTGTCAGGCAGAAATATTTGGTTTCCTGCGACATTTTGATACGCATCTCCTCACAAATCCGGAAGAAATGGTCAACGGCATTTTTACTGGTAAAAACAATTGCCGTATACTCATCGGGGCGGACGCGCTGCTTGCGAAAATCCTTGGAGGAAACGGGTTCCACATGGATGAAGGGGCGCCAGTCGATGGTCAGACCGTATTTTTTCTCTAATTCGTAGTAAGGGGAGCGTGCAGGTTTCGGCTGAGAGACGAGGATCGTTTTGACCCTCTTGTACGTTTCTTCCTTCACTTTACCGTGTGCTGCCATTCAAGCGGTTTTTTTTGACTACAAAAGCACCCGGCTTTACTGCAACTGATTAAGAATGAATTTGAAAAGAAAAAGCGCAGGTGCTATTTCAACGGTGCAAAAATACAAAAAAAAGTGAAAAAAGTGAAAGCGAATAAATTTGTTTGCAATAATGAGGCTGCGTAGATAGCGGAAAAGATAGATGACGGCGAAAACAATATAAGCCATCCAGATAATACCGGGCAGCAATTCCTCGGAGGCGTAGGCCATGAAAACATTGACGGGTACCAGAAAAAGACCGGTGACAATCCCGAAGACGATAATAGTGAATTGATACCGGCTTATTTCTTTTTCGATAGGAAAGGTATAACTGAGGAAGCGAAGCAGGGCGTGTTTAAAAACGAATACCCCGGTAATAAGCGCCACACAGCCAAGCAGCAGGGGCAGGTAGTTCAAGTTCGTATTGATGTCGTAATATTGCAGTAAAAAGAACAGAAAAACGCCGGCGTTGAGAAAAAACAAACTGTACAGAGCCAAGAATGGAGATAAGCCGCGGCCTTCCTGGTCGCGGTAAAGCTGGTTCATGACATTGTCGTTGACAAAAGCCTGGAAGGATTTATTGACCAGCGAGCGCAGAACGGTAATCAGAAATGACAAAAGCACCAATATGCCGAGAATAATAAACAACTTGATGCGCCGGAAACGGGTAGGAGCACGCTCAGCAGTTTCTTCAAGCGCCGGGCGCGTTGCTTCGCGACGGGCAGGAGGAGGGGTATACCGCAAATCGAAGGGATTGCCGCTTTCCTCCTCAACGGTCTGAGCAGCCTCTTCCGCAATGCTGTCTTCGCTCACAGGCCGCTCAAGGCGGGGAGCCAGTTCGAACGGGTTCTCCTGTCCCCTGCCGGAGAAAGGCAGCAGCATGATCAACATGCAGCTTGCGAAAGCGACCTTGAGCAACAACGCGGTTCTTTTCAAGAAAGCGGCTTTTATATTTCATGCAAAAATAGGAAAATATGGGTAATGGCGTAACCTGAGCCAGGTTTGTTAAAGAGCTGTTAATTGCGAATTGCGTTCAGCTTGAAGTCCGTTATTCCGGATAATTTCACAGCCCAATCCGGTAAGTTTTATGAAAAACAGCACGATCCTGAAAGTGATCCTTTTCGGCGCCATTGTCATAGTCGGCATTCTGGCGATGCAGACTTATTGGGTGGTGAATACCTGGAATATTAATGAGGAGGATTTTAATAAAAAGGTCAATTTGGCGTTATACAACGTAGCCAAGTCGCTGGCCGACATCAATCAGTCGAAGCTGCCCCCCAGGAATATCATTAACCAGCGAACAACCAACTACTATATAGTCAACATCGAGGACGAAATAGACGCCAACCTGCTGGAGTACTTTCTCCAGAAAGAATTTGAGAGCCTGGCGCTGAATGTAGATTTCGAATACGGAGTCTTTGACTGCACTACCGACGAGATGGTCTACGGGAACTATATCGGCTACGCTCCGGACGATCCCAGCCGGCGGATAGAACCGGGCAAGCTGCCGAAATACAGCGATTTGAATTACTATTTCGGGGTGAAGTTCCCCACCCGTTCCGGATATTTACTAGGCAGGATGCAGCTTTCCGTCTTCTTCTCGATCATCCTCTTATCGACCGTCGTTTTTTTCGTCTATTCCATGTACGTCATTCTGCACCAAAAGCGCCTGTCGGAGATGCAAAAAGACTTTATCAACAATATGACGCATGAGTTTAAGACCCCACTATCGACCATAAAGATTTCCGCCGATGTATTTCTCGATCATACAGCGGTTCGGCAGGATCAGCGCCTGATGCAGTATGCCCGGATCATTCGCGATCAGAATCAGCGCCTGAACCAGCAGGTGGAAAAGGTGCTGCAGCTGGCCAAAATTGAGCGGGGTAATTTCGAAGTAAAACAGGAGACCGTACTGCTGGTCGATTTGCTGACTCCTATTATTGAAAGCATGCGGCTACAACTGGAAAAGCGCGGCGGGCGCCTTTGCGCCGAATTGCCGGAGGCCGGCATTAGGGTCGATGCCGATCCGCTGCACCTGACGAATGTGGTTTATAACCTGCTCGACAATGCAATCAAATACTGTCGCCGGCAGCCTGATATCCGCCTTTGGGTGGAACAGAGCGGCCGGCAGTTAAGCCTGCATATTCGCGACAACGGCATCGGCATCAGTAAAGAATATCAACACCGGGTTTTCGACAAATTTTTTCGTATCCCGACGGGTAATGTTCACAATGTTAAAGGATTCGGGCTGGGCCTGTATTACGTCCGCAAGGTTTGCCGGGCGCACGGCTGGCGCATCCGGCTCGACAGCGAACCCGGGGCGGAAACTACGGCGACCATCACTATGCCAGTAAAACCATGAATGCACACTTGTTCTACGTTGAAGATGACGAAAGCCTGAGCTTCGTCACCCGTGACAACCTCGAACTACAGGGGTATCAGCTCACCTGTTGCCGGGACGGGCAGGAGGCCCTGGAGATCATCCGCGGCCGGCAGCGCTCTTTCGATCTCTATATCCTCGATGTGATGCTTCCCGAGGTCGACGGCTTTACCCTGGCCAGGGAAATTCGCAATTACGACGAACACGCACCTATTATTTTTCTGACGGCCAAATCACTCAAGGAAGACAAGATCCACGGCTTAAAGATCGGCGCCGATGACTACCTGACTAAACCTTTCAGCATCGAAGAGCTCATTTTGAAAATTGAAGTCTTCCTTCGTCGCAACCGGGTCACTACGCTCCGAAGTCCCGCTGTGCACACTATTGGCGAGTACGAGTTCCACTACGAGAACCTGGCGCTTTCCAGGGGCGGCAAATCGCAGCAGCTCACCCAGCGCGAAGCCGAACTGCTCCGCCTGCTGGCCGATCACAAAAACACATTACTCAAGCGCTCCGAGATCCTGCAGCAGGTGTGGGGAAAAGACGATTACTTCCTCGGGCGCAGCCTCGATGTGTTTATCTCCCGCTTGCGCAAATACCTCAGGCAGGACGAGCGGGTGCGCATCGAAAATGTGCACGGGGTAGGCTTTCGACTTACAGAAAAGCACTGATCATCAGCTGGGCCATTTGTCAAAGAAGTAAGATTTTTTGAATTTACGGGCTAAACGAAGTACATTTGCAGGGATTTTTCCGCAAGGGAAAATCAGGCACATACATTTTTCTTTTTCTGAAGAAAGCGTAATTTTGCAAGCCTTTGATTCAGAGCGTGTTTTGAGAGCTGCTTGCAAGTTACAGAGGAAATTCAAACACGTTCAAAATGTGTTTGAGGAAATCAGGTTACGGTATTAAACACCTTCTTCGACAAATGGAGTGTCCGGCTATAAAGTCCTCCAAGCCAAAATTTGTGAATCTTGACTTGGAGGACTATAGATGCACTGTTTGTCCAAGAACTATTAAACAATGTGAAGAATGGCTCTAATTGGTAAAATTCGGAAGAACTCCTGGCTGCTGATCATACTGATCGGCCTGGGTTTGGGAGGCTTCATCATCATGGACATGACCTCTGGGCAGCAGAGTGTGTTCGGCAGCTCCCAGACTCTAATGGGAGAAATAGACGGCAAGAAACTGGACTGGAATCAGTTCAACCGTACGGAAAGTGTTCTGTACAGCGGATCGGCTACAGATGTATTCGTCCGCCGCAATGCCCTTTGGAACTACTACGTCGAAGAGGCGATTATTTCGCAGGAGGCGGAGGCCCTTGGCCTCGGTGTCAGCCGGCAGGAACTGCTCGATCTGCAGTTTGGCCCTAACCCAAGCCCTGTCATCCAGCAGCGTTTTCGCAACCCGGCCACCCAGGCCCTGGACCGGGCCCGGCTCAACGAAATTCGCTCGGCCATCGAAAGCGGACAGCTGACGGATCCTAATATGCGTGCTTTCTGGGCGCATCAGGAAAAAGAAATTATCAAGGACCGCTTGCAGACGAAGCTCAACACCCTGGTTTCCAAAGCGATTTATACCCCCACCTGGATGGTGGAAATGGGCTATAAAGACCGCAACCAGCGCGCTACCTTCGCCCTCGTGAAGGTGCCTTACGATGAAATAGCAAATACGGAAGTTTCGCTCGCCGACAGTGACTACGAGAATTACCTGGAAAATAACCGCGCGCTCTATGAGCAGGATGAGGAGAGCCGCTTGGTCGACTACGTCGTTTTCAACGTAGCTCCCACCCAGGCCGACTCCGCCAAGTGGCGCGATCAGATCGCCGAGCTGATTTCCGACTTTGAAGCTACCGAAGATGATTCGCTCTTCGTGGAGCGCAACTTCGGCAGCTACGATCCTGCTTATGTTCAAAAAGAGGCGCTTAGCCCCAGCATCGCCGATACCGTGTTCAACCTGCCGGTCGGGGAAGTATACGGACCCTATATGGAAAACGGTGCCTACAAAGCCGTGAAACTGGTTGACCGCAAAATCGTTCCCGACTCTGTGCGTTCCCGCCATATTCTCATCCCGGCCAATGACCCGACCAGCCTGATGCAGGCGCAGAACCGGGTAGACAGCCTGAAAAACCTGATCCAGACGGGACAGTCCTCCTTTGACTCTCTCGCCCTCAAATTCGGTACCGATGCTACGCGTACAGAAGGGGGCGACCTGGGCTACGTCGCGCCGGGCGCCATGGTAAAACCGTTCAACGACCTGATTTTCTACCAGGCTGAAGAAGGAGAGCTGAATACCGTGCTCACCCAGTTCGGCCTGCACCTGGTAGAAGTTACCGGCCGGAAATTTATCAGTGAAGAATCCGGCGTAAAGGTCGCCTACCTGGAACAGGCCATCATTCCCAGTGAGGAAACGCAAAACGATGTATACGACCGGGCGCTGTCTTTCGTGGGCGAATACCGCCGCCTCGAAGAACTACAGGAAGCAGTAGAGACCGATCCGGCCCTGGTGATGGAAAGTTCGCCTCCTCTGCAGCGCAATGACTTCAACGTAGGGGATCTCGGCGCCGGACAGGCTTCCCGCGATATCATCCGCTGGGCCTTCCAAGACGGCAGCGAGGGCGAAGTTTCTCCGGAGGTGTATATCTATCAGAATCCTGTAGAGTTCTACAACGATAAATACGTGGTAGCTGCGCTTGCCGAGATCATTTCTCCGGGCCTGCCTTCCGTCGATGCCATCAGAGATGAGATTCAGCCTCAGGTCGTCAATGCCAAGAAAGCTGAGCTCATCAGCCAGCAAATCAGCGGGCAGGACCTGCCGGCCATCGCCGGCACCTATAGTGTTGAAGTAGATACGATTTCCGCTACCTTCGACCAGAGCAACATCACCGGAGTAGGTAGTGAGCCCAAAGTGCTGGGTACCGCCTTCAGCCTGGAGCAAAATCAGCTTTCGGAGCCGGTAGAAGGAAATACAGGTGTTTTTGTGCTGCGTGTACTGGAAAAACCGGAGGTGGGCACAGCAACGAATATTCCGCAGTTGCGCCGGACTATGTCCTCCACCCTGCGTACGCAGGTCGGATTGCGCCTTCTGCAGGCTATGCGTGAAAATACTGACATTGAAGATTATCGCTCGAAATTCTATTGATTCGGGTTCAGGACGAGCTGCTTTGTGCTTTTTGTTTTTTTGTTCATCTTTGCAACGAAAAGACACGGTGACAACAGGAACAATTGCACTATCGCCGGTTCTGTAAAACTAACTTTAAACCGCTAAAAACAAACGTCATGTCAGAAGTTGAGAACGCAGGCAGAAAGGGATATTGTTTGCTCTTCTTCTTCGTATTCCTTTTCCTGTTCACCCTACTACTGATCTACCTCTATCAATACAACTTTAAGTTTTTGTCCTAATCGATAAAGGAAGGTCCGGATCAAAAAATGCTCCTATCATCACCCCTGGATGATAAGAGCATTTTTTTAATATCTTTTTGCAATCCCCTGCTTCTGTTTTGCCCTATCTCCTGTAGAGGCAGAATGCAAGGGGGAAAGCAGGCTTTTGAAGTTAACCCGGATTATTCATGGTAAATCCATGAAAAATCCGGGCTAACCTAATCGGCGTATAACCGTTCTATCTCTTCCCGGTGTTTTTCTTCGATCACTCTTCTTTTCAGTTTTAGCGTGGGGGTCAATTCGGCAGCTGAGCCGCCGGGTTTGATCGGCTCCCATTCGGCATCGAGCAAGGTGAATTTTTTAACCTGCTCAACGTGGCTAAACGCGGGGTTTACCTGCTCGATAAGATCTGCGTATTTTGCTTTGACTTCCGGCATTTCGATGGCTTCGCTCACTGAGTTGCATTCCAGCTCATGCCGGCGGCACCATTCCAGGAGGGTGTCGCGGGCGGGCAGGATGAGGGCGGCGACAAATTTGCGATTATCTCCTACGACCATGACCTGTTCGATAAGGAATTGCTCCTTGAGTTTGCTTTCTATCGGAGCCGGGGCTACGTATTTGCCGCCCGAGGTCTTCAGTAGCTCCTTTTTACGGTCGGTAATTTTCAAAAACTGCTGACCATTGGGGCCGGGCGCCATCATGCCTATGTCGCCGGTTCGGAACCAGCGCCGGCCGTCAATTTCCTTAAAGACATCAGCGGTAGCTTCCGGCTTGTTGTAATAGCCCATCATTATATTCGGTCCACGGGCGAGTATTTCGCCTTCTCCGGGCCGGTAATCGCCGTCCGTCGTATCGATGTGCAGGGAAACGCCGTCGAGCGGCGGCCCCACGGCGCCGAGCATGGCACCGCCTGGTTCGTAGCGGCCGATCGCCAGCCCGGGAGATGTTTCCGTAAGGCCGTAGCCTTCCCGGATGGGGATACCCGCGGCGGAAAACACGCGGGCGATTTTTTCCGGGCAAGCGGCGGCTCCGGTAATGATACCTTTGACATTATCGCCCAGGGCGGCTCGCCACTTGCTAAAGATCAGGCGGTCGGCAATGGCCCACTTGACGGACTGCAGAGGGCCGAATCGCTTGTCGAACTCGTAGTCGTCGGTCAGCTCCAGCGCCCAGAAGAAGAGGCGACGGGCCAGCCCATCGAGCTCTAATCCCTTGTTGTAAATTTTTTCATACACTTTCTCCAGCAAGCGCGGAACCGTATTGAAGGCGTGCGGTTTGACGGCCTGGATATCTCCGTCTTCACCCCCCAGGTTGTCCGTACCGGCAAAATGTACTTCTACCCCGAGGTAGGTGTAGAAATAGGAAGCCGTGCGTTCAAAGATATGACAGAGCGGCAGGAAACTGAGAGCCCGGTCGCCCTGTTCCAGCGGGGACAAGTCCGCTACGGCAAGCACATTACTGACGATGTTGCGATGGGAAAGCATAACCCCTTTGGGATTGCCTGTGGTTCCGGAGGTGTAAATGATGGTCGCCAGCTCCTCCGGGTCAATGCTGTCCCGCCGTTGCTCCAGTTCCTGCTGCCCTTCTCCAGAAAAAATGCTTTTCCAGAAGGGACGGCCTGCCTGCTGGTCGAAAGTGTATATTTCCCGAAGGGACGGTACCTTGGCAGCCGCCACTTTATCGTAAAGGTCACCGCGACCGACAAAGCAGTAGGTGGCGCCGGCATCGTTGAGGATGTATTCGTATTCTCTGGTGCTGATAGTGGGATAGATGGGGACATTGATGGCGCCGATCTGTTCCATTGCAATATCGAGGATGATCCACTCCGGGCGGTTCTGATAGACCACGCTGGCGATTTTGTCGCCCGGCGCTACTCCCAACTGAATCAATCCCCGGCTAACCATCCCTGCCAGGTCGATCACTTGCTGCGTACTGAAATAGGCCCATTCTCCTTCGTAACGGTAGCCAAAGGCCCGCCGCAAGGGCGCCTTCGTCTGCTGGTAGTAGATGAAATCGAAAACTCTCGTCGGTTGCATAATTGTTAGGTTAGGGTTTGTATTCCTTAATCGCCTTTTGCAAAATCCACTTCACCGGTTAATATAGCAACTCCTGCTGAAAAAGTCATTTCTGCTGATAGAGCTGTTCAATGATTTTTTGATGGCGTTTTTGGAGCACGCTGCGTCTGGGTTTGAGCGTGGGGGTAAGATCGCCGTTTTCGGCCGTCCAGGGCTGATGCAGAAGGGCGAAATGGCGGATGTGCTGATGGGCAGGCAGAGATTCATTTCGCTGTTCTATCTCCTTTTCAAAAAGCTGTATGACTTTGGGGTTGAGCACCATAAACTGGGGGGCGGTCCAGTGCACTTCGTGGTCGAAGCACCATTGTTTGAGCAGCGGAAAATTGGGAATAATGAGGACCGCCGGGGCGGATCGCTGCTCTCCCACTACCAGGCATTGCTCGATGTAATCAGAATCTTTAAGGCGGTTTTCCAGGGGTTCGGGAGGGATGTATTTGCCGCTGGAAGTTTTAAAAATATCTTTTTCCCGCCCGGTAATCATCAAAAAGCGCTTGTGGACCAATTTGCCGATATCTCCGGTTCTGAACCAGCCTTCGGGCGTGAAAGACTGCCGGCGTTCGCTTTCTCCACGGTGATAACCGAGCATGACATTGGGGCCTTTTACCAGGATTTCGCCTTCCTCCTTTCCCGCCGGCGCGTCGACTTTCACCTCCACGCCGGGGATGGGAATACCGACGGTGCCGAAGCGCACCCCGCCGGGTTCGAAGCGGTTGAAGGTTACTACGGGAGCGGTTTCGGTCAGGCCGTAGCCCTCGCGGATATCGATACCCGCTGCTGAAAACAGCCGGCCCAGCTCCGGCTGTAGCGCGGCGGCTCCGACGACGACCCCCTCTACCTTGCCGCCCAGCAGGCGTCGCCAGCGGTGATAGACCAATACATCGGCCAGCCGGTGCTGCAACCAGTAGCCCAGAGACATCCGCTGCGCCTCGGGAAACTTTTTACCCAGCCGGATCGCCCAGTTCAACAGCCGACGCTGAATCACGCCCTTCGATGCAGCCCGTTCCAGAATGTTGTTTTGCATTCGCTCAATCATGCGGGGTACAGCGGTGAAGTAATGCGGCTGCACTTCCCGAATGTCCTCCAGTATCGTGTCGGAACTCCGGGCGTAATAGACGGAGGCGCCGACAGCGATGTACGTATAGACGACCATCCGCTCGAAAATGTGGCTCATCGGAAGAAAGCTTAGCACCCGTTTGTCACAATTAACCGGAATGAGCGATATGACGGATTTGATATTGCTGACGATATTTTTGTGAGAAAGCATGACGCCTTTGGGCTGGCCCGTGCTGCCCGATGTGTAGAGAATCGTGGCGAGGTCTTCCTCGTGAATCGCTGCTCTCAATCCTTGCAGGGCTTCCAGGTGCTTCTCCATCGGCCGGCTTACCAGATCGGCCCAGCCGGGGATATCGGGATGCGCCTGCAGGGTGAATACCTTCTTCAGGGAGAGCACCTTGCTGCGTACCCCGGCAACCCGGTCGTATTGCTCCCGGTCGCCCACCACGCAGTATTTCACTTCGGCATCCTTGAGGATGAATTCAAACTCCTGGTCGGTAACGGTAGCGTGAATAGGCACTACCACAACGCCGATCTGCAGCATTCCCTGGTCCAGGAAGTTCCAGCGCGGACTGCCCTGAGGGGTCATGATCGCTATTCGATCTCCACGGCTTAGACCCAGATCAAGCCCGCCCGCGCTGACGCGATCGATCTCCGTCAGGCACTCTTCTGTAGAATACGTTCGCCACAGGAGATCTTCCCGGCTGGCAAGGGCCACTTCCTGGGGAAAACGGTTGTTTTGATAGGCAAAAAGATCAAAGAGGCGCCTGAAATCCATGAGCTGCCAGTATATAGTGGAGTTTAGTTACAAAGCGCCCGGATGTAAAAAGGGATCCGGTTCGTCGTATAAATCTACCAAAAAAAAAGGATTCAGGATATATGGCGGGCAGCTTTGATTTTATTCAGGAAGTCCATCGTTTCGTCGAGGCTTCTGAGAATGGACACATTTTCAGGAGGGGTAATATGTTGCGCGACTACCTGGTAGCCGGAAAGCATAATGTGGACGTCCGGAAAGTTCTTGGCCAGCTTGTCGACGTATTGCTGCACCGATTCTCTGGCGAAGTTTTCCGTAATCATCGTAAAAATGTAATCGGGGCGCTGAATGTCGCAGGCATCCTTGAGATCAGCCAGTCCGATATCCTGTCCCAGATAGATGACGTGATGTTGCCTCGACTTGACCAGGTATTGCATAAACAGCATACTGAGTTCCTGCTTTTCTCCTTCCGGCAGGAAGATCAGAAATTTTTTGATATTTTGACCGCTGGGCAGGGGTTCCTTGTCGATGGCCACAATTAGCTTTTGCCGGATCAGATAACTCATGAAGTTTTCCTGCACAGGGTTGATGGAGCCGGTGAGCCAAAGGACGCTGAGCTTATCGAGAAAAGGATAGATCACTTCCAGCATAGTGCGTTCAAAGCCAAGTTGGTCGATATTGGTCGATACGATCCGGTCAAATTTATACTCATCCATTTCAATCATGGAAATGGTGAGCGCATCGAGCTGAGTACCGTATTCGAAGTTGATCTCAGAGATAGCCGCTACTTTTTCCGCGACCTCCTTCTTGCTCATTTCGGCAATTTTGGAGATACGGATGCCATTCTTGTTCAGAAGCGCAATATTGAGCAGGTATTTTAGGTCTTCATCCTGATAATACCGAATATTGGTCTTGGTTCTTTGAGGCTCGAGAATACTATAGCGCTGCTCCCACACCCGGATCGTGTGTGCTTTGATGCCGGAAAGCTTTTCCAAATCTTTTATAGAGTAAACCGCCACGGTTTTAATTAATTTTGAATCAGAGACTTAGCGCTATGCCATCAATAGCTGTCGGATTTTCCAGGAGCGCTTTTTCCTTTATCCGTCGTTGAATCCCGTTTTTTGAATCAAAAAGCGGGACTCCCTTAGCGCTGCTAAGGTCGGGAATGGGTGACGCTTCGGTCACCATCCTGACAGTCTCCGGCTCGTCAGTGACCTTCGCCTTGGCTAAAGAAAAAATCACTCGCCTATCGAAA
>CAZWDL010000137.1:0-17590 GCA_964632995.1 uncultured Saprospiraceae bacterium
ATCGACTTCCCCCGCCACGACGCCGGCTACGGCGGTGCCGTGGTTACTTCCTCGTTGGTACATCCGTTCGGGCTCAGCGTCGAAGTCGGTGTCGGTGACCAGGCGGTTGCGGCTGAAGTACCCCCAGCCGGCGAACTTGTCCATCGAATCGAAATCGGGATGGTCGAGCAGGCAGCCGTCGTCGGTGATGCCTACCACCACTTCCGGGTCGCCGAAACTGTCGAGCAACTGCCAGGCGGCTTCGCATCCGGCGTCGGCGCGCGGATCGAACTGCGGATGCGCCAGGCGCTCATGCAGGTGCCACTGCCGGTTATAGTAGGGATCGGTGGGTATAGGCAGGGCGTACTTCTCAAAGCGTTGGTTGAGGTCGTGCTCGGCGGCTTCTACGTTTTCTTCGTCTTCGTTCAGCAATACGATTAGCTTGACGGGATTCATGCCGGTATGGTCCGTCAATTGAAAAAGGTAATCCGTTTCACTGTACTTGCGGCGTTTGATCAGGCCGTATTTTCCGGCGAAGGCGTCGACGGCTGATTCGGCGGTGTTCTCCCGGAAGGTGACCAGCACCCGGTCGGTGATCAGGAATTCCTCGCCGGTTTCTTCTTTGGAATAGGCGTGGTGGGTGGGCGCCAGGTGGCGCAGCATGCCCATGGAAGGCTCCAGCTCGTCGCTGCGGATGGTTACCCGGGTCGAGGAACCGGAAACCCTTTCCATCTCGTCATAGCCCATAGCGGCAACAGCTTCCGGCGGGGTGCGAATGACGAATTGATCGGGAGATTTTCTGAGCGGCAGCTTCCGGCCGCAGCGGTAAGTGTACGTCTGCTTGGTATCGGACATGACATGGGTTTTGTGGATGATCTTTCAATTTAATTTAGAAAAAGGAAGATGTCAACTTTTGTTCATAATTAGTCAATGGTCGATGGTCCATAGTCGACGTGTTCGCCCGGCGGGGGAGCAGAACCAGGTCAAAGTGGGAAATGCGAAGTGGGAAATCGGAAGTCGGAGGTAGGCTCCGTTTGGCGGGGCGTACTGAACCTCGGCGAAACAACCTTGAACGATTTCAAACCGACTCAAGGCATCTTCAGCGTCCCGATCCCAAGGTCTGCACCCAATAGCCATCCTTCGCTGCAGCGCCCATCTCCAGGTATGCCGGATTCATGAGGTTGCGGCAGTGCTCCGGGCTGGCGAGCCAATCTTCGATAACGCTCTGTAGGCTAGGGTGTCCGTAGGCGATGTTTTCCCCGATGCGCCGGTAGTCGTAACCCGCTTCAAGGACCCGCTGTGCCGTGGTGCTGCCATCGGTGCCGGTATGATCGAAATGATCGTTGGCCGACATGTCGAAGGCATGGCGGCGGGCCGCCCGTTCCAGGCGTTCGTCCCATTGCAACGGAGGAGCCGGAGAGTACAGTTCACTACCGCAGCGACAGCCACGGGCGCGGATCGAATTGATTTGCTGAATCATCTCCGCCCGTAAAGCATTGGCGGAGGAAGTAGGCGCTTCGATTTCCAGCGCACAGGCGCATAGCCATAGTACGGCGAGGGATAGCAAGGTCGTCATCTTTTTAATGGGTTTCATGAGTAGCATTCATCGATTGATATTAGTCTATCAATCTATCGCCGGTCGACGGACTATTAGTATCAACTTAACAGTTTTTAAGATATATGTGAAAATATCGATTACTTCACCACGGTTTAGAACCGCAGAAGTGCAGACCCAACCAAAGATGTGGGTAAATGTCACCTGCACGGAGACAGCCGGCCAGGAACTCAGGAACCGCAGAATATCTTCATTCTTTCTCAATTTCTTCCACCTGCCTGTCGTAATGCACGATATCCTCGTACTGCTCTTCGCTGTAGTCGGCCGGCGGTGTACCGATGAGGTCGGCAGGGTTAAGGCTGCGAGAGCCCATGCCGGGATCGTAGAGGAAGGAGCCCCGTTCGGCGGAGAGGATACCTTCCTTGACATAGCGCTTAGTTACATTGGCCCGTTTGTCGGCGTGTGTCATCGGGTTCTTACCGTATGTCTTACGGATGCCTACATAGGCGTCGATGACCCGTGCTTCATCCTCGCTTGTCCAGCCGGATGGATCGCCGGGATTGGCTTTTTTGACGGCTAGTCGCAGGCAATTATCCACATATCCCGGCCGGTTGACGTGGTTGTCGAGGATCAAGGCGACGCCGTATTCGGAGGTGATGATCTCGGAGATCGGATGCCCTTCTATGCTGAATTTATTTTTCCAGTAAAAGGTCTTCAGCCGGCTGATGGCGTGTTCGATCTCAACGGCCTGGACCACGGGATCCTGACCGGCTTTCCAGAAGCGGAAGGCCCATTCCGGGGAACGGAACTGTTCCTTATGGGTGCGCGCCTTCACCGGCGTGCCGTCGAGGGTAAGAAAGCCATATACGGAGCTGGTATCTTGTGAAACGTCTAGTCCGTGCACACCGAAGTAGCGCTGAAACCGATCAGCATCTTTCTCTTTAATTTTCCTCAACAAGGCGGGGAGCTCACCGGCATTTTCACGGGCGCCAATCGTCCACTGAAACATGCCGAAGGTCAGGAATGAATCGTCCCAGGTATTGATAGCGTCCAGCCTCCCTTCATTGTCCGATACCGGTTGCATGACATTGATGGCGGATTCCGACAGGGTCAGCTCATCGAGCATTTCGTGCTGTTCCTTGATGAAATCGACTGCGGTATGATTGCCATAGGTGAATAATCCTTTTTTATGCGGACGAAACCGGGCTTCCACCTTGCCGTCGCTGACGACCAGGAAGGTCTTTCCCGTGCTTTTCACTTCTTTGATTTCCAAGGGGAGGGGCTTCAGGGGTTCTTCCACTTTGGGTTTAGGAGGTGCTTCTGCGACGGCTGCCGGCTTTTCCTGCGCTGCCGCTACCGGCTCGGTAGCAGGTGGCGATGGGGGCGACGCCTTGGGTTTGGGAGAGGCAGGTTTTGTGTTCTGCCGGGCCTGATTGCTGCGCAGCAGGTTGAGAATAGACTGTACGATAGACTGAAAGACATTCATCTGGTGAGCAATTTGGTGGATAATGCTCATAAATTAGATATAATTTTTCATATGGGAAAATGGAAATCAGTTGGCAGTTCCGATAGCCTGACGCTATCGGAATCTTCGCTTCGCTCCGATTGGCAGTAGGCAGTTTGCTTGGACAAGCGGAGCTCAGGCTGGGAGATGGGCCGGTAGGCATCCGTTTAGCATCCACCCAGCTCCATCTACATCCACTTAGAGTCTACTCGGCCCCAGCATACAGCCCGCCCATTTCGCTACGCGATCTGGTTGGGTTCATCCTGTGGAATAGTGGCATTGCGAATTCCACAGGGTAAACATCGAGCATCATTCACACCCCAAATGCGCTTTCGACAGCGGGTCGTTCACCGGGAAACAGAGCCCGGAAGGCAACACCTCCGGTTCGTAGCGTCTCAGGTTGGGATCGTACAGTGCGTTTTCCAGGAAGGCGGTGATCGCCAGAATTTCTGATTCCTCCAGGTTGAGCGGTACGAATTCCCTGGCCAGCTGTGCCCGGGGGATGCCCGGTTTTTGCGGGATAGCCTCATTTTTATAGGTTACTACATCGCGGATGCTGCGAAAGCTGGCGCCGTGCCCGTAAAAGGGGGAGTCGAACAGGTTATAGAGCTGTGGGACTTTGAATTTAAACATATCCTCAGGCCGGTTGGTAAATCCACCTCGTCCGAGGTTGGCGCCGTCTTCGGCACTTGCTTTGAAGGTCGGCTCCGGGCACTGAAAGAGATCTTCCATACCCAGGGCGTGAAATTCCATGCTGCTGAGCGCCGGACCGGTATGGCAGCTGACACAGCGGGCTTTGCCGAAGAAAACGAGGGCTCCGGCTTTTTCCATATTGGTCATCGCCTGGTATTCGCCTCGCAGCCAGCGCTGGAAGGGTGCCTGATTGGCAAAGAGGGTGCGCTCGTAAGCGGCGATAGCCAGCCCCGCCGTTTCCCGCGTGTAGCGCCTCTCCTCCGGCCAGTCGGAAAAGGCGTTATCGAAAAGCTCGGCGTAACCCGTTTTTCGGAGAAAAGCGGTATCCACGACAAGGCGGTGAACATTGAGTCCGGCAATAGCCTGAATTTCCAGTCCCTGGTACCCCAGGTTGTTGGTTTCGATCGGCGTTCCGGCTTTCCAGGCGAACTCAGTGCCTGCGTTGGCGCCGCCGGCTCCAAACTGACCGTTCCACAGCATGAGTTCCTGGTAGGCGGTATTGAGCGTAGTGGGCGTGCGAATGGGTTGCACATCGAGTTCATCCTCGGCGTAAGTGGAGATCTTTTGGCGGGCTTCGCCTTTTACACCGATGCCTTCACCACCTTCACCAATGCCCTGATGGCGTCCGGCCTGGAAACCGGCGTCGGCAAAGTGGCAGGAGGCGCAGGAGTAGGTGCCTTCGCCCACGGCTTGCATAGGAGCCAGCGCCAAACCGGTCTCGTGATACAGCAGTTCCCCCAACCTGACCTTTTCCTTGGTGAGCGGGTTCCGCGGGTCCTGCGGGATTTTGTCGTAGTCATCAGATTCCGGTAGTTGAAAATAGGCAAGTCCTTTACCGTAGGCATGCCGTTCGAGTTGCTGCGCAAGCTGGGCATCGAGCTGGATACCGCTGTCATTTAGCTGATCCGACTGGCAAGCGCTGATCAGCAGGGAAAGGCTGATCAATCCTGCTCCGATTGCATTCCATTTCATGTTCAGGGATATTTGAGTGAAAACAATAAAATGCTACTTTCCTGTCGGGGGGATAAGGAAGAACGTAAGCATACCTTTGCATAGAGTTGTTGCAATAAGAGTAATCGAGTGAGAACTCCGAAGCGAAGCTAAAAATATCAATTTTAACCACCTGAGGACTCCTATCGCAACAATTCTAATAAAGCCCTGAGTACTTGATAACTCTGTTGCGAATTGATTGAACAGAGGTAGTGATTACCCATGGGCCTATGCGTTCCTGCGGCAGGGCCAGGCGTGAGCTCTTGAATACACTGAGCCCCGACAGGCATGCTCCTGCGGCAGCAGATCGCCGGTATAAATCAATCTTTAGTTATTTGGTATGAGAAGAAGTGGGGAGCATTCTCAAAGTTGAATGTCGAAAAAATTATTCTTTCTAAAAATAAGAATAAAAAGAAAAATATAAAAGAAAATGGGTTGTGAAATGAGCAATGTCCGCTCGAATTATAGTAAGTGGTGTCATTTGTTGAGAGAACGGAAAAAGAAAAGGGCAGTGTCAATTCATTGGACACTGCCCTTTTTCAGGAGCATATTGCTTACAAGATCAGATCACTTAACCTCTTCAACGACTGCTTTGAAGGCCTCCGGATGATTCATTGCCAGATCGGCAAGTACTTTCCGATTCAGCTCGATGTCGTTTACCTTGAGCTGGTGCATGAAACGCGAGTAAGGCATTCCCTGCTGGCGGGCAGCGGCGTTGATACGGGCAATCCAAAGGCGGCGGAAGGCCCGCTTTTTATTCCGGCGATCCCGGTAAGCGTACTGAAGCGCTTTTTCTACAGCGTTCTTAGCGACGGTATAGACATTTTTACGCGCGCCGAAGTAGCCCTTGGCGGATTTTAGAATTTTTTTGCGCCGCCGGCGGGAGGCGACCGAGTTCACTGAACGTGGCATACAGTTGATTTTTAGTACAATGCAGAGACGGAAGCAGGTCGAAAATACGAAATCGGAAGTTGGAAATGAATTTGCACTTCCGACTTCCGACTTCCGATTTCCGACTTAGTATCGTTCTTTAGCCTGCATTCTCGTTAAAAAATGAATATTACTTAACGCAGAGCAGTCGCTTGACGCGGTTCTCGTCTGCTTTGCTGACCAGGCCTGAGTGGCGCAGGCGAAGTTTGGCTTTCTTGCTTTTGTTCCGCATCATGTGCGAAGTCTTGGCATGAAAGCGCTTAACTTTTCCTTTTCCAGTGAGCTTAAAACGCTTTTTCGCACTGGAGTGAGTTTTCATCTTCGGCATAACGATTCGTTTTCCTTTACTTGTCCAAAACGGAGGGCAAAGGTATGTAAAAAACTTTCTTCGGCCAACTTTGCGAGCGGCTTATTTCTTTTTGGGAGAAACGATGACAATCATGCGGCGTCCTTCCATTTTCGGAAGGGATTCCGCTGAGCCGTATTCTTCGAGTTCTTTGAGAAAGCGTAGCAGCAGCAGTTCTCCACGGTCTTTAAAGACGATGGTACGGCCGCGGAAATGGACGTAAGCTTTAACCTTTGCGCCTTCTTCGAGAAATTTCTGGGCGTGACGCAGTTTGAAATCGAAGTCGTGGTCATCTGTGTTGGGGCCAAAACGGATTTCCTTGACGACGGTTTTCTGAGTTTTGGCTTTGATCTCTTTCTCTTTTTTCTTCTTGTCGTAGAGGAACTTATTGTAGTCAATAATTCTGACGACAGGCGGTTTGGCGTTGGGTGATATTTCGACCAGGTCGAGGTCCATTTTATCAGCCCATTCTCTAACTTTTCGGGTGGAGAGTACAGTCCCTGCATCAACTGTATTGCCGACGACCTCGCTTACTTCGTCGAGGTTATCACCAACGAGACGAACCTCCGGGACCCGGATTTGCTCGTTCACGCGATAATTATACTTGTCGTCTTTTCTAGTATTTCGGCGGTGTCTTCTAGCCAAATGTTATCATTTTAGTTAAAAAAATACGTATACACACTTTTATTAAAACCAAAGCGGCTTAAAAAGTTCGTTTTAAGTGTCGTAATAAGCAGCCTTACCTGGAAGTACATAATTTTCACACAAAATAAAAAAGAAAAAGTACAACTGCCAGCACAGTTGTACTTTTTCTAAGCATCGTGGAGTGAAGATTACTCTTTAACGTCTGTATTCACCTCTTTAGCCAGGGTGATATTCAGGCCGTCACTCTCCTCGTTGAGCACAGCCATCAGGGCGCTGCCTTCTGGCGGGCCTTCGTTGAGGATGTACTCAGCCAGCGGATCTTCGATGTATTTCTGGATTGCGCGGTTGAGCGGTCGGGCGCCGAACTGAGGGTCGAATCCTTTTTCAGCGACAAACTTTTTGGCCTCTTCGCCCAGCGTCAGGGTATAGCCCATGTTCTCGAGGCGCTTGTGCAGGTCGACCAGCGAGATATCGATGATCTTGAAGATGTCTTCCTGGCCAAGGCTGTTGAAGATGACGATGTCGTCAATCCGGTTGAGAAACTCGGGCGAGAAGGTACGCTTCAGCGCATTCTGGATGACCGACTTGGAGTGTTCCTCGGCGGCTTCCCGGCGTGCCTTGGTAGCGAAACCAACGCCTTGACCGAAGTCTTTCAGCTGGCGGACACCAATATTCGAAGTCATGATGATCAGCGAATTCTTAAAGTCCACGCGGCGGCCGAGGCCGTCGGTCAGCTGTCCGTCGTCGAGTACTTGCAGCAGAATGTTGTACACATCGGGGTGAGCCTTTTCGATCTCATCGAGCAGGATGACGCTGTAAGGCTTGCGGCGTACCTTTTCGGTCAGCTGTCCGCCTTCTTCGTAGCCGACATATCCGGGAGGCGCACCGATGAGGCGGCTCACGGAGAATTTCTCCATGTATTCGCTCATGTCAATGCGAACCAGGGCGTCTTCGGTATCGAAGAGATAGCGTGCCAGTGCTTTGGCGAGTTCCGTTTTACCCACCCCGGTAGGACCGAGGAAGATGAAGGAGCCGATCGGCTTGGAAGGATCCTTAAGGCCGACGCGGTTGCGCTGTATGGCTTTGGCAATTTTCTGGATTGCTTCATTTTGACCGATGATGACCTTTTGCAGGTCCTGATCCATGCCGATGAGTTTTTTACTCTCGCTCTGGGCCACTCTTTTAACGGGGATGCCCGTCATCATGGAGACGACCTCGGCAATGTCTTCCTCTTCGGCCGGATAGCGTTTGGTTTTGGCTTCTTCTTCCCATTGCACTTTAGCGAATTCCAGCTGGCGCACCAGTTTGGATTCTTTATCGCGCAGGTCGGCGGCCTTTTCGTACTGCTGATTCTTGACCGCCTGGTTTTTCATTTCCTTGAGTTCCTCGATTTGCTTTTCCAGCTCTTCGATATGTTTGGGCACGTGAATATTCTTCAGGTGTACCCGCGCGCCTACTTCGTCGAGCACGTCAATGGCTTTATCAGGCAGGAAGCGGTCGCTGATGTAGCGGTCGCTCAGCTTGACACAGGCCTGAATGGCTTCGTCGGAGTAGTTGACATTGTGGAACTCCTCGTATTTCGGTTTGATATTTTCCAGGATATTGATCGCTTCTTCGGCGCTTGGCGGATCCACCATCACTTTCTGGAAGCGGCGGTCGAGTGCGCCGTCCTTTTCAATGTGCTGGCGGTACTCGTCGAGGGTTGAAGCGCCAATGCACTGCAGTTCGCCGCGGGCGAGCGCCGGTTTGAAGATGTTGGAGGCATCCAGCGAACCGGTGGCGCCGCCGGCGCCTACAATGGTGTGGATTTCATCGATAAACAGGATGACGTCGCGCGATTTTTCCAGCTCATTCATGATAGCCTTCATCCGCTCTTCAAATTGACCGCGGTATTTGGTGCCGGCGACCAGGGCGGCGAGATCGAGCATGACGATACGCTTGTTGAAGAGCGTACGCGATACTTTGCGTTGGGTGATGCGGAGCGCCAGCCCTTCGACGATAGCAGTCTTACCTACTCCGGGTTCACCGATGAGGATAGGGTTGTTCTTTTTACGGCGGCTCAGAATCTGAGAAACGCGTTCGATTTCGTTCTCCCGTCCGATGATGGGGTCGAGCTTGTCCTCTTCAGCCAGCTTGGTAATGTCGCGACCGAAATTGTCGAGCACCGGCGTTCTGGATTTTGTGCTGCCTTTGCGCTGCTGATAGCGGCTCGACTGGCTTTCCTCTTCTTCGTAGGGATCGTCCTGGTCGGAAGGCGCCTGCGCATAGGGATCGCCCGGTTTCGAGGAAAAGTCCTGTTCCTGACGTACGTATTCCAGCTCCGCCTTATATATATCGTAGTCGATATCGAATTGCGAAAGAATTTTTGATGCCGGGTTCTCTTTATGTTTCAAAATGGAGAGAATCAGGTGTTCCGGGCTTATTTCCTCGCTCTTCAGCATCTTTGCTTCTAAAAAGGTCACCTTGAGTACTTTTTCCGCCTGCTTATTCAGGGGAAGATTACCCACGTGAAGCGAGTGTTTGGAGGATGGAATGCGCTGTACAGACTCTTCAACAGACTGGCGAAGCTCGCCAGCATTGACATCAAGGGATTCCAGCACTTTCACCGCCAGGCTGTCTTTCTCAGCCATTATTCCCAGTAGCAGATGCTCCGTGCCGATAAAGTCATGTCCGAGACGGATCGCTTCATCCCGGCTCCGGGAGATTACCTGCTTAACTTTTGGTGAAAATCTTCTATTGTTCATATTTAAAATCTTCTTCTAGTAAATCCTTAGCCTTTAAACAATAATAGGACTAATTATCCAAGAATACAAAACTTGATCATTCTAAGTTGCAAAAATTGATAGCCTTATAAAATCCTTAACGAAAGTGCTATTTTCGTACATTTAAGTACTGCAAAAACCGAACCATAGCTATAAATTCGGAAATTTTGTCGCATTGCTGTTCCATTTGTGAATACCTTGAAAATAAAAGGAGTTCTGATTCATCCTGTTCATTTCTTAGACGGCCCGTTTGGAAGACAACAAAACTGTTTATTGTTTTCCGGTAATTCCGATTGATTAACAATCGAACAGGGGAATGAGTTTAAAGAAAAAAAAGCAGCGGCGGCGGCAAAGCAAAACATGTCTCCCAGATTAGGTAGACTCCCCCATAATAGTTACTTTTGCTGATGCCCGAAACCGAAATTGATTAGAAATTACAGGAGGTTTATGAAATATTCGATTGATAAGCAAGACCAATATGCCGTCTTCAGCCTGGAGGAGGAGAACCTCAATTCACTCATGGCCCCGAAGTTGAAGTCGGAGTTCGTTATTCTGGCCAATGAAGGCGTAAAAAACCTGATCTTCGACCTGTCCGATGTGCACTACGTCGATTCGTCAGGCTTGAGCGCCATTTTGACAGCTGACCGGCTTTGGAAGTCGTTGGGTTCTTTCGTACTCACAGGGATCGAGCACCCGAGTGTTAAGAAACTCATCAAAATTTCCCGGCTGGATACTGTAGTGACTATCATTCCCACCGTGTCGGAATCGATTGACTATATTTTCATGGAGGAAATAGAGCGGGAGCTGAATACGGAGTCCGACGAAGAATAGTATTCAACAATTATTGATTATCAGGTATTATAACAAGGTGCGGAATTCTCCCTGCTGATCAATGACTATTGCATGACCTTTGAACTTACTCTTTTAGGAACCAATGCCGCTTTACCAACCGTCGGTCGCTCTCCTTCGGCGCAGGTTCTCCAGATTCAACATCACTACTATCTCATTGACTGCGGGGAGGGTACGCAGGTGCGCTTGCTGGAGTGCAAGGTCCGGCACAGTCGCATCCGGCAGGTTTTTATCAGCCATCTTCACGGCGATCATTTTTTTGGCCTGATCGGCTTGCTGACTTCCTGGCAGCTGGGCGGCCGCCGGGAGGCGCTGGATGTCTATTCTCCCAAAGGTTTGGAACACATGATTCGCGTGCAGTTGGAGGCCGGTGCGGGCAGGCTCAGCTACCCGCTGTGTTTTCACGTAGTGGATACGAAACAGCACGCGCTGATTTTTGAAGATCAGCTCACCGAAGTGTACAGCCTGCCGCTTCAACACCGCATACCCACCACGGGATTCTTGTTCCGGGAAAAACCTCGGCCCGCGAATATCCGGCCGGAAAAAATTGAAGAGTACGATATTCCGGTCTCTAAAATTCCGGAGATCAAGGAAGGAGCTGACCTGGTACTGCCAGACGGACGCCGCGTTCCCCACCGGGAACTGACCCGCCCTGCTCCGCCGCCTCGCGCCTATGCTTATTGCTCGGACACCCGCTACACCGAAAGCCTGGTTCCGCTGTTCGAAGGCGTCAATTTGCTATACCACGAATCTACCTTCCGCGAAGACAACCGCGAGCGCGCCGAAAAGACGTTCCACAGCACCGCCAAACAGGCGGCTACGCTGGCCAAACAGGCCGGCGTGGAAAAACTCGTTCTCGGCCATTTTTCCTCCCGGTATAAAAGGGTGGAACCTTTTGCCGAAGAGACCCGTGAAATATTCTCCAACACCGTGGCCGGAAAGGAAGGGATGCGCATCGAAGTGCCGACCCCCGAAAGAAAAATCGAAGATTGAATGGCGGGGAGGAGCTCCCCTTGTGTTTCCGATCCGACTGTGTGAAATTGGATGGTGCGTTCTGAGCGTATTTCCATAAATATGAATCCAACTCTAATGATGAGCAAGACGAAGCACTAGCACCTCATGGGCAAAGCCCTCATGCCGGGGTTTTCTGTTGGAAGACGCCAGGCGCAGCCCGCGTCTTCCAACAGAAAATCCCGGCATCCGCCTTCCCGTCAAGCGCAAACCGATGTAGTCCCGCCCTATACCCCTTCTCAGCTCAGCTTGGTGAGGTCGCGGATCAGGATGCTGCGGCGGTTGAAATAGATGAGGTTGGACTTGCGCAGATCGTTGAGCACCGAGGTGACCGTTTGCCGCGAAGTGCCGGTAATATTGGCGATATCCTGCTGGGTGAGCGAATGGCGGATCAGCGTCTCGTAGCCTACGCGTTCTCCTCGCTTGCGCGCGGCATCCTTGAGGAAATCAATGATTCGCTCGCGGGCATCTTTGAAAATGAGGGATTCCAGCCGGCTCTCCGTTCTCCGAAGGCGCTTCCCGAAGTATTTCAACATCTCGATAGACAGCTGGGCATTGCTCCGCAGCAGTTCCTGGATTTCCCGGACGCTGAATACGTAGAGTACGATCTCATTGTTCATCGCCATAGCAAAACTCTGACGCTCCTGTTCTCCGACCAGTCCCATTTCCCCAAATATGCTTACCGGGTGGACGATCTGTTTGATCACTTCCCGTCCCTCCTGGGAATGCCGCCCGATTTTGACAATTCCCCGGTTCAGTATATATATGGTGTCGGAAGAATCGCCGGCGTTGTATATCCGGTGCTGCTTCGGAATCTCGATCCGCCTGGCGCTGCTACTCAACTGCTCGATTTCCCGCTCGCCGAGGGCCTGAAAAAGGGGCAACCGTGGAAGCAGCTCACTAAGATTTTTGGTTGATGTGGTCATTATGCTAAATTTGGTTTCGGTTTAAGACTTTACAAAAATGAGAACTTATGCCTTGGAAAGTAAGTACAAAAAACAATAATTGTACGGTATTTTTAATTTTTATTTTTTTATAAATATCTGGTTAACAATTTTTTATAGCTTTTATGATATTTTTTTGTTCATCTTATTGATTGATTACTTCCCTTTTGAATAGTTCGGATGCAGGGTCGGACTCCTAACCGTTGGCTGTCAGGTTCCCGAGCTGCTGCCCGGCGTCGCAGAGTGGTCGGGCATTAGCGTCGCAACTAGTTCTCTAACTGCTTGTTATCTTTGTGGAAACAACAGGATTGGCCGAGCGCAAGATTATACATATAGATATGGACGCTTTCTTCGCCTCTGTAGAACAGCGCGATCAACCCGGGTTACGGGGCAAGCCCGTGGCGGTCGGAGGTTCCAGCCTGCGTGGGGTGGTAGCTTCGGCAAGTTACGAGGCGCGCGAGTACGGCGTGCGCTCGGCTATGCCCAGCGTTACGGCCAAGCGCTTGTGTCCGGGTCTGATTTTTGTCAAATCGCGTTTCGATGTGTACCGCGAGGTTTCTCAGCAAATCCGGGATATCTTTTTCGAGTACACCGATCTGGTGGAACCCTTGTCGCTCGATGAGGCCTATCTCGATGTGACGGAAGCGAAGAAAGGCCCTCGTTCGGCTACGCTGATCGCCAAACAGATACGCAGGCGTATTCAAGAGGAAACGGGGCTGACCGCCTCGGCGGGCATCTCTTTTAATAAGTTTATTGCCAAAGTGGCTTCGGATATCAATAAGCCGAACGGGATGAAAGTGATTACGCCGGAAGAGGCGATTCCCTTTCTGGAAAGGCTGCCTATCGAAAAGTTTCACGGCATCGGCAAAGTGACGGCACAAAAGATGCGCCGGATGGGGATCTACACGGGCGCCGATATTAAAAAGCTGAGCCTGATCGACCTGGTGCGCCGCTTCGGCAAAGCCGGGCAGCGCTACTACCGAATCGTCCGTGCCGAGGACGAGCGGCCAGTCAACCCCAAGCGCATCCGTAAGTCTATCGGGGCCGAGCGCACCTTCCCGGAAGATATTCACGAAACTGGCGAAATGAAGGAACGCCTGGCGCACATCGCCGGGGTTGTATTTGATTATATGGAAAAGCGGCATAACTTCGGTCGTACAGTAACCCTGAAAGTCAAAACGCCCGAATTCCAGATCCTGACGCGCAGCAAAACGTTCGGCAGTGAGATACGCGACCGGCCTCAGTTGCTGACCATCATCTATGAGCTGCTGGATCAACATCGCGGTGATTTCGAGAGCGCGCGCCTGCTCGGCGTTACCGTCTCCAACCTCGAACGCGAACACGACGGGGAGGGGATACAGCTGGAATTGCCGTTTGAAGATAAAGGTTGACGGGTTGGCCGTCAGTACATGTTTAATGTGAAATTGTATTGATAAAACGAGTTTAGAAGTTTAGACGCCACCCCTTCCGGGATGGCTGGTTTAGAAGTTCAGAAGGTCTGAAATTGGAATTCTCATTTTCAGATCACCTAAACAGCAAGCCCGACCAGACGGTATGTAGGAGGGGCTTGCCCTGTGGAATAACAGCTTTGCGAAATCCGCGGGGCGAACGCTAAACTTTAAACTATAGTCGGTCTATCTCATTAATGATGCTAAATACATGCAACAGTCAACCTGCCAACGGCCAACTTAAAAAAATACATTGCAATGACGCTATTGATATTTGATATAGATGGAACCCTGGTGTACTCCGAGCGCCGCGACAGCCGGTGTTTTGCGGAGACCTACCAGTCGCTATTCAGGCAGCCTTTTCCAAGTATTGATTGGTCGGAGTATCCACATGTTACCGATACCACCATTTTTCACACGGTATTTGAGCGGCAGTTCCGGCGCTTGCCCGAACCTTTGGAACTGGAGCAATTTCAGGAGGCTTATGTTACTTTACTCCAGGAAAGGCGCCGCCAAAACCCCGGCCATTCTCTTGAAGTGCCTGGCTCGCGACGGCTGATGCATCGCTTGCGAACGGAGGAACATTTCGTGCTGGGCGTGGCGACCGGGGGCTGGCGACGGCCGGCTCATCTAAAGTTGCAGCACGTAGGCATAACCACCGACGAATTGCCCGTAGAAGGGGCCGACGGCAAACACAGCCGGGAGGAAATTATCAACGCCCTGCTCGATCAGATACATGCCGAGCGTCCGGATATTGAGCGAATCATTTATATTGGCGATGCAGTATGGGATGTGGCCACCACCCGCAACCTCAATATGCCTTTTATCGGGATGCGCTGGCGCGGCGATCACGAAGTTCTGCGCGAAGCAGGCGCTACACAGGTGCTCAGCAATTACCTGGAGTACGAGGCTTTTCTGGAGGCCGTGGAGCGGGCGGCGCCGCCTAATGGAAGGATTGAGGGTTGAAGGGGCGCTTTGAAGGGCTTTCGCAAAGCGGGAACGGGCTGTGCACTCTGCTCTCTGTGCTTTGCCGCAAAAAACAAGAATTTTGATTACAGATGATTTAACGACAGCACATATGTCAAACGGAAAACAGCTACAGGACAAAGTATTCATCATCACCGGCGCCACCAGCGGGATGGGGGAGGCTATTGCCGAACGCTTTGCACGGGAAGGCGCCAAACTGGTGATCAGCGGTCGCGACGAGGAGCGCGGCAACCGGGTGGCAACGCACATCCTGGCCTACAACGACAATGTTGTCTTTGTGGCCGGGGATGTCAGCGAGCCGGCTACCAACCGCGAACTGGTGGAAACGGCGCGTAGCATTTACGGGCGTCTCGACGGCATCGTCACCAATGCCGGGCAGCTCGGCCTGGGCAGCGTGACCGAACTGGCGGAGGGCGACTGGCGCTTTACCTTCGGCACCAACGTGGATTCGGTCTACTACCTCAGCAAGTACGCCATCCCCGAAATGAAAAAGCAGGGAGGAGGTGTTATTGTGGTCAACGCTTCTATCGCGGCTTTCAAAATTTTTCCCAATCACGCGGCCTACGGGGCTTCCAAAGCCGCCGCTATCGCTCTCAGCCGTCAGATGGCCCTCGATCACGGTCCTGGTATCCGCGTCAACGCGATCTGCCCGGGCCCGGTCGATACACCGCTTATCTGGAACTCCGCCGAGGCCTTCGAAAATCCGGACGAGGCAGTCGCCGAAGCCGCTCAGGCCACCGCCCTCAAACGCCTCGGCGAACCCGACGACATCGCCGGCCTGGCCCTCTTCCTCGCCTCCGACCAGTCGGGCTGGATGACCGGCTCGGTGATCACCATTGATGGGGGGAGGACGTTGATCGGATAGAAAGGCTATCGGCCAGATAACTGCCAGATTTCTGAAATCGTACGTATTTAGCATGAAACCGTACCCTGAAATAAGTTTAGAAGTTTAGCGCTCCGCCCTTCCTACGGACCGTCCGGCCGGGCTCGCTGTTTAGGAGTTTAGCAGATCTGAAAACGAGATTTCCGGTTTCAGATCTGCTAAACTCCTAAACCAGCCCCGACGCCTAGCGTCGCGGGCGACTAAACTTCTAAACTTCCACTCGACCTTTGAATGGGGGACTAAATACATACCTGAAACCTGGCATTTCCAGTCCCCTATTCGTTCTTTATATTTGCCGCGACTGTGGACCATCGACCATCCGGAAACTTTTCTCTAAATCAATGCGTTGTGTTAATGTCACTTTCGCAACCGGGATTTTTTTCCGAAAAAATTCGCGTCCGGTTTGATTTTAGCGGAAATACCCTTTATATTTGCAACGCCTTATGAAAAGGGGGTCCCCCAAAGGCAAAAACAACATATAATTTGTGAGAGTCCGTAGCTCAGCTGGCAGAGCATTTGACTTTTAATCAAAGGGTCCTGGGTTCGAATCCCAGCGGACTCACAAAAAGACCTCCGCGCAAGCGGGGGTCTTTTTTTGTGTGCTGGGATGAGAGGCGGCGCCTTTAAGGGCGCCTCCTCTCTTTCTGTCCTGCTCCGGATACCGGTTCCTTTCAGTAATTTCCACCACAAAACCAGGAGGCGCCCTGTGCCGAAACCGGTTTTTCTTTTTCAGTACCTGCTTTCCATCCGGGAAAAAATCAGCTCATCACCGGGGGAGCTCCGGAACAACGTAAATTAGCGGTTGTTAATTGACGGGGTGACTCCGAGTTACCCCGTCGATTCAAGCAAAAAACGCTCATGCAAGAACCAGACTTCGACATCACCACCGTCACCACCATCCAGGCCGGCAACAAGCTGGACGGAGCGGAAGAACTGAACTGGAAACTGAACGAAGAGCTCTCTCTCAGCGACTACGGCAGCGGCATCGATCAGCTGTTTATCGTCTACACGGTCAATGCGCCGGGCAAGGAGGAAGCATTAAGAGAGGTCAAATACGATGCGGAAGATCAATTGCTGCAGCTGGTGCTTACGCTGCCGTACCGTGAAGTCCTCCGGTCCTCCGCGGAGGAGGTGCAGCGGCGGATGGAGGAAGTGCTCGCCGCAGCGGAGGAAGCGCTGCCCTCGGAAGTGAAGATTCCGGATTTTGACTCGGAGGGGTTTTTCGCAGGCCTGCGGGCGTGTCTGAAGCAGGAATAGAAATGGGAAAAAATGACAGAACTATTGGAGGCCGCCAGAAGTTCGTAGCCAAATACCGGAAGCGGTCACAGACTTGCCTGGCGCAGCGCCTTTTCCGGACGGACAGAACAGCTGCAAGCGGTGGATTGGAAAATGATTCGCCAGGCGCCGGGCCTGAAATTCTGGCAGCGCTGGCGGCCTTCCTGGGGTGAAAAAATAAAGCGGGGCGGTGCTGCGACAACTTCACCTGCTTGACCAGGAGGAGCAGAACCGCTTGCTGGAAAGTATGGATCATTTTCTGCCGCTCCACTTCCGGGAATAATCCCAGCCGGAGTGGATTACAAAGAGACCCAGGTAAAGTCTGCGGACGAGTCCTGGCGAGGTGGCCAACCGTAGGTTCGGCGCGCGTTTTGCGCGGCGCCGCCTGGAACAACGATGCGCGGAACTGCCGGATAGCGAACCGCAACAGGAATGTTCCAGCGAATCGCGACAACAACGCCGGTTTCCGCCTGCGCGCCGTCCTGTAGCTCAAAGGTGCGGCCGGATAGCCGCCTATGAACAGGTTGGGCTCCTGATCCCGGCGCTGCGCCGGGGCGAAAAAGTTGGCTGCGCGCGCGGTGTTAGTTAGGAGCGGTGGATGCCCCTCCGAAAGCTCTGCGCGCGCTTTTTTGATGTCCTGGGCCAGTTCGTAGCATTCATTGTCTGAATCATGATTACCAAGCCTCCGCTCGTATCGATTACCCACAACTTTAGTCGGTACAAACTTCCTCTGTTCTTCTGTTTTTCTGTTCCTCTGTTCTGCGGTTCCGGCCTGTTTGAAACAGTTTT
>CAZWDL010000138.1:0-17314 GCA_964632995.1 uncultured Saprospiraceae bacterium
GGCGGTGGCAACGCCGTAGCCCGAGTCGAAGTCGAGCGCCATCACGCCGCAGTCGTTAAGCGGCAGCTGCAGCGGTCCGGCGCATTGCTGCTTGGCTACCAGTCCGCCTACGCAGCGGTCCACCTTGTTGGTCAGCCAGTCTTTACAGGCGACGGCTTCCAGTTTGAGCATCTGTTCCAGGTACTGCTGCAACTGCTTGGGATCGTAGTCGACATCGGCATAGTTTCTTTCGACCGTCTCGTCCGTCATCACCGTTTTCGGCGAGCTGCCGAAGAGGTCGGTCAGCGCCAGGTCCATCGGTTTCTCTCCGGTGCTGGTTTTTTCGAAGACGAAGCGGCCGTCGCCGGTCACCTCGCCCACCACGTACATGGGCGAGCGCTCGCGCTCGGCGATATGCTTCAGCAGCTCCAGGTATTCCGGAGCGATGATGAGGCCCATGCGCTCCTGCGATTCATTGCCGATGATCTCTTTCATAGAGAGCGTGGGATCGCCGATGGGCAGTTTGTCGATATCGATTTTGCCGCCGGTGGCTTCCACCAGCTCCGAGAAGCAGTTGAGGTGGCCGCCCGCACCGTGGTCGTGGATGGCGACGATAGGGTTTTCACCGCTTTCCACGAGGGCGCGGATAGTATTGGCGACGCGCTTTTGCATTTCGGGGTTGGAGCGCTGCACGGCGTTGAGCTCGATACCCGAGCTGTACTCGCCGGTGTCGGCGGAGGAGACGGCGGCGCCCCCCATGCCGATGCGGTAGTTGTCGCCGCCCAGCAGGACGATCGTCTTTCAAGGCTTGCTTTTCCTTACCCGAGCCGACACCGCCGGCCAGCATGATGACCTTGTCGAAACCCAGCTTGCGGGCGTGTTCTTCGTGCTCGAAGGTCAGCAGGGAGCCCGCGATGAGCGGCTGTCCGAATTTGTTGCCGAAGTCGGAGGCGCCGTTGGAGGCTTTGATGAGGATATCCATCGGTGTCTGGTACAGCCAGGGGCGTTCGTCCATGGCTTTTTCCCAGGGGCGGTCGTCACGCAGGCGGGAGTAGGCCGTCATGTAGACGGCGGTGCCGCCCAAGGGCAGGGAGCCCTTGCCACCGGCCATACGATCGCGGATCTCGCCGCCGGAGCCGGTGGCGGCACCATTAAAAGGTTCGACAGTCGTAGGGAAGTTGTGTGTCTCGGCTTTGAGGGAAACGACCGAGTCGAATTCCTTTTTCTCGTAGCTATCGGGATGGTCGGTCTCCTTCGGGGCAAATTGAGTCAGCCGGGGGCCTTTAAGGAAAGCGACGTTGTCTTTGTACGCCGAGACGATGAAATTGGGGTTTTCCCTGGAAGTTTTCCGGATCATCGTGAAGAGCGATTCGGGCTGCTCCTCGCCGTCAATCACGAAGGTTCCGTTGAAGATTTTGTGCCGGCAGTGCTCGCTGTTGATCTGCGAGAAGCCGAAGACTTCCGAGTCGGTGAGCTTGCGGCCGAGGCGCTGCGAGACTTCTTCCAGATACTGCACCTCCTCTTCGTTGAGCGCCAGTCCTTCCGATTCATTATAGGCGGCGATATCCTCGATCTCCTCAATGGGTTCCGGCTCAATGTTGATGGTGAAGATGTCCTGGTGAAGTTCGCGGTATTTTTGCGTCAGCATCGGATCGAAGCCGTCCTCCTCCGCGCTCATCAGCTCGAACTTTTCGATACGGCGGATGCCTTCGATGCCCATGTTCTGGGTGATCTCGACGGCGTTGGTGCTCCAGGGGGTGATCATGGCGGCCCGCGGGCCGACATACAGTCCTTCGATGCGTTCGGCTTCGATGCGGGGCCGGTTGCCAAACAGCCAGGATAGTTTGTCTATGTCACCGGCCGCAGGCGCTGTATCGATTTGAACAGCATAAATCGTTTCGGCGGAACTTCCAAAGAAAAGGATCATCGTGCGTGTGGTTTGGATTTGCCGCAAAGGTCGGTGCTTCGAATGGAAAAACCCAGTGGTGAAAGAGGAAAATACAGGAGGAATTCGTGCCCGAGACTGCTTTTGGTTGGATTTTTCGATTGAATATGAAAGTTTGTAATAATATCGGGGCAAGATTGGGCCGCGATGCGGCCCTGCGTTCCTCTCAAGAGCCTTTGCAAGTAATGAGCCAAAGATTTCCGATTGCATCAAATGTTGTTCCGGATAAATAGGTCGACTGCAACTGATCGTTCATTTGGGAGGGGGCAGTAAGTCAGAAACAGAATAAAAAGGAGGATGGCAGGTTTGGGTGCCATGGGGCGGTGGTTTCATCAGCAAAAGAAAAGGGTGCGTACTACTTTTCAAATGTACCTAAAATTGCGCTACTTTTCAGGGGTTCACCCGGTTACTATTGGTTCTGTAGTTCTCACTCCCATCCGAACAAATCATCTGAGGGGTCCGTTGTCGAAATTGCTTTCATAACACTAAAACGCACACCACCATGAAAACCATTGTCATCGTGCATCCTCCCTTTATCAGCGAGACGGCGGAAGCCATGGGTATGGACGCGAGCCCCTGGCCCAAAGCGGCGACCGCAGCTAAGGCTTACCTCAAAGCGATAGAAGGTGACGCTAATGGGGAAGCGGTGTTTGTGGGAGGGTATGCGCCCTGAGTGCCTGGAGCAGATGAACATACCTTCACCTCTTCTGTTGAAAATGATTGAGCCAAAGTCTTAAATCATTGACATGGAAGAAGTTAGGGGGCGAGGGTGGAAATGCATCCTTTTTATTTTACGATATCCGGTTACCCTTGCCGAACGCGGTTACGTTCCTGCAATTCGCCTATCTGGGATAAACCGCATCAGACTCTTTTCGCAAAAGCACTGCTACCTATCCATTTTTCTCAGCTTTAGCGTTGCTTTGTTCTACGGTTGCGCTCCGAAAACCACGGAAGCTACGCTACCAGTAGAAGCCCCGGACACCTTCTCCAATACCGGCGATTTGCAACTCCCGGAACGCTGGTGGACCACTTTGGACGACCCCCAGCTTAATAATCTGATTGACAGCGCCCTGGTAGCGAATTTCGACTTACAAGTCGCCTGGGATCGCCTCCAGGCGGCGCAGGCGGTGATCAAAAGAGAATCAGCACCTCTGCTCCCCCAGATCGATGCTTCGCTACAGACTGGCATCAGCTTTCCGCAGCCGGATTTTGTCGGTGGTGAAAATACCCGGCTGGGATTACAGGCAGAATACGAACTCGATCTATGGGGCCGCATCCGGGCCTCGGTGGAAGCCGAACGATTTCGCTTCAACGCCACGCTGAGCGATTACCAGGCTGCCGCCATCTCCCTTTCCGCGGAGATCGCCCTCACCTGGTACCGGCTACTTGAAGCGCGCAGCCAGGCGGCGCTCATCGACCGGCAAATCGAAACGAACGAACAGATACTCAGCCTTCTGGAAACCCGCCTGGGGCGCGGGCAGGTACAGGGGGTGGATATTATCCGGCAACGGCAGCTCCTCGAAGCTACCCGCGAACAACGCGCCTTCGCGGAAGCCGACGTTCAGGTTTTGGAAAACCAGCTATCCGTACTAAGCGGACGGCCTCCACAGCGGGGTATCAACAATCAATCAGAAAATTTACCCGCGCTGCCGCCCCTGCCCGAAACGGGCGTCCCCATAGAACTGGTGCGTCGCCGCCCCGATATACAGAGCGCCTATTTCCGACTGAAGGCAGCCGACCGGGATCTGGCAGCGGCGATCAGCAGCAAATATCCCCGTTTGTCGATCAGCGGCAATGCCTCTTTGCGATCGAATAGTTTTGACAACCTGCTGCAGGAATTCGCCTACTCCTTCGCGGGCAATATTCTCGCACCCATCTTCTACGGCGGCCGGCTCAACGCTGAGGTCGACCGCAACGAGGCCGTCAAACAGCAGCGCCTGTACGAATACGGACAAGCTGTACTAATTGCCTTCCAAGAAGTGGAGGACGCCCTGATCCAGGAGCAAAAACAGCGAGAAAGCATACAATTCCTGGAGAAACAGGTGAACCTGGCCCGGCAGGCCTATGATCGATTGCGCACCGGATACCTCAACGGCACCAGTAATTACCTCGACGTGCTCACCGCCCTGGATCAAGAACAGCAGCTGCGCCGCGACCTGCTGTCCGCAAATCTCATCCTGCTGGAATTCCGCATCGCGTTGTACCGGGCGCTGGCGGGAAGTATTGAGACGGAGCAGGATGCGGGGTGAAGGGAAGTCGGCCATACGGCTCTTCGCTTCGCTCCGAGAAGTCGAAAGGCAAAAAGCAGGTGTTTGGAAAACAGCTTTTTACGATACAATTAACTTTATGAACTGGAAAAAGACCTTGCTCATCTCTATTATCATTCTGCTCGTGGGAGCGGGTGTCACGGTGCTCATCTTTAAGACCGAGCCGGAAGCACAGCGTGCCGGTGCGACCAAGAAAACGGCCATGCTGGTGGATGTCACGCCCGTCGAGCGGGGGACTTACCGGCCGACCATTGTGACGACGGGCAGCGTTCAGGCAGCGGAGGATATCATGCTAAGCCCCCGCGTCAGCGGATTGATCATCAGCCGTCCCCCTGCCTTTGTGCCCGGCGGGTTCGTCCGCAAAGGACAAACCCTGCTGCAGATTGACCCGGCAGATTTTGAGAATACGTTGCAACTGCGAAAGAGCGAATTGGAACAGGCCAACTCCGACTTGAAAATAGAGATGGGGCAGCAGGAAGTAGCCCGCCAGGATTACCTGCTGCTCGGCGATACGCTGCCCGAGGAGGAACGAGCACTGGTGCTTCGCCAACCGCAACTGCAAGCGGTAAAGGCAAGGGTAAAGGCGGCACAGGCCAATGTAAGGCAGGCGGAACTGGCACTGGAGCGGACTGCGATCAAAGCCCCCTTCGACGCACAGGTCATCACCCGTAACGCCAACGTCGGCTCGCAGGTGTCGTCGGCGATGCAGCTCGGCCGCCTCGTCGGTGTGGAGGAGTACCTGGGTGGTGGCTAGTTAGGGGAGCCAAGACACATTTACGAAACTGCAGAATCCGGCTTTTTCTCTTTTTCGTAAAAAAGCGGGAAACAGACGAACAGTGGAACATTCTTCGCTTTCCCGTCATTTTAAATAACACGATCACCAAATACAATTCCTTCAACTATGGATGACGCCGGCCCAACATCTGCCAAACCTCTATATGCGAATTTTCTGGAAAAGAAAAGTACATACAACCTGACCCGTCATTTCTGGAAAGAGCAGTTTGAAGCCGTTTTTGCCGTTTTTGAGCATCCTTACCAGGCTTATCACGAGGAACAAAACTACAACGGGGATCCCATCTTTACGGCTTACTTCCCCTCCATGGGGCGATCCGTACGCATTAAGCAGCGGGCGCCGGAGCGGGAACAACTGAAAATCGATGCTCAGCTAGGACAGGTTTCACCGGACCTACTGGATCAGCCGGTAACAGAGCTGCAAATCGACCTGGTGTTATCCAAACAGAGCGCTAATCTGACCCGCCAGCTGCTCCGGCAGTGGATTATCGCCTTCCTGCCGGCTGAAAAGATGGAAAAAGAAATCAGGAAAAGGTTGAAAGATTAGTACAGGCGATATTGTTGTATTACGCGGATCAGCTTTTTCGCGTAGTGCGGATCGGTGGCGTAACCGCTATCCTGCAGGCTCTGCGCCCAGCGCGCATAGTCACCAGGATGGTGATCGAACAAGTTTCGGTAGCGTTCCTCCGAGCTGAGCAGCCGGGCAAAATCGCGAAAACTGCCGCGGGGGTCATCGTAGGCCCGAAAACAAGCCTTAACGGTACGGGCGCGCCGGTTGACAAACTCCTGCGTCGGCAGACAACAGGTCGGCTGAGAACTATTGTCAGCTTTAATCCCAAAAAAGTTATTCGAGCGCTGCGTCAGCTCGGAGCTACCCCAGGAGCTCTCCAGCGCCCCCACCGCTAAAATGAGCGGCGCCGGAACCCCCGACTGCATACTGACCTCCTGCGCCATGCCCGAATATCGCTGCACAAAAGCATGCACATGACCGGGCCGCCCCTGCGCCGCGCGCCGGTCGTGATACCAGTCCATCACCCAGAAGAGCACATAAATGGAGAGAGCAATGACGATGAGTCGGCGTAATAAACTCATTATTGAGGATTGATAAATTCTCATAAATCATGCCTGCTGAAGCCTTTCCCAATACGAAGTAAAAATAAAAATATTTCATTATCGAAAATAAAATTGCATTTTCGACTAAAAACCTCTTATTTTAGTGTTGTGAAAGCAAATCAACTACTTTGTTGATTGCTCCGTCTACCCCATGAGCGAAAAAGGCAACTAATTCGCTCCCCTGCTCAAACACTACCCAGTAACTAAATTCACCTCACCGCCACCTGATTCCCATCAGCGACATTGCTGGCTGATCGACCTGTTTGCATTGCCGAAGAGAAGCTCGCTTGGCTAAAATACGTCAGAAAAATTTGCTTTGAGTAGTCTGTTTTATAAACCAAATGCCTCCGTTATGAGAAAACAAACTTTACACCTTCCTCTACGGCATTCCCTGTTTTTGATTAAGCTATAACTTTTCAGACTACATAAGGTAGTCAGGATACTCATTCCGCTTTGACGGCTGCTATCCTGTACTATCCGTCTCCATAGGTTACAACAGGTTAATCAAATCAAAACCAAGTACTATGCTGCCGTATCTCCATCCGCCCTGAATTCATTTTGGCCTGGCGCCAGACTATTAGGAACATAGTCGGCCAGCTGTTTTTCTATCACTATTGAGAAAACTTAAAGGCTGTGGAGCCAATCGCTGTACAGCTTCAAATTACCAAAACAAAAATTCTCCCATGCAAATCAAACATTTACTTCATCGATTAACATCCCGCTCGCTGCGTAAGATGTTATTTGACGCTTTTCTTCTTAGGAAAAAAGCACCATTTCCAGGACAACGGTCCTTTGGTTATTCCTTCTTCATACACGGAATATTCCTTTTTACCCTCCTGGCAGGTAATATTGGCAACCTCAGTGCTCAAAGCTCCCATCCATGCTATAGAACTTCCAATTGCACAGCGAATGATGTGATTATTACTGAAGTTTTTCTGAGCGATGAAAATGGAGAACGGTTGACAACAACTGCCTGCGAGGGGGTCCTCCCGGTAAATACCTTCCTATGCGTAACGTTTCAGAACAACAACAACAACAACAACAACAGTGAGCGTAGTGGTGTGTATTTAACCGGAACCATCGTCTCCGGAGCTTCTTCTCTTACCATAGAAGAGTGTTTTGACATCCTCATACCCGCAAATGAAACAGCAACTGCCTGTATCTCTACCCCCTTCCCCTGGTCTTGCGACGAAAGTGTTACCCTTGAAAATGCTTTGACCGTATGGGGCGTCGCTTCCGGTCCTGTATGCCCGGGAGGGAGTATCAACTGTAGCGCAACGACTAAAGCCAAGTGTAAAGAGTGGGACCCTATTGAAGTCACCACTCCACTTGTCGCCAAGTTTCGTGTTGAATCAGAATGCCTTGACCAGAGCTTTGCAACAGCCACTTTTACCGATGAATCTTTCGGAGGGCAGGAGCCTTATACTTATTCCTGAGACTTTGGGGCAGACGCCTCCCCCGCTGCAGCCACCGGTCCCGGTCCTCATGTAGTCAACTATTCCGTGGGAGGGGATAAAACCGCCGGCCTTACGGTGACCGACTCTAGTGATCCTCAACAAGTAAGTGATGATTCCCAGACATTTACTATTGAAAAATGCTGTGAATTCTTCGCAGAATGTAAAGCAACCACCCCCGTTCCCGTAGAGGGCTGCAGTACGGCTGACCTGCCGGAAAACCTACCCGCTATTGAAGATCTACGCCAATGTTTCTACCACCCCTTGCGGAACGATTACCCTGATACAGACTAACCAGCAGATCATCTCAGATGACCTGTGTAGCACCAGCGGTATTGAAGTCGTACGGACCTTTCTCCTATTCGACGATCTCGACGGTGACGGGGAACTCAACCCGGAAGAAGACGATCCGGATCATCCAGATGACGCCGTGTCTTGCACCCTTACTTATGTGATCAGAGATCTTTCACTTCCTGAAATCACCTGCCCCAAACCGGTGACCATATCCTGCGATGCCAGCCTGAATCCCAGTGAAAATGATGCGCTAGGGGAGGCCACCGCTACCGATAACTGCGGAGGAGAAATTGAAATCACCTACGAGGATGATTCACGGAACTCACCGGCTGTAATAACACCGGCACCATTACCCGTACCTGGACAGCAACAGACGCCTGTGAATTACAGGCTACCTGTGAACAGATAATCACCGTCGTCGATGAACTGGCGCCTAAGATCACCTGTCCGGATCCCGTTACCATCGCCTGCGACGATAGCACCGACCCCGATGTGAATGAACTCCTCGGCAAGGCTACCGCTACCGATAATTGCGATGCGATGGTGGATATCAATTACAGCGATGTAATCACTGGTGATGATGACGAATGTCCCAGCGAGTATACGATCACGAGAACCTGGACGGCAACAGACGATTGCGAATTGTCATCGGATTGCGTTCAGATAACTGCGACGCTTCTGTGCTCCTCGATTTCTCACAGGAAACCACCGGCGATGACGATGACTGCCCCAGCGAGTACACCATCACGCGCACCTGGTCCGCACAAGACTGCGCCGGAAACCCGCTGTCGCATACGCAGATCATCACCGTAGTGGACAATACCGCTCCCGAGTTTGTCGAAACGCTACCGGAGGAGATGATCATTGCACAATGTGACAACATTCCCGCCGCTGCCAAGCTTACTGCGATGGATAACTGTGATGAGATGGTAGAAGTAATGTTCGAAGAGACAATAGACGATCGGGACGAATGCGAAGCTACCTATACGATCAACAGAAAGTGGACAGTCAGCGATTGTGCCGGCAACAGTAATGAGCATACTCAAAAGGTGATGGTCATTGACAACACGCCACCAGTCTTAAGCATGACGCCCGCAGATATTACAGTAGAATGCGATGCCATCCCCGATCCGCCGGTTATTGAAGCAACGGACAATTGTGATCCGGATGTCGTGGTATTACCGGAAGAAGTGCGAATTGATGGAGCGTGCCCGAACGAATACACGCTGGAACGTACCTGGACGGCTACCGACTGTGCTGGTAATACGGTCAGTCATACTCAGGTTATTACGGTCGAGGACAATACGGCGCCGACCTGTACACTACCCAGTGAATATCCGACGACGGTATTCTGTGGTACTTTATACAAAGTGGAAGACTTGACAGCTCCTGAGCTTGGCTTCATCACCATTGAGAATCGCAATTGTGGGGAAGGCAAACCAGAGGTCACTCAATCACCAGCCCCCGGCACGGAGGTGATTATTCCGGCTACCGACCTGACGATTACTTTCACTGTAACCGACGCCTGCGGTAACAGCAGTACCTGTGAGACCGTACTAACATGCCTCTCCGAACTCCCGGAGAATCTCTGCACCTTCACCCCCGGTTACTGGGCCAATCACAACCATGATCCATTCAAGGATCCGGATGTAGTAGGTGTGCTCAATTCTTACTACGAAGGAAGCATTCCACTAGGTCCTTGGAAAATCGATGCGGATTGTATTGATGTACTGCTGCCTGGCAAGCCCTTCTCCCACAAAGGAGATGACCTGGCCGACAGTTGCCCGAATACCTATACCTGAATGTCGTCAGGTTAAGCTATCTGTTGTTAAAACACAAACCCTGGTTTCTTTCGGAAGGTCAGGAAATTCAGGGGGTCGCTTTGGGGCGGCCCCCTGAATACACCGGGCCAAAATCCTTAACCTGACGACATTCACCTATACCTATATCGATGACGAGGGGAAGGAAGTAGTAGTGGAAGACCAGATCCAGCCCGATGAGGTCGACGCCATGACCAATCACATCATCGCGCTGACGCTCAACATCGGTAATAGTGAAGGAGGAATATTGGGCCGTGTTCCCCTCGAGTTGATCGCGACCGTCTGTGACAAGTTGATCATTCCTGAGGCTATGCCTGACGGCGCCACAGTTCAGGATCTGCTGGATGAGGCCAATGCCCGGGTGCCCGGCTTCGATTCCGAATTCACCGATGCGATGACCGCCATCAACGAATGCTTCAACACCTGTGAGGCCATCCTGGAAGGCAAGGAACCTGAAGAAGAAGATGAAGAAAAGAAGAACCCCAACATGGGCAAAGGCAAGTCAAACGCGCCCGGTCAGAATATCGTTTCTGAGGAGACCAGCGTTGCCAAACTTCGCCTGGCGCCTAACCCGACCAGCGGCGACATGCGGGTTTTCTTTGAGGTAGAAAGCAATCAGCGGGTGACCTTCACCATCTTCAGCGCGGATGGACAAGCACTGCGAACCATACAGATAGATGCTTACCCCGGAGAGAATCTGCTCGATCTGGATCTGCAGCTGCTCAACGCCGGTTCCTACTACCTGCACGCGAGATCGGATGAAACCGTGATACTGGAACGCTTCATCAAGGTGCGCCCCTGATGAAGTGAGCGAAACCATCCGTAGGCAATGCGGGTGAAGCAGAAACAAAAAGCCACTGTGGCCGCAAGGTCACAGTGGCTTTTGCTTTTTACTTGCCGGGTTAAATTCCGGGATCAGCCTCCGGAGCCTCCACCGGCAGGATCCCCTCGAAAAGCGAGCTTAAAACGTCCGGCAGCTGGTGAGAAGAACGAAGCGGAAGAGCTTGAAAAAGCATAGCGCCCTGGCCGGCAAGAAGTTCCTCTGTCCGGTGCCAGAAGGCCCATCACCCCCTGCGTGGCAGGTAAGCAGTCGCTCTGAAGCATAATGGGCAATCATGGTCCGGATGCTCCCTTGCCCTGCCTCCACCGTTCCGACCGGTGCGCCGCGGTAGCAATCCCACACATCAATGACAGGCTTATCCGCCCGGACAACGGCCAGATAGCGATCGTCCAGGAAGACGGCAGGAATCGATCTCCCGGATTTTCAGCGCGCCTTCACGAGTAATACTCAGAAAGCGATCGCCGGAGTGGTTGAAATGAAGTTGCCGGAGTGCATTGTCGAGGCCGATGATATGCTGGTCCGGCCTTGGAGAGGAGGCCTTACCGAGTGCAATTTCCACAGGCCCGCCTCCTGCAATTCTCTTCAGGAGGAAAACATGTTAAAAATAATGAATAGCTTGGGGGAGGACAAAGGGAAGGAGGAAAGGAAGCGGCAGGAGGCATTCGAAACCGGCAACAGCAACTGTATGAGACAGGCGCCTTTGCCGGTGTGTATGTTCCTCCTGCCGCAGGATGGTTTACCAACCGTTATTATTTTGACTACGGTCGCGATTGCGCGGTTTTGCTTTTTTCACCACAATTCTTCTGCCGTCGAGCTCTGTATCATTGAGTGTTTCGATGGCTTCCCAGGCGGAGTTTTCATCTTCCATCTCGACGAATCCAAAACCTCTCGAGTTGCCGGTATAGCGATCAAAAATAACTTTAGCAGAATCTACCTCTCCAAAATCTTCAAAGACATCTCTCAGGTCTTCACTACGGGTGTCATAATCCAGTCTTGCTACAAAAATGTTCATTACGTATAAAAATTTAAAATAAAGAATCAACCAATTCAGCGACATCTGCCTGTACGGCAGTTGAGATGCCAAGCACTCAGGCGCTAAGCATTCATTTTAGACCAACAAACTCAGGGAAATTTTATCGCTCAGAACAGGAAAGAAATAAAATCTTTGAACACTTGGAATTCGCTTACTTATAGAGGAAATATAATTATTTTTTGGCACAATGCCAAAAAATCCGGTATTTTTTTTCACTTACCTTTTCTTATATATTCCTTATTATTTAAAACAGATGAGCTGCCCGGAAGTTTAACCTATAATAGTTGCACTTCTATTATCCGGGGGGAAGAAGGGATACTTTTTTAATGGCGCTCAGCATAGCCTCCCGGTTGATCGGCACCAAATTCCCTTCAATGAGCAGCGAGCTGGCTCGGTTCTGAATCTTGCCAAAAAGCCAGTCGACGATGTTTTCCACTTCGGCGCTCCTTCCTCCGAAGGTCAGGTAGAACCGGATGCTCTCGCGAAATCCAATCCGATGCCCCTGATGATCTTCATCAATAATAATGGATGCGCCGGTATCCGGGATTTTATAACGGTCACCGTAGACGAGCCAGCGGTAACTGGAGCCGAAGAGGTGGTATTTCAGGTCCTTGTCATTGGTATTGATTTCAATTTTCATATCATCGAAACCAAATCGTTCAAAGGATTGGGCCGCCTTTTTTTCAGGGGTGACCGTATGCAGTTTCCCTCCTTTCAGATGATCCCGTACCTTCCCTGCCAGCCGCTCGATTTGTTGAAAACGCTCCTGAGCCATTTCCCGGACGGTTTCATCTTCAAATTTTTCAAAATTATCCGGGTGATATTTGCTGCGCAGCTTACGGTGAGTTTCCTTGAAACTTTGTTCATCGAGTTCTTCAAGCGGTTTCCCAAAGAATTTGCGAATCGCTTCCTGCTCCTCCGTTGACAGTATGGTTTTGTTCATAACCTGATTTATTTTTTGGTAAACAGTGCAAAACCCAAAACAGTTTGAACTGTTTGCCCCTCCACAACCGGAGCAATGAGGAGTATTGACTCAAGCGGCTATTACAGTTTCGCGACATCAGGCGTCGCCGGAGTCCTTCGGCTTACTTTGAAAAGCACTTGTGAAGCGTCCGAAAACATCTTTCATTTCACTTTGCAAGCGATCCCATTGCTTGTCGGGATCTTCGGTCGCATCGGCAACCTTCTTTTTTAGCTCTGCCAGCTTTTCGCGGGCCTCCTCACGTATTCCCTTCAGTTCCCCTTCAGCTTCCTTGCGTCCCAGATGCAATTGCAGGGCAAGCATATCGAAACGCGTGCGAAACTTATCCACATCGTCACTCCAGTCTTCCATCATTTCTTTCGCCTGACCGGAGCCTTTTTCCCGGGCCTTGTCAAAACGCTCCTGTAACTCCTGCATTTTGAGACTTAACTTCTTACGCTGTTGCTCAATGGCCTCTCGCGATTCCGACCCTTCTTCCTCGAGTTCCTTGCGAAGGTTGTTAAAGCGCTGCTGCAACTCCCGGGCTTCCTCGCCATACTCTTCTTCCAGGTTATCCAGTTTAGGACGGTTTTCGTCCAGCCATGTGAGAAAACGCTTTTTTTGCTGTTCGTAGCGTTCTTCGGCCTCTTTACGGCCCAATGTCAGTTGAACCTGTAGCTCGTCCAGTTCACTTTTCCAGTTTTCCAGGCGTTCCCGGATCCGTTGTTTAAAAGTTTTATCTTCCTTCATTATTTCACTTTTGGTGATTACTATTTGTTTGTCAATTTACAAAAAACCTAGGTAAAAAACAGAGGCGGCGGTCTAATCCCGGCAATGCCATTCTTCCACCAATAGATAACGCATGGGCTCATCGGGACAGTGGCCCGCCCAGTCAGGCCCCGGAACACCGTCTACATAGCTCCCCTGCACCTCTATACTCCGGCAATCCTCCGGTGGACCCTTTCCTTCAAAACAAAGTGGAACGCGCTTTCCCCCACAGGCATCGACGTACCCGCCGTTTGGGCAAAAACAACTCAGTGGATCTTTGACGCCCCGTACGCTGCTGAAGCTGCCCACATAGGTAAGGGTCCATTCCTTAACCTCCGGTTGGGTAGCGCAAGCCGGGAGTAAAAACCCGGTAGTCAGTATGATCAAAAGTTTCTTCATCTTAACGGAAAGATAACAATTTGCCCCAAGCTTGCCCGTGAATAGCAATACCTGCGTTTTCCTTGTTCATCACTCTTGTATACAATAAAAAAAAAGCTGTATAATTGTTCTACGCAGTCATCCTCAATAATGCAAGTGATTTAAACTTTCCTGCCTTCTTGACCTGCAGTTGATCCTTTAGGCGGCATAAAGAAAGTTTAAACGACTTCGTGTAATGGTTTGAATGCTCAGGCCGTTCAGGTCAGTGTAACCCAGTTATAGCCCAAATAAATATGAAAAACTTGCCTTCCCTTGTTTTTACACCACTCCTGTGCCTGGTATTCGTCAGTCTGCCCTTCAGCAGTCAACAACATCCCCGTTTCAAATACGATGAAAAGCGGCCCTGGAAAGTTAGTCGCTACCTGGATAATTATATGTTTCTGGCGCTGCAACTGCGCGAAGAGAAAGGAATTCCCCTGGCCATTACTTTCGCCGTAGCCGGTATAGAAAGCGATTTCGGGTTATCTATCCTGGCGCAGAACTCGAACAATCATTTTGGTATAAAAATACACGATTGGGACGGCCCGGTTTATTGCCAGTACACCACGGAATGGATGCCCGAAGGAGGCTTTCTACCCATCAAGGCATGTTTCCGAAAATACCCGCTCATCGCTGACTGCTATCGCGATTTTGGCCGTTTTCTAAGCGCCCGCCCCAATTACCGTTCGCTTTTTAACACTCCCTTCTGGGACTACAACAGCTGGGCCTGGCAACTGCAGGGAAGCGGATACGCCACCGACCCCGATTATGCCAAAAAATTACTTCGCGTCATCAAAGAATATCAACTCTATTTGCTCGATCAGTAGACAAAGGGAACTTTTCACCCAGCTCCTTTGTTTATAGTATTGAAAGGCAGCAAAATACGCATGCCACTTTTCTTCCCACTCTGTTTTTTAACGGGATTTAGAATGAAGCGTTCAACCGCAAAAACCGAATTCGATGCCGGAACCTGCCGGTAGTTGTTGACTACTCATCCCGACCAGTGTAAAAAGTGGAACTTCACAGTTGCTCAACTGTGGACTTAAAAACTACTGCGGGAAGACCTACAAAGCCATCTTACAATTTCTATCAGGGATGTTCTTTCACCAAGAGGAAGATTCATAATAGCAAGTGAACAGCTCATCTTTTGACGGCTTTGTAACTCTTTTTTCATTATAAAACTTTATTTTTATGGAAGATGGAATTTTAACCGAGGTAAAAAAACCTACACTCATCAATGAGGTAATTGATAAGATTGTCAGCCCCCGTGGTTTTAAAAAGATCAAAGCCAACGTAGAAGATTTTGATACGCCTGCTAAACTACAACGGGAAAGAGATGAAGAGTCTTACATTCCGGATATCACCGGTGTAATTAATGGGCGTAAGTCTTACTTCGAATTATCTCTTAAAACAGAAAAAATACGCCAGGTAGTAACAAAATGGAAACTGCTAAGCCGGATTGCCGGCTTTAAACGCGGAAAACTGTATCTTATAGTCCCGCGTGGCCACTATGCATTTACCAATAGGATACTCGACCAATATCCGATTGAAGCGAAAATTATCCGCGTATAAACAATTCGTGACTATCGATCTGTAATGCCCGGTACTACGGAATGTTTTCGGCAGCAGCTGAAAACTGTTTCACCAACGTTTTCAGCCACTGCCATAATTTTTTAACTTAAAATTTTTGCTTATGCTAGTTATTGATGTAAAAGACAACGAAAATATTGATCGCGCCCTGAAGCGGTACAAGCGAAAGTATCGCAACACGAAAATAATGGACGAAATACGAAAACGCAAACACTACACCAAGCCCTCTATACAACGGCGTAATGAAATTCAGAAAGCGAGATACAAAGCCCAAAAAGAGAATGCGAGCTAATAATACCTGGAAAACACAAACAGCTACCCCTGATTAATCTGCCTGAGAAAACACCCCCACTGTAAAAAGCAGCTACCGCAATTACCGGTAGCTGCTTTTTATATAATTGAGCGTAAAACCCAATGGAATGAAATCGAATATTTTTTTGAAAAATATTATTTCAAATGGATTACATTTTTAAAGCTTTTTGTACTATTATAGGAAATTATTTTACAGCGCACTAGTACACTGTGTATTAAGTTAGTTAGCATTTTGAAGAGGGGATTTTTTCCTCAATCGAGGCGCTGCGGAGCCTCGTAGCCTAAGCTACGAAGGCGAGCACGGAACGAAGAGTGAGGGAAAAAGAGCCCTTCAAAATGTTGAAAAATTTAGTACACAGTGTACTAGCTTTCCTATTTCCCGTTTCCGTTTTTCACCTCAATGATGTAATTCCACCCGTGAGGATCCTCCTGTCTGCCGTAGCGAATGTCATTGAGCCGTTTCTTTAACTTCTGCGCGTAGCCTTTCTCGGGCGTGTCGACCGCATAGGCTTCACCCTCCATGCTTATCGCCTGAAAAGGAGCCACTACGGCAGCCGTCCCCATACCGAAAGCCTCCTTCAAGCGCCCGCTCTCTATCCATCGCTTTAGCCGGTCAAGGGAAACTCCTTCCTCCCTGACGGTAAGCCCGACATCCGGCGCCAACCTCAAAATAGCGTCCCGGGTAATCCCTGGGAGTATAGAGTCCGACAATGGAGGCGTAAATAATGAGTCGTCCACCACAAATGCGACATTCATCGTTCCCGATTCTTCAACAAACTCGTGCTGCCGGGCATCTGTCCACAACACCTGATCGAAACCCGCTTCCTTGGCCAGCAAGGTCGGGTACAAAGCGGCAGCGTAATTCCCCCCGCACTTCGCAGCTCCGGTCCCGCCGCGCGCTGCGCGCGCGTAGTGGGTCTCTACCCTGACCTTCAGTGCCTCCGGATATATTTCCGGAACGGGAGAGCAAACGATGAGAAAAAGACACTCCTCCGCTGCCTTGACCCCCAGCCGGGCTTCTGAAGCAAAAAGCACCGGCCGGATGTACAAAGCCTTGTCTTTCCCGGTGGGAACCCAGGTATGGTCGAGTCGGACCAGCGCGTCAAGCCCCTCCATAAATAAAGCAAGGGGCAGTTTTGGCAAACACATCCGCTCGGCCGATCGATTCATCCGGGCCCAGTTTTCCTCCGGACGGAAAAGACAAATATTCCCGTCCTCCATGCGAAAGGCCTTCAATCCTTCAAAAATAGTCTGTGCGTAGTGTAACACCAGCGTGAACGGACTGAGCTGCAGATCTCGGAAGGGCTCAATACGCACTTCTCCCCATCGACCTGCCTCATATTTCGCTACGAGCATATGGTCGGTCGGCATTAAACCAAATTCCAGCCGGTCGAAATCTACTTCCGAAATTCGGGAATGCCTCGCCTGCTCAATGTGAATGTTTGTCTTGTTTTGCATAATACCTTTTGATTTCTGCCACATATTAGAAAAAGCTCTACTCAACTTATTCCGGTTACTGTAAATATCGGTTTCTTTCAACTTACCGCACTGGGGGCAGCGAGTATAACACCGAAGCGAAGCCGATCAGTGAAGCTAAAAAATGAAAGATTTTTAGGCCAACCATAGCCTCTCTTTTTTGTATAGAACCGTCAGATTTTTAAAACCTGGCAGTTCTAAGAGGCTGTTTCATTTAAGTGTTCAGAATTTATTATAGGCTATTTTTTTTGT
>CAZWDL010000139.1:0-7948 GCA_964632995.1 uncultured Saprospiraceae bacterium
CAGGCCGCCGCCCAGGATGCTGTGGTCCAGCTGCTCGGTGATGTCGGTCTGGTGGGGCGGCAGGTCGAATTTGTTGCCGCCGCGGCGAAACTCGCGGATGTTGAACAGGTTCAGCTTGAGCTTGCTGCGCTCGTCGGGCTGGTAGAAGGCGTCGAAGCCGAAGGTGGTATTGCGCAGTTGGGTGATTTCCGAGAAGCCGTCGTCGTTGGCGTCCCAGGGGCGGCGTTCGCGGTTGAAGCCGTAAAAGCTGATGCCCTTGTTCAGGTCGTCACTGACGATGGAGCCGTTGGCCGAGATGGTCCGGTCGGGTTGTTCGGCGTTGATGGAGGCGATGTTGGTTCCGAACTCGAAGGTGTTCTGCATGGGCTCCTTGGTGATCACGTTGATGGTGCCGGCGATGGCGTTGCCGCCGTAGAGGGCCGAGCCGCCGCCCCGCACGACCTCGACGCGGTCGATCATGTTGGTGGGGATCATATCCAGGCCGTAGACGCCGGTGAGCGCCGAGAAGACCGGGCGGCTGTTGATGAGGATCTGCGTGTAGGGCCCGTCCAGGCCGTTCATGCGCACCTGTGTGAAGCCGCAGTTCTGGCAGTTGTTCTCCAGGCGCAGGCCGGGGGAGAAGCTCAGCCCTTCGGACATGCTCAGCGACTGGGTGCGCTCGAAAATGCGGTCGTCGATGCGGTTGACGATCACCGGCGCTTCGTGTATGGGGATGGTGTTGCGTGTAGCGGATACGACGACGGCGTCCAGCCCTAGCACGTCTTCTTCCAGGGAAACCGTCAGCACCTCCGTCTCCCCGCCCGTCAGCGAGACGGAGAATTCCGCCGTTCGGTATCCAAGGTAGCTGACCTGTATCGTATGGTCGCCGGGCGGAAGGCCGGACAGTTCGAAGCGCCCCTCCCGATCGGTAACGGCGCCGGCGCCGGAATTGACAACCACCACATTGACGCCGACCAGCGGCTCTTCTTCCCAGCTGACCGTTCCCCGGATTACCGCCTCCTGAGCCGTCAGGAGGGAATAACTCAATAGGAGCGACGAAAGCAAAGTGAAAAGGTTCTTTACCATTTTTTTCAGTTTCGGGTGAGGGATTATCGGGGGCAGCCGGGCTTAACGAAGCGCCGGGCGGCCTTACAGCGGCCAGTCGTCTTCAAACTGGTACCCTTTTTTCAGCAACTCCACTTCCCAGTCCTTGAGCAGGCAGCGCTCCAGGTCGGCTTCGATTTGCCGGCGATCCATATCCTGCCCGATGATGACCAGTTCATTCATGCGGTCGCCCCAGTCGGCATGCCAGCGGCTTTCGATGTACGCCTGGTTGCGAACGAAGGCCTCGTATTGAATTCGTTGCTGATAGGCCATGCTGGACCACCAGCGTCCGGCCTTTTCGGCGCGCAGCGAGCCGCCGGCCTGGCTCCAGTTCAGCGCGTCGTCGGGGCGGGAGGCGAGCCAGAACAGCCCTTTACTGCGGAAAATGCGGGCGTCCCAGTCGTTTTGCACGTAGTGCCAGAACCGCTGCGGATGAAAGGGGCGTTGATCGCGAAATACGAACGACGAGATGCCGTATTCCTCCGTCTCCGGGGTGTGTTCGCCGTACAGCTCCTCCATCCAGCCGGCCGACCGGCTGGTCGCCGCATAGTCGAACAGCCCGGTGTTGATGATTTCTCCGAGCGCTAACTTGCTGTGGGTGGTCGGCAGGATCTTCGCCTTCGCGTTGAATTTGCGGATGATCGCGGTCAGCTCTCCCACCCGCTCGGGCGGCACGAGGTCGGTCTTGTTGATCAGGATCACGTCGGCGTACTCCAACTGGTCGACCAGCAGGTTGACGATGGTGCGGCGGTCGGCGGGGTCATCGTTCAGCCGGCGGTCTTGGAGGGTGTCGCCACTGCCGAAGTCTTCGTAAAAATTGAAGGCGTCGACGACGGTGACCAGCGTGTCGAGCCGGCTGATCTCCGAGAGGTTGACCTTCAGTTCTTCGCTGTCGAAGAAAAAGCTCTGCGCCACCGGCAGCGGCTCAGAGATGCCGGTGCTCTCAATGAACAGGTAGTCGAAGCGGCCTTCCTGCGCCAGACGGGCCACCTCCTCAATCAGATCCTCGCGCAGGGTGCAGCAGATGCAACCGTTGCTCATTTCCACCAGCTTTTCCTCGGTGCGGGAGAGGGTGTTGCCTTCTTCCACCAGGCGAGCGTCGACGTTGATCTCGCTCATGTCGTTGACGATCACGGCGACCTTCAGTCCTTCTTTGTTGTGCAAGACATGATTGAGCAGGGTGGTTTTACCGGCTCCGAGAAAGCCGCTCAGAACGGTTACAGGTAGTTTTTTCATCATGCTGGTATATATCTTCAATTTGTGATTCGCATTCACGGCGCCGGATAATCCATCGCCGAATGCTCGACGCGCTTCCAGTAATTCCTCAACAGCCGCACTGCGTTCAATCGCCCGCCCTTATCCAAGAATCGCGGCCGCATCGACCGGTATCTGTCCAAGACGGCGGCCGACCGGTAGTAGAGGGCGGAGTCCCGGTCAATCGGCTGATAGCCTTCCGGCACCGCATAGGTAAAGTAGCCGCTGCTTTTGGCGTGAACCGGAATCTGAAAAAAATCGCGCTCGACGAATTCGCCGGTCCGCTTTTCTTCCCGGGCGGCTTCCACAAAAAAATCGACGGCGTGTTTCGGATAGCCGAAGAGGTAGCCGTAGGCCCGGTAGCGGTCGAGGGGCTCTCCGAACTCGACCGCGGTGAGCAGAACGGCCGGATCGGTTCCGGGCACGAAGCCCCACTGGGCGAAGAAAGCGGCGCGTTTGACCAGCAGGCGGTCGATCAGATCGGTGCGGCATACGGCGATCTGGAAATTCCGGCCGCCGTCCCAGGTGCGGCGGAAGGGGATAATGACGAACCGGTAAGGACCGAATGACAAGGCAGTCGTGATGCTGTTCCACCGCTCCAGAACCTGCAGTACCTGCCTGACGGAATCCTGCTCCGGCATCACCACCGTAGCCTGACCATCCTGGTCGGTACTGTCTTTTTCCAGACCGTAGGAAAAGACATAGCCGGTTTGGCTGACGGGCTTGATATCGCCAATTAAGGAGTACAGCGCTTCATGATCCAGCGCGAAGGCCAGCATGGAATCAGCCATCTCGCGCTCGGCCGGGGATAGCGCTTCATAGCCCGGTAAGGGAATAGACCGGGGTCCGGTTTTTGTCTTCAGGCCGGGGCCGGATATTCCGCAGCTCGAAACGCCAACTATGGCGAAGCATAAGAAAAAGGCCAATATGCTTTGTCGAGTCACCGGCCCACTATTTGCGCGTACTTCTCAAACATTACCGCATCCGCCTTCACCCCATCCCAATCATCCATCAGCAGTTTCTCGTTTATGTCGGTGGCGGCTTGCTGAATCGTCTTGCGGAAGGCCAGGTTGGCGTAAAAGTCTGTCTCCGCAACGGCGTTGATCCGGTTCTGGAAGGCGGTGACGGGATTGAAGAGGTAAGTGGCGCGGATGAAGGCGTTGCGCGCTTCCTGCTCCGCTTGAATCTGCGTGCTTACTTCATTCATGTGGAGCATGTACGCCATCCGGTAGGCGCTGTTGCGGGCATCCTGGTTGCCTACCGAGTCCTGACGGGCCCAGTAGGTGTGCTGAAGCTCGGGATAGCGGTCGAACAGCTCAGCCTTTATAACGGAAAAATCCCGGTCGAATATGGCGTCCCGGTCTTCGCGCTGGGCATCGATAAACTCGAGGAAGTAGCTTGCCGGGTACCGCAGGGCGGTTATCTGCTGGACGGCGCCGGGAATGACGACGGCCAGCAACAACCAAAGTCCGATCATTTTCAGCGCCTGATCGGTTTGTCCTTTACCGTAATAGATGATCAGGCCGAAGAGGAGCAGCCACAGCAGCAGGTAGGCGAATGCGTGAGCGAATAAAAGCGAAAGGGCGGCAAAATGGTCGAAGAGGTAGCCGCCCCAAAGCGCAGGCGCCGCTATAAATGCCGCGAGCAGGCCCGTCAGCAATCCGCCGCTGGCCAGCAACCTGCCCGCGATCCACCGGCTCCGGCTGGGTTGCTGGACGGCCAACAGCTCCGAAAAGCCGAGGTCCTGTTCCAGACCGTTGACGCCGTAGGTCAGGATGATCAGGAAAAGAGGCATCAGGAAGAGCCAGACGAAGCTGAAGTCGAGCGCCCCGATCGCCACCCGTTCGGGGTTGGACAGTTCGGCCGCCAGGTCGCCGTCGTAGGGCGTCGACCACATGCTGACGCGTTTGTAGTATCCGAATTGTTCGGCCTGCCCGATGGAATAGGTCATTAGTGGGCTGGGATGCTGATAGGCGTGGTGCATGGCGTACCACATCGCCCAGAACGGTTCGGTGATGTTCACCCAGGGGCGGTCTTCGGGACCGGGTTTGCCGGCATGCAGCCATTCGAGCGCCTCCTCCCGGGATCCTCTGGCGTCGGCTTCGATCTTTTCGATCTCCGACTGCCGTTCCTGCCATAGGTTATACCCGTTCCACAAGCCGTAAAGGGCCGTCAGCAGGAAGAGAAACAATGCCGCTACCTTGTAGGCATTACGCCGGAAGTGCAGCCATTCATAGCGAAAGATGTATGCGGTTTTCATTGCGGTGCGTCGATTTTTGCAGCTCCCCGGTAGAGAAAAAGGGTGCTCAGAAAAGTCCATATCAATAGCGCAGCCAGATCGGGAATATAGGTCGAAAGAAGCCCGGTCAGGTGCGGATTGGGATACTCAAAATCGGCGATCGAGTTGAAGAAGGCCTGGTCGGCCTTCCAGCCCCAGTCGCCCGTTTTACTACCGCCGTAGGCGTGTTTGTCATTCAAGGCTTTGATGAATTGACGCCGGTAGTCTTCGGCAGCCCGTTGAAAGTGGGCGTGGTGGAGGTTATCCGTTCCACAGGCGCCCATGCTGAGGCTTTGCAGGGCGGCGAAGGGATTGATGAAGCTGCTCGCCTGATACGTCTTCTTTTGCTGTTGCATGGTTCGGAAGAGCGCGCCGAAGTGTTTGTCCCACACCTGGTTGCCGTATTCTTCGTCAGCCTGCATCCGGATACCGTCGAAATTGATGGGCAGCGCCGCCAGGCTGTCCACACCGTAGGCGGCCAGTACGCTGTCGCGTAATGTTTTTTCGCGTTCATCCGAGGGGTTGTGACCGTCGATGCCCTTACTGCGGTCTTCCCGCATGGCCGTTTTGAAATCCTGCCGGGAGGGCAGGGGATGGAGGTCTTCGACGAAGGCCCCTGCTATTTTGGGCAGAAAGACAACCCACAGGGCCCATAGCGCCAGCATGGAAGTGAGGGCCGCGGTACTGCTTTTCAGGCTGGCCGACAGCCAAACCGTGAGGGCGCAGATGACCCAGTAGAAAGCAGCGTAGGCCAGGAACAGCAGGCCGCTCCTGGCGAGCAGATCGCCCGGCTGGTCGCCGGAAAAAAACAGCCATTGCGTGCCAAGGGTAAGCAACAGCAAGGCCAGGCCGGTCAGCCAGTAGGCGAAGGTTTTGCCCAGCAGCAGTTTCCGGGCGGATAAGCCCTGCAAAGTCAGTAAGGAAAGGCGGCCTTGCTCCCGTTCGCTGCTCACGGCGGAAAAGGTGAGGAAGATCAGCGCCAGGGGAATGATGACCTGCAGCAGCAGCGAGGCCTTGAGCTGACCGAAGCGCGAGAGCATCAGGGCCTGCGAGCCGGCGCTGTAGGTCATTTCATTTTGCACGTGGCCTTCCAGGCGAAGCACTTTGCCTACCGAAGTGTTGACCCCTTCGTCCAGAGCGGTCAAAGCATTGACCGGCTTGAAGGCGTAAGAACCGAAATGCGCTGCGCTGTGGGGATTGTAAGGACCCATGTTTTCCCACTGTTCCCGGACGTGCTGTTGCGCTTCGCGTTGCTTTTCCTGCTGCTGTTGCGCGTCCTGCAGCCCCAGAAAAGCCGCCGCGCCGAGCAGAAGGGCGACGGAAAGGAGCAAGTAGCCGATCCGGCCCCGGCGAACGAGACTCCGCCATTCGTTGTATATGACCTGTTTCATAACCGGTTTCAGTTTTTCATGAATTGGAGATAGATGCTTTCCAGATCATTGGCCGAAATTTCCTTTGCTTCGAGTTCCTGCAACAGCCGGCCGTGATGCAGAATGCCTATGCGGCTAGCGGTTTCCCGAACCCGGAACAAATCGTGCGACGCCATCAGAACCGTGGCGCCGTCGTCCGCCAGTGACTGCAGCAGTGCAGAAAGCTCATTACTCGCTTCGGGATCGAGACCGCTGGCCGGTTCATCGAGCAGTAGCACGCGGGCTTTTTTCGCGTAGGCGATCGCAATGCCCACCTTTTGGCGCATTCCTTTCGAATACGTTTCCAGTTTTTTGTGGTGGGCATGCGGAGCGAGGCCGCACTTGTCGAGCATGGCGGACAGTTCATCCCGCGAGTAGGAAAACTTCCCCAACTTGCAGAAATAATCGAGGTTTTCCAGGCCGGTCAGATAGGGATACAGGCTGACATTTTCCGGAATGTACGCGACGCGTCGCCGGACCTCGCCAACCTGTCGAACGGGGTCCAGGCCGTCGACGGCCACCGTTCCCCGGTCGGGCTTCAGGAAGCCGAGCAACAGGTTGATAGTAGTGGTTTTACCGGCGCCGTTGGGGCCGAGCAGCGCGTAGATTTCACCCTTATTGATCTGCAGATCGAGGCTTTCCAGCGCCACACTCGTCTTATAGGATTTTTGAACTTCTTTTAAGCTGATCATTGCGCTTTGGTTGATGTGTTGGTTCTATCTCAATGATAGGAAAAATATTTTTAAAAATGCAACATAGTTGCAAAAAAAAGAGGGCTTGATTTTAAATCAAACCCTCTTGCATATACTATGCTACCAAAAACTGCCTGTTACCTCACTTTGACAAAGCGACGCATCCAGACATTATCTTGCTCCCGGACCATCAACAGATAAGTTCCCACCGGAAGGTTGGAAACATCCAGGTTGGGGTCCGGCGATTGTATTGTTCTCAGCATGCTTCCCAGCTGATTGAAAATGACCAGCTCGGTATCCCCGGAATTGACGCCTTCAATTTGCCAGTTCAGACGCGCTCTGACCGGATTGGGTGCGATCTGCAGTTCACGGCGATCGCGGACGACCGTTCCGGTGGAGGTCGTGCCGGCGCCGATGTTAAAGGTCAGATCGAGATCGGTGCCGCCGTCGTCGACGGTAGAGGCGCCCGACTTGATGTCCGGCTGGTGCTTCAGAATAATCCGGAAAGTACCGTCGGCCATCAGGTCGCTCGTCGTCCAGGTAGTCGATAATCCAACGGGGAGGTTGTTCTCGTCGAAGTCATTGTAGTTGACCGGATCGTCGCGGTTGTCGACGTTGCCGTCACCCATAGGATCGGAGAAAATACCGTCGGTCCAGGCGAAGAAGAACATGTGCTCGTCGTCCTCCTCCATGATCTCCTCGGTGATGCTTTCGCCCTCGATTTCGTTGCGCAGGTCGACGCTGAGGGTGTACTCGGTGCTTTCGCCGAGGTTGATGTCATCGAGGATTTCGAGGTCGAGGGGGCCTTCGCCGTCGGGGTCCTGGGCGCGGGCGACGATGGGGTCGCCGCCGTTGACGGGGGTGAAGGTGAGGGTGACGTCGGTGATGATCTCCTCTTCGTTTTCGCAGGGCGGCGCTTCGGGATCATTGGCGACGTTGACGGTGAAGGTCAGGTCGAGGTCGGTGCCGCCGTCGTCGACGGTAGAGGTTTCGGATTTGACGCCGGGCTGGTGTTTGAGGATGATGCGGAAGCTGCCGGAGGCGTTCTCCTCCACGCACTCGGTTTCCCAGTCGGTGGACAGTCCGAGGGGGAGGTTGTTCTCGTCGAAGTCGTTGTAGTTGACCGGGTCGTCGCGATTGTCGACGTTGCCGTCGCCGGCGGGGCTGGTGAAGACTTCGTCGGTCCAGGCGAAGAAGAACATGTGCTCGTCGTCCTCCTCCATGATCTCCTC
>CAZWDL010000139.1:8048-17296 GCA_964632995.1 uncultured Saprospiraceae bacterium
TCGCAGGGCGGCGCTTCGGGATCATTGGCGACGTTGACGGTGAAGGTCAGGTCGAAATCCGTTTCGCCGTCGGTGACGGTGGAGGTTTCGGTTTTGGCGCCGGGCTGGTGTTTCAGGATGACTCTGAAATTACCGGTCGCGGTTTCTTCCCCGCAGTCGGTTTCCCAGGCGGTCGACAAGCCGACGGGCAGGTTGTTGGCATCCTGGTCGTTGTAATTGACCGGATCGTCGCGGTTGTCGACGTTGCCGTCGCCGGCGGGACTGAGGAAGAGCTCATCGGTCCAGGAGAAGAAGAACAGGTAATCTTCGTCGTTATCGCTGACTTCCTGGGCGAGGTCATCGCCGTTTGCATTTTCAATTTCGAATGACAGGGTGTATTCGGTGCTTTCGGTCAGATTGACCTGGTCGACCACCGTGAGGCCGGAGCCGCTGTCTTCCGCCAGGGCCGTCACCGGATCGCCGCCGGCGGTGGGGGTGAAGACCAGTACAACGCTGGTTATACCGTCGAGAACCTCAGGGGAAGCGCCTTCAACCGGCAGCAGCATTTTTCCACTGTGACTCATTAGGAGTAGAGAAAAAACTGCCAGGAACAATCTTTGAATTGGCTTATAAAAGTTTTTCATGCAGTAAAAATTTTGGTCAGATAAATTTATGACACAATGTTGCAAAGATATAAATGCAATGCTGTTTCAAAAAACTATGGTGAATCAAAGCCGGTAAGTAAGCGACAAAACGAAGTTTCGTCCCAGGTCGTCGGCGAAGTACCGAAGCCGGTCGGTATAATTCCGGTAGCTTTGATTAGATACGTTGCGGACCTGGACCTGCCAGCTCAGTCGCCGGTAGGATGCCCTCCAGGATAGGTCCAGGAGAAAATAACCGGGTGGCGGCGGCAGGATATCGAAATCGGAGGCGTCGTCCCGGAAGCGGTCGATTCCTTCCTGTCCGGCGTAGAGAAATTCTTCGACGCTGATGATTCTGGGGTGCTGAAACTGTTCGAAGGTGTAGCTGGCCGATAATCCGAAAGCGTTCTGTTCCAGTCCGGCGAATTCCGGCCGGAAAGCCAGGTCATAACTCAGGCGCGGCGGCGGCTGGCCGGCGAAGAAGTCCCGCGGATTGAGTTGTTGCGACCACAGGTAGCTGCCCTTCAGGGTGGAAATAAATTTGGGGGAGTGCCGCCATTCGGCGCTGGCGTCGATTCCCCAGAACAGGGCGTCCGCCTGATCGTAGATAAAGTAAACGAAATAGCCGCGCGGGGTGCGGGTCAGGCCGCCTGGTTTGGCGTAGATGTAATTTTTGATGTAGTTCACGTAGCCGGTGAATTCCGCCTGGAAGTCGGGCCGGTTAATCGAATAGGTGTTGATCCACTTGTAGCCGACCTCAGAAGGGACCGGCCGGTCGTTTTGATCGAGGATACCTTCGCTGGTAGAGATAAAATCAAATTTCGGGTCGATGGTGTAGCGCCACAGGCCGTATTCGAGGAAGAAGGCGTGCTGTCCGAAGCGGTAGAGTTCCGCCACATTCGGCGGTCGCCAGGCGGTGCCGAAATTGGTGCGGAAGCTGGTATATTCTCCGAGTGGCCGGATCATGCCGACGGTGGCCGTGAGATTCCGGTACTGAATGGTATTGCGATAGATGGTATTGTCGGGCTCCCGTCCGGTGATATCGGCTTCCATGTTATCGAAGCGGGCGCCGATTTCGAAGGTGTTGTCGCCGATGTCGAAGGATTCGATCAGATAGATTCCATACTGTTTACTATCGAAATTAGGGATAAAGGGGACCGTATTGGTGCCTGGTTGGTTGTCATTGGCCTGTTTTTGCCATTGGAAGCCCAGTTTTCCGGAGAAGGGGCCGATACCGGGATGTCGCCAGTCGGCGTTCACGCTTTGGGTGACCAGTTCCAGGTCGATATTGGGGGCGTCGGTGCGCCGTACGCCGAATTCCTGGCGGTGGTTAAACTGGTAGCCGTACTGAACCGTCAGGGCTTGCCGGTCGCCGGTCAGGCGGAGGGTGCCCTTGACGAGGTCGTGGCTTACCCGTTGTTTCGGCGGATCGAGATCGTAGCTGAACGGTTGGGTGTAAAAAGGCGTATCGCGCTCGATGGCCCGCTGCAGATCGTCCAGGTTGCCGAATACCGATCCGCTGAGGATGCCTAATTCCTGGTCAAAATGACTGTAGTATCCTTCCAGGTCGAGCCAGGGCAATGGGTGCAGGCGAAAGCCGCCGTAGTAGCTGCGTTCCTCTTTTCCGGTGTTGGTGAGTTGGTAGTCCGGCGCATGCAGGTCGCCTTGTTTGACGTAGGCGCCGCCGCCCAGCAGGCTGAAGCGTTTGAACCCTTTGCGCAGTTCGACGGCGGCTTCGCCCGAGCGGCCGTTGGATTTACCGGTTAGGTTGACCTTTCCCTGCAGCGGCGTGGACAGTTCCATGCGGGGCGGCCGGATGAGGATGACGCCGCCGAGCGCATCGGGACCGTAGCGGACGGTGGCGGCGCCCTTGATGACTTCCAGTTCGTCGATCAGGGAGGGATCGATCTCGGGCGCGTGTTCGCTTCCCCAGTTCTGAAATTCGTGTCGCAGCCCGTTGTTGATCGTCAGGATGCGGTTGCTGTGCAGGCCGTGGATGACGGGCTTGACGATGTTCTGCCCGGTGCTGAGCGTAGAAACACCTGCGATCTGCCCGGCGACATCGCCGAAGGATTCGCTGGCGACCGACTCCAGTTCCTCTTTTGATAGCCGCACGCTGGATACCGTGTTCAGTTCCGTCGGCGCCGCCTCGGCTTCCACGACTACGCCTTCCAGCGTGAGTCCTTCCGGCGCCAGGAAAATCTCCACGAAGGGATGGTGAAAGTCGTGGTGGTGCCGGACGGTTTTGTAGCCGAGGTAAGAGACGACCAGGTCATATTCCTTTTCGCATAATTCGGTAATCTCAAAATATCCTTCCTCATTGGTGACGGCGCCGTCGTCAGTTCCTTCCACCAGCACGCTGGCGTAAGCCAGCGGCTGTTCTGTTTGGGCGTCATACACTTTTCCCGTAACGGTCCGATCGCAAGTTCCAGGCTGTTGAGCCGGCGCCGGGACAGCCGCAAACAGAAATGCAAGTACAATTATTCTTATTATCCAATGACTCATGTAGTACGATCCTTAATGTTGCTCGTCTAAATTTGAACCGGTGTAATCCAGTATCTTCGTACTTTTAGATTCCGTCAAGACTCGGCTGTGCGTGAAGTGAGCGCCGCCTTGCGCTGCGTTTGCTGTGGGTCCTGCTTCTTTTTTTGAAAAGATGCTTGTCAGGTAGCGTTTCCGGTGACCTGACGATACCAACTGAGCGGGCCGGCAATAATTCAAAAAGACATGCTGTTTTTGGTAACCAAAAGTAAGGGGGCGCCTTTTTCTTTACCGCTATCCGTCCGCTTGCTGTCCATTCTTATAATGGCAGGCCGGTATCATCCAGCTGCCGTAACGGCGAAGGGATAAGCATCTTTTCAAATCATGCACAACTCATGAAATATTCCATCCATGAGTTTTTCTCCGATCCCTGAAATGGAAATGGATTAGAGAGAAGGAAAGAGCAGAGAAGGGGGCCCACGTTGCTGCGCCGACGGGGTGTAGGCGGCAGGAGGCGTTGCTATCGCCGTAACCGTTCGTTGGTGATAAGGTAGGAAGGCGGGTATCGCTTCGGCAGGCTGGCTGATGTCGAGATACTCGCTGAAACTGAAGTGACAGAGCACACAGGTACGATGCTGGTTTTCCTGGTCGTGCAGGTGCTCGCCGTCTCCGGGCGCGTTGCATATTCTTTCCCCCTCGTGATGTTCGAGCATCACGTGGATATCCCGTAGGGTCATCGGTGTCAGAAACACCGAGAGCAGGAACAGGACGGTAAAAATGCAATATGCAGTTTTATTCAGCAATAATTCAAAATTGTCTGATTGTAAAGATAACACATTTTGATCAAATTGGTTCTCGTTTATGATTTTCCTAACTTTTATTTCCGACGAGGAAACTTTTGAACAATTGTTTTCTTTTCCCTATGAGAAAATAAAAAGTTTATGAAACAGCTAGTACTATTTTGTTCAGTCTTTTGTCTGATATGGTTCACGGGGTGTGCTCCGGTAGGAACGGAAACGGCTCAGGAGTACGAGCAGTTGGTTAGCCGGCACGATAGCCTCGAGATGGTGCATCAGGAGCTTATTGCAGAACACCGCCAACTCATTCAGGATCACGAAAGCGTGATGCAGCAAATCCAGCAGATGGAAAACCCCGATACTTCCTGGCGAAATACGCTGGAAGAACACCAGCTCGCCCTGGATAAGCACAATGCCGTCTTCGATCAGCACCAGGCCATCCGCGCCGAGCACGACGAATTCGGTGAAGAGGTCAGCGCGGGCATGGAAGAAGCGGATATCCAGGCTCAAATTGAAAAAATGAAAGAGGATCATCAAAAGATGGTGTCCGACCACGAAATGATCCGGCAGGCCCATCAGGAGATGCGTGAGGAACACGAAAGAATACGGGAAGAGATTATGGGGGAGAGCTAGTGGCTTCGGCGCACTAGTGCCTCCAAGTTGTAGGTATTTAGCGTAAAACTGTAGTCTTAGGTTAGAAGTTTAGTCGCTACTCCTCCGGAGTGGCTGGTTTAGAAGTTTAGCAGATCTGAAACCGGGAATTTCGTTTTCAGGGTACGGTTTTACACTAAATATGTACCCACGTCGCTCCGTCAATTAAACCGACAGGTCATTCAGGGCTTTCATTTCCTGTTCAGACAACTCAATCTCTGCCGCCTCTGTATTTTCCTGCAGATGCTCCGGAGAGCCCGTGCCGGGAATGGGAATCATAGTAGCGGAGCGATGGAGCAGCCAGGCGAGCGCAATTTGATAAACAGTGGCGTTGTGCTTCCCGGCGATTTCCCGGAGCGTTTTATTTTGCAGACTGCCGGCGGCCAGTGGGTACCAGGGCAGGAAAGCGATATTCCGCCCTGCGCACCATTCGAGGACGTCGTCCCATTTGCGCTCGGCGATATTGTACTTATTCTGTACAGAGACGAATTCTGTCATTTCACGGGCTTTCTCGCATTGCTCCACATTTACTTCTGAAAGTCCCAGCTGATTAATATATCCCTGTTCCTGTAATTCGATGAGTTTGCCAAGTGTTTCCTCCATTGGCACATCCCGGTCGAAACGATGAAGTTGATAGAGGTCGATCCGGTCTGTTTTTAGTCGCTTGAGGCTGCCTTTAAGGGCTTTTTCCAGGTGTTCCGGGCTGGCGTCGACGTTCCACCGGTCGGGACCGGAGCGGGTGAGTCCTCCCTTTGTCCCGATGACCAGGCCTTCAGGGTAGGGGTGCAAGGCCTCTGCAATCAGTTCCTCTGAGACGTAGGGTCCGTAACTGTCTGCCGTATCGATAAAATTGACACCGAGATCCAGGGCTTTATGAAGTACTTTCTTGGCCTGGGCTTTATCCTTTGGAGGGCCCCAAATACCATCACCGGTGATTCGCATGGCGCCGAAGCCCATCCGGTTCACCTCCATATCACCGAGCGTAAAGACGCCTGAGGCGGCGGCCGGTTTTTCTGTCGCAGACATAGATTGATTTTTAATTAAAGACTTACACTTCCTCCGCTTTCTCCAATTCTTCCAGTTCAAAAACGATAACAGACAGCGGCGGCATTTTCACTTCGATGTGGAAGGGCCGGCCGTTCCATTCGCCGGTCTTGGTTTCCACAGTTCCGTTTTTATGATGGCCGGCGCCGCCGAAATCTTTGTCATCGCTGTTGAGCACTTCGGTGTATTTGCCCTGGAAGGGTACCCCGATGTTATAGGTTTCGCGGACGACAGGCGTAAAATTGCAGGCAACCACGAGTAATGATTCCTCCTCATCCCCACGGCGTAAAAAAGTCAGCAGGCTGTTCTGCCAGTCGCCGTGATCGATCCATTCGAAGCCGTTGGGATCGAACTGCTTTTCGTAGAGGGCCGGGCTGTTGCGGTAAAACTGATTGAGATGGGCGATCCACTGGCGCACCCCCTGGTGATAATCGAAGTCGAGCAGCCACCAGTCCAGTCCTTTTTCGATACTCCACTCGCTGGTCTGGCCAAATTCACCACCCATAAACAGCAGTTGCGCACCAGGGTGGGCAAACATGTATCCAAAGAGCAGGCGCAGGTTGGCGAAGCGTTGCCATTCGTCGCCCGGCATGCGGTCGATCAGAGCGCCTTTACCATGGACGACTTCATCGTGGCTAAGCGGCAGCATAAAGTTCTCGGAAAAGGCGTAGATCAGGCTGAAGGTGATTTCCCCGTGGTGAGAGAGCGTGAAGCACATGCTATGCTGCGCCGCAGCATAGTGCTACCCTCCGCTGCCGAGGGAACGAGGAGAGACTGATGGACGTCGCGGTATTCAGCACGCAGGTCTACGACCAGCAGACTTTCGAGACCGCCAATGCGCGCTTCGGCCACCGGCTGACCTTTTTCGAGTCGCGGCTCAGCCACGAGACGCGCGAGCTCGCGCATGGCTACCCGGCGATCTGCGCCTTCGTGAACGACGTGCTCGACCGCGAGGTGCTGACGGCGCTGAGCGAGGGCGGCGCGCGGATGATCGCGCTGCGCTGCGCCGGCTTCAACAATCTCGACCTCGAGGCCGCCCGCGAACTGGGCGTCACGGTCTCGCGCGTGCCGGCCTATTCGCCCTTTGCCGTCGCCGAGCACACAGTCGGCCTGATGCTCGCCCTCAACCGCAAGATCCATCGCGCCTACAACCGGGTGCGCGAGAGCAATTTCGCGCTCAACGGGCTGATGGGCTTCGACCTGCGCGGGCGCACCGCCGGCATCGTCGGCACGGGGCGCATCGGGCGCCAAGTCGCTCAGGCGCTCAAGGGCTTCGACATGAAGCTGCTTGGCTACGACGTGTACGAAAACCCCGACTGCGTCGCGTTGGGGATGCGCTATGTCGGACTGGAGGAGCTGCTCGCGCAGTCGGACATCGTGTCGCTGCACTGTCCGCTGACGCCCGAGACGCACCACATGATCAATCCCCGCAGCGTGGCGCTGATGAAGCCTGGCGTCATGCTGATCAACACCGGCCGCGGCGCGCTGGTCGACGCGCAGGCCGCCATCGACGGGCTGAAGTCGGGCCAGATCGGGCATCTCGGGCTCGACGTCTACGAGCAGGAAGAGAACCTGTTCTTCCACGACCACTCCAACGAAGTGCTGCAGGACGACGCCTTCGGCCGGCTGCTGACTTTCCCTAACGTGCTGGTGACCGGACATCAGGCCTTCTTCACCCGAGAAGCGCTCGACGAGATCGCCGACGTGACGCTCGACAGCGTGGCGAAGTTCGAGGGCGAGGGGGCGGCGGCGCTGCCCGAGGCGCGGCGCGTGGTCGTCTGATCAGTCTGGCCCGACAGCGTTTCGCGGTTTTCCGCGGCGCTTGATCGGGCGGACATAGACGTCCTCGACGCGCCGGCCCAGCATCATCCAGGCGATGCCGGACACGAGGGCGACGACGCCCAGCGGCACCGCGGCGACCTTGAAGCGGCTCACTTCGCGCTCCGCTTGTTCGAGAAGCGGCGCCGACATCGCCTTGCGCTGACGATCCATGCTGTTGCGGCGCACGGCGTCGGCATCGGCGTAGAACTCCCATGCGCCCGGTTTGTCGGGCCTGAGCTCGGAACTCTCGACATGGGTGGCGAGCACAGCAAAGGCCGCGTCCGGGCGGAAGGCGATCCCCGCAGCGAGGAGGCCGAGACTGGCGGCGACGAAACAGCCGGCCGCAAGGGCGCGATAGATCATGCGTCGGCTCCTTTCGGTCGAAGTCCACCGGAAGTTGGGCCGCCGAGGTTGACGAAACGAGAAGAGCGCGCACTCAGCGCGCCAGCCGCACCAGTTTGTCGCGCCCGCTTGCTCCGCGCTCGATGCTCAGCGCCGATTTCGGCGCGCCAAGCGCGCGGGAGAGCAGCTTCAGCACCGCAGCATTCGCCGCGCCGTCCGCCGGCGGGGCCGTGACGCGCACCCGCAGCAGTGGCGCGCCTTCGGCCGTGCGGTCCAGCGTCACCGATTCGGCGGCGGCGCCGGGCGTGACCCGCAGGGCGATCAGACCATCGGCCAGCCCGAGCGCCGCGATCTCAGGGTCGATCGAAGGGCGCAAGGCCGCGAATGTCCTCGTTGTCGATGATCCCGCCCTCGATCACCGCGAAGGCGATGATCCAGCAGACGGCCGCAGCCACGGTCGCCCACAGCATCTTGCGGCCGATCATCGGGTTCTCGGGGGCCCCCGCCGGCGTGCCCGGCGCCACGTCTCCCGCCTCGTCCTGGCTGCGCACGCCGATCGGCAGGACGATAAACAAAGAAATGAACCACAGCACCGCATAGAGAACGATGCCGGAGGTGATCGACATCAGGCCTGTTCCAGCTCCACCAGCGTCCCGTTGAAATCCTTGGGGTGGAGAAACAGCACCGGCTTGCCATGGGCGCCGATCTTCGGTTCGCCGTCGCCGAGCACGCGCGCGCCCTTCGACGTCAGATGGTCACGCGCGGCCAGAATGTCGTCCACCTCGTAGCACACATGGTGGATGCCGCCCGAAGGGCTCTTGGCGAGGAAGGCGGCGATGGGGCTCGCCTCGCCGAGCGGCTCCAGCAGCTCGATCTTGGTGTTGGGCAACTCGATGAAGACGACCGTCACGCCATGGGCCGGCTGGGCCTGAGGCTCAGTCACTTTCGCGCCGAGCGCGTCGCGATACGTGGCGATCCCGGCGGCGAGGTCGGGAACGGCGATGGCGACATGGTTGAGGCGTCCGATCATGATCCGGCTCCCTGTTGCGACGTCGTTCAAGCGGTAACTTGGCGGGGCGGCGTCGGCAAGCCGTTCTCATCCGGCCAGCCCTCGGGCGAGGCGACGATGCCGCTCGAGCGCCATCGGCAGATCGAGCGTCGCGATCCGGCCTTCGGCGACCACGACGCGCCCTTCCACCACCAGATCGCGCGCCCGCAGCGGCCCGCAGAGCGTCAGCGCCGCCACCTTGTCCCATGCGCCCGCAGTCTCGAAGCCGCGCATGTCGAACACGGCGGCATCGGCGCGCTTCCCGTGCGACAGCGCGCCGAGGTCGCCGCGGTCCAGCGCCTTCGCCCCGCCCAGCGTCGCGATTTCGAGCGCTTCGCGCGCCGCCATCGCGCCCGCGCCATGGGCGACGCGCTGCAGCAGCATCGCCGCGCGCGCCTCCGCCAGCAGGTTCCCGCTGTCGTTGGAGGCCGAGCCGTCCACCCC
>CAZWDL010000140.1:0-17089 GCA_964632995.1 uncultured Saprospiraceae bacterium
TCCGCTTTCCGACTTCCGCCTTCCGCCTTCCGCCTTCCGCCTTCCGCTTTCCGCCTTCCACCTTCCGACTTCCGCTTTCCGCTTTCCGCTTTCCGCCTTCCGCTTTCCGACTTCCGCTTTCCGACTTCCGCCTTCCACTTTCCGCCTTCCCGTAATTTCCTATCTTGGCGTGGAACCATCATCCAGTCATCATGAAAAAATCACAGCTCTTTTTTCTCACGCTTTTCTTACTGACCTCTTTCTCTGTTTTCTCCCAGGGCTTCGAAGGCTATTACCGCTTTCCGGCTATCCACGGAGAGAACATCGTCTTCACCGCGGAGGGCGATCTGTGGACCCTTCCGGTAGAGGGCGGCTTAGCCCGCCGCCTGACGACCCATCCCGGGGAGGAGACGAACCCGCATATTTCGCCGGACGGGCAGACGGTGGCCTTTTCCGCCTCCTATGAAGGGCCGGAGGAGGTGTATACCATGCCGCTCACCGGCGGGTTGCCCCAGCGCTGGACCTATGAGGCGGAAAGCTCTACCGCGTCGGGCTGGACGCCGGGGGGAGAAGTGGTGTATACCACCATTCATTACGCGACATTGCCGCATTTGCAATCGGTCAGGATCGATCCGGAAACCAAAAAGCGTACGCTCCTTCCGTTGAGCCAGGCCAGCGAGATGAGTTTCGACGATAGCGGGCGGACCGTCTATTTCGTACGGCCGGCCGATCACCGCAACGTCACCAAGCGCTACACCGGCGGCACGGCACGACAAATCTGGAAATTTACGGAAGGAACACCCGAAGCGGTAAAGCTCACCACGGATCACGACGGCGAAAGCCACCACCCCATGTGGTGGGACGGCCGTATCTTCTTTATCACCGATCGCGACGGCACGATGAACCTGTGGTCGATGACCGAAGACGGGGAGGATTTACAACAGCATACCACCCATAAAGACTTCGACGTTCGCTACGCCACGCTCTCCGACGGCCGCATCGTCTATCAGCGCGGCGCCGATATCTGGCTGTATGACATTGCTTCCGCAAATTACAATTTGGTCCCCATCCGCCTGGCTTCCGACCTGGACCAGCTGCGCGAGAAGTGGGTGGAGGATCCCGAAGACTATATCACCAGCGTGGAATTACATCCCGAAGGCGATCAGCTCGCCATCACGGCCCGCGGCCGCGTGTTCGTCGTGCCGGTCAAAAGCGGTCGCCGGGTGCAGCTCTCGCGTAAGGAGGGGGTACGCTACCGCGATGCTACCTTCATGCCGGATGGGGAGCACATCCTCGTTCTGTCTGATGAATCCGGCGAGTTTGAGTTTATGAAAATCGGAGCGGACGGCATCGGCGAGCACGAGGCGCTGACCGATGACGGAACCATTCTTCGCTTCAAGGGCGTGCCTTCGCCCGACGGCAAATGGATCGCCTACAGCGACCTGAACCGGCACCTATGGCTGCTGAATGTGGCCAGCGGCGAACAAAAAAAGATATCGACCAACAACGAGGGCATCGGCGACGTCACCTGGTCGCCCGACAGCCGCTGGATCAGCTTTGTTCAAACGGCCAAAAACACCTTCGCCCGAATCCTGCTTTACAGCGTGGCCGACGGTAGCCTCACCGAGTTGACCACCGACCGCATGAACAGCAACAGCCCTTCCTGGAGTGCCGACGGTAAGTGGCTCTACTTCCTCTCCGACCGCAACTTCGAAACGCTGGTCGGCAGCCCCTGGGGCAGCCGGCAGCCGGAACCCTACTTCGATCGCAAAATGAAACTCTATCACGTTGCGCTGCAGACGGCCGCCCGTTCACCTTTCCAACCTGATGACGAGCTTTGGGAAGAACCGGAAAAAGAGAAAGAAGACGGGGAAAAAGAAATGACTGTCTCCATCGATACGGACGGCATCGCCCGGCGCATTCAGGAGGTGCCCGTACCGCCCGGCAACTACCGCAACCTGCGCGTCAACGATAAAGCCTTGTACTTCACTTCCAGCGAGACCGGCGCGAACGCCAAGACCCACCTTATGGTCCTCAAAATTGACAACGATTCCCCCAAGCCGGTGACTATGGTGGAAAATATCCAGGGCTTTGATCTCTCTGCCAACGGCCAGAAAATTCTGCTGCGTAAGAACGGCTCCAATTACTACGTCGTCGACGCCGGTACGGGAGCGGTTAATAACCTGTCGGATGCCCAGGTAGATCTCAGTGACTGGACCTTCTCGCTCGACGTGCGCGAAGACTGGCGTCAGCTCTTCACCGACGCCTGGCGCATGGAGCGCGACTACTTCTACGATCCCGGTATGCACGGCGTCGACTGGGACGCCATGTACCGGAAGTACCTCCCGCTGGTGGATCGCGTGACGACGCGCAGCGAGCTTTCCGACCTCATCGGTCGCTTTGTGGGCGAGCTCTCCGCCCTGCACACCAGCGTGCGCGGCGGCGACACGCGCGAGGGTCCCGACGATGTGGATGTGGCCAGCCTGGGCGCCCGTTTCTCCCGCGACGGGGCAGCCGGCGGCTACCGCATCGATTACATCTACCAGGCCGATCCGGACTTCCCCGACGAGCGCTCGCCGCTGGACCGGCCCGGGCTGGAGGTGGCAGCAGGGGATGTGATTACGCACATCAACGGCGTGGCTACGCTTTCCGTACCCGATATCGGCGCGCTGCTGCGCAATCAGGCCGGCGAGCAGGTGCGCATCGGCGTGAAGCCGGGAGGAACGGCAGCGGTTAAGGACCTTATCGTGACGCCGCTCCGCAGCGGCTACGCGCTGCGCTATCGCGACTGGGAGTACAGCCGCCGCCTGGCCGTGGAGGAAAAGGCCGACGGCAAGATCGGCTACGTGCACCTGCAGGCGATGGGCAGCAATGACCTGGAACAGTGGTACCGCGAGTTCTACCCCGTCTTCAACCGGCAGGGGCTGATCATCGACGTGCGGCACAACCGCGGCGGCAATATCGAAAGCTTTATCCTGGAAAAGCTGCTGCGCAAAGCCTGGATGTACTGGAAAAACCGCGAGCGCGATCCCTACTGGAACATGCAGTACGCTTTCCGCGGTCATATGGTGGTATTAGTCGACGAACGCACCGCCTCCGACGGCGAGGCCTTCGCCGACGGATTCCGCCGCCTGGACCTGGGCAAGGTGATCGGCACGCGCACCTGGGGCGGCGAAATCTGGCTCAGCTCCGCCAACCGCCTGAGCGATAACGGGCTGGCCCGCGCCCCCATGATGGGCGTCTACGGCCCCGAAGGCGAATGGCTGATCGAACAACGCGGCGTAGAACCGGATATCGTGGTGGACAACCTGCCGCACGCCACCTTCAAGGGCGAGGACGCCCAGCTGGATGCGGCGATCAACCACCTGCTGGAGCTGATCGAGGAGGACCCCCGGGAGGTGCCGGAGGCGCCGGCTTTTCCGGATAGGTCGTTTGAGAACCGGTAGGCCACACCAGGAGGCGCTTTCCCCGCGCCTCCTGGTTTTTTTGGTGTTGGAAGGAGGCAGGCAACTTCTTCCATGAAGATGAGGAATTCCGGAGGACGCGGATTACAGCGATAATGCGTGTGTCGTTACCAACGCAAGCGCGAGGAGGACCAGTGGTGAAGGACACAATTGACTGACAACTTTTTCTAATCACAATAGCCTGATAATTAATTGATCGCAGTTTGATAAAATAGTCAATTACTTAGCCCGGATTATTCATGGATTAATCTATTACGAGGCCAAATTGCCTACCATTCTTGCGTTTGCTCGTCGTTCGATACTCACCGTATCTGGGGATACGGTTCCGTGTCTCTCTCCTGCGCGAACGCAAGCCTGGCAACCACTTTGGCCTCTCATGACGAAGAACCCATGAATAATCCGGGTTAGTTCCTTCACCACCAGGCCGTAAAAGGTCAGTTTCAATCCTTTCATGTTTCTGATTTTAGGTATACTGACCCGATTAATTTGAGAGGACTCTCAAATCAATCTGCGTCGGGTATACCCATAAATTCTCCTCCAAAGTGCTCAAGAATCTTTACTTTTAGTAAGCAGCTTACGCCAAAAGCTTACAACCCATCACCGATGAAACACCTGCTCACTCGTCCTTTACTGTTGTGCTCCTTTCTGATCCCGGGATGGTTTGCCTGGTTATTTAATTCCTACGATCCCGGTTTATTTCAACCGGAACCGGAAAGCGCGTCTCTGAGTCCGGAAGTGTCAGGGACCGTTGAAACGGGCGCTTTGGAGAAACGAAAAAAAAACGGGATCACCTGGGAAAGGCCCTCCTGGTGCATCGACACCCCCCGCATTCAGCTCGCCTTGCTGCTCGACGTCAGCAGCAGCATGGACGGGCTGATCGCGCAGAGTAACAGTCAGTTCTGGAGCGTGGTGGATTTCCTGTCAAAAGCCCGCCGTAAGGGAAAAGCACCGGTGGTGGAAGTAGCGCTCATCGCCTACGGCAATCCTTTTTTTCCACCACCCCATCACAACCGGATAATTGCCGGACTCACTACCGATGCGGACAGCCTCACCGCCGGGTTACTGTCGCTGCAGACCGGCGGCGGTGACGAATACTGCGGCGCCGCTCTGCACCTGGCGCTGGATAGCCTCAGCTGGTCGGATGAGGAGCGGGATTTCCGGGTAGTCTTCATTGCCGGCAATGAGTCCTTTGCACAGGGGCCGGTGGGTTATCGGGAAGTCTGTGCCAGACTGGCCGAAAAAGACATCCGGCTCAATACGGTGTACTGCGGCTTCGAGGCAGAGGGACGGGCGCATGGCTGGGCGGATGCCGCGCAATTCGGCGGCGGCCGCTACGTCAACATCGATCAGAATGAACCCCCGAGCCAAACCGAAACCCCCTACGACGGCAAAATCCTCGACCTCTATCGCCAATACCGGCAGACCAGCCTCTTCTACGGTCCTGACCAGGAGCTGCACCGGCAGCGCCTGCAGGAACTCGACGGCAACGCTTACCGCTTCGGCAACGCTTACTTCCGCCAGCAGGTACTTTTCAAAATGAAAAAACCGCAGAACCGCAGCGCCTACGATCTCATCGACGCCTACGATCAGGATCCTAAGATTCTGGAGCGGCTTTCGCCAAATGAGTTACCGGTGGAACTGCAGGGGAAATCGCCTGAGATGATCCGCCGTCAAGTGTTTATCCGCAGCCATAAGCGCGAGGTACTGGCGGATGCGATCCGCTTGTACGCCGAAAAAGTGGAAGAGTATTTCGAGGTCATCTCCCGCAGCGATACGGAGGAAAAGACGATTGGGGATGTCATCAGAGCGGCGGTCCGGGAGCAGGCGGAAGCAAAAGGGTTTCGGTGGGGTGAGGAGGAACGGTGATGCTGGGTACTGGATGCCGGATATTTACCTGACCGGGCTACGGAGCAGAACGGCCGGTTTACCCGGGCAGGCTGCGAAGCGAAATCAGTTCCTTCCTATTCCCTCAGGAATGCTTTCACCTGGCCGATGACGTCCTCCGCTTCCGCGCCCATCCAGATCAGGTGGCCCCATTTGTTGTCCACCCACAGGATACGGGCGTTATCAATTTTTTCCTTTGCGTAAAGCGGATGTTCCTTGCTCACAGCCTTGTCGTTTTTGCTGTGCACGATCAGGGTGGGCGCTTTGACGCCGGCAAAGACTTCTTCGTCAAGCTCGTGCTCCAGATCGGTGACGAAACCGCTCCCGGAGCGCTGGGCGAGGAGCATGCGGCGCATGTCTTCGATTTCTTCCGGCTCGAAATGCTGGATGGTGGCGCTTGTCAATTCGTTTGCCATCTGTCGTACGATCATCCGGGGGAAGAGGCGGAGAAATACCCGTAGTAAGCCCCAGGTGAATCGCTCCACTCCGGGGTGGAACATCCGCTTGCCCCGCCGGTACAGCTCATCGTCCGGGCTCAGCCAGCGTTTGGTGACGGCCGATTCCAGGACCAGCTTGGGCACGCGCTGCGGATGGCGGCTCGCGAGTGCGATGGCCGTCGGCCCGCCCGCCGAAATACCGATGATGTGATAGTGTTCAAGGCCCAGCTTTTCCATAAGTTCGGCAATCTGATCGGCTGCTGCCTCGGGCGTGGTATTGCCGGACAAAGGCGTGCGGCCGTAACCGGGGCGGGAAGGGGTGATCAGGGCAAACTTTTCCGGATCCATATACTTGTGGGCGAGCGCTTCCCGGGCGTTGGAATGGCCGCCGTGGAGGAAAAGTACGGGGGTGCCCCGGCCGTGAACACTATATTCTATGGGACCGCCAGAGGTCTGGAGGAGCTTCGTTCTCATGTTTTTTACTTGTCTTATTCTGACAGGCTCTATCACTATATAATTTTTTCCCAACCTTTCTGAAGATCTCCTCGAAACCGCTGCACCCACTCCTCTGTCACCGCATCGGCAGTTGGGGCATAAAACTTCGGGGCGATGCTCACTGCTTCGTCTTGCAAACCCAGGTGACGAAGGATGCTTGTAATGGTCTCCTTGTAATGGCAAACGAAATCTTCGTAGATGATCGTCAGCGGTTGGATCCCGTTGTAGTCAAAAAATTCCTGCGTCGCCGCTTCGCGCAAGTTGCTTTCTTTTAAGAGGTGTAGTAAGGCGTTAAAGTTGTATTTGCCTTCGTAGAAGTCGGGGCCGTACTTCGGTACTTTCTCCTTTTTCCTGTGCCACTGGTTATCCTGAATGGCCTTCCACCACGAAACCGCCAGGCGGACTTTATTGCGCCGGCTCAGAAAGATGTGCCGGCAGTCGGGGAAAAGATCCGACCAGACTTGCCAATCCAGGGGGGTAATTCCGGTGAGATTCCGGAGACTGATAATCTCGCCGGCCAGTTTGTCATAACTTGAACGATACAGGGAATATTTAACCCCCAGGATGCCGTTCGGGGTAACGCTTTCCCGCCACAATTTTTCCCACAGCGCCTCATAGGTGTTTACATGATGGTAATTCGACAGGGAATTCTCCTCCGGGAGGTCAAAAAATTCCCCGGGTTTTCCCGCTACGCCGGTTGATTCGAGGCCTTTACACAGCAAGGTGCTTCCCGTCCGGGGGGTAAACCAGATCCAGTAGGATATTTTTGGACTCATTTGGGCTTTCAGCTTTTCAATCTTTCAACCAATTTTCAACCATCTCCTTAACTTCAGACCGGGGCGCTGCTCGTCCCTCTTTCCGGAGGGTGTTCAGCAACGCTGACCGTTCTCCCGCCGGCAAGTCCACGGCCTTCAGAATGGTAGTGGCTACCGCCTTAAGCAGATGCTCTTCCCCGGTGGCTTTACGCACGTAGCGATAGATCGAACGGGCGAGGCTTCCGGTGAAGTCCAGGTTGTTGAGCTCGTAGTGGGCCAGCAGTTGGAGCAGGCGGCAATTGAGCTGGATGTCCTGGCGGATTTCGTGCTTTTCTTCGTTGAGTACATGGTCGAGCCAGTTCAGCGCCTCCTCGTAGCGGTGATTGAAAAAATACACCTGGGCGATATTTTGGTAAAAGTTGAGTTGCTGGTCGAGAGAGATGCCCTGCTGGTATTTTTCCAGTCCCTGCTCGATTTCGGGGATCAGCTCCAGCGCCGCTTCGTACCGTGCGGTGCGAAGGTGGTAAATCAGCTGAAAGTGAGCGACTTTCTGAAATAGCTTGATGCGCAGGTACTCCCGGTCGGACGGCAGACCTTCCAGCTTTTCGATGACCGACGGAAAGGCTTCGTAGCGGCCATCGGACATATGAGTGGTCAGATAATTGCTGAGCAGATTGATATAGCGCACGGGATATTCCCGGATAAGGTGAGGCTCGGCTTCAAACAGGTCGATGAGTACGCCGAGGTGATGACGGGCTTCTTTCATCTCGCCGGTCAGCAGTTGGTAGTAGTTCGACCAGATCAGGTGATAAATCATCCGGGTTTCGAACGAGAAGTCAGTAACAGAAACCCGCTCGGAAAACTCGCGGATGAGCTCGTGGATGCGCTCCTCCGGATGCTCGAATTGAGGCCGGTTGCGCAGGATGAGGAAAATGTCGTCGTACAGTTTGAGAATGTCGAATTGCAGGTTCACCTGACGTAGATACTGTGCGGTTTTCTCCTGATTGTCTTCCAATCCCTCCTGCGATTTTTTCTTTTGGCTCCAGCGAATCATCATGCGTTCCAGGCGAAGGATTTCCAGCATCGGTAATTCCAAATGATACTGCTCGGCCATCCGCCTGGCTTTCTGGATGCGTCTGACGGCTTGTTGCGGCAGGTTTTTATCGATTAGGAGATGGATGTCCTGGATGAGATCCAGCACCTGAAACAGCGCGCTCTGCTCGGCATTGTACAGACGGAGACTGCGCAACACCAGGTTGTACAGGTAGTTTTTGCCCACCGCGAGGTTGCTGGCAAATTTTTTATTGCTCAGCCGCCGCCGGATCTTGCCCTCATCGTATTGGTCGAGCCGGTCCATCGCCTCGAACAGCTCCAGGTAATTGTTCTTCGAACGGCTGGAGTGCAGCGTGGAAAATCGCTTGAAATACCGCTTTTCCGTTTGCGAAAGCGATTTTATCAGCTCAAATAAGGGGTCTTCGGTGGACATGAGGTTTAAGTGTTTTTACATAAGTAATTGAATTTGAATTTTTTATGCGCGTTTTGGTGGTTTTGAATCCTAAAAAAATAAAAAAGTTGATTTGAAAAAGATTCCCAACCGGGGCATATTTGTTTTAACAAAGGCAAAATACATTCAATCACATACGATCAAATATCCCGAAAACATGACTTTCTCAAGACTTGTAATCGTCCTCTTTGCCGTCGCTATTTTCTATAGCTGTTCGAAAGATCAGCAGATGCGCAACCTGCTACCGGCTATTCAGGCGATCAACCTGGAAGAAGCGCCGGATAGCGAACCGGCCATCGTGGTGGCCAGCGATCTGCCCGAATCGCCGGAGACCAAAGAGCGGCAGCTGATCGCCTACTCAGAAAGCAGCGTCCCCCCGCCGGCCATTTCGAAGTCGACGTCGAGCATTATCGTCGAAGATACGATCGGCATGTTGCAAATGGAAGGCGATGTCAACTGCGGCGCCGATCCCCGTACGGTACACGTCATCAACGCTGTTCGTCTGCAGCCCGGTGAGTACTACTGCCAATCCTTTAGCGACAACTGCCTGCTGCGCATCAACGGCCTGACGGCGGACGTTGAGGGCGGTTTCGGCGAACCCACACAGCGCTTCAATGCCGGGGAGTACGAAATCGTACCCAATGGTGAAGATGAGGTCTGCATCGTGGCGAAAAGCAACTTCCCCAACGACAAGACCTGCTTCAGCACCATCGACGCTCGCGTCTGCATCTACCGTGAGGATGGACAGCTGCACGTGGCTGAGCTGCCGCTCGACGGCGCCGGTCGCCGGGTGTCTTTACAGTAAGCCGGTTCAATCTACACGGGATTTTAGCAACTACTCTACCGAGGTGTGATTCTTTGACTGCAGTCGATTCCCACGGCTGCCACCACAGACCCTGTCCCAGGCCATAGCAATGTTGTGGCCCCACAGCGGACTGTAATCCCGTGAACGACCGCCGGCAGCGTAATCCGGCGCCGCTTTGCATGCTTGAGAAAACAGGAACCTTTTTCTGTATAACCCCAAGAAACTTTGTCCCATGTTTTCCGAATTGATCAAGCGTTGTAAAGCCGGTGACCAGATTGCCTGCCGGCAATTTTTTCTTCTCTATACCTTCGTCCCCTGCGTCGAAAATCTCTTCCGCCGCCTTCGTACCGAATCCGAACTCATCGTCCTGCCTCGTCCACGTACCCCCCGTGATGCGCGCGAACTCGAAGACCTGCTCCGCGAGCGAGAGCGTTTCGATCAGTTGCTGCAACATCCTTTATCCGGTGAAGACCTGCCACCCATCCGGCTACGCCTGGAGGCGCTGCGCGCCATCCGGCAGGAGTGGGCAGAAATAATGGGGGAATTGGATGCAGAGATTGAAAAGTTGAATAATTCAACTGGTTTGAGTTGAGGCGCCACGGATCAAGAATCAATATTGGTTCCTGATGGTCTTCGCCCTCTGGCGTACGTCCACAATTACTTTTTGCGCAAGCAAGGAGCTTCGCGCTCCATTCGAGAACCTTTCCCTGGTCCGATTCAACCTGACAAGCAAGAGGGTGGGCAAGCACTCAAGAACTGTAATCCCCAACTTCAAAGCTTCCTTTCAACATCCCGGCATCCCTTGCCGTCCGTCCCACGAGTACCGAGTACGGAACCTTATCCACCACCCACTGCCGCAGGTTCGGACTGTACCAGGCCAGGTCTTCGAAAGCCACTTTCAGGGTGAGGAAGCGGAACTCCCCCGGTTTCAGGTATACCTTTTTGAAGTCGCGCAGCAGCTTGGGCGGCCGTTCGGTTCCCGCGTTTTCCAGGCCGATGTAGAGTTGCACCAGCTCGCCGCCGGTAACGGCGCCCGTGTTAGTCAATCGCACCTGCACGCGCAGGGAGTCGCCCGGGGAGACGGCGGGCGTGAGCACCCGCAGGCTGTCGAGCCGGAAGCTGGTGTAGCTCAGGCCGTAGCCCAGGGGGTATGCCGGCTCCATATTTTCTTTGTCGAAGAGGGTATAGCCGTGGTAATAGCCGATGCGCGCCACCTCTTCGAAAGGATCGAATGGAGGCAGTTGCTGTTCGTCGGCAGGGTGCGTGAAGGGCAGGCGCCCGCTGGGGCTAACTTCCCCGAAGAGGATGCGGGCCAGCGCGGTGCCGCCTTCCATGCCGGGGTACCAGGCCATAAGTACGGCCGGAACAGTCTTGATCCACTCGTCCATCAGGATGGCGCTGCCGCCGATGAGTGTTACGACGCTGCGTTCATTTACCGCACCGACGGCCCGGATCAGCTCGATGTCTTCGCGGTGTAGCGACAGCGAGCGCCGGTCGCCGCCTTTGATGTTGACCGTATCCTCCTGCCAGGGATTATTGCCGATATTTTCGCCCTCATCCTGTGGGCCGTAGCCCGCCACGATGATCACCGCATCGGCATCGGTGGCGAGGGTGCGGGCGGCTTCAATATCGCGGCCGTCGTTATAGACGACCTCCGTCGCTTCGCCCAGGTATTGCTGTAGTCCTTCCAACGGCGTGACGACGTAGGAGGGTTCAAAGTGGCTACTGGCCTCATCGCCGAGGTTATCGGCTTTCGCCAAATGGCCGATGACGGCCAGCTTGCCTGTTTTTTCTTTTGACAAAGGCAGCAACGCATCGTTGTTTTTCATCAGCACGATGCTCTTCTCCGCCGCTTCCTGTGCAAGTTTTCGGTGGGCTTCGTTGTTGATCAGGCTTTTGTCGTAGTTCATGGGATCGGGAGCGGTGACGTAGCGCAGCTTAGTGCGCAGGATACGCCGCACGATGGTGTCGATCTGTTCCTCCGGCACCTCGTCGTTCTGCACGGCCTGCACCAGTTTGTCGCCGTAGTGGAGCGGGGCGGGCATCTCTACGTCCATACCCGCGTTGGCCGCCTCGGCGGCGTCGTAAATGCCCCACACCCAGTCGGAGCTGACGAAGCCCTCGAAACCCCATTCGTCGCGGAGGATTTGAGTGAGCAGATAGTCATTGTGACCGCAGTACTCATTATTCAACTTGTTATAGGCGCTCATCACGGAGGCCAGCCCGGCGTCGACGCAGCGGCGGAACTGCGGCAGGTACACCTCGCGGAGCGTGCGTTCATCCATCTGCATATCCACATAGAAGCGCGAATTTTCGATGTTGTTGGCGGCGAAGTGCTTGGCGCAGGTCATCACATTATGACGCTGTTCGCCCCGCAGGAAGGCGATGCCCATCTCGCCGAGCTGCCAGGGCGATTCGCCGTAGGTTTCCTGGGCGCGCCCCCAGGCGGGATGCCGCAGCACGTTGATGCATAGGCCGCCGTGGTAGTTGGCGCCCAGCGCGCGGGCTTCCACGCCCATGGCGTCGACGACGCGCTGCTCCAGGGCCTTATCCCAGCTGGCGCCGCGGGCCATGGCGACGGGGAAAGCGGTGGCTTCACCGGTGACAATGCCGCGGGGGCCGTCGGCAAAAGAGAAGGGCGGGATGCCAAGGCGCTCGTTGCGGCCGGAGTAGTAATTGGCGCGTTCTTTCAATATCAGCGCCCGCAAACCGAAGCGGGCGAATTCCCACATGCCGCCGTCACCCGACATCTGGGCGACCTTTTCTTCCAGGGTCATGGCTTTTATCCAATCATCCACTTGCTGCTCGATTTCAGCTTCGGTCATTCCTTTTTCCAGACCGTAGTCAGCAGCCTCGATCGAATGCCTTGGGGGCGTGTAGATGAAAATGAGGAGGCCGATGAGTAAAAGGATGACCAGCGCGGCCAATACCTGAAGGGTGCGGATGAGGAATCGTTTCATGAGGTACAAGGTATTTGAGGGCCTTTGGGGGTTGGAAATACGTGAGGTTGGATGGTTCGGGAGCCTGAATGTAACGATTTTTGCTGAGACAATTGAGCCTGTGTTTTGTTCCTCGCTGCTTTATTCCATTAAAAAAATTATCTTTCCCCAAAACGATAAAACCGCCTTATGAGCAACTGGACACTAAAGGGCAAGCGCGTCCTCATCACCGGCGCCACCAAGGGCATCGGCCTGGCTGCCGCCAGAGAAATGCTGGCGCTGGGGGCCGAGTTGTGCATCAACTCCCGTTCGCAGGAGGATATCGACCAACTGATTGAAGAACTACAGACGGACGAACAGCAGGTTACCGGTTTTGCAGCCGACCTGAGTGATCCGAAAGAGCGGGAGCGCCTGCATCAGACGGTAAGCAATTGCTGGGACCGGCTCGATGTGCTGGTCAATAATGTCGGGATGAATATCCGTAAGCCTTTCGATGAGTACAATCCCCGGGAATACCGCCAAATTTTTGAAACCAACCTCTTCAGTGCGCTGGTGCTCACCCAACAGCTTTTTCCCCGGTTGAAAGGGGGCAAGGGCGCCAGTGTGATCAACGTCGCCTCGGTCGCCGGACTGGTCGATGTGCGCTCCGGCGCCATCTACGGGATGACCAAGGCCGCCCTGCTGCAGATGACCCGCCACCTGGCAGTGGAGTGGGCGCAGCACGGCATCCGCGTCAACGCGGTGTCGCCATGGTATACCCGTACGCCACTGGCCGAGCCGGTTCTGCAGCAGCCCGAACGGCTGAATTTGATTCTGCAGCGCACCCCCTTGAATCGCATCGCCGAAGCGGAGGAAGTCGCTGCCGCCATCGCCTTTCTTGCCATGGACAAGGCGTCCTATATCACCGGGCAGAATCTGGTGACGGACGGGGGGATGACGGTGAGCGGACTGTAGGGAAATCTGAAATATGAATCAGGAAATTTATTGATCGTACGTCGCCAGAAGACCGAATAGATATGAGCACGATAGATCATTCCTGGGATCTTTCTCCCACCGAAGCCATCGCCTTGCAGCGGGAATTGCGCGACAAAGTGCACATCGAGCCGTTGGAAAGGGAGCTTCATTATGTGGGAGGCTGCGATCTGTCGTACAATAAGGGCGACGATCAGTTTTACGCTGGCGTGGTGGTGCTGGATTACGAGACAATGGAGCTGGTAGCGCACAGCACGGTCACCCGGCGGGCGCCGTTTCCCTACATTCCGGGACTGCTCTCCTTCCGGGAGATTCCTTCCCTGATGGAAGCCTGGAAGCAATTACCTTTTAAGCCGGACCTGGTGATGTGCGACGGTCACGGTATCGCCCATCCGCGCCGTATGGGTATCGCGACCCACTTTGGGCTACTGACCGGTACCCCTGGCATCGGCTGCGCCAAGCGGAACCTGACCGGAGAATTTGAGGAGCCGGAACTCAAACGTGGAAACTACGAGTCCATTAAAGATGGCGCTGAAACGATCGGCTATGCCCTTTGCACCAAGAATGGCATCAAGCCGGTCTTCGTCTCGCCGGGCCACCTGTGTGGAATGAAAGACAGCCGGGAGATCACCCTGCACTGCGCCCGCGGTTACAAGCTGCCCGAGCCGACGCGGCAGGCGCACCTGCTGGTGAATAAGTTGCGGGAAGGGAAGGTGGAGGTAGGGGTGAAGGTGTATTGAAAGATAAGGAGGAATATTGTCAAATTGATGGTTTCGGATACTTCTTCGGTTTTGCTGTTCGTCTGTTCTGTTGTTCTGCGGTTCCGCTAAAAGCCTGAATATACTGAACCGCAGAACAACAGAACAGATGAATGTTGAACAGCAGAAGTAGTCCCCCCGGCTGGAGTTGACAAATTGGAATAGTGAAATGCTGAAAATCTATACAAATCAGGCGAATATGAAAAAAATATTGCTCTTACTATTTCTGCTGCTCTTGCTGGGCAAACTTCCGGCACAGCCGGTTCCACCCTCCGGTCCGGCGGCGGCGCTCCATCAGCTTTTTCAGGAATATGAGAACTATGGCGAAGATGACAACGAAGAATTATTCCCCCGCATCCTTCCGGAAGATGAGCAGCGGCAAGCGGATTTCTGGCGGGATCTGCTGGAGCGTAGCGAGGCCATCGACCGGGCGGCGCTCACACCGGCCGACCAGGTGAATTACGATCTGTTCCGGTTCATTCTGGCTGATAAGATAGCCCAGGTTGAATTTGAAAGTTATCTCATGCCCCTGAACGCCGAAGGCGGATTTCACACTGGCTTTGCTTTTTCGATGGACCGCATGCCGTTGAATACTACGCAGGAAGTGGAAAAGTACATCCGGCGTCTGACCGGCTTCCGGCAATACGCTGAGGATCATATGACGCTGCTCCGTGAAGGGCTGGCTAAAGGGCTTACCCAGCCGAAGGTTATCCTGCACGGACTACCTGCGCAGTTGGTGCCTTTTTTGGTGGGATCGGCGGAAGAAAGCAGCTTCTATGCTCCGCTGCTGGAACTGCCCGCGCACATCCCGGATACGACTCAGGAGCGTTTGCGCAAAGAAGCATTGCAGGCCATCCAAGATAGCATCCTGCCGGCTTACTCGACTTTTAAAGAATTTCTGGAAGAGGAATACATCCCCGGCGCCCGGCAAAGTCTCGGAGCCTCATCATTACCCAAAGGCAAAGCCTATTACGAACAGCGCATTCGCTACTTCACGACCCTGGATATGACGCCGGATGAGGTGTTTGAAACCGGCAAAGCCGAAGTGACCCGCATTCGTGCGGAGATGGAATCGATTATCGAAGAGACCGGTTTCGAAGGTAGCTTTGATGCATTCCTTGAATTCCTCCGCACTGATCCGCAGTTCTACGCTGAAACACCGGAAGAGTTACTGAAGGAGGCGGCCTGGATGGCCAAGTACGTCGACGGCAAGCTGCCCGGGCTGTTTAACCGCCTGCCGCGCCTGCCGTACACCGTGGCGCCTGTACCCGATGCGATCGCTCCCACCTATACCGGCGGGCGCTACGTACCGGGTTCCCTGCGCCGCAGCCGCGCCGGCGCCTACTGGGTGAATACCTACAAGCTGGAAAGCCGACCCCTCTACGTGCTGCCGGCCCTGACGCTGCACGAAGCTGTTCCCGGTCATCACCTGCAGATGGCCCTGTCGATGGAGCTCGACAGCGTGCCCGACTTCCGGCGCCGGACCTACCTGAGCGCTTACGGGGAAGGCTGGGGGCTGTACGCCGAATGGCTGGGTCAGGAGATCGGTATGTACCGCACCCCTTACGAGCATTTCGGTCGCCTGACTTACGAGATGTGGCGCGCCTGCCGCCTGGTCATCGATGTGGGTATCCATTATAAGGGATGGACGCGGAAGCAGGCTGTGGATTTCCTCGCAGGTAATTCAGCCCTCTCTTTGCATGAAGTGAATACCGAGATCGACCGCTACATCGGCTGGCCGGGACAGGCGGTGAGCTACAAGATCGGGGAACTGACCATCCGGCGCTTGCGTAAGAAAGCGGAGGAGGCACTGGGAGCGGATTTCGACAAACGGGAATTTCACGACCTGGTGCTGTCGAACGGTTCGGTGTTGCTCACGACGCTGGAGGAGATGGTTGACAACTGGATAGTGGAGGCCGGACGCTAGGAAGGGGGGCTGGATGCTTGATGTTGGGTGCTGCCCGCCCTCGTTCCTCGGGACGGGTAAAGGTTCTGGGCCTGGCAATGCTTAGCGAGGAATAGCTGGGGTTTTGCTTCCCGCGCCCCTTTCTAAACCTCAATAAAAATCCTAAACCCGGCAATTCTTGTTTTTTGACCAATAAGTCTCAACAAAAGCCTTACACTGATGAGCAGCAAAAAATGGACAAAGCGAATCAACTACGAAATGGTGGTCGCCGGATCGGCGGTATTTATCAGCGTCTGTGCGCTGGTGGTTTCCATATACGAGGCCAAAATCATGCGCGAGCAGCAGTACGCAAGTGCCTGGCCTTATTTGAATCACGGACCCAAGTATATCTATCAAAAGGGATTGTTATACGATGTTGAAAATGTGGGGCTGGGGCCGGCATTGATTCAGGACGTGAGTATCAAGATAGGAGAAAAAGAAGTGGAGGGTCCCCAGGCACTGGTGGAAGAGCTGCTGGATATTTCATTAGACACTCTTCCTATCGGTTATTTCACCTTAGAGGGGACCGTACTGGCGCCCGGGGACAAGGTTTCTTTACTTCAGGTGATTGATCTGGACCTCGCACAGCGGTTTCGCGAAATGGAAGAGCGTTACCAGATTGAAATTTGTTACTGCTCTATCTATGAAGATTGCTGGAGTATCCGGAGTAAGCGTCAGCCGGAAAAGGTAGAATCCTGCAAATAGGGTCACACGATCTCATTGTACTCCACTTCTTCTTCCTTCACCTGTCCCTTAGCCTGCCGACGCTGCTGCGGCACACTGCAGGCCCCGGTAATGCAGCTGATGTTAAAAGCCGCCTGTATCAAGAGGATCAGGCCGAAGGCCAGCGTGATGCCGTCCTGCATGTAAAAGAGGTAGCTGCCCAGCAGGATGATGCCCATGGCGAGTTGAAGGATGCGAACGGTATGCCAGTTGTTGCGTAATTTTTCCATGTTATTAAAACGTTTAGGAAACCTTCGAGGTTTGGTAAACGTACCGATAACCTCCAAGGTCTCATTAAAAGAAATTTTGAAGAATCGTAAGTAATCTTTAGTATGCTTACGAAACATCGAGGGGACGTTTACTAAACTTTCAAAGTGTGTTGATTACCCATAAGTCCGGTTTTGGCTACTTCTACGGTTCATCTGTTCG
>CAZWDL010000141.1:0-16893 GCA_964632995.1 uncultured Saprospiraceae bacterium
CGGCGGGCATGCCACTGTTGAATGATTCCCCGGGGCAGATCTTCGAGGATGCCCAGGCGGCGACCCGGGAAATAGCCGCACCAGCGGGTGAGGACAGGAAGAAGAATGTGCCACAGCAGGTACAGGCGGAGGCGGTATGGCCAAGGCCAGTCGCGGTAGTAAGCGGTTTGCGCCCCCACCGTTATGGCGGCGCTGATCTCTTCGTTGTTGGGCGCCATACCCAGGATGGTCCCGCCTATGCTATGGCCGACGACAAACAATGGCAGTTCCGGCCAGCGACGGCGGGCAAAACCGATCACCCCGGCGAAATCGCGCTGCCCCCAGTCCAGGAAATCAGCTTCAAAGCCCCGAAACCGCTCCGGCCGGGAATCGCCGACGCCGCGGTAATCATAGGTAATCACCAGGAAGCCCTTTCCGGCCAGGTATTTAGCGTAAGCGAAATAATATTGCCGCTTCACCCCAGTTGCGGCGTTGATCAGCACCACCGCCCGGGCGCGCTGCGGATCGGAGGGCGCGTGAATATCCGCTCGCAGGGGATACAGGTCGAGCGCCGGAATATTTACCGGGTGTTGATGTTGGGAATTTATGGTCAAAAGAGATCGTATTCTGTTTAATGCTCTTACAATGAAGGCATAAACAGTTCGGCGACGTGCCGTACTGCTCTGCCGGGAACTACCGACTGCTGACTGTTACTACCGACCACTCATCCTTTTCTCCATCCACTCCAGCATGTCGCCCATCACTTGTTTTTGTTCGGGTTCATTGACCAGCTCGTGATAGAGCCCGTTGTACAGTTCCAATCTTTTTTCTTCCGTGCCGGCGCGGCGCTCCAGTTCCTTGCTACCCTCCATATCGGTCAGGCGGTCGGCGGTGCCGTGCATAATCAGAACAGGTAATTTAAGCTTTTCCATATTGGCGTAGATGCGTTTGGAGGCGCGGATAAGCTCGGCGCCGGTCCGGGCGTAAACCGGCCCGTGGTAAACCAGCGGATCGTTCTCGTAGTCCTCCACAACGGCCGGGTCGCGCGACAGGGCCTTGGTGTCCAGTTTGATGGTTTTCACCTTGGGCAACCACTCTCCGAGTACTCCGGAGACGCGTTGCAGGAGGGGGGAAATATCGTCACTAACCTTGAGGGCGGCTCCGCTCAGCAAGACGCCGTTGAGCTGTTTCGGCTGCCGCGTAATGACGTATAGCGCTGCGATTGCGCCGCCCATGCTGTGGCCAAACAGAAAAAATGTTTTCTTTTTGGCCTGCATCTTCAAGTGGTCGAATACGGTGGTGAGGTCTTTGAGATACAATTCAAAGCGATCGACATAACCGCTTTTGCCTCCAGACTTGCCGTGGCCCCGCAAATCGAAGGCATGCACCGCAAAGCCTTCCGCGGTAAAGAATTCCGCCAGGTGTTGGTAACGACTGGAATGCTCCGCGTAGCCATGGACGATAAGCAAATGTGCACGGGCTTCTCCTTCGGGGGTCCAGGACTGGGTAAAGAGTTGCAGACCGTCAGCAGTTGTTATGGTATCCGTATGATGATTCATTGGTCGGACGATTGGGTTAAAGGATGGTATAATAATATTGAATTTTCCGGAGAGGCAAGACCGGACGGAAGTTTTTCGGTTTTATTGACGGGGTGACTTCGACTTCGAGTCACCCCGTCAATTGCCCTCCTCACCCCTCAAACCTTCCAACTTTCTCCGCAAAGATATCCGCTTCCACCTGGTTGCGCAGCAGGTCCTCCATCGTTTCGCGTTTGCGGATGAGGTAATCGCGGCCTTCGTGGACCAGCACTTCGGCGGGTCGGTAGCGGGAATTATAATTGGAAGACATCATGAAGCTGTAGGCGCCGGCGTTGTGCAGGCAGAAGATATCGCCTTCGCGCACCTCGGCAATTTTGCGGTTGACTCCAAAGGTATCCGTTTCACAGATGTAGCCGACTACGGTGTAGAAGCGCTGCTTACCTCCGGGGTTACTGATATTGGTGATGCGGTGGTAGGCATTGTAGAACATGGGCCGAATGAGGTGGTTCAGCCCCGTATCGAGCCCGGCAAAAACCGTAGCCACCGTTTGCTTGATCACGTTGACGCGCGCCAGGAAGTAGCCGGCTTCACTGACCAGAAATTTACCCGGTTCGAAAACTAAGGTGAGGTCGCGGCCGTACTCGTGGCAGAAATCGTTGAAGCGCTCCGAAATCTTGGCGCCCAGCTCCTCGATATCGGTTTGGATATCATCCTCTTTATAGGGCACCTTGAAGCCGCTGCCCAGATCTATGTAATCGAGTTCCTCAAATTCTTTGGCGAGGTTGAGCAGGATCTCGGCGCCGGCCAGGAAGACGTCAGGGTCGAGAATATCGGAGCCCGTATGCATGTGCAGGCCTTCCACTTTCAGGCCGGTGGCATCAACTACTTTGTGGACGTGGGGCATCTGATGAAAAGAGATCCCGAACTTGGAATCGAGATGGCCGACCGAGGTTTTGAGGTTACCTCCGGCCAGAATATGCGGATTGATGCGGATGCAGATAGGAACGTCGGGATGTTCCTGCCCAAACTGTTCGAGTATGGAAATATTGTCGATATTGATGCGTACGCCGAGCGATACGGCCTCTTCAATTTCCTCCAGGCTCACGCAATTCGGCGTGTACATAATTTCCTGCGGCGGATAACCGGAGCGCAGCCCCAGGCGCACTTCCTGGATAGAGACCGTATCCAGCCCGGCGCCCAGCGAGTGCATCAGCTTAAGGATATTGATATTCGTCAGCGCTTTACAGGCGTAATTGATCTGCAAGTTATTGACGTGAAAGGCATCCACCATGCGCTGGTACTGCCGCTTGATGATTGCTGCATCGTAAACATACAGGGGGGCGTCGTACTTAGCGACCAATTCCAGCGGGTCAACCCTACCGGTGAGCATATATCGGTTGTTTTGCAAATCCATTTTCAGTTACTTTACTATACAGCATTAATTTAACATAAAAAAGAGACAGGATTTACGGGATGAACAAGATCATATGCATTTTTGGATTTCAGTTTCCTGCGAAAACTGGGATTAACAGGATACCTGCACCTTATCAATCCTGTTTATCGCGTCAATCGTGTCTTTCTGAAACTCAGATTAATTCTTTCCGGGTACTTATATTCTGTTAGGAAGGAGCAAAGATACGGAATTTGCCGCTTACCTTTGAAAAAGGTCCGGATTGGAATTAATTTTCCTTCTTTGACACCAAAACCCTGATTTACTGCATCTATTCCAACAAAGCACAAAATCGAAAAGCGACCTAGTGACCGAACAAGAACTCATAGAAGCCTGCAAACGCGGAGAAGGACGTGCTCAGAAAGAATTGTTCGACCGCTACTCCCCGAAAATGTTCGGGGTATGCAAGCGTTATATGAAAAATCGCGAGGATGCGGAAGATGTGCTGGTGAGCGCCTTATTCAAAGTACTGACCAATATCGATCAATACAAGGGCGCCGGCAGTTTTGAGGGATGGATACGCCGTATTGTGATCAATGAATCCCTGATGTTTTTGCGCAAGCAGCACAATTTCAAGCACTCGGTGGAAATCAGCGATATCGACGCGCCAAGCCGTATCCGCATTGTGGACCGGCTGGCGGCGCAGGATATTCTCGATTTACTGGATACGCTGCCGACCGGCTACCGGACGGTATTCAACCTCTACGTTCTGGAAGGTTACAAGCACCGTGAAATCGCCGAGATGCTGGATATCAGCATCAACACCTCCAAGTCGCAACTCATTCTGGCTCGAAAACGCCTGCGGGAACTGCTGGAAGAGGTGAATTATCCGGGTGTGGAAGAAAGGAAGGATTGAAGCGTTGAAGGCTTGCGCATCACAAATTTGTAAAAAACACAATCAATACTACAATGAACCGGCAAAGAGATCTTTTTGAATTGTTTAGGGAGAACCAGCACAGTCTGGACGAGCGGCCTTCCCTACAGACCTGGCGCCGGTTGGAGCGCCGGTTGGACGCCCATCAGCGGCGCGGTCGCATTTCGCTATACCGTTCGCTGGGTATGGTTGCCGGCGTACTGGCTCTCGTAGCGATGGTCATTTTGATCAGCATCGTCGTTGACCGGCAGCAGCAATATCTGAGCGGTACGCCGCAGGAACTGGAAGTGCTGACGAGCAGTGAATCCGATCCTACTGCTTATCAGGTCGTGGAATTTACCCGTCAGTATCGCGATTATATGCGTAACGCCGTAGAGGAGGGGACGATGGAGAAAAAACTGGTCCCGGCGGAGAGGGAAAATCCGAAATGAGAGATCCAAAACAGGAAAGCGTTTCGAAGAGGTATTTTAAGTTGATAAGCTATTCTTCTTCCCTGTTAGACTTAGCCCATTCTTCCCGCCGGATTTCGTAGGAGACGCAATCCGTATCGTAGTACCGGCCACGGCCGGCGAAGGTCATTCCCAGTTTTTCCATCACCCGGGTGGAGGCCCGGTTTTCCTCATCTGCAATAGCCACGACGCGGTCTAGTTTCTGGGTCCGGAAAGCGTATTCCAGGATTTTGAAGCCCCCTTCGGTCGCCAGTCCTTTCCCCCAGTATTCTTCCAGAAAGCGATACCCCAGTTCGATCTGTTTCGAATGATCCAGTGATTTCAGCGCCATCCAGCCGATGAAATCACCGGTATCTTTTTCTTCTGCAATCCAGTAGCCCAACTGATGGGTGGCTGTCGCCATCCGCTTTTGCAAATCTTTTCTGGCTTCTTCCCGGCTCTGGGTTTTACCCGGGGTGATGTAACGCATTACCCGGGGATTTTTTCCCAGCCGAAAAATATTGTCCAGGTCTCCCTCCGTGGGCGGTCTCAGTCTCATTCTTCTGGTGAGTAGGATGGGCGGCATGTGATTAAGTGTTTGTCCGCCCTATCCCGCTTTACCAAGCGAGGGCAGGACGGGTAAAGGTTCTTGTTTGTCAGCACCTGACCTGAAACAGGCGAAGGCTGATCACTGCACAATCCAGCGGCGGACGGCATCCATGGCAAAGACCTCATCTTCCCAGCCCAGCAATTCCGTCTCGGCTGTGGGATCGTAACTCAGGAACCATTCTTCGATAATCCGCTTGGCGGGATCGTAAAGCACGAGAAAATCCCGGAAATTGCCGGCGTTGATGATTCGCTGCGCGGGATCTACGGGAACGGCGATGATTTTCGTGTCAATTTCGCCCTCGTCTTTCAAGCGCAGGGCGCCAATCGGTAAGGCGCTGATTACGGCGCCGGTGGGCAGGGCTTCACTGAGCAGCAGTATATCCAGCGCATCACCATCGCCACCGCGTTCCGGGTCCATATAGGTACCGGGAATGAAGCCGTAATTGCCTGGGTAAGGCAAAAACCGGATGATGCGATCGCGGCCATTGCGCTGATCGTTAAGGAAATTGTCTTCTTCCTTGTTGTACTCGATTTTATGATTGGTGCCGGCTGGTATTTCTACCACTACATTGACCCCCTGATCATTAATAGCGGACAGAGAGGCGTAATCTATTTCCGGTCCGGACGAGGAAGACTCACAACTCAGACCGAGGAATGCGGATATGAGCAAAACAACAAAAGTTTGGTAGACCTGCATAGGTTTAGGGTTCTTGATTTCTCCGAAAGATCGCAAATTAATTATAAAATTTCCCCTCTTGCTTTACGAAGCTGAGGATTGCACTAACTTATGTGCAATCCGGGCTCAGGAAATAAGTTTTTCATTCATCCTCAAAAAGCTGTAGTCTGTCAGGCCCTGGCTGCAGCTTATCGTTTTGGATGGGGACAAATTCCTTTTTGCTGCAACCTTAGAGAAAATGCCCCCGTCTATACTATTGATCTATTTAAACAAAATCAAGAAAATGAGAACCCTCCTAACAGTAACCCTTTGTTTTGTCTTTCTTTCAGCCGTCCCTTTAGCGGCGAATGCTCAGTGGTGGGCCGGCGGTATGAAAGGCGAAGGTCCGCAGGTAGTCAAAACCCTGGATGTCGACAACTTTAAAGGTATTACGCTAGCCTTTAGTGCTACCGTATATCTTACTCAAGGGGACACCTATTCGGTAAAAGTGGAAGGACAGGAAAACATCATCGATAACATCGAGACCGAAGTGCGCGACGGCCACTGGAAAATAAAATTTGATGAAAATGTCGGCCGGCATGACAAACTAACTCTCTGGATTACGATGCCGACACTCAACAAAGCCGCAATCAGTGGATCCGGCGCCCTAAAGGGAGAAACCGTATTCCGCGACCTAAACGAGGTAGACGTCAGCATCAGCGGCTCCGGTGACATCCAACTGGAATTGGAAGCCAACAGCGTCAATACGAGGATCAGTGGCTCCGGCGACATCCGGCTTCGGGGCAGCGCCACCGCACACCGGGTAAAGATCAGCGGCTCCGGCGATGTTGACACCGTCGATCTGCGCAGCCAAGAAACCTCCGTTCGCATCAGCGGCTCGGGAGATTGCCGCGTGCATGCCGAAGAAAGCCTGGAAGTATCTACCTCCGGCTCCGGCGACGTGTATTACAGCGGCCGCCCGAGGGTAAGCGCCAAGGTGAGCGGCTCCGGAGAAGTGCAGCCGGTGCGGAATAACTAGTGCCCGAGGCACTAGAAAAGCCGGCCGTTCGCTATTCAGCCAACGGCCAACTTTTCTATCTTTCATTGTATCCAAAATGTTAAGAAGCGACCATTTTTTCCTTTTCCATCACCTTAATAGTGTTCTGGTTTCTTAACTTTGTTGATTCACAAGGGCAATGAAAGAAGATGAAGCAATTTTATGTATGGATGTTCGCGCTGATGCTCTTATCCGCTTGCCGGGGCGAACAAAATGAGTCGTCGGAATCAAAGCAAAAGCCGGATCTGAAGAAAGAGCTCCCGGGAACATGGGAAATGGTTTCCCTTCGGGTGGATATCAATTCATTCGATAACCGGGATACTACCGTCGTCTTCGAAATCAAAGAAGCTGAGTGGGAAAAAGCTTACCGCGTGAAGCCTTCCCGCACTTATTTTGAGATGGACAACCAGTACCGGCAGGAATTCCGCTCAGTCGTCGATACCCTTATCAGTGAAAACCGGGGCATGTGGAACACTTTTGGAGATACCCTCATGCTCATAGAACCCGATACCTCCTACCGGTATATCATAGGTATTGAGCGGGGCCTCGCTGAATTTCGCAGCACTGTCGACTGGGACGGCGACGGGCAGGAGGATGATGACTACCTCGGCATACACCGAAGAGTAAGCCGTAGCACGGAGTGAGCATCAGGCCCGCTCATCTCGCTACGCGATTCGGTCGGGTTCACCCTGTGGAATTCGCAAAGCGACTATTCCACAGGATGAAGATCCAGCACTACTTCTCTTTCTTCGCCTCCATGGCGCCTTCTTCTGCTGTTTCCTCTGCCGGTGAATTTGGAATGGGCAGGCTGGAATTCCAAATGTCGCGGTGCAGAAACCACTGTCCGTTTACTTCCTTCCAGCCTACGACATACTTACTTTGATCCGCCACCGTATTCTTGGGTGTGTAAAGGGTAGATTCACCGACCTCCCAGGCCTCGCCCGGGTAGGCATGCACTTCTAAGCTGCGTAACTGCACACGTTCCAAGCCCATATCCATAACAGTGCTCCAGAATTCCTGGATATTGCTGCGACCTTCGACAATACCGGCATTTGGCGGCAGCAACTGCCCGTTTTCCGTATAAAGGGCGGCCAGCGCCTCTGCGTCCTTATTGGCGAAAGCTTCCATAAAGGCCTGGTTGCGTTGGGTAATGGTTTCTTTTACTGCCGCCTCATCAACAGTGGGAGCCTGTTCGCATCCCGTTGCAAAGAAAAGGATGCTGAAGAGAATAACAGGAATGGCTAAGGTTTTCATAAAAGCGAATTTAAAAGTGAGTGATGAATGATCAAGCATCAAAACAGATTTGATTTATTACAGTATTCCTACTTGTGAAAAAGCGCCATCGACCGGGATGTTCAATCCGCTGAGGTAAGAAGCGGCGGGCATAGCCAAGAAAGCGATCAGGCGAGCTACTTCTTCGGGTTCTCCTACCCTGCCCAGGGGAGTAGCGGCATTGACCTGCGCCAGCTTTTCGGGATTCTTCATCACCCGTTCCACCCGGCTGGTATTGATAAACCAGGGATCCACGGAGTTGACGCGAATGCCGTCCGGCCCCCAGTCCACAGCGAGGTATTTGGTCATGCGATCCATGGCCGCCTTGGACATGGCGTATATGGCCGTCGTCCACATCACCCCGGTCACCGCAGCTATAGAAGCAACATTGACAATGCAGCCGCCTCCTCCCTCTTTCAACAGCGGATGCAATCGCCGGCTTAGATCAAAGGCCACCCCGGCATTGATATCCATGACGTGCTGCAAATCTTCGAAGGAGGCTTCCAGAGTAGGTTTGCGCACGTTAGTCCCCACATTATTAACCAGGATATCCAGTTTTCCCCAATGTTGCTCAGCCCACTGCACCACGCGTATGCGCTGAGCTTCCTCCCCGATATCGGCCACCATGCCGTGCGCGGTCCAACCCTGCTTTTTAAATTCCGCTTCCGCTTCCCGAATCAGGTCTTCAGAACGCGCCAGAAAGAGGACTTCGGCGCCGTGGCGCAGTAATTCTTCGGTAGTCGCCTTTCCGATGCCTTTACTGGCGCCGCTGACAATGGCGGTTTTACCTTGTAAATTCCAATAGTCCATACTTATTTTTTGTGTTTTAGATTGACGTGAAAGTTAACCCGGATTATTGATGGATTAAAGAAAAAAAGGAAGGGTTTTTATTACGGGGGAACCGTATCCCGGTGTATCCTTTCTGCAAATTGTCTATATTAGACGCTTGTCAGTAATCAGGCTCCAGTCTTTTTTAAAGACGAATACTATGCTGACAGCGCCTCTTTCATTATTTAGCGAACCTGTTCTATTACTATGATTCGACTGATCAACACCATTTCTCTGTTTTTGCTTTTTAGCGCAGTGTTTTTGGTATCCTGCGGCACTTCAGAAGATCCGGATAAAGCGGACTCCGAACCGGCCGCTGCATTCCAGGAATCTCACCGGCCGCAATTCCACTTCTCTCCTCCCAAGCAGTGGATGAATGACCCCAACGGGATGGTCTTCTACGACGGCGAGTACCACTTGTTTTACCAACACTATCCCGACAGCAACGTCTGGGGTCCCATGCACTGGGGGCACGCCGTCAGCCCCGACCTGGTGCACTGGGAAAACCTCCCTGTTGCGCTGTACCCGGATACCTTGGGCTACATATTCTCGGGCAGCGCGGTGGTCGATTGGAATAATACCAGCGGACTGGGTGAAGGCGACGAACCACCGCTGATCGCCATCTTCACCCATCACGATCCGGAAGGGGAACAGGCCGGCAGTGAAACCTATCAGTACCAAAGCATTGCCTACAGCAACGACCGCGGCCGCAGCTGGACCAAGTACGAAGGCAATCCCGTAGTGAAAAATCCAGGCATCCGCGACTTCCGCGATCCGAAGGTGTTCTGGCACGAAGACAGCGAGCAGTGGGTGATGATTTTCGCCGCCAAAGACCGGGTGCGCCTGTACAACTCCCCCAACCTGATCGACTGGGCCTACGCCAGTGAGTTCGGCGCCGAGTGGGGCAACCACGGCGGTGTCTGGGAATGCCCCGATCTGTTTGAACTCCCAGTCGAAGGAACCGGGGAAAGCCGCTGGGTCATGCTGCTGAGTATCAATCCCGGCGGACCGAACGGCGGCTCAGCTACGCAGTACTTCATCGGCAATTTTGACGGTCAGACCTTTACACTAGATGATACTTTTGCGGAAGCGATCTCCGAATCCGAAAGCGCCCGCTGGCTCGACTACGGCCGCGACAACTACGCCGGCGTCACCTGGTCGGATGTGCCGGAAGAAGACGGGCGCCGTATTTTCATCGGCTGGATGAGCAACTGGAACTACGCCAATGTAGTACCGACTACTGCGTGGCGCAGCGCCATGACCCTGCCCCGCCGGCTCGTGCTCTGGCAGGCGCCGCAGGCCCTGCGCCTCGCTTCCCAACCCGTTGCGGAACTGACAGCGCTGCGCGAGCACAGCCACCAACTGAATGGACAGATGGTTGAGGGGACTCTGGAATTGACGGATCAGTTGGGGTTCTCTCCTACCCTCTCTGAACTCACCCTGGAATTCGAAGCCCCGGAAAGCGATGCCGTCGACTTCGGGGTGGAATTGTCCAATGCCCGCGGCGAACGCTACCGCATAGGCTACCGATCGACAGATAACAGCTACTACAGCGATCGCACCCAGGCCGGGAAAACCGACTTCGCAGATAATTTTGCGACCGGGCTGCACCTAGGACCGAGAAATAGTACTGAAAAAACGATTAAGTTACACTTGTTCTTCGACGTCGCCTCGGCAGAGCTCTTCGCCGATGACGGGAAGACGCTGATCACCGATATTTTCTTTCCCAATGAGGATTTTGATCAGATCAGCCTGTACAGCGAAGGAGGGGCGGCGCAGCTGAGAAACGGCACGGTGTATGGGTTGAAATCGATTTGGAGAGAACTGCAGTAGGGAGCATCCAAATCGAAGTGGGAAGTGGGAAATCGGAAGTCGGAAGGGGCTTAGCTGGGCTTTATCCAGGGAATATTCCAGGCACCCAGCATCAAGCATCAAGTATCAAGCACCCATCCAGTTACAAATTCCCCTTCTTCATCTCCTCCACCGCGTAGTTCGCCGCCCGGGCCGTCAGCGCCATGAAAGTCAGCGAAGGGTTTTGGACGCCGGTGGTCGTCATGCTAGCGCCGTCGGTGACAAAGACATTGGGGCAGGCATGGAGTTGATTCCATTTATTTAGTAGCGAAGTTTCCGGATCGCGGCCCATGCGCGCGCCGCCCATCACGTGGATATCCAGCCCGGGAGCCTGTCCGCTGTCGTCCAGCACAATATCTTTACAGCCTGCTTTTTCCAGCATTTCCGCGCCCTGCTCCAGGAAGTCTTGCAGCAGCTTTTTGTCGTTGTCGTCGTAGCCGACCGAGGTGATCAATTGCGGAATACCCCATTCGTCGGTGTGATCCGTGCTCAGCCGCACGTGATTTTCCTCTTTTGGGATGGTTTCCCCCTGCATCATCATGTAGACGCTCCAGGGGCCTGGCTGAGAAATCTCTTTCTTGAAGTCGGCGCCGATGCGGTGTTCTTTTTCCGGCCGCCCCCAGCTTTGGCGCGAAGCGGTATAGAAAGGCATATAGCCGCCCAGGAAGTCCATATCCTGCTGATGCACATTGCGGAAGTTCGGCATCATCACGGCGGTGGGCCGGCGGCCGTAGTAGTAGCTGTCTTCATTGCCTTCCCAGCGGGCGGTCATAGAGCCGCGGTAATTGTGGAAGGCGACGTATTTGCCGAGCAGACCGTTGTCGTTGCCCAGGCCGTTAGGGAAGCGCTCGGAGGTAGAGTTGAGCAGGAGCAGGTTGCTGTTCAGGCAGGCGGCATTAACGAAGATAATGCGGGCGAAGTATTCGGTGGTTTCTTTGGTCAGGCGGTCGATTACCCTTACGCCCGTGGCTTTCCCTGCCTTGTCGTCGTAAATAATGGAGTGCACCACCGAATCCGGTCGCAGGGTCAGGTTGCCGGTCTTTTCCGCCCAGGGCAAGGTGGAGGAGTTAGAGCTAAAGTAGGCGCCGTAGGGACAGCCCCGGTAGCAGAGGTTACGGGCCTGGCACTGGCCGCGTCCCTGCTTCAGGTGAATTTCCTTGGGCTGGGTGAGGTGGGCGCAGCGACCGATGACCACATGGCGGTCCGAATAGTTGGACATGATTCGCTGCTGTATGATCTTTTCCACCGCATTCATCTCCCAGGGCGGCAGGAATTCACCGTCGGGCAGGATATCCAGCCCATCTTTATTTCCGGCGATGCCGACAAAGCGCTCCACGTGACTGTACCAGGGTGCTATATCTTCGTAACCGATCGGCCAGGCGATCGAGTAGCCGTCGCGGGCCGGGTTATCGAAATCGTATTTGCTCCAGCGCTGCGTTTGTCGCGCCCAGATCAGCGATTTCCCGCCGGTCTGATACCCACGAATCCAGTCGAAGGGCTTCTCCTGGATGTAAGGATGTTCCGTGTCTTTGACAAAAAAGTGTTCTGTATCCTCCTTGAAGGCATAGCAGCGGGAAACGACCGGGTTCTCCTCCTCTATGTCCAGCGTCAGATGATTGCGATGCGGAAAATCCCAGGGATTGTTCATCGCTGTTGGGTAATCCTGCACATGCCGCACGTCGCGGCCGCGCTCCAGCACCAGGGTTTTCAATCCTTTCTCACACAGTTCCTTGGCTGCCCAGCCCCCACTGATACCGGAGCCGATGACAATGGCGTCAAAGGTGTTTGTATTTTGATTATTATTCATTTTTCAATCTTGAGTAACTTTAGAATATCAAGTATACACGGAAATGTAAAGTCGGAAGTCGGAAATCGGAATCTGCTAACATTACGACTTCAAAGCGCCCAGGCCTTATCCCCTTCCTCATACGGATAATCTCCTTCATAGCGCCCCGGTACCGGCACGTAGCGCAGGGCCTGTGTGGCGCCGCCTTCCGAGGTGAAGTATCCCAGCAGCGTCAGGTATTTCATCATGGCGAAGTAGTGGCTGGGCTGGCCCGGCCGCAGTTCTTTCTGGTATTGCTCGGCCTCTTTATCCAGGGATACCAGGAAGCCTTGCTGCTGCTCCGGAGAGAGCTTCAGAAAAGAGGTAGTGAATTCCTCCCGGCAGCGCTTGTCGAGCTGCTCCAGGCCGCCGCGCAGAACAGCCTGCTCCTCCAGCACGAAGCAATCGGCCACGTAGATATCCATGAAAGATCCGATATTCACGGCTTTGGCGCCCGGCGAACCTTCGGTAGCCGGTAGTATGGTATCGGCGATCTGCTCCAGCAGATCAATTTCTTCTCGGGTAAAAAAGCGGTAGCTCACGGTCTCTTCCGGCTGACAGCCCGTCAGCAGTACGGAAGGCAGCACCAAGGTCCCCCCGGCGAGGGCGGACAGGGCGGCTAAGGCATCTCTTCTCTTCATTTGCAGGGAAATATGATTTAGTCGACCGGCGAATATACTAAGTACGCAGGAAGATTGAAAATTGTGGACGCAAATAGAATCGTCTTTCATCGCTACCTTCGAGTATTCTCCGGCTACTTTCCTATATTAGGCCTGCAAAACAGCAAGTAAAGCACATGACCACCCCCACCCCCCAATCTGACCGCGAACGCTGGAACGCACGCTACCGCGAACGCGGTCCTGAGGCCTTTGGCGATGCGCCATCGGACTGGCTTCAGGAACACGAACAGTTACTGCGGGAACAGCCCCGCGGCCGGGCCCTGGATATCGCCTGCGGCAACGGCCGCAACGCCCGCTATCTGGCCCGCCTCGGCTTTGAGGTCGACGCAATAGATATCTCTGAGGTAGCGATAGCGTGGCTACAGGAAAAAGTTACTGAAAACGGCCTGGCCGTCTATCCCCGTGTTGCCGACCTGACGCAAATCGAACTGCCCGCCGGCCATTATCAGGTCATCGTCAACTTCAACTACCTGGAGCGCCGCCTGTTTCCCGCCATTACCCGGGCTCTTGCAGACGAGGGGCTGCTCTTCTTCGAGACTTTCATTCGCGATCAGATCGAACTGTTCAACAGCCGGATCCTTCCGAAATACACGCTCGAGCACGCCGAACTGTTGCGCGCCTTCGACGAGCTGCGCGTGCTGCACTACCGGGAAGGAGCTTTTTGGGAGGCCTCCAGGGAAAAGAAGCGGGCGGTAGCGAGTTTGGTGGGGCGGAAGGCCCTGTAGAGCGCTGCTGTAAACCTCCCTATCCGGAAGAAATTCTTCGCCGATACTCACCAGAAGTTGAGAGAATTTGTACTTTTAGGAAGGAGGATCACTCCAAATGCCGTTCCTCCTAAAATACGAGCAACATGACCCTAAACTTCAAACAAACCTGGAAAACATTCGCCACCCACTACGACGAGCGTTACAAAAACGGCACAGGCGAACAACTCGACTTGCAAAACATCGCCGGTCGGCCCGGATACTATTACCACCACCCCGCCCTGCGGCCCGGCAACGGTCCCCGAATTCTCTACCATGACGCGTTTACCGAAAACGTGATCGTTCTGACCCACGGTCTTACCGACAGCCCCCATTACCTGCAGGAGGTAGCGGATTGCTTCTTCGAGGAAGGCTGCAATGTGGTCATGCCGCTCCTGCCGGCCCACGGGCAAATCCGGCGCAAAAAAGACCTGGAGGATGAACAACTCAGCGAGCACTGGCAAAAAACAATTGACGACAGCGTAGAGGTCGCCAAAATGCTGGGGCAGCGCGTTTCTCTAGGCGGTTTTTCCACCGGAGGGGCGCTGAGCCTCAACAAGGTTTTGCGAGATAAAGAGAACATCAATGGAGGGATTTTCCTGTTCTCCGGCGCTCTTTCCATCGGTCGTCTGGCCGATAAGATCGGTGATTTTGAATTTGTCGAGCGCGTGGTCGACCTCTTTTTCGATAGAATCGATATCGGCGAAGAAAGCCCCGATCCCTACAAATATCCCCACCTGCCCAAAGAATGCGCCTCCGAGCTCGTAGAGATCATCAAAGAAAATAACCACCTGCTGGGAGAACCCTTTGTCTGCGGCGGCACCGAAGATCATCGTCTGAAGCATCCGGTATTTGCCGCCCACTCGCTGCACGACGCCACCGCAACGATGGAAGGAGTCGCCAACTTTATGCGCGATTACGTCGCCAGCGGCCTGTTATTCCCTGTGCTCGACTGTGTGCAGCACGCCTCCCTGCCGCTCCGGGAGGCTATCCAGCTCGATCTGAACAAAATCAGCGCCCAGGAGAAGGATCCGGCAAAAGTGGAACAGCGCAAAAAGGAATGGGAAATGAATACAGCCGCCAATCCGCAGTTTGACAAGATGATGGCGGCGGCGATGGCTTTTTTCAAAAAGGTCGTGAAATAATACAGCTACTCCCGAATTACGGTAAATATCGACGCATTTCGATCATTAGAGTTGTTGCGATAGGGAAATCGGGTGGGAACTCCGGGGCGAAGCTACAAATCAGAGATTTTTCTTCCAATCAAAGGCTTTTTTGAGGTGAATAGCAGCGCTATTGACCGATGAAAAGCCGGAGAGTGGGAGAAAAAGATGAATTTTAACCACCTGAGGGCTTCTATCGCAATAACTCTATTATTCAGGCAACGTAAAGGTGAGGATACATCCCCCCGGATCATCCCGGTCGCCGGTGACGGCGAGCGTGACGTATTGCTTCCCGTCGCACATAAAGACAGCGGGAGTGGCGAAGCCGTTGCCCGGCAGGGAAAACGCCCAAAGTAAGGCGCCGGTTGACTTATCAGAGGCCCGGAAGGTCTGATCTCTCGTTGCGCTGATGAATACCAGTCCGCCGGCGGTGACGACCGGGCCGCCCTAAGTGCAAGGAACGAAGTTTTGACGACCGGATACTCCTCTTTGGGAAGGTCTGGCGTCTGATATCTGGTTTCTGACGTCTTTTTGATCCGACAAGATTAAATTCCCTGTACTTAGTTGTTGGTACCGGTAGGCGGAGCGCCCGCCTGCTGCAGTTCAGGGTGATTGCCCAGGGGGATTTTCCAGGCGTAGTCGCCCGCATTCAGATCGATGGCGCTCAGCGTACCCCAGGAAGGATGTTGTTGGAGCCACAGGCATTGAGGAGCAGACAGGCTAAGGCCAGCCAGTTATTTCTTCTCATAAATCGCTTGTCGGTGTTTAGGGCAGTTTTTCGAACGAATGGTAACAACAACACTACGGGCTTAATGTAAAAAAAAGTAGAGATTCTTGAACTTTACGTTTACGAAACCTCTGGGAGTATCGATTACCCACAACTTTAGTCGGTACAAACTTCCTCTGTTTTTCTGTTTTTCTGTTCCTCTGTTCTGCGGTTCCGGCCTGTTTGAAACAGTTTTTCACCTTTTTGTAGACATTCAGAACCGCAGAACAGTAAAACTGACGAACAGATGAACCGTAGAAGTAGCCAAAACCGGACTTATGGGTAATCAACACACCTCTGGGAGTATTGTAATAGGTAGCCTTGTTGAAATGAGTTTCTTTTTAAAGGCAAAAAATTGAGTTTTAAGAAACCGGGGCTTAAATTGCAATATCCCCAATTACTTAGAGGCTGTTTCCCAAAACTTCATAAGGCGGCATCATCCAGGAAGAACCCGAGCCCGGCGCGCCGGATATCGGGGTCTGGGTGGATGAAATCGAACTGGAAGAAGGCTCCACGCCCGTGCCGGAACTGGTCATCGCGCTGGCCTTGTCGAGAGAGACGGCGGCGGCCGCCCGAGAGTTGATCCGAAAGTGAGTAGTGGAGGATGTGGCGCGGGAGGAGATAGTCAGGGAGTTCAGTGGACAACTTTAACCGAAAAAGACAAGGAGACTTGGGGAGGCGTGAATAGAACTAAGACTTTTTTATTTATCCCTCGCGCAAAGCTGGTATGAGTGCAATGGCTAAGGGCCCGGCGAAGAATAACTTCCCCATTTGGTGCTGATCTTTTGCCGCTGCACTGCGTTGCTCATCACTTGCGTAGCTAGGCTATGCGCGTTCTTCGCGCCTTGTTCAGCGGCAAAATATCTAACCTGAAATGAGGAACTTATTTTTCTCCGGCCCCTAAATGAAAAAAAGCCACCGCGACACCATGCGTCGAGGCGGCCTTTTGACGGCTTTGGTCGGGGTGAGAGGATTTGAACCTCCGGCCTCGTCGTCCCGAACGACGCGCGCTAACCGGGCTGCGCTACACCCCGAACATATTGTGGTTTCATCCTTTCTTTCAAAGGCGATTGCAAAGATAAATAAATGCTTTTTTTTATGCAAGTTGTTGGGGGGGGATTACAGGGCAATCGCAAAGTAAGCCCTAACCTGCTAAAATCTTGAAAAGGTACTCG
>CAZWDL010000142.1:0-8431 GCA_964632995.1 uncultured Saprospiraceae bacterium
GCTCGCCTTCGTAGCTTAGGCTACGAGGCTCCGCAGCGCCTCGATTGAGGAAAAAATCCCCTCTTCAAAATGCTAACTAACTTAATACACAGTGTACTAGTCAGGTAAAATTTCCTCTTTCCCACTTTCGCCCGACCATTCTGCTTCACAGTCTGGTCGGGTTTACCTTGTGGAATTCGTAAAACGACTATTCCACAGGGTAAACATGCCCACTTCGTGGTCGCACAAGCCTTCCGAATTTACTATCAGTTCCACCCGAATATCTGTTCCAGATTCGGGTTGATCGTCACCTGGGTGGCCGGAACGGGGCGGTAGTAGTATTTAGGTTCGACGAAAGTACCTCTTTCGTTGACCGTCTGGATGGTACCGCTGGTTCCGTTTTCCAGATATACGCCGCCGCTTCCGCCGGGAAGGCTGGTCCGGTAGTAGATGAGCGTCGCGCCCAGTTCGTTGGTTTCCTTATCGGGACCGGAGGGGATGGTTTCCGATTCGTCGATGAGGATGATATCCGGAACGTCATCGCCGGTCAGGTCGTACTTGCCGAGGCCGGGGAAGTAGAGCCCTTCGGGTTCCTCTTCCAGCAGTTTGCCGGCCGCCCAGCGCATGAGGTCGTCAAAGCGAAATCCTTCAAACGCCATTTCCACGCGGCGCTCCCGGCGTATTTCCAACAATACGGGATCAGAAATTTGCGGGTAGCGCGCCTGCTGCACCGGATCGGATTTGACGCTCATGGTCAGGTGCGGCATGCCCACGCGATCGCGGAGCACGTTCACGGTGGCGTCGAGGTCGGCCTGTGTTAATTCGCCCAGTTCGGCTCTGGCCTCCGCGTAAGTGAGCAGCACTTCGGCATAGCGTAATACGGGATAATCGACGTCGTTGATAACGGCTTCCTCTTTGGCATTCACAAATCCTTTGATCTGGTGGTAGCCGGAGAAGTTCTTGTTCAACTGCTGTACGTAGATGCCTTCACCCTGGGCGTAGGTGCCCGTCCGGATGAGTTCCCAGCCCGGAAAAGCATAGGTTTGAGACAGGCGGGGGTCGCGGTTTTCAAACTCTTCGACAAACAGCCTGGTCTCATAGCCGGGCTGGTCGGTATAGTACGACCCGTCGCTCATCAGGTAGGACTGAAGCAGGTCTTTACTGGGAGAAACTTCGAAGTTGCCGAAGATGGTTTCCGAGTTGCCGCTGTTTTTCAACTGGTGCTGGGAGATGTTGGCCAGAATGACCTCCGGGTTGCCGGTCAGATCGCCGGAGACGAACAGGTCGTAGTAGTCGCTGTCCGGGTTTCCGGTGCTGTGGATGCTGTATTTGCCGCTGTCCATGATTTGCTTAGCCGCATCGCGGGCGATTTCCAGGAAGGTATTGGCCGATCCCTGCAGGTTCAGCTCGGGGTGGTATTTCCGGAAGGCGCCTTCGTACAGAGCCGCGCGCGCCATTTCTGCTTTGACGAACCAGTTGTTGACGGCTCCGGACGGCTGTTCTTCGAAGACGTGATCGGAGGCAAACTGGAAATCTTCGAAAATCTTGCCGACCACGAATTCACGGGAATCACGGGCCTTGTACAAGGCTTCCTCATCGCCGGTTTCGATGACCTCGTCGTACCAGGGAACGTCGGAATATCGCTTAACCATCCCCATGTAGAAGGCGGCCCGGAAGTAGCGCGCCAAGCCTTCGAAGTGGTTTTTCGTGTCCTCGGGAATGTCGGCTTTGTCAAAATTTTCCAGGAAAAAATTGATCGTGCGCAACCGGTCCCAGTTCCAGCCGCCCTGAACGGTGGTGGCGTCCGGACTGGTAATCATCATGGTCTTCAACTCTGTATTGCCGGTATTGGCCATGTTGTCCGTGGTGGAGTAGCCGTCGGCCTGGTAATTGCCGCTTCCCGGAAAGTTGTACAGATTATTGATATACAGGTTGAGATCATCCTCCGTGTTAAAGAAGTTTTCCCGGCCGATTTCCGTTTCCGGAAAACGATTCAGGAAATCGTCGTTACAGGCGGATAGGATGAGCAGAAGCGCTGCGAATATGGAAAGAGATGATAGCTTTTTCATAATTAGAAATTTCTTATTGGTCCAAGATAAGAACACTGGTTTCTCAGGTAGGATGTACAAAGTCGGAAGTGGGAAGTCGGAATTCGGAAGTCCCATTTTCCTTCTTTCTGAAATGAAACCGGTTTTGCAGTTGTACATCTCACCTGAGCATTTACTGAGATTAGAAAGTAATGTTTACCCCTGCGGCGTAACGGCGCTGGAAGGGATACTGAAAACCGGAGCCTTGTCCGCGTCCGGCGCCTACGGCCGGGTTAAATCTTGCGCTGACGGCATCCGTAATTGCTTCGGGATCGTAGAAATCGCTGATGCCTGACCATTCGGCGATGTTTTCACCCGTGACAAAGATTCTGAAGCGGGCGATGTTGATGCGTTCGGTCAGGTTGGCCGGGAGGGTGTATCCCAGAGTCAGGTTTTTGACCCGCAGGTAAGAGGCGTCGAGCAGGTGTCCCGTTTGCGGAATCGCGAGCCCTTGAGATTGGTCGATGCGTTCGCCCAGGTTGCGGTCGGCCAGCCAGGCCTGCAGGTGTGGGAAAGCCGCGTCGAGGTTTTGGTTGGCCAGTCCTGCATCGATATATGCCTGGGAATGCTTGGCCATCTGCTCGGGCGAGTCTTCCTGTGCGCGATAGTAATCCAGCGTATGCACCTGTCCGCCTTCGTAGGGCTGCTGATAGAAACTCCAGTAGAGGTAATCCACGGGGTAGTAGTCCCGTTTGCCGATGCCCTGGAAGAAGGCGCTGAAGTCGAATCCGTTCCAGTCGAATGACATGTTCAGGCCAAACTGGTACCTCGGCATGAAGTTACCGATGATCCGCAGGTCACCGGGGTTATCCGTCGTCAGCTGTCCTTTATTGATCATGCCGTCGCCGTTTTGATCCACGTACTTCGGCCATCCGGGAACGATAGACAAGGCGCCCCAGGGAATGATGGCGGTCTGATCCAGGACATCGATCTCAGCCTGGTTCTGAAACAGTCCGTCACTTTCCAGTCCCCAGATTTCGCCCAGTTCCATACCTTCGTAAAACTGAGTCAGGCGGTTGTCGGGGTTGTCGAAGCGGGTGATGAACGAACGACTGTCGGACACGACGCCCCGGATGTTGAAGCCCATGGGTTTGCCGAGGACCTGCACGGAGTTGCGGTACTCCAGCGAGAGGTCCCAGCCTTTGGTTTCCAGGTCGGCGGCATTTTCGAGGGGTTCGGAGGCGCCCAGCACGTCGGGCAGGTCTTTACCCAGTGTCAGCATGCCGTTCGTGTTGCGCTGGTAGAGGTCGAAGTTAACAAAGAAGCGGTCTTCGAACAAGCCGAGGTCGATACCGAAGTTTAAGGTGGAAACGTCCTCCCAGGTATAGTTGGAAGAGACCAATGCAGGCGGAATGATGCGCTGTGGCAAGTCCCCGTCGATGATATAGCGGCCCTGAGCGGCTGACATAGAAGGGATATAGCCGTAGTTGCCGACCGCCTGGTTGCCCAGGGCGCCGTAGGAGGCGCGCAGTTTCAGGTGGCTGATCAGGCCGGTATTGAAAAAGGCTTCTTTATCCACGCGCCAGGCGGCCGAGGCGGAAGGGAAGAAGCCGAAGCGGTTTTCTTCGGGAAAGCGGGAAGAGCCGTCGTAGCGGCCGTTGAATTCGAGGATGTATTTGTCGTTGAAGACGTAGTTGATTCGTCCGAAGATGCCGCGCACCGCCCAGTCGGCGATGAATTCGCCTACTTCATCCTCGCCGGTCGCCAGCGCGATGGAGGGAATGGACGCGGAGATCAGACCTTCGCGGTCGGCCCAGAAGCGTTCCGTACGGAAGAACTCCTGGTTGTATCCGCCGATCACGGTGAGGCGGTGATCCGAACCTATTTGCTGATCGTAGGTGGCGTAGACGTTGAGCACGTCGTAGCGGTCGAAGGTAGCATCGCGGTAAGCTCTGTTGACTCCCGTTTCGCGGACGTCATTGGGCCCATAACCGAGCAGGTATTTGGTGGTGAACCAATCCCAATTGGTCGTCCCTCTTCTCATGGTGAATTCGGAATTCACCCGCAGCGCGTCGGGGATGAGCCGCACTTCCGCCGAGAAAGTCGACTGATAGCTGTTGTAGCGGGTTTGGGATTCACCGCCGTTTGTGAGTTGCGCCGCTTCCATACCCACTTCAGAGTTGGCCCAGGTGCCGTCGGGGTTTTTATCGTAAGAGACCGGGTCCATATTGAGAATATTCCAAATGGAAAACTGGCTGGGTCTTTGTCGGAGCGTGGAAGAAAGGAAGGTATTGTTGCCTACCGTCAGCCAGTCGTTGACATCGAAGTTGACTTTCCCCCTTACGGAAAAGCGGTCGAAGTAATCGTCGGCGAGCCGGAGGGCGCCGTTATAGCGGTTGTAGCCGCCGGAGAGGTAGTAGTCGGCGTTTTTGGAACGGCCGCTGATGCTGAGGTTGTGATCCTGGGAGAAGGAATTGTCGTCCAGGAAGTAACCTACCCAGTCGCGGTTGCCCATGTATTCCCACAGTCCGGGGCTGTTGGGGTTTTCGCGCACGCCGGGGGTCGACTCCGGGTTGTCGGAGCGGTCTTTAGCCCACTGGTACGTTTCGTCACTGAAGTTTTGGTTATCCCAGGGGGTATTATCGGTAGAAGTCTCTTTTACTCTGAGGAAGATGTACGGATCGGTCACCCGCTCGGAGAGAATAGTCGGTCTGCTCAGCGACAGGTTATTGGTGTAGCTCACCCGGACGCCATCCTGGCTTCCGTTTTTCGTAGTGATGAGCACTACGCCGAAGGCAGCTCTGGCGCCGTAAATAGCGGCGGCCGAGGCGTCTTTTATGACCGAAATGCTGGCGACGTCCTGCGGCGCGATCCGGTTCAGTTCGATAGGGTCGACCGGTACGTTATCGACCAGGATCAGTGGTTCGCCTCCGTTGATGGAGGTGAAGCCCCGGATGTTGAAGTTGGCCGCCTGGCCGGGCGCGCCGCTGTTGAAGCCGATGTTGAGGTTGGGGGCGACCCCCTGCAACCCTTGCGCCAGGTTCATGATGGGGCGGCTTTCCAGCTGTTCGACGTCTACCACGTCGACGGCGCCGGAGAGGTTCTCCTTTTTCTGGGTACCGTACCCGACAACGACGACCTCCGAAAGGCCGACGGCATCGCTCTTCATGGAGAGGTCGATCGTGCTTCGTCCGCTGACCGCCACCTCCTCGGTGGTCATACCGACGTACGAGAACACCAGCGTGCCGTCCGCCGGCGCTTCGACGGAATAGGCGCCGTCCACATCGGTGATGGTGCCCCGTGGTGTGCCTTTTACCATGACGGTAACCCCCGGAAGCGGAGAGCCGTCTTCACTGTCTGTAACCGTTCCCTGGACGGTAACGGTGGCCGGCTGAGCGTAAAGGCCCAGGGCGCCCATGAACATAAAGACCAATAGCAACGCCAGATGGCGGGCTCTTAAAGTCCTGATAGTGAGTGTGTAGGTGGGTTTCATTTTGCATGAATTTTATTGTGAACTTTAGGGCAAAGTTCGTGCTTTATGCTAAGCTTTTCTTAAGTGGCGATTTAACTATGTTTTAATTTTATGTAAAAAAAAAACGGACATCCTTTGATTAAATTTAATCTTCAGTTTACGTGATCTTAATAAAGCTTTCCTTTACAAGCGGTTGATTTTTAGTAGGTTTACGCCTGCCTGTTCACGGGAAAACGCTGCCTGAAATGCCGGAGTATGCGTACTAATTTCACCCATCATGAACCCGAAAAAAACACCTTCTTTTTTTTTGCTGCTTCTGTTGATTGTCCTGCCCGTGCTGCTTTACGCCCAGCTCGACGCCTGGGATTCCGATCAGGACGCCATGCCCAACGGCTGGGAATACCACCGCGGCCTGGACGTCAACGATCCCACCGACGCCTGGCAGGATCCCGACCGGGACGGTATTTGCAATCTCTTTGAATATTTCCTGGGGGCTCATCCTCAGGATCCGCTGCAGCCGGCTGTGATCAATTATTCGGGAGAAGAATCGCTGGAAGCCGCCATCCGCCGGGCGCCCCGGGGAGTGGTGTTGCGGATACCGGAAGGCGAATACGCACTCAATTACCTCTACGAGACGTTCAGTGAGGCCCCGCGGCTGATGATACAGGGCGGCTGGAACGCCGGCTTCACCGAGCGGGATCACTGCCTTTACCCTACCGTTCTCGACGGCGGGAAAAACGGGGCGATTTTCAATTTCCTCATCGCTTCGGGAAATTCGGCGGCGGTAGTACTGGACGGGCTGACGCTAAAAAATGCGAGCCGCGGCGCCGTCGACTTTGTCGGTTACCTGGCTAAAGCCCAGCTGATGCTGGCCAACTGCACGCTCGTTGAAAATGAGGCGGGGCGCTTTTCCTCCATCGTCCATTTTGAGGAAGGCAGCAGCACGCTGCTCTCCGACTTCATCCTGGTGAATACGACGGTAGCCGACAATAAAGGCACGGGTATCCGGGTGCTGCAACACGCAAACTGGACCAATTGCAAAATTTTACACTCCCTGATCGCCTTTAATGATTATGCTGAAAATGACGCCGGCGCGCTAGCCTCGGGTTACGGACTAAGCTACCGGCCGGCCTCCGATTCCTTACTGCATGTCCAGGTCAGCAACTCCATCTTATGGGACAACGCCAATGCCGATGTGCGCTTCGATAATCCGGAGGGACGAGCGGTGGAGATAGACAGCCGCTTTAATCTTTACGGCAGGGTAGAGTCGGATTCCGCCTCGGTCCCCTTTTTCAGCAAATACGACCGCAGCCAGAATCCGCTGCTGGTCAAGGATGCGGCGGGCCGTTACTACCTGGAGGAGCGCAGTCCCGCCCGCGGCGCCGGACGGAGCATCGGTTTTACCGAAGAAGCATCGCCCGATGTCGGCATCCTGAGCTGCGCCGGGCGCCTATCCACGTCGGTCGAACCCTTCGTTGTGGTAACGGAAAAGATGGAGCCCTACCCGAATCCGGTTTCGGATGAACTTTTTATGGAGGCTACGCTGCAAGAGGCGGGCCCGGTGCGCTTTCATGTCTACAATACCCTGGGACAGCTCCAGCTCACCTCGGCGCCGGAAGACCGGCCGGCGGGCAGACAATCGTTAAGGCTTCCGGTGCAGGCCTTACAGGCGGGGGTGTATGTGGTGGAACTCGTAAGCGGCGGTGGCCGGGCGCCCGAGGATGGGAGCAAGGTGTTCCGGGCCGTTTTTGTGAAGAATTGAGTCTGCTCCGGAAAGCATTTTTTGTTACACAGAGGTTCACGGAGGAGTCACGGAGAACACCAAGATTTGATTTTTAAAAAAAATGAACGCTGTCAAACGATCAGTACAGGCGTAATTCACGGGGTGACTCCGGTAATTGTTTAGCGTCGTTGTTAGAGTAGGTCCACCAAAGTTTAGAAGTTTAGCCACCACTCCTTCGGAGTGGCTGGTTTAGAAGTTTAGCAGGTCTGAAAACGAGAATTCAGGTTTCAGACCTGCTAAACTTCTAAACAGCGAGCCCGACCGGACGGTCCGTAGGAAGGGCGAAGCGCTAAACTTCTAAACTTGTGTCGACCAGACTCATAAATAACGCTAAACACGTACTGACTTAGAGTCACCCCGTGAATTCAGAGAACAAATCCTTGACGACCACCGGACCAACCGGTCATCCATCCCGTTTCCAGTACTTCCAGTCTTCCACCGCCTCGTAGGTCTCATCATCGGCCTGCACGTTCTGAAGTTCTTCCAGAGGAACCGAGAAGGAAAACTGCTCTTCCAGGTCAATGACCTCGACGCGCTGCTCATCGCTGCCTTCGTCCGCCTCTTCCAATCGCAGCACTTCCACCTCGCGCAGCAACTCACAGCGGTCACGGCGGCGACGCCTGACCTGGGCGCGGAAGGGAAAGTCCAGCATGTCGGACAGATAGTTGTGCCAGGCGATTTGCTGCTCGTAAGGGCCGTAGGCGTCGGCGAGGATCTCGTCTTCAATGCGGTCCCGGCGGTTTTGTTGTTCGGTGTGCTGCATAGCAGTATGTACTTACCGGCGAATTCATTCGCCGGGTTAAGCGTTGAGTTTACTCCGAAAAGTGAATTTACACAAAGAAGCACAAAGGAGGCGCAAAGAAGCACAAAGCTATTCATTCAGCTGTGCTAACAGGTACTCTGAGGCCCCTCCGGCCTTCGGCCACCTCCCCTGGGGGGAGGAGATGCCCCCCTCCGGCCTTCGGCCACCTCCCCAAAGGGGAGGAGTTGGGGTTTTTCTTCCTTTGGGGGCTTGAGGGGGGCTTCTAGTGAAAGTGGTACGCTGCCCCCTCAGGGTGCGCCTTCAAGGGCGCGCTCTGAATGTGGGATTCGCCCCTCCGGCCTTCGGCCACCTCTCTACTGGACGTGGTGCTCTGACGGCCCCTTCCGGCTCCCCGGTGGGGAGGAGAA
>CAZWDL010000142.1:8531-16849 GCA_964632995.1 uncultured Saprospiraceae bacterium
CTTCCCCCCCTTTGGGGGGATTGAGGGGGGCGGTCTTAATCCCTATTCTACTGGACGTGGTGCTCTGACGGCCCCTTCCGGCTCCCCGGTGGGGAGGAGAAGTATCTTCCCCCCCTTTGGGGGGATTGAGGGGGGCGGTCTTAATCCCTATTCTACTGGAAGTGGTACTCTGACGCTATGAATAATCAAACGTCTAAGGATAAAGATACGAGTCTTAATCCCTATTCTACTGGAAGTGGTACTCTGACGCTATGAATAATCAAACGTCTAAGGATAAAGATACGAGTCTTAATCCCTATTCTACTGGAAGTGGTACTCTGACTTAAACTAATTGAGCACCTGCCAGACGACACAATGCTGGTCTTAATCCCTATTCTACTGGAAGTGGTACTCTGACGAGAAGGGGAAAAAATTGAATGCCCAACGGAGGCAGGGTCTTAATCCCTATTCTACTGGAAGTGGTACTCTGACTTTACGAAAACTCTCTATGAAAGATCTTTTTCAAGAGTCTTAATCCCTATTCTACTGGAAGTGGTACTCTGACGTCAACGTGGCAACAGTATGCCAGTCGTTGGAATCCTGTCTTAATCCCTATTCTACTGGAAGTGGTACTCTGACACTCTTTCGTTTATTGAATCAATTGAATTAATCAATGGTCTTAATCCCTATTCTACTGGAAGTGGTACTCTGACCATTTCTTCGGTATATATTATATAGTAAATCTTATTGTCTTAATCCCTATTCTACTGGAAGTGGTACTCTGACTCGGTACAATTGAGTATAGCCACGTTAACTCAGAGAAAGTCTTAATCCCTATTCTACTGGAAGTGGTACTCTGACCTTTTATAATATTACGGATGATAAGTGGTTGAGCAATGAGTCTTAATCCCTATTCTACTGGAAGTGGTACTCTGACTCGTTGTTTGCGTAACTAATTGATAATCAATAAAAATTTCATTGATTTCGGCGAAAAGAGGCGTTTTAACAATAAACGCGCCGGCCAAAATTTGAAGGTGCAAAATTACGAAATTTCAATGAACGTATCAATACCGCAACTGTGGTAATTTTAAGAGCTGTTTTCCTTTCGGAACACCCTTGAAATTAAGGAAAAAGGAGCGGAAATCCCAGTAAGGCGGCCGGAAAAAAACGGGAGGGGATGATTATCAGAAGAAAAGCGTATTGGGCAGGTCGACGACCAGGGACAGGTCGATGTTTTTACCGACCATTTTCATGTCTTCCACGTGAAATTCGTCGATGGGGACGAAGATGATGCTGTCCTCGTTGTCGTACATGTCGTTGACCTCTTTGAGGGTGCGGTGAATGTCCTGGTACAACGCTTTGTCGAGGCAGGCCATGTAGACGGACTTCTGGATACGGATGCAGCCTTTTTCCAGGAGGTATTTGGCGATATAGTTGCGGATGCGGTCGTCGGTAATGTCATACATGATGAAGCAGAACATATCTTCCTTGTTTTTGGATCGGTATTGTTTCAGATAATCCAGGATGCGCTTCATTCGCTCGGGAAGCGGGGCTAGCGGGGTATCTTCGAAAGAAGCGGGCCGCCGGGTAATGAAATCTTCCAGTCCGGCTTTTCGGAGCAGACGCATCTTGTCGGTGAAGGAAGCAGTTTTTTTACGTTTGGCCATGCTCGGAAGAAGTTTAGAAGTTTAGCCGGCGTGCCTGTCGGCACACCTGTTTAAAAGTTTAGCAGCGGGTAAGGGGCGCGGCTGCTCCCCGTCCCCAAGTCTCCCCGTCCCCAGGTCCCTTCTCACGGTGCCGTTTCTTCTGTCTGATCCGCCGACCGTTCGCCCAGGGCTTCAGACAGGCCGCTATCCTGCGCTTCGGCGATGGCGTTGTTGATGAGCAGCGCCGCCAGGGTGTTGAGATCCGGATGCGTGCCGCGCTTGGGCGATTTCACCACGGAGAAGCCGCGTTTGCCGTAGAAGACGTTGATCTCTCCCCGGGCGGCGCCATGGACCACCAGCCATTTTTTCCCGTATTGAATATCCCGCACCATTTCCACTTCAATATCCTTTTCCCCGAGGGCCTGCTTCACCGGATCGATGATGGCTTCCAGCGTTTCGGGTACGAAGGGTTCGCGCTTGTAGCGGAGGTTGCGCGGGCTGGGCTTGAGTTTGGCCAGGATGGCCTTGTAGTCGGGCGCCTCGGTTTCATCGCCCTGGCCGGCTTCGGGCCGGCGGGTTTTGGTCGCCGTGGCCGGTTTGCCGGTAGCAGCCCCGGCCGGCGTTGTGACCGCCGGCGCGAAGGCCGGCCAGTCGAGGTCTTCGGCCAGACGGTTGTAATGCGCTTCCGGGTCGGCGTTCAGGAAGCAGACGCGCGTGGCGTCGTGCGTGCGGAAGTCGACGTAATCGCCGAGCTCGTGCTCGTTGGCGAAAGCGTAGGCGAAGGCCCGGTAGGCGGCGCTGAACTCGCGCGCCGAAGTGATGGGCTTCGCCAGGCTGAAGACCAGCTTGAGGCCGGTTCCGCTGGGGGAGGTAAAGCGCATCAGCACCCGCTCGTCGGTCTGGAGCTTTTGGCAGAGCTGCCGGAACTGCGCCTCGTCACGACGGCAGTCGTCGAGGTCCAGTACGAAGTAGTGGGCTTCGGTGAAATGCTCCAGCTTGCGGTGATCGCCTTCGAAGAGGGAGCCGCAGAAGAAAGGCAGCCGGCGCTTGAGGCGGTCGTAACCCTCGCGGCTGACGCGGCGCACCTCCTGCAACTGTTTGCAGAGCCGCTGCAAGTCGGCGCCGGGCCGGCTGATGCGTTCGAAGAGCTGTTCCTCATTGATACGCTGCAGGCTGCCCTGGCCCGTAGTGGTGAGGTTCTCGCCGTAGCTGATTTTCAGGTGGTTCATGGGTTGAAGTTTTTAAACAGGTTCGCTAATGATTCTGCGTACAGCCGGATGTGGTTCCGGCGGGCGCGGGTTTTGCGCTCGATGGTGACCGTTTCCTCCCAGTAATCGTTGACGCTCTGGATGAGGATGCGTTTGCCGGCGGCGTTGAGCCAGTATTCGCCGTCTTCCACGTCGAAGAACTCCGGGAAGACAACTTGCTGCAGACACAGGTCGATGACCGGATATTCCGCCCATACGCGGAAGCGCTCGATGACGTCGTAGGCCAGCACCGGCCGGTTGTATTCGTCGCGGTGAAAGATGCCCGCGTAGGGATCGATACCCGCCCGGATCAGCGCGCTTTCCACCTCGTTGTACAACATGCCGTAACTGTAATTCAGCAGACAGTTAAACATATCCATGGCGGGGCGTTTGCTGCGCTTGTCGAAGCGGTAGGTTTCGGGCAGGTGCTCGCTGATGCAGCTGAAGTACAGCCGGGAGGCGTTCCCTTCCCAGCCGCGCAACGACCCGGCGGCGGCCTTGAGGTCTTGCGACGCCAACTGCCGGATCTTTTCCCGAAATCCTTTGATCTTGTCGACGGTCGACTCGATCAGCTGCTCGGTGGCGCCGCCGGGACTGCCCAGGCCGATCAGCAGGGCGCACTGGTTGTCGAGCTTGTGGCTCAGCAATTTCTTAACCCAGCTTACGGCTTCAGCCGAGCGACTGAAGGCCAGCTGGTTCTTGCGGATGGTGGCGATGGAGCCGTAGCGGTTGCTCCAGATGCGCGCGAAAGGCTGTCCGTTGCGTTCGACGAAAAACAGGTCGATCTCGCGCTCGACGGCGCCGGCGATGGCTTCGGCGGAGACCATGGTGCTCCGGCTCAGCATAATGCTTTTTACTTTCGACATAGGGATCAATTGCTTCTGATCCTCCGTCCGCACGTAAAAGCGACCGTCTTTTACGCGAAGCATGGCGCCGTATTTGTCGAGTACGAGTTGCATGGTGACTTTTCTTTTTGATGGTTTGAGATGTATGTTTAGGAAATATTCGGTACGTGAGTGTGAAATCATACTCCTGAACGAGTTTAGCGCTGCGCTCTCCCTACGGGCCGTCTGGCCGGGCTCGCTGTTTATTTTAGCAGATCTGAAAACGAGATTCCCGGTTTCAGATCTGCTAAACTCCTAAACCAGCCACTCTGAAGGAGTGGTGACTAAACTTCTAAACTAGTACACTGTGTACTAGTCGATCTCGCCTCTCAATCAAGCGAAATATCTTCAACCTCCGGGGTTTCGTAAACGTGTCGGGGCCGCAGGTGGAACGCCGTCTCCACTACGCACTGCTTACGCGGATCGTAGCCCGGCCCGGTGATAAAGGCCAGCGGCATTCCTTTCCGCAGGTCGCCGGGCTTGCCGTGGAAGCAGGACACGGCGAAGTAGAAGCGCCGGCCGTCCGGCCGCTCAATGAAGCCCGCGCGGCCGTGGGGCAGCAGGTCGTGCAGCACGCCGTGCTGTACTTCAGCCATCGCGAACAGGCGCTCGATCCATTCCTGCCGGAGCCGGCGCAGGAGGATGGGAGGGTCCGTCGGTGCGTTTTCGGAACCGTCGACGTTTACGAAACCTTGGAGGTTTCGTAAACGTAATTCCTCCAGCTCAGGGTCCGGCTGCCAGCCGTTTTCCTCCCGGATGGCCGCGGCCAGCGATACGTGGCGGCCGGCTTCCTCCGGATGACCTTCCTCCAGCAGCCAATGGGCGAGCTGCCGGTAGAGGTTCACCTTATGGCGGGGTTCGCCGTAGTTCAGCGCGGCCTGCAGCCCATAGGTCAATGCCGGCTTCCGCTCGCCGGCGGCGGCGCAGAGCTCCGCCATTTCGTGCTGGATAAACCAGCTGCGCTTTCGGGGCAGCAGCTCCCTGTAAAGGGCCAGCGCCGCTTCGGTGTGGCCCAGCCGGGCTTTCGACAGGGCGGCGTAGCGTCGCCACCAGATCCCGTTCTCGTGGTGCGGAGCGGGAAAATGCTCCAGCGCCCGCTCGCAGGCTTCGATGCAGGCGTCGTAGTGCTCCGCCAGGAAGAAGGCCTTGATGCGAAGTGCGCAATACTGCTCCCGGAATCCCGGCAATTCCAGCGTCGATCCGTCCTTTTTGCTCACGGTCTTTCCCTCCGCGGGCAGGAGCGATTCTTCCAGCAGTTCCGACCAGGTCAGGCAGGCCTCCGGCTGGGGCAGGGGCCGGCGCAGCAGGTAGCGCATCACGCGCAGGACAGCGAGCGTATAGGGGGCGTGTTCATCCGCCTGCTTACACAGCTCGACGACGGCTCTTCCCGCGTGCAGCACTCGCTCCGGATCCCCTTCCTGAGGCTGTCGCAATACCGTATCGTAGATGCACCAGGCGTAGAGCTGCCGGTTGGGCTCGAAACCGGGCCGGGCGCGGTACACCTCCCGGCAGATATCCAGTGCTTCCGCCGGGCGGCCGCACTGACGCAGGGCGAGGGCGTAGCCCCAGCCTTCCCAGGCGCTGCACTGCTCGCGGTGGCTGCTCCAGAGGCGTTGAAACAGCGGCAGGGCTTCAGCGTAGCGTTTTTCGCGGCGCAACTGCAGGGCTTCCTCTTTCAGGTCGGCGAAGGTGGGCGTAGTGGATGTAGACATGGTTCACGGGATTTTGGATGAAAAAATGTTTGGTTTTTTATCGTCTATTCGTCGTTATTCGCTTTTGGCCGCCCCTCATTCCTCGGGTCGGGTAAACTTTTCGCTGTTAGCACGGAATCTTAGTGGACATCACAGAAGTTTTATAATCTCTTTTAGAAAAAAGAAAATAGTTAAGTCAACTGTTGGTCGAGCGTCTATGACCTCGACCAAATATTGTGGGGCCCGCTCAAATGACCGGTCGGGTGAATCCATGAGCGCTACCTGGATTAAGGTAGCTTCTGGCGGCGTCCCCTTAAGTGATTCCGGTAGCTCTATTCCCGTCTGTTTGTTTTTCTCAAGCCGGCAATTACAACAGATCGTTTAGAGTATCGGATCACCCTGTATGATCCGGCCCCTGTCAGCGCCGGAAAGGCGGCCAGGAGTACAGCATCCGGCGGGCCCGCGTGACGGCGGTGTAGCGCCACTGCAGCGCTTCGGCCCGGCAGTAAGGGTGCAGCAGCACCTGTTCCCATTCGCCGCCCTGCGCCTTGTGGCCGGTGACGGCGAAGGCGTGACGCAGGCGCATGGCGCCGAGAAAGGGGGCGTCCGTCACTCGCAGGCTGTTACGGAAGCGCCGGTTGCGCCGCATGGTTTCGCTGTAGAGCAGGTTTTCCGCCTTGGGGCCGATCTGGCCGTTGGGATGATCGAGGGACTCCAGCAGCACCTTGGTGCGGATACCCAGCCCCTCATCACCGGCGTTGGGAAAATGCACGGTGGCGGTGGCGAAGTGCAGCTCCGCGAATTCCTCCACACCGGGTTCTACCAATTGCACAACGCCGGTCTCCCCGCGGTAGAGCGTCTGCTCGCGGTCCATCCAGGTCGCTTCCAGCAGGACCGCGTCACCGGGCGACAGCGGCGCGCCCGCAAGTCCCAGGCGGTGACGGACCTGCCGGTTCAGAAAGTCGACGTCGCGGTTGGTATACGCGATAAAGGTGATCCGGCCCAGCTGTCCGGGATCGAACTGTTCGACAAAGTAATCGGCAGCGGCGTAAGCATTCGGCAGCTGCTCGCAATCGAACGGGGGCATGGGGCGGCCCGCCTCGATGGCTTCGCGAATCCGCTGTGCCTGTTGCAGGATGCGGGAGCCCTCCCGCTGGCGGAGCACTTCCAACAGCTCCGCCTCCCGGCCCTGAAGTCCCAGTTCACGGCGCAGGTAGCCTGCATTGAGGGCGGGCGAAAAGTCGCTGCCCACGGGCGGCAGCTGGTAGACGTCACCGATAAACAGGATGCGGTTTTGCGGATGCCCCTGGCGAACGTAGGCCAGGAAATCCCGCAGAAGCGTACCGTCGGAGACGAAGGATTCGGAACCGGCGGCCCGGTCGGCGATCATCGACGATTCGTCGACGATGTAGATCGCCCGTTCGGTAAGGAGGTTGTCCTTCCGGTTCAGACGGATGACCGGGCTGTCGGGCAGCCGTTCGGGTTTGTAAATCAGACTGTGGAGGGTGCGGGCGGATTCGCCCGTCTTGCCGCCGATGATCTTGGCGGCGCGGGCGGTAGGCGCCGCAATGCGGAAAGCGGTCTCCTCCCGGCGCAGGTGGTCGACGAGGGCCTGAACGAGCGTCGTCTTGCCCGTGCCGGCGGCGCCGCGCAGGATAAAGAATTCGTCCGTCGCAAAAGGGGCGACAAACTGAAAGAGTTGTTGCAGAACCTTCGCCTGTTCGGGCGTAGGCGTAAAACCGGTGTTGCCAGTGTGGGTCGTCATCACATCGGGTGTTTAAGGGTTAGCAAATGTTTAATTATTCTATTCGGCTTGCTTTTCCTTAAAACCGCGGATGAACGCGCTGGTCTATCCGGCTTTTCTTATAAACACTTCTTCAAATGTTATTTTCTGTCATTTGGTTCCCCGGGGACTAATTTTTTTTCGTTAGCCGCGAAAAAGGGGCGGTGTAACCTGGAATCCGAAACAAAGATAGGGGGAGGGATGCAGTCTATTTGCACAGTATGGAAAAAATTGGAAAAAGAGTTATGTCGCCGCTATGCGGCTTTTACGTACAATCGATCTCTGATGAATACCCAGAGCTCACGCTCTGGGCTATAGTATTTCGCCGCTATGCGGCTTCAGCAGTATTGGATAATTGGCGCTCCGGATCAACCTCCAGAACCTGTTGGGTATCGTCAGGCCTTCCAGGTCGGCGCCCGGCTTTGAGTGGGTGATGGACTTCCGCGAAGAATTCCTCAGAGGATTGATCACTGAAGCCGGCCGGTATTCACTTCGCTGTGCCTAAGAGCTTGTTTCAATTTCTGGGCTAAAAAAGCGCCTTTTTGTCCTGGATTTCGGCAAATTTTCGCTCCGTAGCCCCACTACGAAGCTCAAATTTCCCTGCATCCAGAACAAAAATGCATCTTTTTCGCAGTCAGAATCGAATTTTAAACAAGCTCTAAGAAAAATGCACAACTTGTCCTGGACCGTAACCGTAGGCCGGGAAAACCTATCACAGCGAAGTATAATAGGAAGCCCGGGAATAGTTTTCCCCAAGTTCCTCATTTGCCCCTCTTTTTATGGGGCGCCAATTCAGCTTCCTCCAAAATGGGAAGCGTTGCCTTCTTCCCCTGAACGGGGGACTTTGAAGGCTGTCTTCATCCCTGTTTTTCTGGAAGTACCACTCTGTCCCACCAGGAGGCCCTTTCCCAGGGCCTCCTGGTTTTAAATTCCCCCTCCGTAACTGAATTTTCAATATCAATAAGGGAGGAGAAGAGTAAGATCATCCCCCATTGGGAGGAATGAGAGGGGCGGTTTTAATCTCTGCTTTTCCGGAAGTACCACGCTGATGCCTCAGGGTGCGCCTTCAAGGGCGCGCCCTGACTGTG
>CAZWDL010000143.1:0-16561 GCA_964632995.1 uncultured Saprospiraceae bacterium
GGGCCCGGCCAGCGGGTTCCGGAAGAGGGTCTGCAACTGGAGGCCGGCCGTTCCCAGGGCAGCGCCGCCGATGGCAGCGGCGATGGTTCGGGGCAGCCGCAATTCCTTGATGATCTTGATCCAGGTGTCATCCGCACCTTCGAGGCCGAACAGGGCGGCCACCACTCCGGTAATGGGGATATGTACGGAGCCGATGCCGAGCTCCAGCAGGAAGAAAAATACCAGGCCAACGGCCAGGATCGGAAACAGGAACAGCCGCGACCGGCTGGAGAGACGCACCGGAACGGAAGAAGTTTGTCGGGACGAAGTTGCCGTCTGGTTCATAAATGCTGTTTATTGGGTGGAAGATATTCCCTGATTCGCTTTATCTGCAGGCCGTAAGCAGGAGAAGTATGAGATACAGGAGGTGATTTTTTTTCATTTTATTTCGATTGGTTCCAAGAAAAATAATTGTCCTTTCAAAAATTGATGCGAAGTTTTTAAAACCCTTTGGTCAACTCCACACGGTCAAAAAACAGCAATTCATGCTCCGGCAAAAGATCCGGATAAAAGATCGAAACCAGGTCTTCCAGGACCAGATCGGGCCGGACCTCCGGCGTTTCATACCAATCGTAGGCGTCGTGCTCGTGGCGGGTACGCTTTTGATAATGATAGACATGTCCATTGCGGTAGGACTTAAAACCACTCAGGTAGTTTGCCGGCGGCCAATCCTGGTCCGAAGTGCTATTCACTATCCAGAAATCGGCATCCTTTGCCAGGAATAAAAGCGCCTCGTTATTCATCCCCACGGCGTGGGTCGGACCGTTATCTTTCAGCACATTCACAGCACCTGCTGCTTCGAGGAAGGAGGCGTAAAAGTCGTTGCGATGAGCATTCCAGTCGCTTTGGTCGGAAGGATGGTATACCAGAAAAGCGTGCTGCTGCGGCCGTTGTGCAGCAGCTAATTGCATTAATTCTTGGCAGCGAGCAGCGATGCGGGCAAAAATTTCATTGGCTTCTTTTTCCTTATTGAAAAACAAGGCAGAGAATTTGATCCACTCCGCCTTACCCAGGAAAGAAGGTTCCGCCCAGGCGAATTGCGGCACCGCGTTGACGCCCAGCTGTCTCAATTTCACAACGCTCTCCAAGCGACCGTGGTCATAGGCGTACAGGAGCAGTATGTCCGGCTTTAGCGCAAGAACGATTTCCGGCGCCGGAGTACTATGGAAACTGTAGCCGATGGAAGCAATTTTTTTTGCCTCCCAGCGTCGTCGCAGTTCGGGATCATAAATACCGCCGCCGCCTATGGCTACGATCTGATCCATCAGGCCCAATGTGGTCAGCCGGGTGATCTCGCCGTCGTCGTTGGCGGCTACCGTTTGCAGGGGTACTTCCACGAGCCAGGCATCGGCCAGTTCTCCGGACAAATCCGGTGGCGGCGATCCCTTTTGTACCAAGACGATCTTCTGATCGAACTCGATGCCCCGGTCCGCACTTTGAAAGTGGAGATGGGCTAGCTTGTAGTGGCCGTGGTAAGTGATGGAAAAGTTTTGGGCGTATTGCACCACAACTTTGCCGGGGAAGAGATCTTGCGCGTTTTCCGGCTCCGACTTGCCGGAGTCCGATGCCGAGCGGTCTACCGGTTGACAGGCGAACAGCAAGCCAAGCATGTACAGCAATATCGGAGACATTTTTGCCATATATTCTTTTCGTTACTTCGATGGTCAATCAGTTTCAGCTGGATAATCACAATTGAGGATTATACCTGGCGAGGATATCAGCGTAGAAGGCAGCCAGTATACTGCCAAACCAATTTTACGCAAATCTAATACCTGGAATACCTAGGCAGTAGGGAGAGAAATTATAGGGGGGGTGCGCGGGGAGCGTGGTCAAATGGAAGCAGCAAAGCATACCATTCGCAACGGTGCAGCACCGGCTCGACCGGCCGTAGAGGACGCTCAAATGAGACGAAGTTTGCCGGACGATCTACCTGAAAAGTGGAAAAAGAAAAGAGACAAATGAAACAGTTCGTTGGCGCAGTAAAAGAATGAAAATGCTGCTCTCCTTCACCAGCACAATATTCACCCGGTTCCGAAGCATGCTCATGGAGCATACCGATAGTAGCAGGCCCCAAGAACAAGAGGACCAGCCATATCGCTATGCCTTGTTGTAGCGTGTTTCGTGACATGCTTTAAGCCATAATGATCATGCGACATCATTGTAAAAATAGCATATACTTCAAATAAATTCAACGTTAATTCTACCGATGAAACATTTTGATACTTAATCCCTTTTGCGTCGACCACCCCTCCTGGTCGGTCAGCCTGATGAAAAAATGATAGTCCCCTTCATCATACAACCCGCTGCCGTTTCCGGCGGGGATGGAAATGGACCTATCCGTTTCAAGCTCATTCACCCTTTCGGAGATTGCGTAATCCTCGATAAAGACAAACGGATTAACGGGTTCTTTGATCGGATCCGTATTACATTCCGTAACTTCCGTGCTGTGCGAATGGTGGTCAAAATTATGATGGATATCGATGCTGTATGATCCCAGTTCGACATTATCGGAAAACAGCACCCTGAACTCAAACGCTTCTCCGAAATACAAAGTGTCACAGTTCACGGGGAACGCATCCCGAATGGTTAAATCAATAACGGGCTTTTCCGTGTCTATTACTTCGTCCTTTTCACAAGCACTCAGGAAAGCTACCGTCAAGAATAAGACCGGAAGAATTTTCATGCTTTTCATCCTTGGAAGATTTATTGGAGCAGGCCAAAATTCGGCCTGCTCCGTTGGGTTAAAGATTTATCACTACCGGATAACGATCTGAAAAGATCCAGTTCCCCTTGGCATCCTTACATCTGGTGAGAATGTAATAATCTCCCGATTTCCAAGCGTTCTCTCCTTCAATCGGTGCAGGAGTCATATTGTTGTCGTTTTCTGCGCCCACGGCAATCGATGCAGTAAAGGAATGCGAGGAAGGACTTTCAAAAGCGTGGGTATGTAGCATTACGATCACGGACTTGTTGCCTCCGGTAACATCGGCATCGGGGATGTTGTCGTCTTCATAGACCAGCGCGACCAGCATGCCCGCCAGTGAACTATTGTCGGTAACCGTACCTGAAATGGAAATTGTCTCTCCAATGGAAAAACTTTCCCCGTTCTCCGGAGCGGCGGAAATCGTGAGGACCGGGGCTTCTTCATCAGCGAGCTCTTCAATGGCGACGTCATCTTCCACGCTCATTTGGTTGCCTGCCTGGTCGGTTACCTTTAAATGGAAGTGGTAAGCGCCGGCCGCCATCCCTAATGGAATATCGATGTGTTTATGGAAGGAAGCGTTTTTCAGTCCGGCAAATTCATCATATTCTACCTCGATTTCGTCGCCACCGCCTCCTTCCATGTGTAGTTCTACCTCGACTTTATCTATTTTCGCCTCGGCGACAATTTCCGCTTCGATATGTAAATCGCTGCCGATGTAGGCGACATGGCTGTCGCCTATGCCCAGTTCAAGTCCGTTGATAACAGGCATTGGAAGTTCGACCTCATCTTTTTCGCAGGAGGTGAAAACCAGACCTACCGCAAAGGGGATCGCAAAAAACAATACTTTGGATTTCATAATCGCATTTTTTAATTATTAGGAAATTTTCTTCTTCTTTTATCCTGAAAAGGGAATCGAAATATTGACGATAAGATTTCTTCCCTGCTCGGGCACATTGATCAGCCTGTAAAAGCTGGTGTGGTTGAAGTACTTAGCGTTGAACAGGTTCTGAATCCGCATGGAGATATTCATTTTTTGATTTACGATACGCACGCTCCCTCCCAGGCTGAAATTGACAACCTGGAATCCATCGGTCATTTCTTCCGGCGGCACGATATGAGTTTGAGACGCTGTTATCCGGTAATCCAGGGACACATAGGCATCTTCCAAAAAGATCATTCGCGGCCTCTGGTATTTTAAGTTGAGAATTGCCGAAGCCGGAGGCAAAAAAGGCAGCGTAAAGCCTTTCTTCTCCCCTGACAGCTGTTCGGAATACACATACTCGCCGATCACTCCCAATTGCAGGGACTTTAACAGTTCATAATGAGCGTGCAGCTCGCCTCCATACCTCAGAACCTCGCTCTGGGTATAGTAAAAGACCTGGTTTCCGGCGCCATACGTCCGGTTGTGCTCGGAGGTTGGATTGAGGTAGATATAATTGGAAAAATAATTCAGGAACGGAGTGGCGCTTATTGCAAATCTATTCGAACTATATTCCACGCCTGCATCGAGCTGATAAGACACTTCGGGAGATAAGTCGGGATTACCCACTTCATAACTGAATCGATGATAGTTGACGCCGTTGGCCGCCAGCTCTTTAGCAATCGGCATTCGAAAACTTTTGCCGAGGTTGATCTTATACGACCACTTTCCCGGATGATACGTGTAGCCGACCGACCATGAAATATTTGAAAACCGCCGATTGATGTTTTCCGATCTTTGCAGGTGTTGCCATGTCGTATTGCCATCCTCAACCACCGGAGAGGGAAACCAGTCATGGTAGGCGGAGGTATTTATATTTCCAGCATCATAGCGAATGCCCCCTTGAATCATACTCTGGTCAGAAAGCGCATGCCTGGCAAAAGCAAATACGCCAAAAGTGAGTTGATCGTATTCCGGAATAATGAATCCCCGTCCGCCGATCCGGTTCTGCTGATACTCGCCGTTTACGCCAAAATTGAACTGTGTTTTTTCATTAAGATGGTAGGATAACTTCAGGTTACCGGAGTAAATGTATTTATCAAACCGTCTTTCCAGGGTGGGATCGAAGGCCATGGTGTCGGGAAAAACGGCGGGCATGTATCCATGGTCTACATACTGGCTAAGCTCCTGTCGTAAGTTGCGCTGAACGCCTGCATCGAAATCAAGTTTTAATTTTTCCCAGGTATACTGACTTGAATTAATCAGCTTAAAATGATTGACGGATTGATACGGAAAATTAATGTCCCGGTTTGACTTATCGTGTAATTTCGTATCGACATTTCGAGGTTCCAGACCATGGGCATTGGCGAAAAATCCACTCTTTACATTAACGCTGCTTACATAAAACCTGGATTGAAACTTTTCCTGGAGGACGCCAAACGACGCGTGCAGGTTTTTCTCGTTCCCCGCCGTATTCCGCAAGTGATGTTCATGCAACGGCGCCCGGTAGGAATAGATATCTATACTGTCTGTGGGCACCCGGTAATCGCCGTAATCGAGAATGGTTGCCCGTACATCGGCGAAAAATTGGTCTTTCCTGCCGTTCAGCGAAATGGAGGTTCCCAGAAAACCATTGTTGGTTTTGCCTGTCAGGTCGATGGTCCCGCCGAAGGTGTTTTTAGCGGGAATTTTCCTCTTTTGCAAGTCAATTACCCCGCCAATCGCATCCGAACCGTACATGATCGCGACCGGCCCTTTGATGACTTCGATATAATCAACTGCGTATTGGTCAATTTCAAGGCCGTGATCTGCGCCCCATTGCTGGGCTTCATGCTTGATACCGTTTTCAACTACCACCACCCGGTTGAACCCAAGTCCACGGATTACGGGTTTAGACTGCCCCGCCCCAATATCCATGGTGGTCACTCCCGGCAACCGTTCCAGCGAGTTCATTAAGCTGCCCCCGAGGTTTTGTTTCAGGAAACCGTCGTTTACAATTTCAAGGTTGAGCGATTCTTCTTTTTTTCGGATTTCGTCGTAATTATAAGTGATCACCACCTCGCGCAGGCTCACGGTGGTTCCTTTAAGCTGAGCGTGGTAGCTCTTATCGGCGCTGATTTGCAAGGTATCGACAAAGGGATGGTAACCGATGAATGATATGATAATGACATAGGCGCCCCCTGACAGCTCGTTGAAAACAAAATGGCCTTCCTCATCGGTTGCCGTCCCCTCTTTTACCGGCTCCAGAAATACGGACGCTCCCGCCAAGGCGTTGTTGTCCTCATTAACAATAGTACCTCTCAGCGTATAATCACCCTGGGCATAGGTCAACCCGGGTAAGAAAGACAGACAAAACATAAGCAGGAAGAAGTAACCCCCACAGCAATCCGTGATGGAGCTTCCCGGGATTTTTTTTGCGAATATACCCCTGCTGCCTATCAGGGAGAACAGCAGGTTATCTTTCGAATTTATCATGACAGATACGTTTCTTCGAGAAGCATTAATGAAACATTGTTGCAAATATATCAGGTAGGACTGCTTCCTTTGGTGACTTTCGTCACCGGCTGGGAATGACCTTTCGCAGATGGGAGAAATTGGAGACTTCTGTTGCCTTGATCAAGATGAATGAGAGAAAAAGCAGGCAGGGTGGTAGTTCCGCATTGCGGATGAATGGAATCCTTTTATCAGTATATTTTATTTTAGGAGAAAATGGGGAGCGGAGCAGAAAAGCTCCACTCCACAAAAATATCAAAAGGTAAAGTTGAGGTTTACAAAAATATTTCGGCCAGGGGCAAAAATAGGGGCATTGGCGCCTCTGACTGACCGGTTAAGATGCTCAAAGTAATTCTCGTCCAGCAAGTTATTAACCCCTGCATTTACCGATAGGCCATTGGTAATCTGATATCCGATTTTAACATCCAGCAGACTGAATGAAGGCGTTACGGTTTCACCAAATTCAGCCGAAGCTCTTGATTGCTCCGCCACGTAGCGGAAAGTAACTTCCGGTCTTAGCCGATTATTAAGATAGCTGCCGTAGAGCGAATACCGGAGATCTAAGGGAGCGATTTCGGGTAAGGGTTCGTCTCGGTCCAAATCTTGCCCATAGGTATAGGCAATTCCAAGGCGGTGTGATAAACCTGAAAATAGTAGCTGGTCCCAGCTCACTTCAAATCCAGTTTTGAAAGCTTCGTCGATGTTTACAAATCGGCGAACGCCAGGACTCATTGGAAGCCTTGGCGAAAGCGTGGTGTCAATCACAGATGAGATATAATCTTGTAAGTATGCAGCAAACAGGTCTACGTTGATAGCAGCGTTCTCCTGAATACTCCACTTAAATGTCAAATCAGCCTGATAATTCACCTCAGGAGCCAGCTGTGGATTCCCCAGCAGTTCAAACGGATCCTGACCGACCGGGAAATAGTTGATAAATCGCTCCGTTAAGCTCCCGCTTCGTTGCGCCCTGGCCAGCCATAACCCCATTTGAACCTTATTACCAAAGTCTTTGAGTATCCCTAGACTGAAGCTTGGGTTAATCTGGGTGACTTGCGTTTCGGGATTCACCTGGGTAAACTCCTGCGTCGGATCATTCACATCAGCCGTATTTAACTCCATTCTTCCGGACAGGACATAATTGAATGTTTTACCATTCATCTGGTATTCGGCAAAAAATCCAGTTTTGCTGATCCGACCATCCTGCCAGGCGTTGTCTTCAACCGTATGACCAGCCATCGGCCCCATTAAAAACTCCCTGACCCGGGTACCTTCGGCCCCTTCTACCCGAAGATCTGCGCCCGCATACACTTTTCCTCTTCCCAAATTCCAAACGCCCTCGGTTCTTCCTCCATAATTGTAAGTGGTAGCAAACGTTTCGGCATTCAACATGCGTGGATCCAGTGGTTTGAGCAGGTTGTTCATCAGATGATCTACAAATGAACCGAACACCGTGGTGTTCCAGCTTTGCAGTTGTTTGCCCTCAAATTGGATATCGTGTCTTGCATTGAACATCCAGGTGTCATCTTCCCGTAAATCCATCGGCAAAGCTGGAAAGTCAGCATCTCTTGCTCGGTTGTAAATGGCCGACAAACGCAATTGTTGATTGGTCGCTAACCGGATGCCTACATTCGTACCAAAACTGCCCCTGTTAAAGTCTGCCTGGACTGTTTCACCATTACCAGCGGTATAATCATCGCCCTGCGACCAGGAAGCGAACAAGCTGATATCGTACTTTTCTCCACTCAGCCCGAGTTGACTTTCCCCTCTGATTAGATTACCATTACTTTCGTAGCCACTGGATAACCGTCCGTAAATATTTGGTTCACTGCTGAAGCGCAATTTGACGGGAATAAAATTGATCGTAGCTCCGAAACCCGTCCCAAATCGCAGGGCATGTGGCCCTTTTAAAATTTCAATACGGTCCATCATATTAGGGGCCATTTGGCTCGTAGGCGGATCCATTCTGTTCGGACAAGCAGCCGTAGCACTTTGCGCCCCATTTAACACCACATTGAGCTGGTCGTACTTGAACCCTCTAAAAACAGGGTCAAAGCCATAATGGCCGCCCTTACGAATACTGTTAAATGCCGGGGATTGATTGAGTATATCGGCTGCATCGTGCTCTAACCGGTCTTGATACTCGATCTTGAGTTCTCCTTCCGGTTGGGGGCTTTGTGGTTTCATGGCGATGATGGTAACCGGATACAGGTTTACCGTTACTTCTTTTCGGTAACTTACCTTGTTTGATAAGGCCGCTTGAAGCTCAGCATCGGTCAATGACCAGGAGCCGTAGTTCACATGTGAAAGGCGCATAGTCGTTCCTTCGACATAGGAGAAACGAATGACACCATTTTGATCGGACAGGCCATTTTTTTCACCGTATTCGAAAGTTGCACCCACAATGGGCAAAGCGCTTTCTAAATCGAGTATTCTGATTTCTTTTTGCTCAGATTGAGCAAATAGCATGGTTGATAATGGCCATAAAGCTATCATCAAAATATGTTTGAAGCTCATTTTGAATCTGATTGAATGTATAAAAAAAGATTGAGGATATGCGTATTGCACATCCAGCAAGCCCTGCTGTATTCGGCAGCTTGCATCAATGATCACTTGGGGCTTACCCAAGAAGGCAAAAGAGCATTAAATCAAATTGAGCTTCGGTGGTCGGAATATATCAGCAGCAAAGAAAGAACGGTAAAACTCGTTCTTGTATGCATGGTTTAGTTTCCGGGAATAACTGTCTGAAAGAAATAAAAAGCCAGGAGGGTTTTTGATGGAGCAACAGACTATTTCCAATCTTTCCTTTTTACTCGTAGGCGCTTGCTGTTCTTCTTGTTCTTCAGCCTTCTTCAGTTGTTCGGATAGGTAGCATTGCCCATTGCACATTGTCATGGGTTTTTCCTTATTGATGCAAAGCACGGCTGCAATAAAATCCCGGTTGATGTTAAAGTCAATCAGTATCCCAATTTTAGTCAAATTGGGTAGCATTAATGCTATTATCATCAATATAGAAAACGCTTTCTTCAAATTAAATTTCGCTTAATGCAACTTTATTGCAAAGATAAAGATTTTCTCACCCACGACATAATTTTATTGCTTTGTAATGCTAGTATTAAGGTCGTTTTAATGGCATACAAATCCGGCTATCCGGAAAAAAGTTCCAGATATACAGCTATCCTGGAAGATGCAGTTGAAGTGCGTTAAGAGAGTGATAAAAATAACCAGCCTAAGTGACAAAGATCATGTTCATGCAACACTGTGGCGTTTAAATTTGCAATATTGTTTCATTTAAAAATTCACTTCATGAATGCTAATATCTCGTTGCTTCTCGTAGTTGCATTTTTTCTGTTTTCCTGCGGCGGCGCCACATCTCCCCAGGAAGCATCCCGGGAAGCCGCCGCTGAAGATGTCGCGGAGGACCTCCACCAGGCCATGCCCGGCGCCGTTGAAACGGTTTTTGAAAACGATTACGTACGCGCCATGGAAGTGCGCCTCGAACCGGGTGAAGAGCAGCCGGTGCACGAAGGAGCGCCGCGGGTGATCTATTCACTGAGCGATTACACGATCAACTGGACGGAAAACGGCATAGACGAGGGCGCCAAGAGCTGGGAGGCCGGTGACGCACACTGGCACGACGCCGGGCCGCACGCCGCCGAAAATACCGGCGCTACGACCGCCGAATACCTGGTCGTCGCCCGGACGAAGGCGACCTTGCCGGAATGCGATTTGGCGAACCTGGCGGAAGACGTCAACCAGGCGGCGCCGGACTATTCGGAGATCCTGCTCGAAAACGAGCATGTCCGGGTCACGGCCGTACAACTGCCGGCCGGCGCCTCGATCCCCGAACACGCCGGCATCAACCGCGTAATATACGCCCTATCGGACTATCAAATCGACTACACCTCCAACAGGGAGGGCTCCGGCGCCAAAGCACTCCGTCAGGGAGAGGCGCACTGGCACGAGGCCTGCCGCCATTCGTTGACCAATACCGGAGAAACGGAAGCCCGCTTTCTCGTCATTGCTTTTAAGAAATAAAGTGGTTTAAACTTTTTTCATTCCGCCGAAGGTGACCCATTGTGGGTTCTGGCGAGGCGCTTTTTCGACTGCGTACCTGGAAGGTACGGAGGAGAAAAAAGCCGAAGTCCAGGTTCCGCAAGGGGTCAGCTGTAGGCCTATGCAAGAAAGATTAAACCACCTCAATAGAAAAAACCGGGAAGATTCGCTCATCCCCCTGATAAAGTTTCCGCAATATCTGTTTGGGCAGCTTGCCGGGCGGGAAGCAGCGCCGCCAGAAAGCCGATGAGCAGCGCCCCGGCAAGCAACAGCACTTCCTGCGGCAAAAACTGCCAGGCGTCAAAGGTGTAGCGGTAACTGGACTTCATCACCGAAGCGACGATCAGCATGCCGCCGTGGCTGATTGCCAGACCGATCAGGTATCCCAGACTGGCCAAAATCAGGCCCTCCAGGATGAGCAGGAAGAAGAGGCGCGCCGGCGAAGCGCCCATGACGCGCATCAGTGCAAGCTCGTAACGGCGATCTCTGAGGGAAGAAAAAAGGGCGATGAAAATGCTGATGCCCGAAACCACGGTGATGACGACGGCAAGGGCGCGCAGCACCTGTTCGCCCGATCCGATCAGCGTAAAAAGCCGGTTGATCTCGATAGCGGGCGAAGCCGCCTGCATCTCCGTATTTTCGTTGATGGTGCGCTGAAGGTTTAAGGTCTGGAAGTTACGGCCCCGAAACTTGATCAACAGAGAAGTGATTTCCCGGTCCGGCGAGGCCTCCAGCAGCGAGGGAGGCGGATTCACTGCTCCCTCTATGACAGTGCTGTCGCCTTTCTCGTGCACCGCCTCCTGATCCTGATGCTCGTGGACCAGCCAGAAGCTCTGCGTCGTCGTCAGGATAAGCTGATCGATGACCGTCCCGGTGGGGGCGAGGATGCCGACGATCTCGAAGGCCTGGGCGTCGTCGTGCGCCAGAGAGGCGTCCTCGGTGAACCCGTGGGAGCTGTGAAACCGGTCGCCCAATTGCAGCCCCAGTTCCTGAGCGACTGCGGCGCCGATAGTCGCTTCGAAATTATGCGCCCAAATCCGGCCCTCGGCTACCCCCGCATCGTACCAGGACAAAATTTCCGGGATAGTCCCAAGGATGCGGTACCCGCGATAGTTGTCGCCCATTGATAAGGGTATAGCCTCTTCGATCAGGGGATGTTTGGGATGGAGAAGCGGACGCGCCTGCTGCAGCGTGATGTTGCCGGTGGGTGCATCGATATGGTACATGCTGTTGAGAATCAATTGCAGCGGGCTGCCTTTCGCCCCGATGACGAGGTCGATGCCGGCCAGGTTTTTTTCGAATTTTTCCTGCAACTGATGGTCCAACAACAGCAGTAAGGAGATTAACCCGATGCCTAGGGAAAAGAGCAGCAGGCTCAAAAACATGGCCCAGGGTTTATCAAGAAGGTTTTTCCAACTCAGCTTAAGCAAAGTCATACCGAAAACGTTTTTATCAGTGCGGCTCCGCATCTTCCAGTATGTAATTCAAATGTTCGACATCGGAGGTGTTAAGCCGCAGGATTCCCTTGAACGTGAGTTGCTCGTCGAGTTTAAAGCGGCGAATCTTCTTTAGCTTAAGCTGCAACTCTACGATCGACTCCGGTCCGGCGGCTCCGCAAAAGTAGCAGGCGGAATAGGGATACCGGGACAAGACAAAGAAAAATTCGTCCTCGTTGAGGGGAATGAAAAAACCGGATATCAGCACTTCCTTTCCTTCGTAGGCCCGGGGACCTTCTCCGAAAATCGGCGCGAGATATTCTGTGTCGTACTTTTCAAAGTACTTAGGCTCAAATTTTACGTCCGAAAGCAGGCTCCAGCTCAATTTTATCTGGGCGTCGGCTCTAAAGCTTATTACAAGCATCACACCGATTAAACATCCTGTCAATTTCATACTTAGTGTTATTTTCTGGTTAAAAGGACTATTCTCTCACCAACCGGGCATCTTCCAAAATGTAGTGGAGGTAGCGATTATCTTTTGCATTGAGGCGCAGACGGCCGCTAAAGGTGAGGTGTTCATCCAGTTTGTACCGGCGCTGTGGCTTGCCGCCATCCTCTGCGAGAAGGATTTCGATAACCGTCTCGGGCCCGGCTTGACCACAGAAAAAACAAGAGGAGTATGGATTTTTAGATAATATGTAATGGGGCCGCACCGGGTCCATAGGCACTATGTAACCGGTGACCGTAATTTCTTTTCCCTCATACCGCCGGGGCTTTTCACCGAATTCGGGAACCACGTAGTAGTTTTTATACTTTTCATTGTAGGCTTTTCCCCAGGTGATGTCATTCAGGATACTCCAGCCGGTAGGTGCTTGCGCCGATAGCTCCCGTGGCCACAAAAAAGTCGCTACAACTAAAAAACCTATCCAATTTTTCATGGAGATGTCTGATTTATCGTTTACTTTTGCAACAAAGTTGCATAAAATGTAATGAAAATGAAAAGAAAAGGTTCTCCAATTCAGTCAACCGTACGCTTTTTACCAATTTCCGCAATCCTGTTCCTCTTCGTGACAGCCTGTAACCCGCAGGATAAAGACGAGCATCTGTTGAAAGAAGCCGCCGCCGTACACGAAGAGGCCGTACGGATAGAAGAGCAGTTAGAACCCCAGGTAGCGGAACTGGTGCAGTACAGGAACGCGCTGCAAATACAGGGCCGCACGCTCTCTGCCGCTGAGCAAGATCTGATCACCAGGATAGACTCGGTGGAAAGCAGCCTGCGCTTCTGGAAGGAGCACCACGTGGAGGTACCCGGATTTGAACACGAAGGCCATCATCACGATCACGACCATAGTCACGACCACGGGCCTTCATTGAAACTGAGCCCGGAAGATATGCTCCTCGTCCAGCAGGAATTCCGGGACAGTCTCCGCGCCCTTGAAAAGCATATCGCGAAGCTTGGGAAATTGGTGAGCTCAGATCGAAAAGAAATACAGTAAAAATCGGTAATGCGTATATCTCTCGACTTCATAGGCATCACAGCCTCTCTGCTTTGCGCCGTTCACTGTCTGCTGATTCCGGTATTCTTTACCGTCAGCGCCTTCACTCAGCTGGGGTGGCTGACCAGTCCCCTGGTTGAATTCGCCTTCATCGGAATCGGGCTGCCGGTAGCCGCCTGGTCGCTGACGACGGGATATCTGGTTCAGCATGGCAGGCTTGTTCCGGTGCTGATCGGCGCAGGTGGCTTTCTGTTCTTACTTTTCGGCCGCTTTTTACCAGGCGGCTGGGAACACGTAACAACACCTCTGGGAGGTATACTGGTAGCGGCAGCCCACTGGATCAACTGGCGCCTCAATCGCGGGGAGCCGGCCAACACTTGCCGCTTTTTATCCACGCGGGAGAAAAAACAGCGTCTGGCGGTGCTGATGTTTGCGCTGCTGATAATCGCTGTCTGGACGCTCCTCGCTACCCCGCACTCCCCACTACTCACCCACCAGGAATTGCTCGAAACCATATGGAAACCGGTGCGGTAGGATATACTTTTCCCACTTTTCTCCGTTTTCTAAAAAAAGTAGCGATGCGTATTACTGATCTCTGTGAATTATGGACCCCTTCCGTTCGTCTTCTTATTATTGGCTTGCCGGCTTTGCTCCTCTGTTCCTGCGCGTCCCGGGAACATTCGAGTGAAGCGGCGGTACCGGTGAGGGAAGTAGATAAGCTCGAAGCAGATACGACAAGGTTAAGTACGGTGGTTCCAGCGAGCCCCACTCCAAGCAATACCGCTGCGGCAGAAGCCGTCCCAATCGACTGGAAACTATTAGCGACCACTGAATTCGAAGATCGCTACAATGAGGAATTCAAAGCGATGATCCCCTACCCTGTTTTTCCGGCAGACCTGAAGAAGCTGGAAGGAAAAGTCGTCCAGATCAAGGGCTACGTCATCCCGGTTGAAGAGACCGGGGAGGAAGGCGGGTTGCTCGTCCTCTCGGCGGTTCCCTACAGCCAGTGTTTTTTCTGCGGACTGGCCGGGCCGGAATCGGTCATGGACGTACAGCTTAAAGAGGACCTCGGCCGTTCCGACAGCTGGATGGACCGACGGCTGACCTTCCGCGGTCGCCTGCGCCTGAACGACTCGGACCTCTACTACCTGAATTTCATCCTGGAGGAGGCCCGGCTTGTTCGCGGCGAATCGTAAGCCGGAAAACTTTTCCCAACCTTTTCCAAAAATAGTATGTTTGCATAGCAAGCATTAAAATCAGACAAGTGAACACTCCAGAGCAAAAGGTTATTCAAATACTTCAGCGACACGGATTGCGCAATACGGCGGCCAGAAGAACGATCTTGAGTTTATTTCTGAAAAAAGACTATGCCCTTGCCCATCACGATATCGAAGAGCTGACCCGCCATATGCTCGACCGGGTCACCGTTTACCGCACGCTGAAAAGCTTCGTCGACCACGGCATCCTGCACGAAATCCTCGACGATGAAATGAAGACGAAGTACAATCTCTGCTCCGATGAATGCACGCCCGAGCATCACAGCGATGATCACCTCCACTTCAAGTGCGAAAAATGCCACCGCACCTTTTGCCTAATTGAAACCGAAGTGCCCGAGATGGATATTCCCGGCCAATACCAGGCCAAAAATGTGCAGGTGCTGGTTTCAGGGATTTGCGCCCTCTGCCGGAACTGATATACCCCCGACTTCTCAGGTCGCACACCTGAAGTAAAAGAAAAGCGCCTACTACCGGAATGAATTGTTTAGCTAACCCCGGCCGTTTGCTGCTCGCCGGAAACATTGCTAAAACAATTGTGTTATCTTTGAGCAAAACAATACACGCTTATTGTTAAGTAAACCCGCATATCGCCTTTTTACCGTCCTTGCGCTACTATCGGTATTCCTGACGCCGATACTGGTACAGGACATCCACATCATGCTCGAGCATCACGAGGTGAAAAAGGTATGCGATGCTCCCGGAGACGACGCGCACCTGCACGATCGGGAAAACCACCACCGCTCCTGCGTGCTCGGCCATATCCATTTCAGCGAATACCTCGATCTGCCTCAGCCTCAGAGCGAGATACACTTTTTTCCCTTCTTTCATCAACTAGCAGTATCGGCGCAGGAAGCGGCGCCGGCCGCCTATACGCCGGTGGCGCAGCAGCGGGGGCCGCCGCAATCGGCATAAACCCCAACCTTCCAAGTATTTACTGCCTGCATTGAGGCGGAAAAAGGTCTAAGTTTCATTTTGCGAAAGCATAAATGAATAGACCGGCCTGCTAAAAGTTAGTTGATGAAATATGAGCGTTAAAGCGCGATTTTCTTTATTCATAATTATACTGCTCGGTTTTTCCCAGCTGCTATCCGGCCAGTCCTGTAACCTGATCTTAAAAGGACAGGTGCTCAGCGCCCACACGCACGAGCCGCTCTCCTTCGCCAATGTGGCCATTAAGGGAAAAAACACGGGAGCGATCGCCGATGAGAACGGAGAATTCATCATCAGTGACCTCTGCGCCGGCACCTACACCGTGGTGTGCACCCGCGTGGGCTGTGACCACAAGGAGCACCAGATCCATTTAGCGGACGATACGGTGTTTAACATTTTTCTGGAGGAGCACTCCGTAATGATCGAAGAGGTGGTCGTGGAAACCGAAAGAGTCGCCCCGGTTGAGACCCAGGCTACCGAAATCCTCCGCGGGGCCGAACTGGAAAGCGGCAAAGGCCTCAGCCTGGGCGAATCGATCAGCCGCCTGCCGGGGGTAACCACCCTCAACACCGGCGCCACCATCGCCAAGCCCGTCATTCAGGGGCTGCACTCCAACCGGGTGCTCATCCTCAATAACGGGGTGCGGCTGGAAGGCCAGCAGTGGGGACTGGAACACCCCCGGAAGTCGACCCTTTTCTTGCCGAACAGGTCAAAATGGTCAAGGGGGCGGGTAGCCTCCGCTACGGCGCCGATGCCATGGGAGGAGTCATCCTGGTAGAACCCACGCCCTTGCGCGATGAGCCGGGCATCGGCGGGGTGCTCAACCTGCAGGGCTTCTCCCAGGGCCGCACCGGCGCGGCCTCGGCGGCGATCGAAGGCAAGCTTTCCGGAAAAATTCCCCTGAGCGGCCGCCTGCAGGGCACGCTCAAGCGCGGCGGCAATCTCCGCACACCCGATTATTTCCTGAGCAACTCCGGCGTGCTGGAACAGAACTTCTCCTGGAGGCTCGGCATCGATAAAAAGGACTGGTCGACCGAGGTCTTTTACTCCAATTTTTACTCCGAAATCGGCATCCTGGCCGACGCGCATATCGGCAATCTGACCGACCTGCACAACGCCATCGAACGGGGCCGGCCGCTCAACGACGGCGCCTTCACCTACGAACTGGTTAAAGCCAAGGGCAGCCTGCGCACCGGAGAGGCCGGTGAGTTGCA
>CAZWDL010000144.1:0-2850 GCA_964632995.1 uncultured Saprospiraceae bacterium
AGGCGGCGTTGGGCGGCGCGGCGGCTTCCATGGCGGACCAGTCGGCTACATGGCCGGCGATGCCGATAAGCACCGGCGGAATGGCTGCCAGCAGACAGACGAAGCCCGCCAGGATGCTGAGCCGCTGCGCCGTGACGCCGTCTTTGGCAGCCAGTACCCGCTGGAAGTAGACCTGCCAGGGGATGCCGCCGAAGGTGAGCAGCAGAGCGTAATCCCACCAGTTCCAATAGTAGCTGCCCAGGGCTTCGCGGGAGGGGAGCAGGGTGGCGGCGGCGCCGTAAGTAGCTTCGTACTTGCCCCAGGCTGCCTCCCAGCCGCCCACCTGATCCATGGCGTAGGGGACGACCAGAAAAAGCCCGATGAGCAGGAGTAGCAGTTGTACGAAATCCGTCAGCGCTACGGCCCATAACCCACCAAGCGCGGTATAGGCGATGGCGATGCCTGCTGACAGAACAATAGCTGTCGTGGTGTCCAGTCCGACAATGGCGCCGAAAGTAGTGCCCAAGGCCGTCAGGATGGCGGCCGTCCAGAAAATTTCGCCCGACAGGGCGGGCAGGAACAACAGCGCGGCCATGCGTTTGCCGAAGCGCTGCTCCAGCGGGTCGAGCATGGTCTTGAAGCGGTAGCGCCGCATCTTTTTGGCAAAAAACAAACCGCCGATGATCAGGCTGAAGGCATAGCCCCAGGGCGCCTGTACCCACACCAATCCGGAGGCGGCCGTGTATTCCGCCGTGCCGTTGATGTAGCCGCCGCCTACCCAGGTGGCGCTCATGGTGAAGATGGCGATACCCAGCGGCAGCGCCCGACCGGCAAGCATCACATCTGCATCGTCGCCGTAACCCCGACGCGTTGCGGCATAAGCCCCTACGAGAAAGATCAGTGCATAGAAGATCATCATGGAAAAATAGGCCGACCAATCTACCGCCTCTTTTGTGAAGTAGCGCAGGAACAAGCCGATCAGGGCCAGAATAATCATCAGTAATAGGGTGGGCCGGAGAATGCGCCGCTGAACTTCCTTCGACATAGGAGCGTTTGCTTTTCATGGCAAATTTGAGCAAAAGATAATAGAAAAGCGAAATCTTTCTAATTTTGTGGGGCGCAAAGCGCATGGCGCTCCGCGCAGCATGCCATGCGCCGTGCGCCATTTTTTCATAAAAAATCGACTGTTATGACCATCCTTCGCCATAGCCTGTGGCTTCTTCTTACTTTAATCTCCCTTCAAACGGGGTTCACGCAGGCCGCCGAACCCGCAGCGGTCGCCAATCCCATATACCTGGAGGCCGATCCCGGCATTCTGGAGCAGTACATGGAAACCATTACCCCTGCCGATTTGAAGGAACATTTATATATCCTGGCTTCGGATGAATACGAAGGTCGCGAGACCGGCGAACTCGGCCAGAAACTGGCTGCCGAATACATCGCCCGCCATTTCTTTGAGCATGGATTTGAGGGGCCGGTGAAAGACAACTTCAATCCTTATTTCCAGCCGGTAGCGTTGCAAACGGTAAAAGTGGGCAATGTGCAGCTGTCTTCTCCGAATCACGAACTGGTGCTTGATGAAGAGTTTATGCCGCTCGGCCGTTTTGACGCGGACTTGTCCGGGGTGGAGCTGGTTTTTGGAGGCTACGGCCTGGATACCGAGAAGTACAGCGATCTGGAAGACCTGGATGTGGAAGGCAAAGGCGTCGTAATTATCGATGGCCTGCCGAAGGATAAGAAAGGGAAGGAGATCGTGGAGGAGGCCCCTCGCATTTCCGATCGCGGCGCCAACCTGTTTCGCAAGGGCGCCAAAGTGGTCATCATCACCTTCCCCTCCCAGGAAGAGTATCGTTCCAAGTCGGGCTTTTTGAGCCGCTATAGCCGTGCTTCGTTATCACTGCAGGAAACGGAATCCACCGTTCGCCGTTCGCCCAATACCGCCTATTTCGTGGCTCCCGACGCTGTCGCTCAGCTCTTTGGCATAGAGCCGGCGGAATACTACGAGACCATCGAGAAGGCCGGTCGCAAGAAGCAATCGCCGGCGGGGGCCTTCAACACGCAGGTGAATGTCAGCTCGGAAGTGAAAGAGCAGCCGGTGAGTTCAGAAAATGTGCTGGGTTACATGGAAGGGACCGATCTGAAAGACGAGCTGGTGGTGATCACCTCCCACTACGATCACGTGGGCGTACTTGGTGGTCAGATCCATAACGGGGCCGATGACGACGGCTCGGGAACGGTCGGCGTCCTGGAGATCGCCCAGGCTTTCGCCAAAGCCGCCGAGGCCGGCCACCGCCCCCGTCGCAGCATACTCTTTATGACCGTGACGGGCGAGGAAAAAGGCCTGCTGGGTTCGCAGTACTACGCCGATTACGATCCCATTTTTCCACTCGAAAATACCGTGGTCAATTTCAACATCGATATGATCGGCCGCGGCGATGACGAGCATGCCGACCAGCCGCAGTTCGTCTACATCATCGGCTCCAGCATGCTGTCGACCGATCTGCACAACATCCACGAAAAGGTGGCCTCAGCTTACGTCGATGACCTGATGCTCGACTATAAGTACAATACCAAGGACGATCCGCAGCGCTTCTACTACCGCTCGGATCATTACAACTTCGCCAAGAACAACATCCCGGTTATCTTCTACTTCAACGGCACCCACGAGGATTACCACCGCCCCGGCGACACGCCCGACAAGATCGACTACGAGACGCTGGCGCTGCGGGCCAGGCTTATCTTCGCCACCGCCTGGGAAGTAGCCAACCGGGAGGAGCGGCCGGTGGTAGATAAGGCGGAGTAGGCGACTGACAAGAGCCGGGCTGCCGGGCAGAAAATAATCCATGCGCAGATCCTGGCCCTGGCCGAACT
>CAZWDL010000144.1:2860-16246 GCA_964632995.1 uncultured Saprospiraceae bacterium
GGGCTGCCGGGCAGAAAATTTTGAATGAATACCGCCCCAAGGCTCAACTAAACCGGCCGTTTTGCGCCGCCGGTAGAGCTCCGATTGACGGGGTGACTCAGCGTCACCAGAGTCACCCCGTCAATCTAATGCGCCGGCGGTATTCATTCAAAATGTTGAGTGCATTGCTCTCGGCAGGTGCGGCTTCGCGTTGCGCTTATCCTTGAGGAAAAAACTTTTGCAAGATTTTCACGCTTGTTGCATACATTGCCTGGCGCTATTTTGCCCTAAGGCAAACCATTTCTTCCACGAAAGCGACGATGATCTATGACCCATCCAGAAGATTCGAATCCCCATCCGAAGGAACAGCCTGAGCAGGAATCCGGCAACGTGGAAGCGGAAGACCAGAACGCAAGGGATATCTCTTCCGATCCGGGAGTTGAGGAAAATGAAACAGGAAGAGAGAAAGGTCAAGGAAACGCCGGAGTGGAATCAACCGTTTCTCCCTCCCCTCGGCAGAAGATTGCCGCCTGGCTGGTGCATATCTTTACAGCTACCGGCATCGCAGTAGCCCTGCTGGCTTTCATCGCCGTATCGGATCGCGACTGGCGGGAGGTGTACCTATGGCTTTTCGTCGCCCTGCTCATCGACGGGGTAGACGGGACCCTGGCCCGCAAGGCGCGGGTGACCGAGGTGCTGCCTCAAATGAGCGGCAAGATGGTCGACTCGGTGATCGATTTCACCACTTACGCCATGATTCCCGCCTTTTTCTTTTATCAGGCGCAGCTGGCGCCGGAAGGCTGGAACTTCCTTTGCGCCGCCGTGATGGTTGTCTCTTCGGCGCTGTACTACGGCAAGGAGGGTATGATCGCCGATTCGATGCACTTCATCGGCTTCCCTGCGCTTTGGAACGTCTTCGTCTTTTTTGACTTCTTCGTCTTTGACCTGCCGGGCTGGCTGAATGCCGCGATGGTTTTCCTCTTCGCAGCATTGCATTTCGCACCCATCAAATTCGCTTATCCCAGCCGGGCCACTCGCTGGCGGGGGCTGACCCTGGCCATCTCCATCGCCGCGCTGATTGCAGCGGCGCTGCTGATCTGGGAGTATCCGGCGCGGAGCCCTTTTCTGAAGATTATCGTGGTGGTGGCGGGGGTCTACTTTGTGGTGCTGGCGATGTGGGAGACGTATGGGGAGGAGGGGGGAGCGTAGGTCGCGGATGGGCTCACCTCGTCCGCTTTTTAACGGGACTGGAGGGGACTTTCACATTTCAAATTTTCCTGCTTTTCGGTTTAAAAAAGGCGGAATCGGGAAACAGGAAAACTGGGAAAGGAGAGTTCCTTATGAATAGGTGCCGGTTTGGAACAACATGCATCATAATAATTGATACCAGGGCCGAAATCTAACCTCCGATCTTTCGATTTCAATTTCTTTTTTCAGGGAAAGATTTATATTAAATTCCTTTCGACGAAAATTATATCGGGTAAATCATAAGCGATCATAAGCCATTCCTGTTCTACCTTCATGAAATGGGCGGATGAGTACTATTACCTGGCGGCGAGTCCGGTACTTCGTACATCGCAAAATATTGCTGATATATGTTTCCCATCTCCAGCTCCTGGCATATCTCCCTGATCACCTCCAATGGCCATACCGGCCGGTAGGAGGGGAGAAATTTGCCGTATAACTTTTTTTGGAATTCCTCCGGAAGGTTGCGGATCCACTGCTCCAGTTCTTTGTCGCTGACTAATTCGACTGGCGGAAGGATGACGGGGCGAGTCCACCAATTATAATCTTCTTTCGGCGGAAAAGAAGGAGGCAATTCATCAAGGAATAGAAACAGCCATACCCGACGGAGGCCTCCGAAAACTCTTTTATCACTTACGGTTCTGGCTAGTTGATCTGCAAAACCCAGCCAACCGTTGGTGAATTCAGCAATTTTTTCCATTGACAGGCTGCCCTGGCTTTCCAGCGAAAAGACCAGTTCCTCGTAGGCGTATTCTTTCGAAAGCAACTCCACAAACTCCTCGAGGTCTTCCTTTTTGCTCCTCAGATGCAGCTGGTTGAGGACATCCCGGATCAGGACCGTTTCGCTCCATCCGTAAGCCGCCGTTTCGGCCAGGTTTGCCGTGACGAGCCATTCCGGCGGCAGGTCGAATTCCGAGCAGAGCCGGTCGCGCAGCAAGCCCGGCCCGGCGGCGGGATTGACCGGCGCGATCACCGGAATCACCATCGCCCCGATATCGACTTCTTTTTGCGCCACTTCCAGCTGAGCGGTGAAGTCGAGCTCAAAGAGGGCCCGGCGGAGCAGGGACCCGTCGGTCTCTACGCTTTCGGTTTCCGCACTGCTCTCCATTGTTTCTGTTTGAACCGCTTCCTCCTGCGGACGCAGCTTACCGATCACCTGCTCGATCCTACCCCCGATGCCCTTGCCTTTATGGCGGCGGGTATCCTCCCCGGCCCGGGGATTGTCGTGGATGGCTTCCAGCACGGAAATTGTACGCATTCGCATTTCCGGATCGATTTCGGGGGAATCTTTCTGATTGTCATTTTCAACAATATTTTCCAGGCCCATCAGCATCCGGTACAGCACGCGCAGCCGCAGGTTGTCGTAATTCAAATCTTCGGTTTGGGAAATCCGGTCCAGATAGCCGAGTAAGGGGCCGTAGTAGTCGACTTCCGGCTGCGCCTCGATTGCCCTGGCTGCGCCGAAGATGTATCCCTGGAAGAGAGAGGGGCGGAGGCGGTCGACTAGAAAATGGAAGTCGGGGATGGAAGCGGCTTGGCTTTGGAGTTGATTTCCCAGCCGGTCCATATCACGGACCGACATGTCGCCGTCGAATTGCTCGCAGAGAGTCAGGTACTGAAGCGGTGCATCAATAGGTTGCGGCAAATTGACCTCTTCGATGAGCAAACTCAAAGAGAGCGCTTCGGAAAGCAGTCCTTTTTCAAAACAGTAATTAGCCAGGCTGCTGCCCAACAACCGGGTAACACGATGGATCAAGCCGTAAAGAAATGCGCAGAGGCTGTCCGGCCCATGTTCTGCTTTGTCGGCCTGCACCTGTTCGGATTGAAGAAGGCGGTGAAGCAACCCGAGCAGCGATTCCTGCTGCCGCTCCGAAATAAGCGGCGTGGATTCCTGCTCATTCCGTTCCAGAATTTTATCAAAGGTTTGGGCAAGCTGAGCGAGGATGCTCATTTGCAGTCCGGTGAGCTGATCTTGTTTTAAAATCCGGCTGAGCAGGGATTCCAGTTCCTGGAAATGTTCGATGCCGTCCGGATGGGCTTCCAGCGCACAGAGAGCGCCGAAGAGGTATTGCCGGCTCGTATCGGGCTTCAGCCAGGGCACGACAAAATCGATATTCTTTAGTGCGCCGCCGGCTTTCAGCAAACCTTCCCTGACCGGTTGCAGCTCGCTGTTTGACATTGCCGGATCGAAATGCTCACAGAGCTTCCGGTACCGCCGTTGTTCTTCGGTGATCATAAACCACCCGATGCCTTCCAGCCCCTCCCGAATCATCTTCATCCCGGCGCCGGCGATCCACTCCGGTTCCAGGAAATTGCCTTTTTTGCGGTAAAGCGCCATTTCCGGCAATTGGGCGACCGGGTGCCGTTGCCAGTCGCAGTCCCGGATAAGCAAGGGGACGACGGGCAGAAAGCGGGTTTGTCGCCACTGCCGGATGCGTTCTGTGACGGCCCGGCTCGCTTCGTTTTGAAGCAGGGCATCATCCAGCAGTAATATGATGAAATCGGCTTCGTCGACGCGGCGGGCTGCAGCTTCGGCGACCTCACTTTCCAGCGCTTGGTATTTCTGAGCAGCTAGTGCCTGCGGATCCGGCGGCTGGTAAATTTCCGGGCGGATAGGAAAGGACCGGTTTTCCAACAATTCAGCCAGCGCCGCATCGACCGGTTCGGATACCTGGCCGCCAACCGTGAGCACGCGCAGCTCTTTCCGCTGATCCGCCAGTATTTTTTGTTGCACGGCTTTCATCGGCTCGGCCTCGACCTGCCAGTCTTCTGTAAAGCGGCGCAGCGCTTCCTCCGCGGCGCTTCGGTGTTCCTCGCCGATGGGACCTTCGTAGTAGCCGGCCTCGCGAAGCAGCTCCTGGATGCGCGGCGCCGGGCTGTAAGCATTGTGGAGGAAGAGGCGCAGGGCAGCGCTTTCCGCACCAAAAATCTCAGGCAGGCGGGGAGATTTGGATAAAATTACTTCGCGCACTTCCCCGATGAGCTGCTGATAAGTGACGGCGCCGTTTTTGGCGTTCAGTTTTTCCCTCAGCAATCGGGAAAAGGCGCCGGCTTCTTGTGCTTCGAAGGCTATTGTCTCCGACTTGCCGGCGGTCAGTACGAGGTATTGCTCACTATTGGGGGGCAACCAGTTTTCGCCGTTTGTGGCCGTATCCAGGATGAGTACGATGAAAGGATTATTTGTCGCATAATCTTTAATCAACTGCTGAAATTCTTCAGCGGTGATCGCCTCTTCCGGGTTCTTCTCCCGGTGATAGTCCGTAAGCAGCAGGGCATTCTGCCTTAGGTTTTCCCCGTGTCCGGCGAAGTAAAACAGCACTACATCATCTTCCCGGGCCTGCTGCAAATAATCCTGCCAGTTTCCAAGAATGAGTTTCTTATGGGCGGCGGCATCCAGGACCGTATTGCTTTGGAGTCGCTCCTTTGGAATGAGTTGACTGATGAGGTAAGCCATTTCGTTGGCCTCCTGGATGGAGCCCTTGAGGGGAGGCAGGCCGGTATAACGGTCAATACCGACGAAGAGGGCAAAGACCTGACTTTGTTCCAGCGACTCGGTTTCCGAGCTGGGTTGCTGCAACCCTTCGTAGATCGCTTTCGGGATCGGCATTTTTACCTGCTTCAGATTGGTCCCGCCTGTGCTGCTGAGAGGCGCGCGCTGTTCCAGATTGCGGAAGCGTTGCAGAGCCTTCCGGTGCTTACCCTGAATGAATTCGCTCATGCCCTGGCTGTAGTCGACCAGCGTCCGGAAGGCGCCCAGTTGGCCGGTGGCGCGATTGGTGTGACTATACTGCTGATCGAGGCGCTGCAGCAGCAGGTTGATACGCAGCTGCCGGGTGGGGCTGCCCGCCGCGATCGATCCGGACAAGGCTTCGCGGATCTGCCGAACGGCGGCGGCGGGATCCACGTAGGCCAGTGCGTTCCATTCCTGGGCCTCGCGTACAGCCGTGGTCACCGACTCCCCTTCGAGCTGGTAGCTGCGTACGTAGTAAAGTATGAATTCCGCCAGTTCCCGCAGGATGTTCCGCTTTTCGCGGAAGCGCTTTTCCAGGCAACTCAGCAAGGCGGTACGGATGGACGGCTGTATTTCGTAGATATCTACCGCCAGCTCCCGCAGCAGTCCGGACAGCAGGAGGTCGCTGACCGCGATGCGGTGGATCTTTCGCTTGTCACCTGCTTCATCCCGGTAGGCCTGAAAATTGAGCCACAGTTTGTACAGCAGTTCCGGCGTCAGAAAAACGGGAAAGGCGGCCATAGCGGTAAACAAGGCGTGGCCTTCTCCGTACTGCCCGTTCTGAAAGCGCTGCAGGTAGCTCTGCAGCTGGAGGAATTCCAGGCTGTCTTCCGGAAGTAATTGCTGTTCTTTTATGTACTGCAGGTAATCCATATTTCATTCTTTCACGACTTTCCCCTCAGCACCTGGATTGCTTTGCGAAATCCCTGTGGCGTTGCCTGGTACATGGGTACGATATCCGCGATGTGTTCGGCGGTGGCGCCGGGCCAGCGGTGGCGGGGGACGGGGTTGAGCCAGACCACGTGCCGTGTGTGAATTTTTAGCAGATCGAGGAAGTCCCAGATGGCGTCCAGCCGGTCGCTGTTGAGCGTTCCGCGGGCGGCGCCGCCGTCGCTGAAGATCAGGACGTAGGTGTACTTCTTCGACCAGTTGCTGAGCAGCTTTTTGCGCGTGAGGGCCTGGGTGCGATCGGGTCGGGTGAAGAGCAGGTCGCCGGGGGTATTGCGGAAGTAGAGCGTCTGCGTTTCCTGCTGGCGCCCCCCCTCGATGGCCGTATCAATAATTTTTGCGGCCAGTTTTCTAAAGGCGATCATGGAGCCCTGCTGATCGATCATCAGCACCAGGCGGATCTTATTGCGATGGTCGGGGAGATAGACAAAGTCCTGCAGGTAGCCCTCTTTCGCTACTCTTTGGATGGTGGCTTCCAGATCGATTTCCTCGGACAAGCCAGCCCGGCTCTGACTGCGCAGAAAGCGCCAGTTTTGCTTGAGCTGCCGGTCGTTGAGCGGCAGGTAGGTGTCGGTGAAGACGTACTTATGCGAGAGAATGGAGGGGTCTTTATCCTCTTCCGCTTCGGTCAGGGCAATCTCTTCCTCTCCTTCTTCCATGCTGAGCATCATTTCAGCGTCTTGTGCAGGCTTCGGTTTTTCCACTTCTGATTCCACCCTTTCCGGTTCCTTTTCCTTATCGGCTTCCGCGTTCTTTTGCTCTTTTATCTCCGGATCCGGAGCGTCTGGTTTTACTTCCGGAGGCTTATCCGGTTCCTTGCCAGGTGGAGGTGATGTAGCCTCCAGTGCCTCCAGGATGGCGGTGGCGGCTCTTAGGTCATCCCGGATCTGTTCCTGGAAGTATTGACGGAAGACCTGCCGCTGCCGTTCGTTTTTGACCCAGAGCGTTTCACAGAGTTGCAGCAGCGCTTCCCTTCCTACCACGCCCTTGCCCATACGCAACGCCCGGAGCAGGAGAAAATACTCCTCCATGCCGATAGGCAGCCCGAGCCGGCGGCGCGCGGCGTTGAAGAGCTCGTACAGGAAAGGGTTGGGCATGGTGGTTAAATTTATTTTTTGGGAGTTTTTGGAAGTCGGAAGTCGGCCATACGGCTCTTCGCTTCGCTCCGAGAAATCGGAAGTCGGAATTTCGGTTCTTCTTCTACTTCGATTTACTACTGATGTTTGTTATTTTTTTGCTGATGTAGTTTCATGTCATTCAGGGTTTTCAGCAGGGTTTGGTAATGCAGTAGTTTATCTCCGCTGATTTGCTGCCGGATGGATTGCTGGTTAAAGTGGTTGATGGCCTTCACCCAGTCGAGCAGTTCGCTGGTGGAGACTTTCTTTTCGGTGTTGGGATCCTCCTTCATAGCCGTTCGCAGCTCGTCGAAGCGCGTCAGGATCTGGTCCAGGAGCTCTTCGTCGAGCTGAGGGAAGTTGGCGCTGACGATCTTGCGAAGCGTATTGCTTTTAGGAAACTCGATATAGTGAAACAGGCAGCGGCGCAGGAAGGCCGGCGGGAGTTCCTTTTCCTCATTGCTGGTGATGAAGATAATAGGCGATTCGGCGGCGCGGACTTCGCGGCCGGTTTCCTCGATCAGGAAGCGCTTTTGGTCCAACTCCAGGAGCAGATCATTGGGAAAGTCGATATCGGCTTTATCGATCTCATCGATGAGGAGCACGGCCGGTTTTCCGGGCCGGGAGGCATCGAAGGCGCGGCCGAGCGGGCCGGTTTTGACGTAAGTCTCCAGGTCTTCTTCTGAGTCGGCCGTATTGTTTCCGCTTTTCCCTGTAGCGCGCGCCAGTTCCACATCCCGCAATCGCTTGAGGTGATCGAAGGTATACAGGCCGTCGCGGGCTTTGGAGGTTGATTTGACGTGCCATTCGAAGTAATATTGCTGATAATCTTCGCCGTAAATCTCATAGGCGACCGCCTGAGCCAGCTTGGTTTTGCCGCAGCCGGGTTCGCCCATCAGCAGGAGGGGGCGGCGAAGCAGCAGGGCCAGCTCCACCGACTGGACGAGCTCTTCACTGGGATAATAAGGGGGAATTATTTCCAGGAGCCGGTTTGCCTTTTCCAGTTTCACGGGATTACTCAATGCTTCCCCACGGTAGGTCAATGTAATTTCGTCGCTCATATTTCTGATGGTTCCATTCTTTGCTTAATTGTCTTATTCAAGCTTCCGTTAATTTACGATAATCCTCATTTTAAGGGTAAACCTTCCACTTTCCGACTTCGAAAGGTTTTCCTTCACAAATTAAGCTTAGCCAGAATGTCCGCTTTTTGCGTTTTCAGCGGCAACTGGTCGATAATTTTTGCGACGGCGTCTTTAACGTATTGTCCTTCCGGTTCCTCCAGGATATGATCTGACTTATCCTTCAAAAGCTTCCACAACTCCCGGTAGTCCAGCCCTGCGTCGAAAATTTTGCTCATCCACAGATTCAGGTCTTCCTGTTTGACGCGCCGGATGCCGGGCAGCAGCTGTACCACTTCGGGAACGGGCATCCCGGCCGTCTGCGGGTAAAACTGCTGCAGTTGATATTCAAACTGTTCGCAGGCGCGGTCGTTGATGAAGAGGAAAAAGCGGTGGGGGGTATGCTGAGGGTTCAGTCGCTGCAGATAGCCGTTCAGTTCAACCCAGAAGCCGTTGATGCAGGGCAGGATTTCCAGACGGTGGCAACGCTCGATGTGTTCGAACAGCAGAGTGATGTGTTCGTATTCCAGGCGCGCCAGGATTCGGCCGGCGATGCCTTCTTTGTCATAGGGGTCCAGGTCGCGCAGGTTCAGGGCGTTGCGCAGTTCGTACCACAGGGCGTCGACGCTGCGCCCGACGAGGTCCAGCGGAACGGGCAGGGGAGGGGATTCCAGTCCGATCTGGTATTCCTGCCGCAGGATGTCGATCAATAGCCGGTGGCCGCAGCGTTCGGTACCCTGCACGAGGAAAATATTCAGCGGGTTGAATTTTTCCCCCAGACGATTGTAATAATCATAAACGGTCTCTCGCTGGGACTGATAGTTGAAGTAAAAAAGACTTTTCTTCAGCAGGTCGATCTGGGACTGCCAGTCTTCCCGTTCGCCTGCTTTTTTGATGAGGGTTTTGATTTCCAGGGCGATATTTTTCAGGGCGGTATCCTGCTGATCGTCCGGCAGGCTGTTGACCGGTCGTTCGTCTTTTGGAAGGACGCTTATACCGGGCAACTCTTCCGTCCAGTCATGGTCACGCACCAATACGGGCACGAGGGGCACCTGTTGCTGTTCGAAACGCTCCATCAGTTCATCGTGGATCGCGTCACACAGCTCCGAGACCCAATAATCGGCGCTGGCCAGCAGGATAACCAGGTCTGCTTCGTCCAGGAACTGATGCCATGCCGCAAGGGTATCGGCGCCGGGGGGCACTTCCGCCGATGAGCGCAGGGTGTTCATCTTACGCACGGCGCGACCCAGGTGCTTCTTCAGGGCATCGTAGGCGCCGGCGTCGGCCGGATCGTAGAGGAAGAATATGTTGGCGCCGTTATTCAAGGATTCAAGGATTGGAGGATTGGAGGATTGAAGGATTGAAGGGGAGGCACATTCAATCCTCCAATCCCTCAATCCTTCAATCCCTTCTTTCAGGCAATCATTTGCTGGCTGTAATGGAAAGAGTTCCGCTCCGCCGAGATTACGCCCCGGTGGAGGTACTTCTGCGTTACGGCCGCCCGCTCGTGAGCTTTGGTCATCGGGCTGGCGCTGCCGGTGGAGTAGGTCGCGCGCACGTTGAGATAGGTTTCGATGACCTGCATTTCCTCCTGGGTGCCCCAGAAGGTGGGATTGGTCAGGCCGGTCTGCTGCATGGCCTTTTCGATAGAGGGCTGCACGTAGGAGGGGCGGTTGACGTGCTGATCGAGGATGAGGGCTACGCCGTATTCGGAAGTGATAATTTCCGAGATCGTAAAGCCGTTGATCGTATACTTGGGCGACCAGTAGAAGGTCTTCAGTCGCGACAGGGCGTGGTCGATTTCGATGGCCTGCATTTGCGCGTCCTGGCAAGCCAGCCAGAAGCGGAAGGCCCATTCCGGTTTGCGGAACTGCTCCTTTTCGTTCATGGTGTCGATCTTACTCCCGTTGAGCGTCAGGTATCCGTAGGTGCTGGTCGTATCCGGGGAGACGTCGAGCCCGTTGGAGGAGAAGTAGTGCCGGAAATCGCCGGGGAAGTTGTCTTTCAGCTTCTTGAGCACGGCGGGCAGTTCGCCCGTACCGTCGTGCGCCCCGATGGTCCACTGGAAGATGCCGATGCTGAGGAAGGCCCGGTCGTAGGTATTGATGGCGTCGAGTTTGCCCTCGTTTTCCGAAACCGACTTCATAACATTAAGTGCGGAAGGCGTAATGCCCAGGGACTTAATGAGGCTGGCATTTTTTTGTATAGCATCGTCGATGGTAATGGAGCCGTAGTAAGCCAGGCCGGCATCCCGCTTGATAAAGGACACCTGCTGCTGCCCGTTGCTGACATTGACGCGGTCACCCTGATCTCTGACCTGCAGGTCGGAGCTGGGCGGCTTGGGTTTTGACTCCGGTTGCGGCTGGGAGGGGAATCCCGGGCTGCCGCCGGTGGAAGACTGCTGCCCGCTGTGCTTGTTCAGCATCTTCGATAAGAGGGAAGCCGATACCGACATGCCGCCGGTGGGGATGCCGTTCTGCGCCCCAAATTTCCCGACGGCATTGACGAGGGTCTGTCCGTAGTAGCCGTCGGCGCCGTAGACGCTCCACATCAGTTCGCGGTCGTAGCCCAGCTCGTGTAATAATTGCTGCAAGGCAGTAACGTACTGGTTCATCTGGCCGGCGCGCAGGTAAATCTCGGCGCTGTTGCTGTACAAGAGGTTCCGGAGCATTTGGGTGTTTGCCATGGGGATTCGATTTAGGTTTTGATTTTTTCTTTGACAAATTTCGCAGGGAATTTGAAGCAGGGATTCAATCCGGTCACAGAAGGTATGTGTTTGTTGCTGCTAATGATTTTCAAAACACGAAATTTGATAAGGAAATAGTTTTTAAGTGATTTTGAAAATGAGTAGCAATATAGGGGATTGTAGGGAAAAATGATACTGTTTGAATAAGTCTAGTGCTTTGTAACATGAATTCCTATCGATAATTTCGGCCTCTTTTGGCGCTGGGCTGCCTGCCCCCTACCCGGAAAGGGGGTACACCTGGACTTTGCCGCTGCCTTCCTTCAGGTCCCGGTCCCCCGGGGCGCCTTTGGTGTAAACTATGGGGTTCCCGTCATTTGGCTCCCTCAGGATTTGTTGGATACCTTTGCATCTTTTGCACCTGTTAGTGAAGTGTGATGCCCGGCATACAAAATTTGTCGCCGCTATACGTCTTTCCTGACGATCAGTTTTCGTCTGAGAACTTTAAAGACAGCTTACCAGCTATCAAAGAGGAGAAATTATAGTAATAGTTTTGTTTTTTAAAAAAAAAATATATGTGAGCCAACATTTTTCTGTTTTTTTCGTAAGGAATTACATAAAGGTTTTTGTTCCCAAATTATTTATCAACACATTTTAAAATTCCGTATAAGATCCGTAAGACCTACAACTCCAGATAGGCAAATTATAGCACTATCCTTTCTCCTTTTTCTACCTGAGCAGGCTATTACAACCTCTTTTATCAACCGGAGAGAGGATCCCGCTTTTCGGGGAGGTTAATAGCACGACTTGAACAAAAGTCGATTTGACCAGAACACCGATTAAGAGCTTGATGCTCTAAAACCCAATCGAGAATAAAATGATTTCCACACTAATCATCGAAAAAGAGATAGAGGAAACCATCGCTTTGGAATCAAAGCTGACGAATTTGTGCCCTCAGGTGAAGGTTGCGGGGCGCTCTCCTTGCCTGAAGAAGGCTCGTAAATACATTCTGCAGTTCAAGCCGCAGTTAGTAATTATCGGTTCGGATTTGAGTAACCGGAAATGTTTCGAATTGGTTAAGCAGTTTCCACAGTTCCATTTTGAAACAATATACATGTCACAGTCTATTGAGTTGGCTTATCACGCCATACAGCACCATGCTGTCGGCTTCCTCCTCAAGCCCGTTAAGCCACATGAATTGATTCAGGCAGTATATTGTGCCGAACAGCGTATCCAAAACAAGCAATTAACCGCAAAGCGCACCGAAAAAACGGATTTGCTGGAGGAAATAATTGGGATTCCTACGATGGAGGGATTGGAGTTTTTACAGGTAGCAAGTATTATCCGCTGTGAAGGCTTACAGAAATGCACACGGGTGATTACTGAAAACCGCTCTGATATCGTTAGCTCTTATAATGTAGGTGAATTTCGAAAACTGCTGGAACACCAGGGTTTCTTTACCATCCATAAGTCTCATCTTGTTAATTTGCGAAAAATTTTGCGACTGCACCGCGATGGAACGATCGAGATGACCGACGGTTCTACTGTGCCGGTGTCCCGACGTCGGAAAAGTGCTTTTCTCCAGCAAGTCAAGCAGGTGTGAATATTCCGGACATTCCCTTGTGCCAACCGCTGGTTCCGGTTTTTCTCCCGTTAGTCAGATAGCGGTTTCCTTTCTTCTTTTTCTTCCTCATATTGAAGTGGTTAAACTTTTAAAACAACGCTGTAGCAGCCCCTTTGCGGTATCCGGACTTCGGCTTCTTTCTATTTCCTGTCTTGGTAGGCGGTCAGCCGAAGAAAAGCCTTTACAGAAGCTGTAAGAGATCGTCTTCGACAGAATGAATGAAGGTAAATCTTTTAATTGAGGTAAATCAAGAATCAGATAATGCATTACGAAGTTGATCGTCTTTTTCTTTCCGGGATTGATGATCTGAAAGAAAAATCCGACTTCCTCAATTTCCATACGGATGTTATTGTGCAAATGAAGAACGGCGAAAAATTCGTGGCGGCATTTTTTACTTTCAAACGCGTCGATGAAATACTTCGGGAAAACGCAAAAACCGGAGAAAGGCTGGCCGGTAAATATTTCTGGGAGCGCAATATGCTGCTGGTCGAGAGTTGTGAACCGGCGTTTATCCAATTGGTGGTAGAGGATTTGATCGAAGAAGGAGAATTCAAGGACGTATTCGAACGCATATAATTGAATAAAGCATATGAGAATTGCGGACACTTTAAAGGTACTTCAGGAAGAATTGATGAACTACGATGAACTGGAGGATGTGGAGGTCGACAATCTGGTTAATGAAACAGGGCAAATCAGTCATACCGGAGTGGTGATTACCCTTGTAAAAGTAGATGAAGAAAGTACCTTGAAGAACGGAAAACACCACCGCTTGACACAGAGCTACCGGGTAGTCTTCAAAAACCGTAAGATCTATACCAATTTATACGTGCTCATTAGCAGCCATGGCAATTACATTTCTGCTTTGACCAACCTTTCCAAGGTCCTCGAATTTTTCCAGGGAAAAAATGTATTCACCCATTTGGATGGTACTCCCAGCGGTTCGAAACTGGGGGAAAACTACAAGCTCATTGTAGAACTTCAAGATTTTACATTCGAACAAATCAATTACATCTGGAGCATTTACGGCGGCGCCCACAAACCCAGCGTTTTTTATAAGATCCGCCTGGTGCCGCATGAAGCCCGCGACAAGCAGATCGACGAGGGCGACCCCATTCTGGAAGTCAATGTGGACGGCAGTACCACCTATTAAAGAAAAGCTCAAA
>CAZWDL010000145.1:0-16037 GCA_964632995.1 uncultured Saprospiraceae bacterium
ATAGCCGCTGAGCTGCTCGCCGATCTCGTCGGCGCCCGCCCAGCCGCCGCTGGCGTAGGCTTCCATCCCGGGGCGGAGAGCGCCGCCGAGCAGCTGCACTACCGGCACTTCCAGCGATTTGCCGAGCAGGTCCCAGAGGGCCATATCGACCCCGCTCATGGCGGCGACGGTAGTGCCGCGGTTGCCCAGGATCGGGAATACGCGCCCCCGGGCGAGGGCGTAGTGATCGCGCACGCCGTTGTACATGCGCTCCCACAGCTCGTTGATCCGCCGGGCGTCCTGCCCGATCAGGATAGGGCGCAGCTCCTCCTCCACGCAGGTCACGATGGAAGCACAGACGCCGGAGGAGCCGACGGCGGCCTTGGCTTCGCCGAAGCCCTGCCGGCCGTCTTCGGTGGTCACAACGACCAGCGTCATATCGAAATTGGTCAGCAGCCCGTAATCCGAGCGGTGCTGTTTGGGCTGCGGGATGGGGCAGCGGAGCCAGTGGGCTTCTACGTTGGTTATTTTCATGTAGTGTTGGCTTGTCTGAGTTTAGGAGTTTAGTCGGCGCCCCGCTGGGGCGCCTGGTTTAGAAGTTTAGGAGGATGGCAGAGAGTATAGTCCTCCAAGTCAAGATTCACAAATTTTGGCTTGGAGGACTATAGCTTAGGAAGAGAGTAGAACGCCAGGGCTAGCCAGGCAATTTCCGAACAAATCTTTGCCACCCCTGTGATTCCATCTAAATTAAACTACCATGATCGTCTTGTTTAATCTTTTTCGACATAATCCTCCACCCTCAAATCCTTCTCCTCCCAGTACTCATCCGACCGGAAGCTGTAGGCCGAGGGCTGATAGTCGCCAACTAACCTGACATCGGCTTCTTCCAGCACCTTCATATCCAGTAGGTAATAAGCGGCGTTGACCAGCAGCCGCCGCACCCCCTCGTTGGCCATGTCGGTAGAAGCGCCTATGGTGGAAGTGAAGGCCTGTCCCGGTTCGCCCTCTGGTAATTGATAAGTTTTGGTCCAGGCGATGGGCATCATGGGGTCATTGGGATTGACTGCTTCTTCGGTGGCCGGATTATCCGTGGCGACTTGGCTGTCGCTGGGCCGCATGCCGAAGTAGGGATCGTTTTCATCGTATTCCCCTGCCCGGTTGATCACCTGCCCGAGGATGATGGGCCGGGAATCCTCCGGCAGGGGCAGGCGGACGCCGTAGACATCCGTCGGCCCCCAGATGCTGCCGTCCTCCAGGCCGTTGGTGATGGGGTGGTCTTCTGCGCCCGGTGCGATGATGCCGCGGGTGCTCTGGTGCTTGTGGTGACCGTGGTGGGAGTACCATTTTTCACCCAGCACCAGCCGGCCGAAGCCATCGTTCCAGATCTGCCCTGCCTCGTTGAAGTAATTGCCCCAGTGATACCACTGGCTGGTCGTGTCTTTGAAATTAAAGGCATGCGTGGCGGTGCGGATGCCGATAATAGGTTTGCCATTGAGCAAATACTGCTCCAGTTGCTCCATCTGCTCTCCCGGCAGCGCGCGGAAGCGGGTGAAGAGGACCAGCAGGTCGGCTTCCTGCAGCATTTCCAGACCGGGGATGTTGCCCACGTAATTGGGATCGATGACGCCCGGGGCTGCCGGATCCTGGGCGAATAATACGGTACAGTTGAAGCCGTGCCGTTCGGCCAGGATGCGTGCGAGCTGGGGCAGTGCCTCTTCCGAGCGGTATTCTTCATCGCCGCTGACCAGCACGATCTGTTTGCCGGCGCCGGGGCCTTCCCCGCCAGTGTAGGTGACCCACCGGACGGGACCGGGGTCGCTTTCTTCCGCGGTTTCAGGTTGCCGGCTGTTGGAGCAGGCCAGGCAGAGTGCGGAAAGAGATATTAAGATTGAATAAGTGGATCTCATCATGCTTGCTTAGGGTGGTTTTGTTTATCTGTTGGACTAATATAGGAATTCTTCGACCAGAAGGTCAGCGTTCATCAACCTCCGGTGTAAAGAGTAGACGAATTAGATGCAGGTCAACCTGTATGGCATTCATTTTTTTAATTTCAGATTCTTATCGTAACTCATATCACCCCCTCTCATTTCCGGTTATTACTTTTTGCCCATTGATTGACCAAACTATACCTATCCATGACCAAGCATGCGTTCTTCTTTGCTTCCCTGCTGATGATCTTCTCAATCAGTTGTTCTAATGAATCCCAGACAAGCGACTAGAAGAAGGGGGAGACCTCAGACCTGCCAACTTCGCTGGTCGACAGCCCCTAGTGCGCCGGGAACTAAGGAGATAGAGAGATAGTTTTTTCATTCATTTTTCCCAGTTTTTTGTTATCTTAAGATAAACAAGTTTGTAGTATGAACGTGCAGGCAACAAAATGGAAAGATCATTTTGAATGGTCAGCAGGCTATAAAAATGTAATAGGCATAACTCCGGCCGGGCGTGCAACTGTTCGAGCCTTACGTCTGAATCGTCCAGAGCTGATTAATTTGAGAGAAATCACGCTACTCACCAAGGAGCATCCACCAAAATAATTCACCTCCAAACTTGACAGCCAAATCGGAATCTGTTATATTTGTAAGTAACTACTCACTTACAATGACGGAAAAACAAGAAAAAATACTAAATACCGCCCTGGAGCTATTCGCCGAAAACGGCTACGCGGCGACGCCCACCAGCAGGATCGCAAGGGAGGCGGGCGTGTCGGAGGGCTTGATTTTCCGGCATTTCGAGAGTAAGGAAGGGCTGCTGCAGGCAATTCTGGATTATGGTAATGAGTATGCGGCCAGGGCCTACGCTGGTCTGCTGGAGCAGCAGGAACCGAAGGCGATCATCAGAGCCGCGCTGGAGTTGCCCTTCCGGATCGATAAAAGCCAGTACCACTTCTGGCGCTTGATCTACTCTCTGAAATGGCAAATGGATGCGTACGATTACAGCATGTCGGCGCCGGCAAGAACGGCTTTGGAAAATGCTTTCGCAAAACTCGGCTACGAGCAACCGAAGGCGGAAGCCGAACTGATCATGGCGCTGATCGACGGCCTGGCGACCTCCATTCTGCTGCGGAAACCGGAAAATACCGGCGATATGCTGCAGGCATTGCTGGACAGATACGAAGTCTAAATTTTTTAATCAAAAAAAGTGATTGCTCACTTACAAAAGAACTTAAATGGAAAAAGTAATTCTGATCACCGGCGCTTCCTCGGGCATCGGTAAAGCAACGGCCAAAAAATTAATTCGGGAAGGATATACGGTTTATGTGGCGGCGCGCCGCGTGGAGAAGATGCAGGACCTGAAAGAGATGGGGGGGCATCCCATCAAAATGGATATCACCGTGGAGGAGGACATAAAAAATGTAGTCAGTACGATCGAGGAAAAACACGGTGGCGTTGACGTGTTGGTCAACAATGCCGGCTATGCCATCTACGGTGCGATGGAGGACACGAGTCTGGAGGACGCCCGCCGCCAGTTTGAGGTCAATCTTTTCGGGCTGGCGCGGCTGACGCAGTTGGTGTTGCCCTACATGCGGGAACAGGGCAGGGGAAAGATCATCAACATGTCTTCCATGGGGGGCAAGATCTACACGCCGCTGGGAGCCTGGTACCACGCGACCAAGCACGCGCTGGAAGGCTGGTCCGATAGTCTGCGCCTGGAGCTCCAACCCTTCAATATTGATGTAGTGATTATCCAACCTGGGATAATTGAAACGGAGTTCGGCGAGGTGATGCTGGAACCCATGTTGGAGCGTTCCGGTGATTCGGCATACAGCCAAATGGCACAGGCGATGGCTATAGCCACCAGAGATTCATATAAGAATGGAGGCAGTTCGCCGGCTTCCGTCATTGCCGGTGTCATCTCTAAAGCGATCCGTTCCGATAAGCCGAAGACGCGCTACGCGGCAGGCAAATTCGCTAAGCCGATGATGTTCATCCGGAAATTGCTGGGCGACCGCATCTTTGACAAAGTGCTTATGATGCAGGTAAAGTAAGCAGCTGTGATACTTTTCGTAAGTAAATTTTCATTAAATTTGAAAAGTGTTATACTGTTTCCTTCTACCGAAGAACAGCTGTTGAAAAAATACTTAACTCCAAAAAGCTTTTAGAATCATGAAACATCATCTTCTGTGGTTCCTGACCACGACTTTGCCATTCCTTTCGTTTGCACAAGCAGATAGTTTGCAACAGGCCGATGCCGGGAAAAGTGTTGATACAGCGAGTATCGAAGTAAGTACTTTCCTGGTATTCTTCCCCACGGCTTCCCACCAAATCGAAACAAGTTATCATCAGGACCTGGACCGTATTGCGGCGCAATTGATCGAAGCGGAGGATACGATCAGACTGCTCGGCTACACCGATAACGTCGGCGATGCTCTTTCTAATCAGCGACTCTCGGAAAGACGGGCGGGCGCCGTGAAAGATTATCTGGTAGCCGCCAGTGTACCGGAAGGACTGATAAAGACGGCGTATTTCGGCGAGGATCAGCCGAAAGCCGATAATTCCACTGCCGCCGGCCGCTCTCAAAACCGGCGGGTGGAGATCATGGTGCTATCCGGCGCGGCGCTGCTCACACAGCATTCGCCGGAAGGCGATACGACTTTGTATGAAGAAGAAAAAGCCGATTCATTTCAGGAGGTTCTGGGTATGCCGCCCGGAGCAGTCAAAGTGGAAAAGCCTTTGCCCGTAATAAACCGACCCACCACCGTTGAGCTGAAGGCTGTAGAACGCCATCTGATCAGTTCTAATGGCGCAACGCTCATGCTGGGCTATAATTACCGGAGCGGCGACGCCCCGCCCAAGGGAATCTTCCTACAGGTAAAAGGCGCCAACAGCTTTTACGATATTCCCACAAAACAGACGGCCAAAAGCGGGCGCCTGAATGTTCCGGTAAGCTTCCCTACCCAACTGGGCAAAGGAGAAGTGGCGGTGGTCGCTTGTCTGCTTAACCAAAAAGGACAACTGAGTAAACCGGATACCATCTTTGTGGAAATGCAGCGCCTGGGAACGGGCAAAATCCAGATCAGCCTTTCCTGGGATACGGAAACGGATCAGGACCTGTACGTCACAACCCCGACCGGTGAGGTGATCAATTACGTTAACAAAAAGTGCGACAGCGGCGGCGAACTGGACCGCGATGATCAGGACGGCTTTGGCCCGGAAAATGTCTTCTGGCTGATCGACGCCCCCGATGGAGAATACAAGGTCGAAGTGAATGACTATACCGAAACGCTTGGAGAAAACGCATTCGTGGTCACCTTCAACGGACTGGGCGTCAACCGGCAGTTCTACGGCACGACGCGAGACGGCTCCACCGCCCAAGTAGCCACTTTCGTGAAACAGGGAAATCGGATTACCTGGAAGGAGTCTCAATGACCGGCCAGGCAGATGGTAAATTGGTTGGATGCCCGAAGCACTAGCAGCCTGTCGGCAGGGAGACTGGAAGGGGCTGTTCAAGGTTCAAGAGTTCTCCCCGCCCTCGTTCCTTGGGACGGGTAAAGGTCCCCTGAAAATGAGCGTTTTACCACGAGCGGGACACAGTAAATTGAAGATTCCCGACTGGAAGAACAACACGATGGGGGGATTCTCTCCTCACCCGGTCACCATGTCCCCCATTCTCCCCCTTTCACTCTAACAATCGGTCCAGAAAGCCTTTATCCGAACCGTTCCCGTTATTCTTGTAAATCACGGTCATATTCCCCGACTCCGGCAGATAGATGATATTCGCCTCGATGCCCACCGATCCGCCGTTGTGTCCGAAGCCGGCGCCCGCGCCCGTTCGCCACAGTTCCAGGCCCAGGCCGTACTCGCAGAAGATATTATCGCAACCCGGGAGCTGTACTTTTTTCATTTCCTCCAAGGAAGCAGGGGAGAGAAGTTGTCCTTCCATCAACGCCGTCATGAAAGTCATCAGGTCAAATGCCGTGCTGATGATACCACCGTCGGCTTTGCCGTCGGTATCGGCTCGGTCCCAGCGGCTGACGTCGAGCAGGCGTCCGTCGCCGTTCAGCTTTTCATGGTCTATAACAGCACCTATGCTTACTCCTGTCAGGGGGTGAAATTAGTGGATCACCTGGTGTTGTTGGGTATACTAATCTTAGAGATAGTTATTCACCAATTTCTCCGGAATAAATTTCGACAGTGGCGTTGGTTCGCGGTTGAAATATTCAGCGCTTTCAATATCCTCTTCGGCATCTTTATTTCTTCGACCATTTGTTGAAACACTCAACTCCTAAGCTCTTCACCCAATCACCTGATTCACCACCTCCTGCGCCTCCTCCTGTATCCGCTTCAGGTGATCCGCTCCTTTAAAACTCTCCGCGTAAATCTTGTAGATATCCTCTGTTCCCGAGGGTCTTGCCGCGAACCAGCCGTTGGCCGTCACCACTTTGAGGCCGCCGATGGGCGCGTCGTTGCCGGGCGCTTTGGTGAGGATGGCTTCGATCTTTTCTCCGGCGAGTTCGGAGGAGGTGATCTGCTCGGGTGATAGTTTTTTCAGTTTGTCCTTTTGCTCGGGCGTGGCGGGCGCGTCGATGCGGTCGTAGACCGGCTCGCCGAATTCCTTGGTGAAGCTTTTGTAGACCTCGCCGGGGTCTCTTCCCATCTTGGTGGTGATTTCTCCGGCGAGCAGGGCGGCAATGATGCCGTCCTTATCGGTTGACCACACGTGTCCCTTCCGGTCGAGGAAGGAAGCGCCGGCGCTCTCTTCGCCGCCGAAGCCGAGCGAGCCATCGTACAGGCCGTCGACGAACCACTTGAAGCCGACGGGCACCTCGACGAGGCGGCGCCCCAGCTTCTTAGCTACCCGGTCGATCATCTGGCTGCTGACCAGCGTCTTGCCGATGCCGGTATCGGCGCCCCACTCCGGCCGGTGCCGGAACAGGTAGTCGATCGCGACGGCCAGGTAGTGGTTGGGCTGCATTAGCCCGCTGCTGCCAGTGACGATGCCGTGGCGGTCGTGGTCGGTATCGCAGGCGAAGGCGACGGGAAAGCTGTCCTTCAGCTGGATCAGGCGCTGCATGGCGTAGCGCGAGGAAGGGTCCATTCGAATCTTGCCGTCCCAGTCGAGCGACATAAAACGAAAGGTGGGATCTATTTGATTATCCACCACCGTCAGGTTGAGCTGGTAGCGCTCCGCGATGCGGCTCCAGTAATTAACGCCGGCGCCGCCCAGCGGATCTACGCCCATTTCGAGGCCGGAAGAGCGCAGGGCTTCCATATCGATCACGTGGTCGAGATCGGCGGTGTAGGCGTCGAGGTAGTCGTAATGGTGGGTAGTGGAGCCCTTCAGCGCTTTCTGATACGGCATGCGTTTGACGTCGCGCAGTCCGCCTTCCAGCAACTCATTGGCCTTGGCTTCGATCCAGGCGGTGACGCTGCTCTCGGCGGGTCCGCCGTTGCTCATGTTGTACTTGAAGCCGCCGTCCTGAGGCGGATTATGCGAAGGCGTGATGACGATGCCGTCGGCCAGTCCGCTTGAGCGGTCGCGGTTATACGTCAGGATGGCGTGGCTGACGGCGGGCGTCGGGGTATATTCGTTGTTGGCGGCGATCATCACCTCAATACCATTGGCGGCCAACACTTCCAACGCGGTGGCTTGCGCCGGCTCCGATAGCGCGTGGGAGTCGATGCCCATGAACACCGGGCCGTGGATGCCTTCCTTTTTGCGGTACAGGCAGATGGCCTGCGTCGTCGCCAGGATATGCTCCTCGTTGAAGGAGCAGTTCAGCGAGGAACCCCGGTGGCCCGAAGTGCCGAAAGAAACGCGCTGCTCGCGCTGCGACGGGTCAGGCTGCTCGGTAAAGTAGGCGGTGATCAGGCGCGGAACGTTGATCAGTTGATCAGGTGTGGCGATTTTGCCGGCGTGCGGATGGGTTCCCATGGGTTTTGTTGTGTTTTTTGCGAAGAAGATTGTTTTTCAAGAATGAATTCGGGGCTAGGCGGATCTGGTTTCTTAAGTTCGGTTGATCGAATTGACGGGGTGACTCGCAGTCACCCCGTCAATTACCTCCCAAAAATAGGATGCTTGTTTGGTTTACCCAAATTTTGGCGCGTTTTGAAAAAAGAATCCTTATTTGTCAGTCCTCTTTTTCATGCCTGTGAAATGTTTGTTGTGTGGCAGCTTCTTTTTTCATAAATTGAATATTAAGAAAATGAATAATGCCTGATTCCCATCTGCACCATGATCTACTTATCTTTCTCGTCTTCAGCATCATCCTGCTGTCGGTAAGTTTTGTCGTTTTGGAGCTTTGGAATCAGCGTAAAAACCTCGAGCCTCCAACTATGGCCTTCTGTGCTGTCGTTGATCCGGTTTCGGAAATCGCGGATACTTCCCTGAGGAATTCACTTTTGAGAGGGAAAGCCTTGTTTCGCGAGAACTGTGCTATCTGCCACGCCAGGCAGATGGACACTGACCTGACCGGCCCGGCGCTCGGCGGGGTACAACAGCGATGGAGCGCCTATCCGGCCCAGGACCTGTATCGTTGGATACGGGAGCCGGACAAAATGATCGAAGAAAAACATCCGAGAGCTGAAATGCTTTGGGAGGAATGGAAACCCACAAAGATGATATCCTTCGGTTTTCTCACCGATGCAGAAATCGAAGGTATACTGAATTATATTGCATTTGAGCATAAGGTCAGGTGAGCTCGCCAGGTTGCGCTGGGAAAGCGCAACCTGGCTTAGAGCTTGTTTAAAATTCCACGTTTTGCGACAACCACTTCTCATGACCATTTTTGCGTTAAGCTGTTTTTCCTCCCTGCCAGCTCAGGCGCCCCTGCGCAGCGCCACGGTAAAGGTGCTGGAATATCTCGACCTTCCCGACACTGAAAATCTGGTTTCCCGCCTTCGCGAGGACAACCGGCGCATACAGGAGCAGCTCGTACCTACAGATGGTGAGTACGCCTTGCTTTCCGCCGACGACCGTACGCTATACTTCTCTCAGATCTATCTGTCCTATTACGGACTGGGATATTACGCCCTTCCCCGCGTTCACACCTGGCTGGAAAAGCAGCGGCCGGAGGGGGTCATCGCAGAGGATGAGGACACCCTTGATGCTCTGAGCCCCGTAACGCCCTTCCTAGCGCAAATCATTCTGCTCGGTTCCAAACAGCAGAACAATTATAACTGGCTGCGGAAGTCCCCCGGCGGAGAAGGGCTGTCTTATTACGAGCGATTGAAACGATACCTCGACTACTGGCGCCTTCACTGCGACGCCGACGGCAACGGCCTGCCCGCCTGGCGCTGGGAAGGAGTGGACGGATTGCTTCCGCCGGCTCTTCTGAACGGAGAAGCGAAAAAAGGAAATCCAGTGGAAAGCGTCGCTCTCGCCTGCCTGCTCCACCGGGAATACAAAGCCATGGCCCTGCTCGCCCACCAGCTGCGCCGCCCGGCGGATATCGATACCTTCCACCGGCGGGCCGATGCGCTGGCCGAGGCGCTCAATAACAACTGCTGGGATGAAAACAGCGGCTTCTACCTCGATCGTGTGGAAGCAAGCGGCGAACTATTGCCTTTGCGATCGGCGGCAGGATTCCTGCCCCTCTTCGCGGGTATTGCTCCCTACGAGCAGGCGGAAAGGCTGGTCAGGGATCACCTCGGGCAGACGGAGGGTTTTTGGACGAGTTTTCCCCTGCCCCTGAAGGCTGCCGATACCGGAGCCGGCCGGCAGGAAACGGTCTGGATCCCCCTTAATTACCTGGTCTTCCAGGGCCTGATGGATTACGGCTACCACGACCTGGCCAGGTTGCTGGCCATCCGCAGTTTCGAATTGGCCTTTCGGCAAAACCAACACACCCGGAGCTATTACGAATCTCAAAGCGGTATAGGCCGAGGACAGGACTACGCGAGTTGGTCCTCTCTGGCTTACCTCATGCCCTGGGAGTACGAGCTGAATTACACGCCCGCTGCGATGTCCTGGCAGCCGCTGTTTCCACTGGCGCAGGATTATTTAGGAGTGGCCTGGTAATGCGGCTTTCAACCTGTTTTTATCTACGGTTTCCTATCTTATTACCATGAAAAAAGTCCTTTTTCTTTATTTGTTGCTGCTCGTTAATTCTGCAGACGCCCAGGCGCCCGGGGATAAGATGAATTTCGATTGGCTGCTGACAACCTATCCTGAGAAGGTGGAACGCCTGTTTCATCAACTCGACCTGGAGCACCCCGGCTTACAGAGGGTCAAAAATGCCGTCGCCTCCGCCGATTACCGCCGCGCCTGCCACTTATTGATCGATTATTACCGGACCAACAGTAACTTTACGGAACTTCGGCAGCCGGAGCTCGACGGCGCCGACCTCGCCGCCGCCGATCGCATCCTCGCCGATACCTTCACCTTCCAGGACCGTAGCGCCCGACAGCGTCGGGAACCGGACGGAACGCTAGACTGGACCTACCGCGGCCCCAAAGACGACGCAGAATGGGCCTTCTTTCTGAACCGCCACCAATGGATGAAAAATCTCACGATAGCCTACCGGAAAACCGGTAATGAGCGCTATGCCGGGTACCTGAACCGGGCCTTACTCGACTGGATCGTCAGCAATTCCGCCCCGGTATCCGATACCTACAGCCCGCCCTGGCATCCCCTCAATACCGCCATCCGCTTCAGGAGCTGGCCCGCCGTCTTCTACGGCATGCAGCAGAGCGGAGCCTTCAGCGACGCCACCCGTCTCCTCATGCTGATCAGCCTTATCGAACAGGGCGACCGCTTGCGTCGCTTCCACTGGACGCACCAGAACCACGCCCTCTACGAGCTCAACGGTCTGGCCCGCATCGCCGCCTACTGGCCGGAGCTGCGCCGCTCGGACGAGTGGTTCGACTACGCCGCCCGGCACCTCCTCTACGAGCTGGAAGGCCAGGTGCTGCCCGACGGCGTGCAGGACGAGCTGAGCTCTATGTACCACTACGGCGCCCTGCAGCAATTCCAGCAGGTGGTGGAGCTGGCCGGCCGGACCGGCAGAACCCTGCCGACCGCATTGCGCGAAGGCGTGGAAAAGATGTATAACTACCTGGCCTACTCCATGCGTCCCGACGGCTACAACCTGCTCAACAACGACTCGGACCGCAACGATTACCGCCCGCAAATCAGCGAGGCCGCTAGTCTCTTCAACCGCCCCGACTGGTCCTACATTACCAGCAACGGCAACCTGGGGGAGCAACCGGAGGAGACTTCCATCCTGGTTGCCTATGCCGGCCAGGTGATCATGCGCAATGGCTGGCATGAAGGCGCCCACTGGAGTTACTTCGACGGCGGCCCCCACGGCACGGCCCACCGGCACGACGACAAGCTGCATCTCTCCGTCGCCGCCTACGGCCGTGACCTGCTGGTCGACGGCGGCCGCTACTGGTACCGCTCGGATATCTGGCGCGAGTACTTTGTCAGCTCCTACAGCCACAACGTTGTTCTCGTCGACGGCTTCGGCCACCGGCCGGATGTGAACCGCTATGACAGTCCTGATCAGGTCGCCTTCGAAACGACGCCCGAATTCACCTACGCCCAGGCGACCTTCGACGCCGGCTTTCGCGAGACGGACGATACGGTTACCCACACCCGTGGCGTCCTCTATCTCAAGGACCGTTTTTGGATCGTGATCGACCGCTTGCGGAGCAAGGAGCCCCACCGGATACAGCCGCTGTGGCATTTTCATCCGGATTGCCGTGTGGTACAAAACGGGGATCAGGTCTATTCCAATGATGCCGGCAAGGGCAACCTGCTCATCCAGCCCATCGGCGCTATCGACTGGTCGCCGGAGCTGCACTTCGGGCCTGATACGCTGGATAATCCCGAAGCTTATCGCGAGTGGAAGCCCCGGTCCTTCGATGCGTTTCCCATTCAGGGGAGCTATAGCGAGCGGTATAATCAAAAAAGGCCGGCTTACGTGGCGGTATACGATGGAGAAATGGAAGAGGAAGTAGTATTTGCCTGGCTGTTGGTGCCGTTCGAGAGGGAAAAACTGCCGGAGAAAATAAGGGCTGGGATGAAAATGACGGAGGAGCAGTTACTGATTACTGTTGAATGGGAAAATGCGCCCTATCAAGTGAAGGTGGATTTCGTGGCGGGAAAGGTAATAAAGGTTGAGATAGAAAAATAGGGAGCGTATTCAAATTAATACCGAGGCGAAAGACTTGATTTGGAGATCTTATTGGGTTACCTCAGGTTGTGATTAAAAAACCGGATCGTCCGGTCCCAGGCCAGGTTTGCAGCATCCCAATCGTAGCGCGGCGTCGTATCGTTGTGGAACCCGTGGTTGACATTGGGGTACAGGTGGGCGCTGTATTCCTTGTTGTTTTCTTGTAAGGCTCTGGCGTAATCCGGCCACCCGGCATTGACGCGCTGGTCATTTCCTGCGAAGTGCAGCAGCAGGGGAGCATTGATCTTCGGCACCTCTTCCGCATCGGGCTGCCCGCCGTAAAAGGGTACCGCCGCCATCAGGTCCGGTACCCGGACGGCCATCATATTGGAGATCCAGCCGCCGAAGCAGAAACCTACGACGCCTACCTTTCCCGTGCATTCGTCATGATTTTTCAGATGTTCAAAGGCGGCAATGAAGTCTTCCAGCATTTCATCCCGATCTCTTTGCCGCTGCAGGGCCCGTCCGTCATCATCGTTGCCGGGATAGCCGCCGAGGGGGGTGAGTGCATCCGGCGACAGGGAAATGAAGCCGGCCAGCGCCGCCCGCCGCCCTACATCGGCGATATGCGGGTTGAGCCCCCGGTTTTCGTGGACAACGATGATGCCGGGCAGTTTTTCCTGATTGTTCATCGGGCGGGAAAGCTGCCCCTTGATCTTGCCACCGCCTTTCGGGGAGTCATATTCTAACGTTTCGGTTTTCAATCGCTCATCATCCATGCGGATCTGCTGCTTTTCTTCATAATTCGGCAGCAGGTATTCCAGAATGGCCGGAACGGTCAATCCCCCGACGGCGTATACCTTGAGACGGTCGACGAAAGCCCGCCGGTCGATTTTGCTGTGGGCGTACTGATCGTATAGATCGAAGATCTCCTGGGATAAGTTGAGTTTTTTCACGGTTGCGATTGTAGGTGATTGGAAAATTGACTGCTCCAGGTAAAATAAGACTTTTTTGCAAGGATATTTTATTAACACATGTTCAGGAAGAAGTTTCTTTTTTGAGCTTCAGCCAAATACCAGGGCAGGGTATTTTCCCCGTCCGGTCCCAGTTCAAAAAACTTGAATTCACCCAGGTATTTTTGATCCGGATTCCAGGTTCTGCCTAAAAATGATCCTTGATAAGATTCAAAGGTGAAAGCATAATATTTTTCTCCCAGATTCTTACGCAACTGCTGCCCCAGGTTGTTCGATTCTTCAACCGCAGCTATATGCCATTTATGCGCCAGGACCATAAATTTTGCATCCGGCATCTGCTCCACTAGATAGTGCAGGTTTTCGCCCATGAAACCCGAGCGCAGCCTGTAGCCTATATGGAAAGCCAGAAACTGCTCCATAATTCTGGTATACCGTTTGATTTTTTCAAAATCCTGCAAGGAAGACCTTTTTGTCAACGCTTCCTGATGGGTGTGCAAATATTGAAAAAAGGCCTGGAGCTTGGGCAACAGAACTGCAGCCTGGTCCTTCAATTCATTCATGCGCATGGGCATTTTAGGATCGGCGGCGGCCATCGGCTGAAAAATAGAGTCGAGCGGCGCCAGCCACTGCGGGATATGTGCTTCAACATAGGCACGCACCTGCTTCCTTGCTCTTTCGTTACTGCCGAGATCCATTCCAAAGAATTGCACCTTCCGGGCCTCCGGAACGCCTTGATTATAAGAACGCATCCATTTTATCAGAGCGGTCATCTCTTCTGTATGCCATAGGGAATAGATCTCCCCGGTCAATGCTTCCGCCAGGGCGCCCTTGCCGTGTAAGACATAATCGTTGATTGGTTCACAAGCCACCGTACTCGCTTCAATGGCAATGGCGTTGAACCCCATTCGTTTGACCAGAAATTCGAATAGGCGGTGCTCGAACCGGTAACATTCACTGCTGCCGTAGGATAATTCTCCCATTCCAACCACCCTTACCCCTTTTAACAACTGTTCCATCGGTTCCAGGTCTTTCGTATAGGTGTCCGGATCAATCTTCTTTAGTGGAAGAGCATGTTCTTTGATCCAGGAAATAATTGTGTTATCGGTTGTCCGAGCGGGAGGCTGAGCGTTTAAGGTTGAAAGTAAAAACAGAATACCTAATAGCAGAAGTAAGGGAGTGCGTTGGTGGACATAGGGTCAGGTTTTAGGTGAAAAAATGAATAGGATGAATACCCTTCAAACCTACAGCACCTGACCGGAGAAGCGTTATCAATTAGCGTTATTAAATTGGTAGTTAGCGTTACGAAGCGACCTCTTTCAACCACAATTAACTCATTATCATTTTATTACGGGTGTCAGAGGGCGTCTCATTAAAAGTATCCAAATAAACTTTAGTGAAGTAGGAGTGCTCCCGGAATCCCACCTGGTCGGCGATTTCCCCGATGGGTATGCGGGTGTTTTGCAGCAATTTCCGGGCTTGTTGGAGACGGATATTTCGCATGAATTGGGAGGGAGACCGATCCTTGAGCGCTTTTAATTTTTTGTACAGCTGCGGACGGCTCATCATCATGGCCCGGCAGAGGTCCGGTTCGACCCGGAAATTCTCGTCCGATAGGTTTTCCAGAATAACCGTTTGCAGTCTCTTCAGGAAAAGCAGCTCGGGATCCTTTTCCCGTTGCGGATTGACGGTTTCCAATTCCGCTTTGCCGTACTTTTCCTTCAGGCGTTGTCGGAGCTCGATCAGTTTTTACAGCCGGATTTTCAATTCCGCTTTATCAAAAGGCTTGACAAGGTACGCATCCGCTCCCTGTTGCAGGCCTTCGCGCCGGGACACCTCATCTGCTTTGGCCGTGAGGAGAATAATGGGAATATGGCTGGTTCTTTCGTCCTGTTTCAGCGTAGCACAAACTTCAAAACCGTCCTTTTCCGGCATCATCACATCGCTGATAATGATGTCGGGTACGATCTTCACAGCTTTTTCAATGCCCGTCTTTCCGTCGTTGGCGATCGCTACCTGATAGGTATCCTGGATACAGGCCTTGAGATAGTCGACGACGTCTGCATTGTCTTCGATGATCAAGGCCAGCGGGGCCTCCTGTCCTGTATCCGGAATGAGGGCCATGTCCTCCGCCGCAGTATGGGATTCACCAGTTTGAGACGGCCTGCTATCCTCCCTATCTAGAATGGGCTCTTTCCTGGGGGCTTCCCGTTTTACCGGCAGTCAGACGGTGAAGGTGCTTCCCCGCTCCTCCCGGCTTTCCACTTCGATCCGGCCCTTTAGTAATTTCACGAGCTCTTTGGTCAGCGCCAGTCCGATGCCCGTTCCCTCTCCTCTCCGGGTAGCGGAGTCATCCGCCTGGTAAAAGCGGTCGAAAATGTGAGGCAACTTTGCTTCCGGAATCCCGATGCCGTTATCTTTGACCGTTATACGGACCGTCTCCTCCCCCGTCGCAGGTTGTATGCCGTCCACCTTCACCCACACCGCTCCGCCTTCCGGCGTGAATTTGATCGCATTGCCTATCAGGTTCCGCACAATCGTCTGGATTTTATCCGGATCGTAATCCATGACGAGGGCTTCCGGTTCCGCCTGAAAATGGAGGCGGATGTTTTTGGTTTCCGCGTAGGAGTGAAAGGATTCGGTGAGGTAGTTCAGATAAGAGACGATATCGCCCTGGATGAAGTTTACACCCAAGGTCTTGGACTCCAGTTTGGACAGTTCCAGCATCTGGTTGACCAGGGTCAGCAATTGCCCGCTGTTGCGTTCGATCATATCCAGGCCTTGCCGCAGCCATTCGTTCGGATTTTCCCGCACTTGATCGACCGTGCCGGAGATCACTGTCAGCGGAGTGCGGAATTCGTGGGTGATATTGGTATAGAGCCGGGTTTTGACCGCATCCATCTCTTTGAGGCGGATGACAAAGGCGTACTCGAAAACATCGCTCCACAGTTGAGCGGCGCCGAGGGTTTTTACTTTAAACTGTCGTTTCGCTTAAAAAATAAGCACCTTTTTGACAAGTCCCAAGTTCTTTG
>CAZWDL010000146.1:0-15987 GCA_964632995.1 uncultured Saprospiraceae bacterium
GCGCAAGCACGTGTTCGTAGAATGCCCGGCCGTTGGCCACCACGCAGCAACGCGCCTACAGAAAGAGATCCGCCGAGAAATGGCGGACCTTGCCGTAGGCGTACTCACCGATATGGCGGGCGTATTTTTCGGCATCGAGGCGGAACAGCTTTTCGGAAAGTATATCCTGCCAGGTTTTACCTCGGGCGGGCACTCGACTAACAGCGGTCAATCGCCACCTCCCCGCCTACTCTTCGAACTGCTTCTTTTCGAAGGATTACTCCTGCTCCCCTTCACCTTCGCATCAGTCCCCGTCCTGCTCCGGCTCACCGAGGGCTTCCGGTCCGGCGTTTGCGAGCGGCTGCTTGCCTGCGGGCGTTTGGCCGGGGCAGGGGAGGATCGCCTTACCTGGGACCTGCTGCTGCTACTGCTTCGGTTTTGCTGATAAGAAGGGGTGCCCTTCCCGCTGACCGATGGCTTTTGCCTTGACGTCCTGGGCTGATCAATTGAACGGGGCGTACTTTTACTACCTGCAGAACTACGGGGTTTAGGGGCTGCCCGCTGCGTTCTGCTTCTCACGTCACTCCGTTCAGAAGCGGAGGGCGTTCTTTTTCGGCTGACCGACGAGCTTTGTCCGGACGCCCTGGGCTGATCAGTAGAACGGGGCGCGCTCGTAATACCTGGTCTTTGGGTTGTCCGTGAAGTCCGGCTTCTGATGTCTCCTCGTTCCGTAGAAGAGGGCGACCCTTTTCTGCTCAGAGATGGACTTTGTCTGGACGTCCGTGGACTAGGAGCGGCGCGTTGTCGTTCTGCGACCTCATTTCTTGCTCGATAACTCCCGGGCCTCCGGCCCGGCTGCTCGGTGGGAACCGGGCGATAAACGGGTTGTCTGCCCTGGCTGATCCGAACCCGGTTAGCGCGTTGCACCACGGTATAGCAATAAGACCGGTAGGGCCGGTAAAAGTGGTGAACCCGGATCAGGCGTGGCCGCTGCGCGATATGGTAATACTCAAAATAAATGACAATGCGAGGGCGGAAGACGTTCCAGCTAAATTGCGCCCAGGGGTTCCACCAAACGGGATAGTATCGCCAGCGATAGGGAGAAACATACACGTGATATTGTCGTCCCAGCATGTACTGGATGGGTCTCCAATAGTACACGTTGACATAGCTGCCATACTCCGGATTGTATCCACTTCTGCTATCGGCATATCCTTCAACCGGTTCCACAAAGACTTCTTCGCCGTAGAGGTCTTCATCTCCAACTATTTGCAGGATCGCCTCCCTCCGGCCGATGATTTCAATTTCGATAACGGCTACGTCCTGTACGGCATACCTATCCACTAATGCCTGCAGGATGATGGCGTGAAAATTGCCCTGCTGACGGTGCTCCACACGGATGTAATCAATCCGGCCGTCGTAATTCAGGTCCAGGTTGTTGACCCAGTTTTCCTCCGTATTGATTTGCCGCTCAAAATCTCTTAGAGTGGCAGATTGTTTGAACAGCTCAAGTGCCCCTTCCAGGCTGAAGTAGTCGCCTTCATATCCGGTTCGCTCCGCCCTGTATTGAGCATGACTTACGGAGAGAAATAGAAAAGCGAACAGCCAGCAAAAAAGTGATTTTTTCATAATCCTGGTTTTTCTATTACGAAGTTTAAAACACCTTTATATAAATGACGTTTTTTAGTGAAGGACTTCCCTGGAAATCAAGTACTTTAAATCAAGTTTAACCAAGGTTAATGTCAAGTCGGAAAGCGGAAGCCCTGTCGCTTGCGGTCAGGGTCCCGACAAGGCAAAGCCTTCGTCGGGATCGGAAGTCGGAAAGCGGAAGCCGGAAATATTATCCGATCCAAGGCAACGAGGAGTGGGCGAAGTTCATAGTAATCTGGTATTCAGTTACTTATTGGTAGGTGGATACTGCGAAAAAGCATGGAATTAGTATACATTCCGGTATTTGGCGATAACCGTCTGAAAATTAGATTGACGAGAGTTAAGGAAAGGTAAAAAGAACGTTGAAAGGCCCTCCTGCCGGTGCTTCCTTAGCCCGGATTATTCATGGCTGTCTTCGTTAGGAGAGGCCAAAGGGGGTGTCAGGTTTGGGCTCTCGTCCCGGCTCTTGTAGTCGGGAAGGCGCGCAGCCGTATCTTCAGATACGGTGAGCACCGAATGAGGAAGACGTCCTATCTGTATCGATCCTTCGGGAAGAATGGCGGGCAATTTGGCATCGTAACAGATGAATTCATGAATAATCCGGGTTAAACTTCTCTCTCCGGTCTGGCGTTGCACAGAAAACCACTGGTTTGGACTTACATATCGTCAGAGAGATAGCCGGCTACAGCGCCGGCGCCCTGGAAATTTTCGGTATCGCCATCATCGTGCTGGTCGGATTAGCGGCCACCTTCATTGCTTTGCGGAGAATAGCACTCGGCCGGGAAACTGAAAAGATCTACAGCGATTACCGCTATCAGTTTGGTCACGGCATCCTGCTGGGGCTGGAGTTTCTGGTCGCCGCCGACATCATTCATACCGTGGCGGTGGAGCTCACCTGGACCAGCGTCGGGGTGCTGGCGGTCATCGTGCTTATCCGTACTTTTCTGAGTTTTACGCTGGAGGTGGAGATGACGGGCTATTGGCCTTGGCAGCGGGAGCAGCGAAGACGGGGGGAGCGGGAAGTGGGGTAGTTAGGTCTTCGTTCCGTTGTAATGAGACCATAAATCGATTACTCTTCCCATAATTCCAATTCGACCCTTCTGCCAAAGGCAGCCGTACGTGCGTTGCGATCGATGCCTTGGTGCGCGGTGATGATCCGTTGTTCGTCGATATCTCTATTAACCAGGTAATCTCTTACTGCCTGAGTACGCTGAGCGGCCAGGCGCCGGTTGAGCTGGATGCTGCCGCTGGGATCGGTGTAGCCTTCCAGACGCACCTTCAGTTCCGGATATTCACGCATTAAGGCCACTATGTCGTCGACCGTTTGCCGGGCGGCGGGATTCAGGGCGGCGGAGCCGGACGCGAAGAATACGACCTGTTGGGCGCGGTCGTCGATTTGCTCCAGCACATTTCTTCCCGTTGTTTTTTCGGCGGGGATTTCCGTTTCTTTCAGCAGTGCGACCTGGGTCTGCAGATCTTCAATGAGTTTTCCCTGTTCGTGGAGCAGGGTTCGGATGCTGTCAGGGAGAGCGGGGGAGGACGTGGTAGAAGATTGGCGCAGGCTGTCCAGGCGTTGTTCGAGGCGCTCGATCTGCAGGCGTAGCTGGTTGGCGGTGCTATCGCTGAAGGCAGCAGTGCTGTCAGGGGGGGCTTGCCGGTTGGCGCGCTCCAGTGAATCCACCCTGCTTTGCAGAGATTGGATCAGGGTATCGGTGTCTGAGGGCTTCGGTCGGGTAGCCAGGGCGGCTGCGCCGGTAGCGGCGCCTGCGGCCGTGGTTATGTTGAGCTGCCGGCGCAGCCGCTCCAGCTCTTTATTCAGTTCCTGGTACCTTTCCCGGTCATCGAGCCGGGCGGATTCCATTTCTTCCAGTGTACTGGCGTAGTCGTTTAGTAATTTTCTTTGTTCCTCCCGGTCAATATTTACTTCCGTTCGTTCTACTACCTCCTCCTCCCGGTTTTCCATTTCCTGACGCAGGGTTTGCTGGTCTTCGCGATAACGCTCTATTTGTTGTTCAGTGGCCAGGGAGTCCGGGACCGGAGCGGGGGTAGCGGCTTCCTGCTGCAATTGCTGCACGGAAGCGTTCAGTTGAGCAAGCTGTTCTTCCAGGTGGTTGATTTCCTGGCGCATAATGGTGTCCTGTATTATTCTGACATCCGTGATGCTGGTATCGTTTCGATCCTCCCTTTTGGGGACCGGTTCTGCTTGAACAGCGGAGCTCGTATCTATGGGAGCGGCCCGGGCGCTGGTATCCGGCGCCGGGGCTTCCTGCACGGAAGGTTTCAGCGGAGCATCGGGCGTGGCGCGCATCGAGGAGGTATCCGGTGCTGCGGGTGTTTCTTCCACGACGCGCAGGGTATCGCGGAAAGAAGGAGGTGCTTCCATCCAGGAAACGGTATCCATGGGTTGTTCTACGGCGGACCGACTTTGTTTTTCCGAATAAGGATACAATTGCTCCGCCTGCTGTTGCAGGCTGTCGGCTACGCTGCGCAGGCTGTCTGCTCTTTCCCGCAGGCTGTCAGCGACCAGGCTGTCGGCGAAGGAGGCGCCGGCTTTCATTTGGCTCAATTCGGTACGCAGGCTGTCGACGAGGCGCTGCAGGCTGTCGGCGGCTATTTTTGCGAAAGCGGTATCTTTACGGAGCATGGTATCTTGCACGATTAGGTTGGTATCCGGCCCTGCCTGTTGGGAGGCTGCTGCCCGGTCGCTCCCTGTCAGTGGACCGAGGGCGATCGGAGGAATGTGAAAATCAGCTTCTTTCCGTGCGAAATTGTAGTGCAGCGAGATGGATGTAAAGGCGTAAATATCATTGCGCTCGCTATTGGAGCCGCGCTGCGGGCCTTCAATACCGGCCGGGTTGGAGGCGTAGCGCTGCAGGTCGCTGTTGTAACTGGTTGGAAAGTCGCCGCTCACATCGTCCAGGTAATCTGTACTGACCCATCGCCAGTGACTTTCCAGGTTAATATTGAAGCGGCCAAGGTGAAATTTCAGACCCAGGGCGGCTCCGGCGGAGAGCACGCGGGTATCGTAATCGACGCCCTCCGTCTGCAATCCGTCGAGGCGGGTTTCGAATTCACCGTCCTGCTCGATAACCATGGCGCCGGGGTATTCCGGAGGCTGATCGCGGATGGTGTTGTCATCCCAGTAGTAATATCTTTGCTGCTGTTTGGGGCCGTAGAACAGATCGCTGTAGACGCCGAATTGTGTCAGGCCCAGCCCTGCTTTTAAATAAGGAGAGACTATAGAACGGATGCCCAGCAGGTCGCCGTTATCGAAGTGATAGGTGAAGTAGGCGGAGACGTCCTGTATTTCTGTGCGGGTATTGAGTGAGCGCTCAAAGCGGGGGTGAGCGGTCTGCAGCTCTCCGTCCCAGTTGATCTTGCGGTCGTTGGCGACGAACTGTCCATCGGTGTACATCAGGCCGAAGCTAAAAGCGTTCGACAAGCGACGTTCTAGGGAGAGGCCGTAGGAGAGGTAGTCCAGGTTGTCGGGGATATTAATCAGTTTCCGATTCGGTTCAATGAGTTCGTGGCTGAGGTCGCCGTAGTAACTCATCACGCCGCCGTAGACCCCGATGCGCCAGTCGTATTCGTTTTGCTGCCCGGAGAGTAGTGCGGGAATCAGCAAAAAGGCGATGATTGATGCGTAGGTCGATTTAAAATTGTTCATTATTTGCCCTTGAAGTGAAACTAAGAGGATATCAGCTTTCCGTTGCTTTCTCTCCGAATGATCAATTATCCAGCGACAGCGAAATGTTGATCTTTCCACTGATGCCTACAAAGGGGCGGATGAGCACCGATTCCCTGGTTCCGTTATCTTCCTTGCGTCGTTCCAGCAGCGCCGCCCCGGCATTGATGCGAACGAAGGAGAATAACTTGTAATCCAGACCGAGAAAATAGGGGCGTCCGAGAACGGGGCCGGAAATTTCTCTTTGTTGGTCATCCTCCATATTATTGACAAAAATCCCGGCTAAAAGGGAAGCATTGCGCAGAAACTTCGGTGCGATTCGACTGGTAGACAGGGGAACGCCAAGCCCGAGGTAAAGTCCGGAATCGTAATTGGGATTGTCCACTTCTCCTCCGAAAAAAGCGGCGCCGTAACCGACGTTCAGCCCGAAGTATCCCGGGCGGTTTTCCGTGTCGTAGTTGTCAATATAGCGCTGGTCGGTCAACACGACGATGTTTTTGTTGAGCGCGAATTTCAACTCGCTGGCGAGAATGTCCTGCAGGTTGCCGTAGACGGAGGGGAGGGGATCGTTCAGAGAGGCCGTATCCTGTTTGAGCGTCGAATTCTTTACCTCTTTGCCGTCAGCTTGCTCCAGCTGTAGCAGAGCGATATCGGAAAAGCCTTGAAAAATGGGCTCGACAGTGCCGCGGTAGCGCTGCAATGCATCGTTGACCAGTGTGTTCAGGGATTTATAAATCTGTTTTGGACTGTTGACCAGGCGGATTTTTCCCCTGCGGATTTCAAAAGATTGCCACAGGTAGGCGCGCAGATACTTATTGAGTTGATTAAAAAGCAAAACGCGCTCGGTGGAATCGACGTGGCGGTAGTAACGTATACCAAGGTCATAGGTTCTGTCTTCCTGAAGTTTGTAACTGATAGGTACGTTAAAGGTATTGCCCGTGCGGTTAAAAGATTGTTTCCAGGCGCTGGTCGCCAGCGGCTCCCGGCCTTCTTTTCCCTGTTGTGTATAAATACTGACTTCTACGTAAGTGACATTTTCCGGCGCCGACCCGTTGATGAGAAAGCTGGTTTCAGCAGGAAGCGGCTCGTTTTCCGTGAAGCGGTTGAGCTCGTAATCGTAGGTGATAGATACCATCTGGGCGAATAAAGCGACCGCGAATAATAATAGGGTAGTAGTGAGTGCAATTTTTTTCATTATCGTATTTGTTTTATCCTTTCTATGCGAATAATTTCAATCGGAGGTAATTTTCTTTAAATGGGTATCCACCTTAAATGTTCAAACATCGTATTGACAGCAGGTAAAGGTCGACAGCTTGAGCAACTGCTTCGGTCAGCAATTAGGTTGGATTTTCCGGATACCCGCTTTATCACACATTTTAGGGCTATCCTTTATTTACATATCGGATAGACAGGCGGATATGTTCGAAGACAGCGGGCCGGGACGTTCGCACCACAATCCCCTCTTCACCCTGTAAATCACCACTGAAAAGTGTGCCGCCTACGAGCAGGGAAGGCGCCCGATTTTGCACACCTTTGAATCATGATCGATAGGAGTACAAAACAAAGAATCATCATCGGGTTTTCATGGCAGTAAGTCTCTGAGCCTGCTCCGTAAGGTCTTTCAACCGCTGATAAAGAAAATTCCGGCGGCCCCAATCTGCTCGACGCCGGCTTGAATATTGTTTTATGATTAAAAATTGCCTGACAATTGTTCAGTATCTGAAATAATTCTTATATTAGCAGTTGTTACTGGTTTTCTACTACCACATCAAACAACCTATCAGCCAATTACCGGTCTTCGGTAAAATCCCTCCCAACATTAATTTGCAATAATCCGGATAAAAATCTGGATTATTAAAGAGCTTACGAACGTTATCTACCTTGTGATTTCCAGGAATTCGCCTGCGGCAATTTTGCTCCGGGCAGGATCCGCCATCACATCAATCACTTTATTATACTTTTGGCCCAGACGAATTAAGCCAATTCTTTTGTCACTGGACAAATGATCGCCTTCCGGCGGTTTTGCTAAAATTATACTGACGTCGAAATGGTCTGAGAATCCAAACCAAATCAACCTTGAGTATGATGCTTAGCAAGCACCTGGAAGGTATTCAGCTGTCCGGCTATGGCAACAACAAACCCCAGTTGTTAGGCTGAAACACAGCGATTATGTGCTGGTTTTAGAAGCTCCCACGTAGTTGGGATCTCATCATGCTGCATGCCGAACTGGGAACTTCGAGATTAAGAAACACTATAAGTCTGTTTTGACGGCAGGATACTTTCTGCCGGTAAGCCGCAACAGACTTCAGAATTAAAAAAGGGTCGATGGAAAAAGTTAACAATGCAAAAAGCAGCGCATTTGATATCTCCGTAGCCGGAAGAGGGGCGGAGCCTGACCGGTATCAAGAAGGATATTCCCTGTATTCAGGAATACTAAAAACGCCGATAAAGGAAGCAGGACTGCCCGCCCAGGCAGACGGAGGGGCATGGTGGCTGCGGCTGCTCAACTACACAAATGATATTGTTTTTACTACTTCGATTGAGGGAAGAATAAGTTTCATGAGTGATGCCGGCCTTGCCTTGCTCGGGTATACGCAGGAGGAAGTGTGCCGGGAGCTGGGTCTTGCCTTTGTACGCCGGGACTACAGCCGGCGAGCGATGCGCGCTTTTTGTCGTATGCTGCATTACAATACGGAAGGCACGGCGCGGTTTGAGGTGCCGGTGATAGCCAGCTCGGGCAAAACACTTTGGTTCGATGTAGAGGTTTATCTTACGGGAGAACAGGCCTCGGGCTGTGCCATTTGCGGGGTGGCCCGCGATATTACCCAGCGAAAGAAGGAAGAAGAGCAAAAGCAACGAGGCCTGGAGCGCGCCCGGTTGCTGGCGGAAGAGGCCCTAGAGGTCCAGCGCGATTTTTTGGGTAATATGAGTCACGAAATCCGCAATCCCATCAATTCTATTGTCGGGATGACAAACTTGCTGGAAGAAACAAACCTGGATCCCACCCAACGGGAATACCTGGACCACATCAAACATTCTTCCGAGTTATTACTTGCCCTGATCAGTGATGTGCTCGATTTTACGAAAATTAGCGAGGGCAAAATGGAACCCTGCTCCGAATTGCTGGACCTGCAAAACCTCATTTCCCGCGTAGCTCGCTCTACACAATACGGATTACGGGACAAGGATGTGATCATGGAACTTCATATCGATCCGGAAATACCTGCTCATTTGCGTGGAGACGCGACCTTCCTGCACCAGGTGCTGCTCAATCTGCTGGGCAATGCGGCAAAATTTACCGGCCGTGGCAAGATTACGCTGGAGGTCTGCCTGCAGGAGCTCAGAGAGTCGGCAGCTGTTGTTGTTTTTCGGGTATCAGATACAGGAACCGGCATACCTGCCGAACGGCTCCCCGGTATTTTCGACCGGTTCAGTCAACTGACTCCTCACGGACACCGCCGCAGCGGAGGCGTCGGGCTGGGCTTGCCCATTACCAAGCGACTGGTGGAGCTGATGGGGGGCAGCATAGAGGTGGAAAGCACCGTGGGGAAAGGATCCTGTTTCCAGTTTGAGGTGGCGCTTGAAGTAGAGGCCACACCGGTTCAGGACTGTACGGACGAATGTCCACCGGCGCCGAAGAGCTATTTTCCGGAGCTACGGGTGCTGATCGTCGAAGATAATCCCGTCAATCGCATTTACCTGGAGCAGACGCTTCTGAAATGGGGGATGCGTTTCGACTCAGTCGCCAACGGTAAAGAGGCCCTGGATCGCCTGGAGCAAGAGCCGTTTGACTTGTGTCTGCTGGATATTCGCATGCCCGTACTCGACGGGCTGGAAATGTTGAGCCATCTGCGCCGGCAGGAAGGACATCCCAATCAGCACATCCCCGTCATTGCGCTAACGGGTGCTGTTTCTACGAAGGAAAGAGAAGAGGCGCTGGAGGCCGGTGTCGATCAGTTTCTGTCCAAACCCTTCACGCCCGAGTCCCTGGAGCGGGTCATAAGAGAGGTCTGGAAGCCTGAGAAGGAAGTGGAGGAACTTTGGGATGAAGCTTTTACGGAGGAATGCATTAATCCCAATCTACTGGAAGAGCTCTATCTGGGGGATAAACGACATGCCCGGATCGTTTTCGATTTATTTTTAAAAAACACCCCCACCGAACTCCGGAAGATGGAGGCCTGCCTGCAGGAAGGGGACAGAGCGGCCTTTTCCGACCTCTTACACAAAATTAAACCGAACTTCCGCATGGTCGGCCTGGATGAACTCGGCGAACTGTGCCAGGTTCTGGAGGAGGCCACCGAATCAGGAGAAGAATATCAGATACTGTGTTCCCATTTCGAGGTGTTTAAATACCAGCTGGGAGGAGCGATGAAAGGGCTCGAACACATGATTAATCATTTACAAGAAGAATAACTATGCGCTGTCTGATCATCGACGACGAAGAGATTTCGAGAACCAGTCTGCGAATCCTCTGCGATAAGATCAATGACCTTGAAGTCATCGGTTCCTGCGAGAGCGCGATGGAAGGGATGAAGCTACTTCAACAGCGACAGGTAGACCTGCTTTTCCTGGATATAGAAATGCCCGGCTTCACGGGAATGGATCTGCTGCGCAGCTACGATGAGCTGCCTTATATCATTTTTATTACCGGCCGCAAAACCTACGCCGCTGAGGCCTTTGAATACAAAGAACGCATTGCCGATTTCGTCACTAAGCCCGTGCATCTTCCCCGCCTGGTCAAAGCCGTTCAGCGAGCCCGCCACGTCATTGGCAAACCCGCCCTCACTAATGTTACCAACTCTATATTCGTCAAATCCGATAAACGTCTCGTACGTATCGAACTGGATGACTTGCTCTACATAGAAACGATCGGCGACTACGTTCTTTTCAAAACCATTGATGATCAGCACGTGGTGCATGCTACGCTCAAAAGCATTGATGAACGCCTGCGGCATCCCGACTTTCTCAAAGTGCATCGCTCCTACATCGTCAACTTGAGCAAAATTGTAGATGTAGAAGAAAATTCCTTGCTGATTAATGATAAGATCATTCCCGTCAGCCGGTCGAATAAACCGGTGCTGATAAGGAAGATCAATCCGATTTAGAGGCGGGGATACGATGGCATCATGGTTGGCTTAAGGAAGGTGTTCAGGAAGCGATCCTAAAGAACTGGATTAACCCGGTTCTTAAGCCCAGCCGCCGGGCATCCTGAAAGCACGTCTTATCCGTTTCACCCCGAATGATCCCGAAGTCGCCCATCTATTTGGAATCATCCTTCAGTATTATCTCCATTCTTTTTGCTTTCTCCCAGGTTACCGATTGTTTGCGCTGCAGAAAACGGAGGAAGCCGGCGTAGACACTGTAGTTCATAATCAGAAAATAAAAAGGAGCGAAGAAGCCTGGAAAGGGTGCAGGCCGGTGACGAAGCAGGTAGCCAAGCCCGGCGAGCAGATAAAAAGCGAGTTGCAGCACGAGCAGTCCCTGGAAGAAGAGGCTTCCCGTTAAGGCCAGCCAGCTGTTGCTCACCAAAATGACCGGCAGCAGCAGCGGGGCGATTGTCCAGCGCAGCACCCGGTGAGAGATGTATTGAAAAGAGAGCAGGCCGTAGCGGAAGGGGTTGAGCAGCGGCGCCAGCCTTCCGATAGCCTGAAAACCTCCTGTGCAAATCCGGATTTTGCGTTTTAGCTCTTCTCCGATGTTGGCCGAGGCTGTTTCTTCAGCCTGTGCTTCCGGGCTGTAATCGACACGATAGCCGAGCATGGCGATGCGCAGCGTCTGGACGAAATCGTCGAGGATGGTATCATCGGGAATATACTGGAAGAGATCGGTGCGTACAGCGTACAGCTCACCGGCGGCGCCTACAATACTATTCAACTGCGCATCCTGCTGCTTGAGAAAAGATTCGTATTTCCAGTAGAGGCCTTCGCCGGCGGCGTTGGCGGGGGCGTCATCCGCGGAGACGATGCGTTTTTCGCCCGCCACGGCCCCCACCTCGCTATACCGGAAAGGAGCCAGCAGATGTCGCAGGGCTTCCGGATTAAGCAAGGCATTGGCATCGGTGAGTATGGTGATGGGTGTTTCTACAAAAGGCATAGCGCGTTTAACAGCGGCCATCTTTCCGCGGCGTTCGGGCTTGTGCAGCAAGCGCACCTGCGGATACTGCCGCACGATAGCGCCCGTGTTGTCATCCGATCCGTCGGCAACCACTAGTATCTTCAACTTGTCAGAGGGATAGTCGAGCGACCAGGTATTGGCGATCTTCGCCTCAATGATGCCGGCTTCGTTGTAAGCGGCGATGAGCATAGTGGCGGCCGGCCATTCTTCTTCGTTTTGAGGGGTGGGCGCGGGTGGGCGGGGGGGGCGCAATCTCAATAGTAACCAACACACCAGCCCGTAACCGAGGTAAGTGTAGAATACGATACCTACGCTAATCCAGAATACAGTGTTCATTCGTTTTTGTCATTTGGGTTTGGACGCGTCCAGAAACCAATTTGTTCTTTTCTCCTTGAATCAGAAGGCAGAGCGCTGAAAGCCAGTGACCTGAAAAAACAAACCCTTACAGCGGGACGATGATTCTGATCCGAATGGAAACGGGCCGGCTTTTCAGAGGGCTGTCTCCGCTTTCGCCGTCTCCGGGCGCTTGATCTTTTTAATTATCCGGGCGGGAACGCCGGCCACGACGGTGTACGGCGGGACATCTTTCGTGACGATAGCGCCGGCGGCTACCACCGCCCCCTGTCCGATGCGCACGCCTTTGAGGACCATGCACCGGGTAGTGAGCCATACGTCGTCTTCCAGCACGATAGGGGAAGAGCGTCCCTCCGCTTCGCGATCGAGCAGGTCGTGGAAGTCTCCGTCGAGAATATGGACAAAGGGAGCGATGCGGCAGTTATTGCCGATGTGTACCTCATTGCTTACGGAAAGCAAGGCGCCGTTGATGCGGCAGTTGTCGCCGATGGTGAGTTTGGCTCCCTTGCGGACGGAGAAGCGGGCGCGATTGATGGAAGACCAAACCCGAACCAGGTGGCCTATTTCAAGGTATCCCTTGTTTTCCACAAAGGGTCGCCCCATGGTGAAAATAACGCCGTTGAGTTTGTCGGCCTTACGGAAATAATAGCGCGTGATCAAGTAATTCCAACCATAGCGCATTATCCGAAGCCCCAGAATAAGATACACCAGGACATTGCGTTGTTCCCAATCGCGTTCGTCCATTATTTTTTTGATCTCCCGGTTAATTAATGTGTTCATAAGGATTAATTTTTTGGTGCTGGATATTCCAGCCTATGCCTTTGAGAATGCTTTGCACGTGATCGAATTCGCGTTTTAGCAGATGCCGTACGATATTTTTGGGGACGCCCATTAACAGGAAGTAGCACACGAAGAGATAGTAGCGGAAATCGTGGCGAATACGCCGCATAAAAAGCCATCGGTTGCGGAAAAGGTAGTAGGTTTTCAGTGGATTCTGCCGCCCCATAGTCATCGATTGGCGATGATGAATGTAAGCGGTTCCGGTATAGTAGCATTGCCACCCCCGCTGCCGGGCGTGTTCACAAAAGTCGTGTTCTTCGTAGTACATGAAGTATATTTCCGGCAGCAGCCCGACCTCTTCAAAAACGCGCCGGCGCACCAGCATACAGGCGCCGTTGCATAGCGCCGTAGGGCGTACTTCGCCGTAGGAGCCGTCATCCTGCATGCGATGCCCAATTTTCGTTCCCCGGCCCGTTACGGGATGGATCGACGTGGCGCCGGCGTACTGGATCACATCCGGCTGATCGTAGTAGAAGATCTTCGGACTGGTTATGCCTGCCCGTTCCTCTTGTTCCAGTACTTCCACCATAGGAGCCATAAAGTCGGGAGGGACGATGGTGTCATTGTTAAGCAAGAGGATGTATTCTCCCTTCGAGTGCCGGATGCCGAGGTTAGTTCCGCCGGCGAAGCCGAGGTTTTCGCTGCTTCGCAGCACCTGTACTTCGGGATGATGCTGCCGGAAGAGGGCGCTTTGATCTGCGTTCGAACCGTTATCGACTACGATTACCTCATAGTTGGGATAAAGGATCTGCCGAAGTGAATCCAGCATGTCGCAGGTGATGGCCTCCTGCCGGTAATTGACACTGACCACAGAAACCAATGGATGTTGTCGGTCGTTCATAGTTTTTGCTTTTACCCCTTTTCGTTCTGTATTCAGCAGCAGCACCGCTCCGGCGGGTCCCAGCTTTTTTTTGCTCTAAGCTTTTTTCTTTCCGATGACCTGAATGGTATTCCCCCAGCTGCGGTTGTGAACCAGCCGGTCGAGGTGCACGCAGGCCTTGGCGGGCGGCAGGAAAAGCAGTTGCGGAATACTGCCGCCCTGCCGGCTCAGATATCCTATTTCCCAACCCAGGCGCGACCACCAGCCGTCGTCGTAGGCGGCATGAATGATTTCAAAGCCCTCCTGGTACATGCGCTGCCGCAGGCCTTCCAGATTATACACCTGGCCTACGTGTTCGTCCTCCAGCCATTCCTGATGATCTTCAAACCAGTGCTCCGGCAGAATGGTGCGCTGCTCCCGGCTGGGAATTTTAACCAGCAGGTAGCCGCCGGGGCGCAAGCGCCGGTACGCCTCCGCAAAAGGCATTTCCGCCGGAGGAATATGTTCGAAGACGTCGATGCTGAAAATAAAGTCGAAGCGACGTTCCGGCGGCAGGGTCTCAATCTTACCGTGATGTATACGCAGGTTATCCAAGCCTTCTCCCTGGGCTACCTCCTGGATGCGTTGCAGATTGTCGCCGTTGATATCCAGCGCGGTGACGGTAGTACCGGGCAGGCCCTCCGATAACATAAAACTGTATTCTCCCTGACCGCAGCCCAGGTCGAGAATCTCCTGAAATTCGTCTACCGGTAGTTGTTTCAGCATTCTTCCGAACACCTCCGCGCGCGCATAATTGCCCACATTGGTAGGGCCGAAAACCTGGTAGATTAGTTTGGCCAGCTGCGGATGCCGCTGCATGCGCCGGCTCATCAGGTACTGCGTTTTTCCATAAGTAAATTCCATCGCTTGCATCTTATAAAACCTTGGTTCTGACAATGATGACCGACCGCTGGTACAGCGCGAATATTTCGCGGATGATTTTCCAGTGGTCGACCGGTAAAATGCGCCGGATAATGATCTGTCCGGCAATGATATTAATCCAGATAGCTATCAGTGTAGCAAAGGCGGCTCCTCTTATTCCGTACCAGGGAATGAGAAGCAGGTTGAGCCCGATATTGAGTAGCAGACTAAAAGCCAGTACTCCGAAATTCAGGCGCGGCCGGCCGATCGCATCGAGCGTTATGCCAAACAGGCGCCCCCAGGGTTTGAGAAAAACGGCTGCTACCAGAATGCTGAGCACCGGCGCGGCCTCGGCGTAGGGAGCGCCCGCCAGTAATAGTACGATCGGTTCTGCTAGTAACAGGACACCGATGGAAAAGGGGATCATCAGCGCCATCAGAAAAGCAATAGACTTTTCGTAAAGCAGGGTAACGGAGGCATTATCCGGCTGCCGGTTGGCTTCGGCCAACCTGGGATAAATCACCTGCGCCATACTCGTCATCGGTGCTTCCATATAATTGGTAATGCGCGCCGCAACGTTGTAGATCGCTACCGCCACCGGGTTGATAAAGGCGCCGACCATCATCAAGTCCATCTTGTTGAAAAGCATGGAGCTGAAATTGGTGCCCAGCACGTATTTCCCAAAGTGGAAAAGCCGGCCTACCCACTTCCGGTCCAGGTTGCCGAGGCGCATATAACGGCGGCGGTAACTCAGCATGATCAGTAGTGAAACCATCGCCGCGGCAATTTGCAGAATCGGCAGCCAGAACACCTCCACGGCCCCGTACCATTGCCACCACCCTAATACGAAAATCAGAAATAAAAAGCCGTAGGCAAATTTTGAAAAGAAGATGCCCCGGAAATCACCGTTGGCCATATGCACAAAATCGATGAAACGGGCAGTCCCGAATACCAGCACATAGGGCAGATACCACCAGAGCAGTTGTGCTAATTCGGGCGTCGACCACAGCCGGGCCAGCGGATAACCGAGACCGATCAACAGCAGCCCCAGTCCAAGGGCTGCCACTGTATTGAGTAAAAGCCCGGCACTAACAATGCGGCCGTAGTGCTCCGGCGCTTCCGCGCAAAATTTGACCAGCCCGTTCTGGATCAACCCGATGCGGGCCATTTCAGCGAATGAGGTTACTGTCATGAACAGTACCCAAACACCGAATTCGTATTCCGGCAGCAGACGCACCAGTACCAGAAAACTGATAAAGGCAAAACCCAGCTGTGAGCCGTAACCCAGCAGTGAGTAACTTCCCGAACGGAACCAGTAGGAGCGTGATAACTTCATTAAATTCCGATGCTTCTGTAAGGTGTGATCTGTCTTAATGTGTTGATCATAAAGTAGTTGTTATTGATTAGCCCAAAGGTGGCGCAGCTGGCGATTGGTCCGGCCGGCCAACGTCCAAAAGCTTTTATACGAAATTGGCTTACGGTGAAACCCGAATGCAACAACTCTATTATTCCCCGGCTCTGCTCTGCTCCTCTTCCCCGTCGCGGTCTTTCTTCCCGGCGTTGATTCCAAGCAGAATACCGAAGACGAAGAAGGGGATGATGATGTGCCAGGGCATTCCTTCTCCAAGCATAAAGGAATGCCCTG
>CAZWDL010000147.1:0-15833 GCA_964632995.1 uncultured Saprospiraceae bacterium
CTTAATCGATGCCGTTAGTCTGTATCTTAAAAAAAGGTCGTTGTAAGGCGCAGAGAGCGCTGAGGAAAGAAAGCTTTGCGTTTGCGGTTTTATACTCGACGTAAATTGGTTTGAGAAATTTCTCAAACCAATTAAGTCGGTATATGCCGACGATGAATATCGGCATGCTGACCGCAAACGTCAGCATACTGACTCGAAGATGGTTTGATTTCTCAAACCATTTCGACTTCAGTATAGTTATGAGACAGCCTACCAACTTTTCCAAAATTCCAGAATTTAGTTTACTCCGAAAAAGCATTTTTTGTTACACAGCGTTTTACATAGGACCACAGATATTTGATATTCAACTAATTAACTCTGTGCACCTCTGTGCCTTCTCCGTGTATCTCTGTGTAATTTTACTTTTCGGAGTAAACTCAGAATTAATCCTTTGAAACCCCATCAATTTGCCTGCCAATACGGCGCCCAATTCGTTATTCCCTCATTCCTCTTCCCGACTGAATTCGCCGGTCTGTATCACCTCTTCCACTTTCGTTACGGGAGCTTCCACCAGATCGGCAATTTCTTCAATAGGCATGCCCTTCTTCCAGGCACGGAGGATGACGGCGCGTTCTTTTTCTTCTTTACCTTGTTCCAGACCTTGCTCCAGACCCTGCTCCAGACCCCGCTCCAGACCCTGTTCCAGACCCTGTTCCAGACCTTGTTCCAGACCTTGTTCCAGACCTTGTTCCAGACCTTGTTCCAGACCTCGTTTCAGGCCTTGCTCCAGACCCTCTTTATGCCCCTTCTCCTTTAACTCTTTTATTATAGCTTCTCTTATTCCCATAGCTGCTCTGAATTTAGTGACTGAATGGATACCCACCTTCAATTTATGATAAAATTCTTCTTCCTCAAAGTAAGAATAGTAAGTAATGAAATCCATTACCTTTTGAATTTTTTCTTTAGCGATACCTCGGCGAAATAAGTGCCGCAACAACTCCATCTTAGTTACAAGACGTTGATTATCACTTGCTTTTTTCAAATCTATCTCCCGCCGGGCTGCTTCAAGTACCAGGCCGAAAATATTACCGGAGTGCCGTAGGGAATCGAGCTCGTGATCCATCAAGGTGAATGTATTAAAACTGTAATGAAGTTCAGTTCCGAAAAAGATTTCCCGGTACACTGAATTGTGATCCCGGCGGTCCGTATCAGTATAAATGGCTAAAGCCGTAATTGGCCGGTCATGACGGTCATAGATGCGATAGAAATATTGAAACATCCGCTTGGCGAAGCTGGGATCGGAATAACCCTGTATTTCCACGTGCACCAGAAACCAGGATTCCGTTCCATCTTTGAGATAGGCCTTAATTAACTTATCCGCATGCCGGTTCCGGGCTTCCGACTCCGGAAACAGTTGCTCCAGTTCCTTGTCCAGAAAACTGAATCCGCGTCCGAAATCGATCAGATGGATGTGATCCGTGAAGAAGAAATGCAGGAATTCCTCCACCAAATCTTCGATGATTCCTTTCCACAGCGTGTCCTTACTGATCATTCGTATTTTGTTTGTTGCAAAATACAAATTTTCAAGAATAGAATCAAATAATTTTATAAAAAACAAAAACATTTATCTCCCCATCGGGCAAAGAATCACAAAACAGTGAAACCATGCGACAACGAGGCCATGAAACAATCTCGTTTTCACTCATATTTCAGTGCGTGCACCGGGTTGCGCCGCGCCGCCCGTCAGGCCTGGAAGCTCACGGTCAGCAAGGCGATGAACAGAGTGATTGCCGTGGCCAACGCCAGGCTCGTCCAGGATATGCCTGCCTGGTATTCAAAACCCTCCATCCAGCGCTGCATGGCGTAATAGGCCGGCGGCAGTGCGATGAGGCTTGCCAGGAGCACCCAGCGGGTGAATGTGCTGGTCATCATGAGAAAGAGCCGGGACACCGGAGCGCCCAACACCTTGCGAATACCGATCTCTTTTGTGCGCTGTTCAGCGGTGAAGGTAGCCAGGCCGAACAAGCCCAGACAGGCAATGACGATGGCCAGGACGGTAAATACAGAAAGAATCTGCCCGACCCTCGTCTCCGCCTCGTACATGGACTCGAAGCGGTCGTCCAGGAAATTGTAATCGAAGGGCTGGCCGGGCGCCATTTCGCTCCAGCGGACCTGAAGGTCATTGATAAGGCCTGAAATATTTTCACCCTTGATCCGCAAAGCCAGATAGGAAGTACTGCGTCCCAGATAGATGATCATCGGATCAATGCGTTGCCGCAGTGATTCGTAGTGAAAATCCTTAATCACACCGATGACCCGGTAGGTTCCGAACAGCATTTCTCCCTCTTCCTCTCCTTCGTAGGCGCCGATCTCCTGTCCGATGGGATCATCGAGCTTAAAGATTTGCACCGCCGCTTCGTTGAGCAGCACGGCGCTGGAGTCGGCTGCATTTTCCCGCATAAAATCCCGTCCTTCGACGATCTCAATGCCCAGTGTTTTGATAAAATCGTGGTCAACGTACCAGCTCTGGAGTACCTGCATATCATCGGGATTGGGGTTGCGCCCGAGAAAATGTCCGTTGGTATTCCGGCTAGAGGGCGTGGGCAAGTAGCTGGTAAGGGTAGCATTGACGACCTGCGGGTGCCGCATTATTTCCTGTTTGAAAGCATCCAGCCCCTACTTTCCTTATTTTCCCGTAGCTTTACCCCATGAATGATGAGGGTGCGACGTTGAATTTCTGGGAGCAGGCCGGTTATGCTGCCGGCATGCTGGGCTGGTCCGTTCTGACCAACATCATTACCGTGATGCTGATCTATTTCTACGTGCCGCCGAGTAATGCGGATTTACCGGTTTTGGCGCCGCAGTTGGCCGTCTTTGGTTTGTTTTCCATGCTGTCTTTGGTTTTAGCCGGAGGGCGACTACTCGACGCGGTGACGGATCCGCTGATCGCCTACTTCAGCGACGGCTCGAAGCATCCCGGCGGGCGGCGACTGCCTTTTATGCGGGTGGCTATTTTACCTTCGGTTTTATTTGCGATCCTGTTTTTTACACCGGTTACCTATCAGGAAAGTAAGGCCAACCTGTGGTGGCTCGCCTTCGTGCAGGCGGGCTTTTATTTTTCGCTCACGCTGTACATCATTCCCTACAATGCTTTGCTGCCGGAACTGGCCAACACGCCGAAAGAAAAAGTGCGCCTTTCCGCCTGGCTGTCTTTTACCTTTGTCCTCGGCATCATCATTTCCTCGCAGACGCCGGCACTGGCCGACTGGATAAAGGGCGCCTTCCAGTTTGGGACCCGCCACGGTGCTTTCCAGTGGGCCATCGGTTCACTGAGTCTACTCTCCGGCTTTTTTATGGTAATCCCGTTGCTCACCCTCGATGAGCGACGCCACGCTCGAGGAGAACCGGCCACGGTTCCGCTGGGCCACGCACTGCGGCAGACGCTGGGCAACCGCAATTTCGGCATCTTCATTACGGCCGACTTCGCCTACTTCGTCTCTCTGACCATCATCAGCAGCGGCATGCTTTACTTTCTCCGGGTACTACTGGGCCTGCCGGAAGCCATCGGCGGGCAGGTGATGGGGGCCATGGTGGTTGTTTCCCTCGTATTTTACCCGCTGGTCATCAGGGTGACCGATATCTTCGGTAAAAAATGGCCGCTCGCCATCGCTTTGTTTATGCTGGGCCTGCTCCTCTTCGCCGTCTTTTTCTTTGGAAAAGTTCCTCTATCTCCACGCTCCCAGATCTTCGGCTTCGCCATCCTCTGCGCGCTGCCGATCGCCTTCCTCGGCATCCTCCCCTATGCCATCATCGCCGATATTGCCGATGCCGACGGCCGCCGCACCGGTCAGCAGAAAGAAGGCATGTTCTTCGCCGTGCGCAATTTCACCGTCAAGATGGGACAAACCCTGGGCATCATGACCTTCGCCATCCTCACTCTCTTCGGTAAAGACCCCGGTAACGACTGGGGTATCCGGCTGGCCGGATTGTTCGGCGCGGTGCTTTGTATACTGGCGGCGCTGCTGTTCACGCGATTCCGGGAACAGGAGGGCAGTAGGCAGTAGAGGGTGGCCGGGAATAATCTCAAACCGCCCTCTTTTCCCATTTCCACCAAATTCCCTACCTTGGACGGATAACGACCTGCCTATGAAACTCGCCGCCATCGACATCGGAACCAACTCCATCCACATGATAATTGTGGAAGCTACCGGCCGGCGCAGCTTTGAAGTCATTGACCGGGAGAAGGAGATGGTCAAGCTCGGCGCCGGGGTTTTTGCCTCCAACCGCCTAAGTGAGCGTGCTTTCGCCGAAGGGCTCAAGACCATCCGCCGCTACGTCCAACTCGCCGACCAGCGCGGCGTCGATGAGATCATCACGGCTGCGACAAGTGCTATCCGCGAAGCGCGCAACGGCGGTGAATTCCTCGATGAGCTCGTGCGCCAGACCGGCATTTCTCCGGAAGTCATTTCCGGCACCAAGGAAGCCAAACTCATATTTCAGGCCGTGCGCAATGCCATCGCCCTGCAGGGCGAAAAGGCGCTGGTGCTGGATATCGGCGGTGGTAGCACGGAGGTGGTACTTGGCGACGAAGAAGAGGTCTACTTTGCCAAAAGCCTGAAACTGGGTGTCCTGCGCCTACTGGATATGTTTAAAAACCCCGGCCCGGTAGGCGCCGAAGCCCGCGGCGTCTTGGAAGCCCACATCCGTTTTCTGGCACAGGATGCCCTGGGCGAAGCCCGGAAGATGGGCTTTAAACGGGTGATCGGTACTTCCGGCACCATCCGCACCATGGGGGAGTCCGCTCATCTGGCGGGTGGGGGTCCTTCGCTGCGCTCGGTAAATGCAGAAATCGTACAACGCAGCGATATCGCCAAGGTGACGGATCAGTTGCTCGAACTGCCGGCGGAAAAGCGCACCAAAGTGGATGCCGTAAGTGAAAAACGCGCCGATGCGATTCACCTGGGCGGTGTTTTGCTCAACCAACTCCTGCAGCTTGCCGGGGTAGAAGAAATCACACTCTGTGAGGCTTCTCTCCGCGAGGGTCTCGTACTCGACTACCTGGAACGCCACGCCCATTACCTCGACAATCTCCCCCCTGCCCGGGACCTGCGCCACCGCAGTGTCGCCCAACTCGCCCTGAAGTACAATGTCGATTGGGAGCAAGCCTCCCACGTCGCCAACCTGGCCCTGCAGCTCTTCGACCAAACTAAAGAACTCCACCACCTGGGCGATTACGAACGCGACATCCTCGAGTACGCCGCCCTGCTGCACGGCGTCGGAAAATACATTAGCTTTCAGCGCTACCACAAAAATTCGCGCTACATCATCAAGCACGCCGGCCTGCGAGGATTCAACGACGAGGAGATCCTGCTCATCGGGCACGTAGCCCGCTATCATCGTAAAGGACGGCCCAAAAAGCGGCACAAGAAATTCAAAAGGCTCTCCAAAGGACAACGCCACCTGGTGCGGGTGCTCTCCGGCATCCTGCGCCTGGCCGTCAACCTCGACCGCAGCAAAAATCAACTCGTACGAGAAATCGACTGCGACACCTCCGACGGAACGCTCGAACTGCAGCTCTCCGGCGCTGACCGCTTCGAGCTGGAGGCCTGGGCCGCCCGGCAGCAACGCCGGCCGCTGGCCCGTGCACTGGGGAAGAAAATCAAAATCAAGTAAAGACCCGTAGTAACTATTCAGTCGCCGCTGCGCGGCGATATTTTTTGTTTTGCCACAGATTACGGTTCCAGTGTTTCCTGGTCACCCTGTCCCCGGGTCTCCTCATCTCTATGTCTTCCTGTCTTACCGGCCTTCTCCCATTCCTGGTATTCCTCCATCTCTGCCGATATAGCAAAGAAAAGCCAGGAGAACAAGCTTAGATCATCGAGATAACCGATGATGGGAATGGTGTCAGGGACCATGTCCACCGGAATAATGAAATACAGCAACGAACCGATGATCATCAGCACCTGGGTGCGCGTAATGCCCTCGTATTCGCCGCGTACGTAGGCGCGGGTCATGCGGCAGAGCTGTTTCACCTTATCGACTATATCGTGGGTGAATTCCCCGACACTCTGGTACGACTGTACGCGATCGGCGGCGTCCTTCGTCAGCTTCCACACCCGGTCGGGCTTGCGCAGGAAGCTGCCCGCGTGAATGATGAGCACGCGAAACAGGATGGTTTTCGTTATTCTCAGTCCTTCTTTGATCAGGCCTTTATTCATGATCGGTTTGTTTTTGGATGTCTAGTGCCTCGGGCACTAGTGGCTTTTACATTAAACCCGAAAACGACGGGTTCTGTTTGAAAGATAAGCTTTTACCAGATATTCCACCCGTTCTTCCACTCCTTTGCTATAACGGAACACTTCAAATTATCACTTCCCGGATTGACGAAAATCATTTGCGCTAACTAATTTTCTATTCAACTTCAAATTTGCCGGTAAGATGTATTCGACGAACCGGTGCCATCTTAACGAACGAAAAATATTGATTTCAAAAAAAACATCCCGCCATGATCGCATTTGGTCCTATCCCTTCGAGAAGACTCGGTCAGAGTTTGGGCATCAATAATATCCCGCCCAAGGTCTGCTCTTATGATTGTGTGTACTGCCAGGTGGGCCCAACCACCCACGAAGCCATAGCCCGCCGCGAATTCTACCCGCCGGAAGAGATATCCGCCGCCGTCAAGCAGAAGGTAGAGCGAGTGAAGGCCGCCGGCGGCAGAATCGATTTCCTCACCTTCGTGCCCGACGGCGAGCCCACGCTTGACATTCACCTCGGGGCAACAATCAAGCTGTTGCGACCTCTGGGCATTAAAATTGCCGTCATCTCCAATGCCTCCCTGCTCTGGCGTAAAGAGGTGAGGCAAGAACTGGGAACAGCCGATCTCGTTTCGCTGAAAATGGACGCCGTGGAAGAAACGGCCTGGCGGAAAGTCAACCGCCCGAATGCCAAACTGGCTATGGACAAGGTCCTCGACGGCGCCGTGAAATTCTCGCAGGAGTTTCAAGGCGAGCTGATCACCGAAACCATGCTCGTCAAAGGCGTCAACGACGGCAATAGCCAGCTTAGAGCCGTGGCCGCCTTTTTGAAAAAACTACAACCTGCTATCGCCTACATCGGCATCCCTACCCGCCCGCCTTCCGAAACCTGGGTGCAGCCCCCGGATGAGCAACGGCTGACCGAAGCCTACGAAATCTTCTCGACGCAACTCGACAAGGTAGAATACCTCATCGGCTTCCCGGAGGACACCTTCACCGTCAGCGGCGATGTGCTGAAGGATTTGCTGGATATCACCTCCGTTCACCCCATGCGGGAAAGTGAAGTACTGGAGTTTCTTAAAAAAGGCGGCGTGGACAAGGGTCAGCTCAAAGAGCTGCTCGATCAGGATCAACTGGTTCGGGTGGTGCATGAGGAAGAGCCTTTTTACCTGCGGAAATTACAGTTTGAGTATTCCTGAGGCGAAGTCGGGAGTGGGAAGTCGGAAGTCGGAAGTGGGAAGTCGGAAGTCGGAAAGCGGAAAGCGGAAGTCGGAAAGCGGAAGCGACCGCAGGGAGCCCCATACCGACGAAGGAGGTCGGGGTCGGAAACCGGAACGCTCTTTCGCATAAGAAATCACCTAATGCCGAGAAACTATAATTCCCAAGAACAAAATTGTCCGGTGTCTTCTCCCCATCACCCACTCTCCCCCTCTCCCCAGGGCTAACGCATCATGTAAATTTATTATACATGAGTTGAAAACTTCCAGTACATTGCCGAAGGGTCCGGCGATGTTCGGTTACTTCTACGGTTCTTCTGTTTTTCTGTTCTTCTGTTCTGCGGTTTCAAACTGTTAATTCTATTTTTCAATCGTTCCCGGGACTCACAAAACCGAAGAACATTTACCCGACCAAGCCTGGTCGGGAAGGAACCGACGAATATAGAACCGCAGAAGCACCCTAAAACCGTCAATCCGAGTTGTTGTCGGGAAAAAACGCATTAACTTTTCCCATGATGCGTTAGCCCTGCCCACTTTCCCCCTCACGTCCCCTCCTCCCAGTTTTCCAGATACTCGATCTGTCGCTCGCTGAGCTGATCGATGCGGACGTCCATGGTCTTCAGTTTCAGCGTCGCGATGCGCTGATCGATCTCCTCCGGGATTTTGTGGACCTTCGGTTCCAGTTCATTTTCCGCGAGGTACTTCACGGCCAGCGCCTGGTTGGCGAAGCTCATGTCCATCACTTCGCTGGGATGCCCTTCCGCGGCGGCGAGGTTGACCAGGCGGCCTTCGGCCAGGAGGTAGAGTGATTTGCCGTTGCGCAGGCGGTACTGCTCCACATTTTCGCGGATGTTCCGCTTCTCCACTGTCATTTCTTCCAGCGCCGGTATATTGATTTCAACGTTGAAATGCCCGGAATTGGCGAGGATGGTGTTATTTTTCATCAATTCGAAGTGCGTAGCATTCAGCACCTCCACGTCGCCGGTGGCGGTCACGAAGATGTCGCCCACCCGGGCCGCTTCCTCCATCGGCATGACGCGGAAGCCGTCCATCACCGCCTCCAGCGCCTTGACGGGGGAGACTTCAGTAACGATTACGTTGGCGCCCAGGCCTTCGGCTTTTGAGGCGATGCCCCGGCCGCACCAGCCGTAGCCGGCCACGACAAAGGTTTTGCCGGCAATCAGGATGCTGGTGGAACGCAGGATACCGTCGAGGGTGGATTGCCCGGTGCCGTAGCGGTTGTCGAAAAAGTGCTTGGTCTGGGCGTTGTTCACATCCATGACCGGATAGCGCAGCACCTCGTCCCGCTCCATGGCTTTCAGCCGGATGATGCCAGTAGTGGTTTCCTCACATCCTCCTCTGATATCAGGAATGAGTTCTTCTCTTTCCCGGTGTATGGTGAAGACCAGGTCGCCGCCGTCGTCGACAGTAATCTGCGGTCTGGTATCCAGTACTTTGTTGATATTACCGTAGTACTCCTCCTTGCTTTCGCCGCGCCAGGCGTGCACTTCCACGCCTTTATCCGCGAGGGCGGCGGCGATATCGTCCTGGGTAGACAAGGGATTGCAGCCGGTGATGGCCACTTCGGCGCCGCCGGCGATGAGCGTCTCCACCAGCACCGCCGTCTCCTTGGTGACGTGCAGCGCGAAGCCGATGCGTAGTCCTTCCAGTGGTTTCGCTTTCGCAAAATCTTCCCGGATTTCCATCAACACGGGCATATGGGTTTCCGCCCACTCGATTTTGAGGCGGCCGGCGGGAGCGAGTCGGATGTCTTTGATGGTGTGGGGCATGGTGATGAGTTTGGGTGGGTGAATGGTAAAATGAAACGATAAAAAACTTAAAACACGCCCCGCCACAGCAATTCTTCCAAAGCGCCGTTGATCAGCGTCATTGGTGTCCAGAGGAGCAAAAGCCGACCGGTTTCATTCCGGTAACGCAGGAATCATAGAGGGTGTTTTAACTACTTTGCAGGTCTTCAACTTTTCCCTTGCTCCGGGAAAAACAGTAATTTGGCCACAGCCTCCAAAACGAGCTTCATGAAGCAACGTCCTTTTCTGCTCCTGCTGATCGCCCTGGTTTACGTCGCCGGCTTTTTCCTCCTCGACCGCTGGAAAACCACGCTGTACTACGGGGATTCCAACAGCTACTATCTTCATGTGGTCTCCTTTTTTATCTACAACGACGTCGGCGACTACGACCGTAGCATCAGCAGTCTGCGGGAAGTCAACCCCGCTTCCCCCGATCCCAGGGAGGATGAGTTCGGCATCCGGCTGACGGAGAAGGGCAGGCGATACATCAAATATACGCTGGGTGTGCCGGTCATGGAGGCGCCCTTCTTTTTACTGGCTCATGCTTACACAAAAATTTCGCCGGCCTATCCCGCCAACGGATGGAGTAAACCCTACCTACTCGCTGTCGGCCTCTCCACGATCTGCTATTTACTTTTCGGATTTTTTCTGCTTATCGGTATCCTGAACCGGCATTTCCCGAAAGGGATCACGACTTATACCGTACTAGCCATCGCCCTGGCCACCAACCTCTTCTACCACGCCACCTACGTGACCATGGCGCACGGCTTCCTGTTTTTCGACTACTGTCTGCTGATCTACCTGAGCATTAAATTTTACGAACGTCCCGCCAAATGGAAAGCGCTGGCCATCGGCGGCCTCACCCGGGTTCCCGAACTGATCAGTGTGCTTATCCCCCTGCTTTGGGGCGTACTCAGCAGGCAGGACCTCAAGGAGCGGTACCGTTTTTTCACCCGAAATTACGTCTATCTGTTGCTCGCCGGCGCGGCTTTCCTGGTGCTTTTTTCTCTCCAGGTCCTGTACTGGCATTACGTCAGCGGCGAGCTTATCTTCAACCCCTACCAGGGTGAAGGCTTTAATTTTCTGAAACCCCGCATCCACAAAGGGTGGTTCCACTTCGCCAACGGCTGGCTGATTTACACGCCCATCATGGCTTTCAGCCTGATCGGCCTGTTTTTCCTCAAGCGGTATTTCCCGGCGCCCCTCTTGCCTGTCCTGGCTTTTGTAGGATTGCATGCCTACATCCACTACTCCTACTACGCCTGGCGCTATTACCCGGGGCTGGGCTCCCGCCCGATGGTGGAAACCTACCCTCTGCTGGCCTTCGGCCTGGCCGCCTGTTGGCTGTTTTTTACCCGGAAGCGGTGGCTGTCCTGGATTCTCATAGTGGCGATCGCGGGCTTCACCTGGCTGAACCTGTTCCAGACCTGGCAGATGAAGGAGGGCCTCATCTGGTCGGAACGCGGCAGCTGGGCCTTTTACTACGAGACCTTCGGCGCCCGGAAACCCTCGCTCAAGGCCCTGCGCCTTCGACAGCAACGAGATACAGCCGGATTCTTCGAAGCTGGCTTTCGCCAAAACGATTCTCGCGGAAGGCTTCGAAGCTTACCGGCATCCGGCCGTGGACTCCTCGCTTTCCCATCAGGGGAATTTTTCCTTCCTCACCCAGCAGGAATTCGATACGCTCCGACACCAGGCGCCGCTGACAGGTGTGCAAGCCGTCGACTGGCTGCGCTTCGGCGTGTACGCCTACATGCGGGCGGAAGACCGCATCTGGAACCGCGACCTCGGACCCATGCTCTTCGTGGAATGGTATGATGAAAAGGGCGTCAAGAAGAAATCAACCCACGTCAGAATTCCCAGCTATATCGGCAATGACGCCTACTCCATCTGGAGCGCCGGGGAGCCGGACCAATGGGGCGAGGCGGCCTTCTTCATCCGGGCGCCCCGGAAGGTGAACGCCGGGTGGCATCTGAAGATTTTTGTCAAAAATCCGTACCGGACAAGGCTGCACCTCGATGATTTGAGGGTGGAGGTTTATGGGGAGTAGGCAGGGGGCAGTCGGCAGACCTCTAGTGAACATCGTTCCCGCAAAAAAGCGGACTACCTTTTGTCCAGGTGACATCTCCGACCGGAGGTCGGAGATGTCACCTGGACGGGGGAAAGCTGAAAATCAGTTCCTTACGAAAAGGTAGTTAAAAGTGAGCAGTTGGCGGTCGGCAGTACTGCTCTGGCAAATACATCTCCTGGTTTGACCCGGAGGTTGGGAGTTTTCCAGAAAGGGGGAGAAGTTTCCTCCAATGGTCTCCCTGATACTCATGGTCTTTTCAGGCCTGTTTATCTCCCGAGTGGCTTTTTCAAATTCACGTTGAAATTCGGCCTACTCACATTATCACTTGTCCATATATGTTCGATTTTGTCCGGTTTTAGGGGTTGACAGCTCTTTTTTTTTATATTGCCTCCATATTCAAAAAACAAAAATACTTTTTATGAAAAACCTAAGATCTCTTTTGATTATCCTATTTTTCATAGGTGGGTAGTACGATGCTTTTTTCCGAAAATTGTAATAGTGATGCGGATTGCGCAAGACAGTGTTACTGCGAGGGATATATGACTGGGGGCAACTGTAAGCCCGGAGGAGATGAGTGTTGCGTTTGTCAACAAGGAGAAGGGGATGAATAGTGATAAAACCTTGACTACATTAGAACTTTTTAGTTATGCCAGGAAGTTGCTGCTTTTCCGAAATGCCAATCAGCTAGTGTCTTCGGCGCTAGTAAAAAGTGTATGGCCTGTATTTATATGGTTTGCTTCAACCTTGCTTTTGATTTTTATTTTCGGTTGTGAACAAGAGGAAGGGAAGACCTTTCAGAATGCCTGTTCTTGTGATGACAGTTGTCGGTTAATTTCCTTACCCAAAAAAGAACGGGTAGACCTGTCCGTAGAGGGCCTGCAGTACGATTTTGATATTACCGCCGTATATGAGGATAAATACAGGACCCAGTTTTGGGGATACTCGGATTATGAAATGAAGTTTTACCTGTTCGACCTTCAAGCGCAGGATTTCCTGGATACAATACCGCTGGCGCGCAACGGAGAACACGCAGTGCCGGAGATATTCAGCTTCCAACCTGTCACGCCGGACTCCATTCTTCTGCATACCAACCATCACAATCAGTTGATTCTCCTCAATAGTAAAGCGGAACGCCTTAAGACCTGGAACATAGAAGGCGACCTGCCGAACGGCGGGCGGGCGGATGGACTCTATTACCTCTCTGCCTGGAAAAATGAACTTTCCTTTCACTATGACCCGGCGCCAAATGAAGCTACCTTTTTTGTTACGAATACTGGATTTGAAGGGTCGCATGGGGTAGAACGATTTTTCTATCCGCAGTTTGCCACCCTGGATCTGAATACGGGAAAATACCTCTCCGCATACGGCGATTACCCCGCCGTGTATCGCGATGAAGAGCAGTCCGACTATCGCGCTGACTTTCCTTTTGCAGTGGCGAACGGGGAGACCTGGGCCGTTTTTTACAGTTCCCACTGCATCTATATTTTTGAACGGGATGAATCAAAAAGATCGGTGTGCTCCAAAAGTCGCTTCCTGCCGGATCAATTTGAATGGCTGCCCAGAGGGCTCCGGGTATCGGAAAGAGACCCCAAACTAATCCCGAGGGGAGAATACATCAACATCATCCACGATCCGTACCGCAACTTGTTCTATCGTGTGGTGTTCCACGGCCTGCCCGATGATACAGCTGTTAACAGGGACTGGCAGGTCAGAAAACAATCGAAATGGTCAATAATGATTTTGGATCGCGAAGGCAATTGCCTGGGCGAGGCGCTTTTTGAGTCATCATTGTACGACTACAACCAAATCTTTCCCGTAGAGGAAGGCTTACTGGTCAGTCTGGAGAATCCCTACAATCCTGACAATGAGGAAGAGTTGCTGTCTTTCCAGTTGTTCGACTTGGGGGAACTTCCCACTAGCAGCCTGTCGGAGAAATCCCTGATGGCCTGCGATCGGAAAATTTTGTTCTGCACTTCGTTGCTCGTCAGTCACGTAGATTCGGCTATGCTCCTTCCTCGACGCCTTGTTCAGAACAAAATTTGCTCGCTCTCGGCTGATCAGTATTTCTCCGACAGGCTGCTAGAGGTGAAGGATCTATTGACTGACAATTTGATCCTGGAACATTAATTTAATGGTCAATTAGATATGATCCAATAGTATGGCCAGAAACTTTGTTCCTTCACCACCAGCTTGGCAAAGACATCTCTTTCGGGGAAGACTGCGTCGCGGAGCTGGAGCTCCGCGCTCCAGTTCAACCTGGTCGCGGAGCTGGAGCTCCGCGCTCCAGTTCAACCTGGAAGACTGCGTCGCGGAGCTGGAGCTCCGCGCTCCAGTTCAACCTGATGGCGTTAGGAGTTTTTCGTTCGGTATGCGTTAATCACCCCCTCCACTTCCGTCAGGGGAACATCTACCAGATCGGCAATTTCCTCGAGGGGCATGCCTTTCCTCCAGGCGCGGAGAATAATGGCGCGTTCTTTTTCTTCCTTGCCTTGCTCCAGACCTTCCTTATGCCCTTTCTCCTTTAATTCTTTTAAAATGGCTTCCCTTATTCCCATAGCTTCTCTGAATTTTGTGATCGAATGAATACTCTTATTCAATTTATGATAAAATTCTTCTTTTTCAAAGTGTGAATAATAGGTTATAAAATCCAACATCTTTTGAATTTTTGCTTTGGCAATACCCCGGCGGAATAAGTGATGTACCAGCTCTATCTTAGTTAAAAGACGTTGATCATCATTACCCTTTTTTAAATCTATCTCTCTCCGGGCTGCTTCAAGCACCACACCAAAAACATTATTGGAACGACGAAGCATAGCTGCCTCGTGATCCACTAAAATAAACGTATTGAATCTGTAATGTAGTTCCGTTCCAAAAAAGACTTCACGGTACACCGAGTAGTGATATTGTCGATTTGTTCCCGTGTATATCGCCAGCGCAGTAATCGACCGGTCAAAGCGATCAAAAATCCGGTAAGCATACTGAAACATCCGCTTGGCAAATCCGGGATCGGAATAGCCCTGAATTTCTACATGCACCAGAAACCACGACTCAGTCCCGTCTTTCAGATAAGCCTTTATCAACTTATCCGCGTGCCGGTTCCCGGCTTCCGATTCCGGAAACAGTTGCTCCAGTTCCTTATCCAGAAAACTGAATCCACGTTCGAAATCAATCAGGTGGACGTGATTCAGGAAAAAGAAATGTAAGAAGTCCTCCACCAGATCTTCGATGATTCCCTTCCATAGCGTGTCCTTGCCGACCATTTTGTATTTTGTTTGTTGTAAAATACAAAATACGGCAGAATAAAACAAATAATTTCAATAAAAACAAAACATTTCTTTTTCAAATTTTCATCCATGGAATCTCGCCGATCTCACTTGCGTTTAAAATGCCTCTTGCCCTCTTTACGCGTCAGCAGCCCATACAATACCGGTACGAAATACAGGCTCGCCACCGTTCCCGCCGCCAGTCCGCCGATGACGGCCCAGGCCAGAGGGCGTTGCAGCTCGGCGCCCAGTCCGGTGGTCAGCAGTACGGGGGCGAGCGCCAGCATGGTCGTCAGGGAGGTCATCAGGATGGGCCGCAGGCGGCGCAGGCCGGCGATATGGATGGCCTCCCGGAGGAGATTCCCGGTTTTATGACCGGATGGTTGTACGGTTGGATGATCCCCCACTCCCCTACTCTCCTCCTCTCCCACGCTCCTTGTCTCCCCTTCTCCCTGTCCTCCTTCGCCCGCTGAAGCTTTTAGCGTAGGCGGGGCAGTACCCTCGTCACCCCGTCTCCGAGTCCCCCTTTCCCGTCCTCTCCTCCTCCTGTTCATCATGTCCACTTTCAGGATGGCATCATTTACCACGATGCCGCTCATCACCACCATGCCGATGACCGCCACCAGGTTGAGGCTTTCGCCGGCGAGGTAAAGGGTAAGCAAGGCGCCCGTCAGCCCCACCGGTACGGTGAGCAGTACGATCAGGGGCTGCACGAGCGATTCGAACTGCGCGGCCAGGATGAGGTAGAGCAGCAACAGGCTCACCGCCATGACGACGGCCAGCTCGCGCAACAGGGCCCGGTTGTCGTAGTACTGGCCGCTAAAGAAGGCCGTGAGGGTTCCGTCGCGGCGCAGGAAGTCGCGGATTGCCGTCACCAGGCCGGGATCATAGGCTGCAAACGGCAAGCGCAGCACTTCTCCTGCGCGACCCGCGGTCAGCTCCTTGTAGGCTTCGTCGCGCGACACCTCGATAAAGTAGCGCAGGGGCAGGCGCCGGCCTTCCTCGTTCTCTACCGTAGCCTCGTTGAGCTGCCGGTAGAAGGACTGCAGACGGCTGCCCACCACGATGGGCGTCGAGCGGTCGGCGCTGCGCAGCGTGCCGATATCGTTCTGGCTAAACAGGGTGCGCAGAGCAGAAAAGACGTAATCCACCGGCACCCGGTAGCGGAGGGCGGCGGCGCGCTGCACGCGGATGGCGTAGAGCGCCTCGCGCGGCGGCAGTTCGACGGGGCGGCCGCGGCC
>CAZWDL010000148.1:0-15784 GCA_964632995.1 uncultured Saprospiraceae bacterium
ACAGATGAACCGTAGAAGTAGCCAAAACCGGACTTGTGGGTAATCAACACACCTTTAATATACTCCAGACTTCCCGCTCCATTCCCTTACCGGCAAAGTTTTGATTAATCTGAATGTGTAGGAAAACTTGCTCGTAAGAGGGGCAAATAAGATAAGCGTAATTGATGTTAAAAGCAAGGTAGAAATGATGGTTTCCTGTCTTTATTGTAGCCACGCCGGCAATAGAACTGAAGCTATGGGTTACTCCTCCTTCTGACTTTCCACATCCACCACCCAGCTCCCCATATTAATAAAGAGCCCTTCTTCTACATCAAAATCACCCTGGATGAGGGGGTTGGCGTTGAATGCGGTGGGACTGCGAAAGATTTCCTCGCCTTTGTGTAAAACCTTGAAATAGAGATCGGGCAGTTCTTCACCCAATCCCCACTGACTGAACTGTCCGCTGTGAAAGCGAATGTCGACACAGCCTGAGGCGTCGGGAATTCCTTCTCCCAGGAAATCATCTTCGAGCATATCATTGTCGTAGAGTTGTACCCGGTAGTTTTCGCCCGACAGCGGTTCTTCGCCGTGTTTGTCAATCAGGCGCAAGCGTACATGTATATAAGGTTTAAGATCCATCGTGTTTTTATTTAGCTATAGCGTAACCACAGGGAATTGTTCACAATATTGTCCTGCGCTCCGCCTATTTGGTCTGTTTTACCTGGCCGGTTATCGGTTAAATTTGGGACAGCGGGGGTATCGGATTTATCTTACAGAAAATTTTTTATATCAATACACCCGTCCAACTATGACTAATTTCGATCCGGATAACATCAAGCGCAGCAACATCGATCCCAAATGGATAGCGGTCATTTCTTATTTAGCACTCCCGGGATGGATTGTCGCGATGGTGCTCAACAACCCCAGAAGCGAGCTTGCTTCCTTTCACATTCGCCAGTCACTCGGTATTTTATTATTAGGCACGATTGCCGGTTTTGTTCACCGCATCCCCTTTGCCGGCGACCTGGCCTCTGCCACCGGCGGTATTCTCGTGCTCATTCTTTGGATCAGCGGTATGGTTGCAGCACTGAAAGGTGAAATTCGTCTCGCACCCATCTTGGGAGAATCCTTTCAGGATTGGTTTAAGGGAATTTAATTGAAGGCGGAAGGCTTGCCCGACCAGATCGTGAAGCGGAATGGGCGGGCGGAAATCTGAATTACCCCGCAATGCCCTACCGAGCGGTCAAACTTGCATCCCAAATCACGAAGCCGCAAAGCGTACAGTTGATCGCTTTGCGGCTTCATCGTTAACTTCAAAGCATTTCAGAAAGAGCCCATCGAAACACTTATCAAGACTTCAATTCATTAATTCTTAAAGCTGATCGATAGCCTCTTTGATCTCTTCTTTGGTTTTGCCCAGTCTTTCCTGCAGCCGGCCAATGAGTTCATCTTCGCGGCCGCGTTCGTAGGTCAGGTCATCATCGGTCAATTCAGCGTATTGCTGCTTGAGCTTACCTTTGATCTGTTTCCAGTTCCCACGGATTTTATCTTCTAAAGCTGACATAGTTGAAGGTTTTTGTTAAAAAAATTGTCGGTGTGTATTATCCTGCCGATTCCGGTACTGCTTCGGCCACTTTATTCAATACTTCTGCGTTAAAGGCTTCCAGGTCGCGTGGTGAGCGGCTGCTGACCAGGTTGCGGTCAATGACCACTTCGCGATCGTGCCAGTTGGCGCCGGCGTTTTTCAAATCTGTCTGTATAGACGGATAGGAAGTCATCACGCGGTCTTTGAGGACTTTTGCCTCAATCAGCGTTTGAGCGCCATGGCAGATAGCCGCAACGGGTTTATCCGCTTTAAAGAAGCTGCGGATAAAGTCGATAGCATCCTTTTCCATACGCAGCTTATCGGGGTTGAGCACGCCGCCGGGCAGGACGAGCATGTGGTAGTCGTTGGGGTCGGCTTCCGAGAGCTGCATATCCACTTTAAAGTCTTTCCCCCAGTCGGTGTGTTGCCAGGAGCGAATGCTGTCGCCCTTCTTTTTCACCGGCGCAACCAGGTGGCAGGTAACGCCTTCTTTTTCCAGCGCTTCCCAGGGCGAGGTGAGTTCCACCTCTTCGAATCCGTCGGTCGCCATAAAAGCGACGCGTTTATCTTGCATATTCATAATGTCGGGTTTTAGTTAAAATAATCAGGCTTGACTTACGCCCTTCACTTATCTCTAATGGCCTCATACTCGGGATGTTCATCGAGAAAACTTTCGACGAAAGGACAGGTACCGCGCACTTTATAGCCCTTTTTCCTTGCGTATTGCACTCCGTTCCTGACGATGGCGCGGCCGATGCCCTGATTGCGTAACGCTTCGGGAACGAAGGTATGGGTGAAGTCCATCACATCCACCTTTTCCCGCTCCAGAATCCGGTATTTTAACTCGGCATTTGCAGTACCCTTTAATGGCAGCGTGAACTGTTGCTCATGAGGATCATGCCGGATGTCCAGCATCATTTTTTTCAGATCGATCATTAATTACTATTACTTAATCCAGACCGTTTTAATATTGACAAACTCCTTAATGCCGTGGTGTGACAGCTCCCGCCCGTATCCGCTGATCTTAATACCGCCGAAAGGCAGCCGCGGATCGGATTTTACCAGGTGGTTGACAAAGCAGCAACCGGCTTCCAGTTCGCGGGCGGCGATGCGTTCTCCCCGCTCCAGATCGCGCGTAAAGACGCAGGCGCCCAGTCCGAAGTTGGAGGCATTGGCCAGTTCGATAGCTTCCGCTTCGTCTTTGGCGTGAATAACAGCCGCTACCGGACCGAAGAGTTCTTCCTCAAAAGCCGCCATACCGGGCCGTACATTGGTCAAAACGGTGGGCGGATAGTAGGCGCCTTCCCCTGCCGGAATCTGGCCGCCCAGCTCCAGCTTGGCGCCCTTTTCCAGGCTGCGTTCCACCTGATCGTGCAGCAGTTCGCGCAAATCCTCCCGCGCCTGCGGGCCGAGGTCGCTATCTTCCTTCATCGGGTCGCCCATTTTGGCGTTGCGCATTTTTTCCAGGAAGAGGCTTAGAAAGCTTTCATAAACCTCTTCCACAACGATAAAGCGTTTGGCGCCGATGCAACTCTGTCCAGCGTTCAGCAAGCGGCTGTTCTTGCACACTTCCGCAGCTTGTTCCAGGTCGGCATCCTCCAGCACGAGGTAGGCGTCACTGCCGCCCAACTCTAGTACTGTCTTTTTCAGCTGCCGTCCGGCCTGTTCGGCGACGGCCCGGCCGGCCTTATCACTGCCCGTGAGCGTAGCCGCTCGCACCAGCGGGTGATCAATTACGAATTCTACCTGATCGCTGCCGATCATCAAGTTGGTAAAGGTATGTTCCGGAAATCCGGCCTCGCGGAAAACATCCTCGATGGCCTGGGCACATCCGGGTACGTTAGAGGCGTGTTTGAGCAAGCCTACATTACCCGCCATCAGGTTGGGAGCGGCAAAGCGGAAGACTTGCCACAGCGGGAAGTTCCAGGGCATAACGGCCAGCACCACTCCCAGGGGCCGGTGGGTGACATAGCTTTTACTCGCATCGGTTTCGATATATTCGTCCTGCAGAAAATCACCGGCGTGCTCGGCATAGTAGCGGCACACCCAGGCGCACTTCTCCACTTCCGAGCGGGCTTCGTTGATCACCTTGCCCATCTCATGCGTCATCAGGCGGGCGTATTCTTCTTTGTTGGTTTCCAACACTCCGGCCGCCTTATTCATCAGTCTTGACCGTTCGGCAAAAGAGGTGCGACGCCAGCTTTGGAAGCGCTCATCGGCTTGCTCGATGTGTTTTTTAACCCCCTGGCGATCAAGCTGTTCATAAGCTTTTATCTTCTGCCCGGTTGCGGGATTGATGGCTTCTACAGTCATAATCAAATGGATTTTATGTTTTATTGTCCTTAGTCAGGGCTTTCAGGTCTGTTTCCTTGTAGTTCTTAATTTCCAGAATATCCGAAGGCAGGTAGTAGCCGGCATCCGAAAGTTCTTTGAGTACCCTGGTCACCGCCAGGTTTTTAACGGTCGGTGCTGAAACCTCCGGGTCGAAAGCGTCGATCCAGTAGTAGCAGGTCAAATTGAGCGTACTAGCACCCAAATCCTTGATCATTAAAAACGGCTCGCGAGGGGTGATCATTACGCCGGGCACCTACTTCAGGGTTTCGAGAATAACCTTACTGGCGTGCTCAATATCAGAACCTTAGTCGAAACCCAGCGTAAAATCAAAGCGCAGATCCCCGTCAATGGTCAAGTTGATCAGCGGCTTTTTAATGATGCTGGCATTGGGAATGAAAATATCCCGGCCGTCAGCCGTTTTGATGTGAACATACCGCAATGACATCGTCGAAACTTTCCCTTCAATGCCTTCCAGCGAGACGACATCTCCCACCTTGAAAGGCCGGTTAAAAGCCAGCATAATGCCAGCCGGAAAGTTCTCGCCGATATCTTTAAAGGCAAAGCCAAGGATGAAAGCCCCGACACCGGCGCCGGCCAGCAGACTACCGGCCGTTCCCCCCAGACCGATCGTTTTTAGAAAAATGAGACCGGCGGCGATCAGGATCACCGCCTTGACCGTCTTTGACAGAAAATCAGCCAGCAGCGGATCGTCCATTCGTTTGACAAAACTTCGCTTTACTATTTTGCGCAGGCGAATTGATACCAAATAAAAAACCAGGAATACAATCATCTCAAAATAAAATTCGGCAACAGAGCAATTAAAGCATCATAGTATCCCTGTATCTGCAACCGAATGTCTTGCCAAAAATTTTCCATCCTATTGAGTTTTTCGAAAAAATACTCAATATGCAGGAAAAAAGCATTTATCTTTCTTAATTATCGGCGTCCGATCAATAAACCGGCGACAATCGCCACGCCCCCTCCTATCCAGTACCAAATAGCAGTTTGCCCGGGACTTTTACTCCCCGTTTCCACTTCCAATTGACCGACTTCTATCAACTCCTGTGACTCCTGATATTCGATGAAACCATAAATTACCGCAGCAACTCCAATAATAATCAGCAGAATAGATATAATCCTTTTCATAATGGGTCTTTTAAATTTACTATCATCCTCTACCGCAGTTATTTATGTCCCAGTGAAGTTTCAAGTTGGGGAAGATCTTCCAGTTCCTGAAGGAAATCAGGACCTGGAAGCTTAGGGTAAACTCCCAACAAATTCTAACTCAACTCCTCTGCCAGCCGCTGCGCTTCGTTCAGATGCACATATTGTTCTGATTTGATGCGCCGTGCAAAGTCCATAAGAGGCTCCAATTTACTATTTGCGATCAAGCTGTTGGTTTCGTCCTCAATCGCCTTGTGATAAGTCAATACTTCGCGCAGATACCTCTGGTCAAAAGTACGTGCTTCCGTTTCACGCAACTCCTCCAGTCTCTGGCTGAGCTCTTCAGGCAGAACGTCGGGTACAGGCAGCCGGTATTCTGTTGCCAGCTCCTGCATCCGGTTAAACAGCTCTTCATGATCCTTGCTAATCTCCTCAGCGAGGGTTCTCACATCCGGGTGTACGGCCCGGTCACTAGCTATTTCGGCGGCAGCCATCGAAAAGAGTGTATATTCAGCAAACTTTTTAATGAACTGGGCATCCGCTTTCAATTGCGGTGCTTCCGGCATGGTTCTTTGCATTTCCTCATCTTCGGCAGCCGCCCGCTCGACGGGATCACTGCCGCCGCAGGCGTATACACCTGCCGTTAATAAAATGAGTGCTAAAATCTGATAAACCTTCATATCGTATTAAAATTTAGTTTGTATTCTATTTTAGAAGTAGTAGCGTAAACCGATTCCCCCGCCGATATCTATATCCGTCTCTTCAATCAATTCCAGACGCGGCGTGATGCGGCCGTAGATCTCCAGCTTGTCGATCATGACTCCCAGGCCCAGCGTACCGCTGATCCCTATACCGATTTCATTATCGAGGGTTTCATCATCTCCGCGGTCACGAATTCCAATAAATGCGCCGGGTCCGTAAAAGACATGGGCAATACCCTCATCACCCAGAGGTGATTCAAACAGCCCATGGCCATTGACAAAAAAGAAATCATCAAGATCCCAGGCGGCCAGCAGGTCCAGGTTCATCCCGTCCGGCCGGTAGAAGCGTATCGATAAACCTGTAGGCCTTCCTCCCTGTACGCCTATGCCCACATCGCCGGAGGCGCGTTGTGCCTGAGCAGGAACAAAGGTCATACTCAGGAAAAAAACTATGGTTAGACAGCTTATGGTCAATTTTTTTTTCAATCCGTTCATCACAAGACAGATTTATATAATCAGAATAAGTCTCTATTCCCCTATCAATCTTGTAACGAGGCTCCGACAGAGCATGTTCATTTACGAAGGTCATGACTATCCCTGAGCATTTTCATCCTGCCGCTTCCATCACCGGCATCAGTTCATCCTGGAATTTGTCTTCGTAAAGCTGTTGGAGCAACTGCCGGTCTTCTTTTTCCAGGCGGACGATATCGGAAGTATTCATCACGGCCTGTTTCGGCGTTTTGATGCCGGGAATAACGGTCGACACTTCCGGGAAACTCAGAATAAAACTCAGGGCCAGTCCCGCTTTGGTGATGCCATACTTTTCACGCAGGGCCCAGGCGGGCTCGAGGGCCGCGAGGGAGCGGCGCAGTACTTCGGGCGTAAGGCGGAAGGAGCGATGGTCGTTGGCGTCGAAACGGGCGGCGGTATCGAATTTTCCGGTGAGCAGGCCAAACTGCAGGGGCATGCGGGCGATGACGCCGTAACCTGCGGCCGACATTCGATTCAGCAGCGGAACGATGCGCTGATTGAGCATATTCAGCACGACCTGAAAACCGTGGCCGATCTCATTCTCAAGTACATATTCCGCCTCCGGCTCCGGGTGGAAGGTATTGAGCGAAATGCCCCAGTAGCGGACTTTTCCTTCTTCTACCAGCCGGTTCATAACCTCGATGCAGTCGCCTCCTCTCAGGTCGGACACTTTGGCCGTATGGAGCTGATAGTAATCGATAGTGTCTCGCTGCAGTCGAAGTAAGCTTTGCTCACAGGCCTCGCGGATATGGTGAGCGCTGTAATCGGTGTAAATTTCCGCATCGTCAGTCAGCCGGTGCCCGACTTTTGTAGCAACAATGACATCAGCATGATCACCAAAGGTTTCGCCGATGAGGGTCTCGGAGCGCCCCAGACCGTAGAAATTGGCGGTGTCAAAAAAGTTGACGCCCCGCTCATAAGCGCGGCGCAGGGCCTCTACGGAAATAGTGTCTTCCGTACTCCCCCAACCAATGGGGGTATCGCCGGCCATCGCGCCGCCGCCGATGCCCCAGGCGCCAAATCCTATTTCGCTTACTTTCAAATCGGTATTTCCAAATTGACGGTATTCCATTTTTTCGGATATTCGTGTTAATAAACCTTGTTCCGACGGGATGTCTCGGCGGTCAAAATAGAGATTTTTATCACTCCATTGCCCCGTCGCAACAAGGCTGTAGTAATTATATGATTGAACAGGAGTAAAAATAGTATTTCAAAAATAACCTATGACGGATATACAACTGCTCGACCAGCCCCTTCAAGCTCAGGACTGCATCGACTTTGTCACCAGCGAAGGTGCCGGGGGCATAAGCGTTTTTATCGGCACCGTACGCAACAAGACCAAAGGCCGCGCGGTACGGCGACTGGAGTTCGAAGCCTACGGTCCCATGGCGATCAGCGAAATGCGCAAAATCGCCGAGACGACCCGGAATCGCTGGCAAGCGGAAAAAGTCTCCATCCATCACCGTAGTGGCGTCCTGCAGATCGGTGAAATCGCCGTGGTCATCGCCGTAGCCACTCCACACCGTAAAGCGGCCTTCGAAGCCTGCCAGTACGCCATCGATACGCTCAAGGAAACCGTTCCCATCTGGAAAAAGGAAATCTTTGAAGACGGTGAGATCTGGGTGGCGGCGCATCCGTAAGTACCCGGACATAATTATTTTATGAATTTCCAGGAGACCATTTTGAGGCTAGACAAGGCGCTCATTCAAGAGTGGGGTGCAGGGGCCCTTCTCTTGAATCAGAGCATAGCCGGAGTTCTGTGACTGACGAGCAACGCAGTATAGCCTCAAAAGGGGCCTTGGAAAACTTAAATTAAATGTGTCCGGGTACTTAAGTAACTGGGCAAATTTATTTTTAGTATAAACCTGTCCGGGTACTTATCGGAACAGCAGGAATATTTGTTTTGAGAAATGAATGATGATTTTTTCGTCCCTGTTATACCGATAAGAAGGAAGGCTTTTGCCGGGAATTAACCCACGGGTTCTTCTTTCTTATCAAACTCTTCCACCGCCTCACTGAGATCGTATACCTCAGTCTTATCTCCCAATTTGTTTTCCAGAATACTGTAAGCTGCGGCGGAACGGTAGCCGCCGGCGCAGTGAACGACGAGGGGCTTGTCGGTAGAAAGCTCTCCGGCCCGGTCGGGCAACTCAGCCAGTGGAATATGAACGGCGTTTTCAAAAATCTTGCCTTCTTCCAGCTCACTGTCATTACGGACATCCACTATGGTAAATTCATTGGGATGCTCGCGGAAGTGCTGCAGGTCCAGTGTCTGCCCCTTTTCCTCTTTGAGATCGTCGGTGTAGGCCGTCACCCCTTGCAAGTTCTGCTCGTAGCCGATCTTGGCGGCGCGATAGACCGTTTCTTCGGCAGCCTCCTCATTTTCGGCCACGAAGTAAAAGTTGGCTTCGGGTTCAATAAGGGTTCCAAGCCAGGTTTCGAATTTCTCCCCTAACTGTATGTTGATAGCTCCTTGCACATGGCCTTGCTTAAACTGATCTTCCGGTCGCGTATCCACTATAATGGCGTCTTTCGGAAGCTTTGTTCCCGGCTCCAGCCGTTCGACCTGATCCAGGCTGGGCTGCAGATCCGGAGCGCCTTCTTTATTCATGCCTACATCGTACTTGAAATACTTCGGAATAAAGGGTTGGCCCTCCAGAAGGGTATCTATAAATTCCTCTTTACTCATCGGCTTCAAGGCCCAGTTTTCTTCCTTTTGCTCCTTGATAGTGCTTTGCAACTTATCGCTCAGATTTTTGCCGCAAAGGCTGCCGGCGCCGTGAGCAGGCATAACTTCCACATGATCCGCCATTTTCATAAACTTGTTGTGGATGGTTTCATACATCTGTTCGGCCATCTCTTCGCGTTTGGCCTGAATGTTGCCGGCTTTCTCCCGCAAATCCGGACGCCCTACATCGCCGATAAACAGGGAATCGCCGGTAAAGACCGCCTTGTCCTTCCCATGCTCATCTTCTACCATAATGCTGATGCTGTCGGGAGAGTGCCCGGGCGTGTGAATGGCCTTGAGCTTGATACCGTTGAGCGGAATCACGTCGCCCTCATCAAAGGTTTCATGCGGATAGTCTGCTCCGACGAGTTCGCTGACGTAAATTTTGCCCCCCGTATGCCGCGCCATCTCCTCATGGCTGCTCACAAAATCGGCGTGCGGATGCGTCTCTATGATGGCTACAATTTTCGCATTATTTTCTTTGGCGAATTCGTAAAAAGGATTGGGATTCCTGGCCGGGTCGATGACGGCCGCTTTATCGCCGGCTACTACCATATAGGATGCCTGGGCCAGCGCTTCGTCATAAAATCGCTCAATAATCATATTTCTCTCTTTTTGGATTTATCGAAATCAACTATTAATATGAACAGGCGTTCATGCGTCGATGTTCGAGCTGAAAGCAGAGAAGAAACAGACAAGACGGGGACTAAGATTAAAAAGGAGTCGCGTGGTGCGACTCCTTCCATTCATTACTTAACTAACACTATTTACAATATGCTTTTCCAAAAGTAGATCTGATAATAAAAGGAGGAAGCCATCCCCACCTTATCAGAGATATTTCACGTCTCTCTGTTCTCTATCAGACCTTCACTGCCAGCAAGTCTTCGATTCGCTGTGCCAGCTGCGCCTTAGTCAGCACCCCTACCACGCGATCGATCAGCTTTCCATCTTTAAAGAACAGCAAGGTGGGGATACTACGGATTCCGTATTCCATAGCGATCTGAGGGTTTGCGTCCACATCGACTTTACCGATCAGGGCTTTGCCTTCGTACTCCTTGGCCAGTTCTTCTACGGTAGGCCCCAGCATACGGCAAGGGCCGCACCAGGCTGCCCAGAAATCGAGCACCACGGGCTGTTCGCTGTTCAATACGGTTTCTTGAAAATTCTGTTCACTAATTGCTATTGCCATGATGTAGATTGATTTTGATAAAGAGTTCATTATACTGAACAGCAAGATAAAAGAATGGTTGAACATCGACTTGTCCGTGCGCGGACAGTTGAAGTTGTTGGCCGCCCATTCCGAATTCTTCCGTCCACCGAAGCCTTGGTGAAGGCGGACGACTTCTCACTTCCGAAATCCCACTTTCTATCCCCCTTCCTCTATCAACTTTCCGACCATTCTTCTCAGTCCCCGTTTGGTGATCAGTCCGACCACCTGATCGACCTGCTCGCCGTTTTTGAAAAAGAGAATGGTGGGAATACTACGCACTCTGAACAGCGTCGCCAGGGTCACTTCTTCGTCGACATTCACCTTGCCGATGAGGACCTGTTCGCCGTATTCCCGGTCCAACTGCCGCAATACGGGGTCGAGCGTCTGGCAGGGACCGCACCAATCGGCCCAGAATTCGAGCACGACGGGTTTTTCTCCCTGCTTCATTATCTTCTTGAATGTCGCTTCGTCAATTTTTAGTGGCATAAATATTTTCTTAATTGCTCATGATATACAAAAGTAAAAAAGAAGTTCCGGCGCTCCGTAACATAAGATGTCATCTCTACAGATCTGACAGATTTCAAAACCCCGGCAGTTCTCACCTACTCGAAAATCCTGCTTATATTAGTCATAAAACACCATCGCCCTATGTGCCAGCCACTCCAATATCGCTTACTGCCGAGCAGCCTTGTTTTGGCTCTGCTCAATATTTTCGTTTTGTTTGGCACCGGGTGCCAAAGTCCGGCCGAAGAAGCTACTTTCCTAGGAGTGGAAGAACAGGCTGTTGATTCTACCACCCGGGGTTTGCTCCAAACCTGGTATCCCCGGATTGTCGATACTGTTAACGGCGGCTACTGGACCAATTTCGAATACGACTGGACCCGGTCGGAAGAACAGCCCAAAATGCTGGTCACTCAGGCCCGGGGGCTGTGGACCGCCGCCCGCGCCGCCATCGCCTTCCCCGATGACCCGGTATATCGCAACGCCGCCGACCACGGCTACCGATTTCTGACCGAAGCCATGTGGGATGAAAAAAATGGCGGCTTTTACCAATATTACCGGGACAGGAACGCCCCAGCATCAGAAATTACCCATAAAATGAGCTATGGGAATGCCTTTGCACTATACGCATTATCGGAATACGCCAAAATCAACGAAGATCCCGGGGTCAGAGCCTGGGTAAAAAAGGCTTTTCAATGGCTGGAGGAGGCCGCGCACGACGATGGCGGTTTGGGATACCGGAATATCATCCTGCCCGACAGTATAGGTGCCGCCAGCGATACGGCTACCCAAAACTATATCACCAACCTGGGATGGGGAAGATTGCAATGGAAGGACCAGAACTCCAGCATCCACCTGCTGGAAGCCCTGAGCAACGCCCGCCGGGTGCTGCCCGATGATCCCCTCGTAGAAGAACGCCTCGCCGAAATGCTCCACCTGGTACGCGACACCATGGTGGATGAGGATGGCTACCTTCACCTCTACTTCCACGAAAACTGGGAGCCTGTCAGCCACCGCGATTCCACTCGGGAATATATCCTCGATAACCTGAACTACGACCATGTCTCCTTCGGTCATGATATCGAAACGGCTTATCTGCTCCTCGATGCCGCCGAATCACTGCACGGCCAGGCCGATCCCACTACCATACGCGTAGCCGACAAGCTAGTGAAGCACAGCATGGACCATGGCTTCGATGATAATTACTACGGCCTGTACGATCGCGGTTATTATTTTACAGAGGAAGACAGCATAAGTATCGTCAATACCAGAAAAACCTGGTGGTCACAGGCTGAAGCCTGGCATACACTCGCACTCTACGCTAGGCGCTATCCGGATAACCCGGAATACGAAGAAGCCTTCCGGCAAATGTGGCGCTACCTGCAGCAGGAAATGATCGACCATCAACACGGCGGTTGGTACAACGACGGCCCGGACGAAAACCCCGAAAGTAAAACCCGTCGCAAAGCCCACCCATGGAAAGGCGCTTACCACAACGGACGTGCGCTGATGCAGGTGCGGATGTACGCAGCGGAAAGGAGAAGTGGGAAGTAGGCAGTGGGCCAGCAAACTTCTAATTAAAGGCAGTCAAACCAGGTCCTGCCGGTAATCATTTTTTCCCGCTGAACCCTCCTCCTGAGCGACACATTCCCAGATACAACTTACGGTAGATAGTAGAAGAGTTAGCGAGAAAGCGGTAAAAAACTGAAAACTATAGGTAGCCAGGGCCAGGTTGCCGGCACTGCGATAGGCTGGAGGATCAGCCGCGACACTACCACTATGAGTCGTCCATTTTTCCTGAGCCCCCAGAGTCAGTTGCCGCAGAAACTCCGGATCGAGCGTCGCCCATCCGTAAGACAACAACGCGGCGGTAAGTGCAGCGGAGAAAGCCAGCGCCACACCTGCAAACAGGTGATAAAGAAAACGGCCGGGAACAGCGGGATACCGGTAATTCAAAGTGAGAAAGGCACCCCATATAGCACCCGCCAGCAAGGACAAACAGGCTACCTCCAGCCAGGAAGCAGAAAAGCCGGACTGTAGCAGCCATTCCTCCAGCTGCCCGAAGGCAAAAAGGGTCAGACTAATGAATAGGCCAAAAAGAAGACCCGTTTTAATAGCAGATTGAAGGGTCGCCGTTCTCATATTTTTCTTGGTTTTCTTTATCTTAACAACAGCATTATTGTCTATAAGTTAACAAGATAGGCCGCACATCCTTTCCAGTCAAGGGGGGATCAGTTGATTTCTTCTTTCAAAAAGACACTATCCTTTACCCGGAAATAATCCGGGATAAGGATACTGCCCGCAGAGCGCTGTGCTGTCGTCGAAATAGTTGGCGTGCCTCCTGACGCGACTCCCGACTGCAATCGATCAGGACATCACCGCTCGCAAACCTGTTTGTATTGGTAATAAAAGAGCCTTTCTCACTTTTTTACCCCATTTAGGGTAGTATTTTTTTAGACCAAAATCCGAATATACAGATATTCATATTTATTTTTTTATAATTAAAATGATTCAAACAATTGAATGTCAATAATTTGCAAAATAAAAAATTGCTAAATAAAAACAAGACCCTCTAGTTAACTTTGAAAACCCCTTAAATGCGTATTTGACCGGGGCGGGCACTCCCTCTATATTTGTATCAACAACGGCGGAAAAAGTTCCGCCACCTGATCTTAGCAATTAAAATCCCATGAACTGATTTTTTCCCATGAACGCTCCGGGCGGAAAGCCGTCCGGAAACTGTAACTACTAGCAAACGTAATCCCATGAATGTGACCTAGTTTACAGGCCAGTCTGACCAGACTGGCCTTTTTTTATTTTACTCAATAGCGAATTATCCATCACCGGCATTGCAGATAAGATTAACTTTTTTTATCTTCCTTACCAGCCCAATTGATCAACAGATTCCTACCCGTTGAACATGTCGCTAGCCTCACGACTTGTAATTTAAAACTTTCCCCGTCCGGCGGGTACATACCACTGATGTACAGCACAAGTAGCGTTAGCAAATTCACCCGGTCAGCTGACATGTGCTGCCTTCGCCGGGCACTCTGGTTCATTCCGTTGCCCGGGGGGGGGGACGGCGGCGCCCTGATATCCGATACTATCAAACCTAAACCTGATACTATGGCATCCTTCTCATTAAATGTAAACGGAAAGACCCGCCAGGTCGACGTCGATCCGGATACCCCTTTATTGTGGGTACTGCGCGATAATCTGGGCCTGGTCGGAACAAAATACGGCTGCGGAATAGCCCAGTGCGGCACCTGTACCGTACATCTTAACGGCGCTCCGGTGCGCTCTTGCACCCTGCCGGTTTCCTCTGTCGGCAGTGGGGAAGTCGCGACTATAGAGGGCTTGTCGGAAAACGGCGACCACCCCGTGCAACTGGCCTGGAAAGAAGCCGACACACCACAGTGCGGCTACTGCCAGCCCGGACAGATCATGCAGGCCGTGGCGCTGTTGCGCAACATCCCTAATCCTACGGACGAGGACATCAACAACTCTATGTCCAGCGTGCTCTGCCGTTGCGGCACCTATGCACGCATCAGAAAAGCCATTCATTTAGCAGCAGAAAAAGGAGGTAACCTATGAAACAACCAGATAATGCGCTCGACCGCCGTTCATTTCTCAAAATATCCACCCTCGCCGGTGGCGGCCTACTCATCGGTATCAACTGGATGACGGCCTGTCAACCCGAAGGCGCCGGCGCCGGCGTCGACCGGGCAGCCGCAGCCGCAGCCGACTTTGTTGACATGAACGCCCATATCAAAATCGCCGATAACGGCTGGATTACCCTGATGTCGCCCAATCCTGAACTCGGACAGGGCGTCAAAACCTCTATGCCCCTGATCGTCGCTGAGGAACTCGACGCCGACTGGGACCGGGTGCTGGTCGAACAGGCCCCGCTTAATACCGACGCCTACGAACGACAGGTTGCCGGCGGCAGCTATTCTATCCGCAGCACCTGGGACGCACTGCGCCAGGCCGGCGCCACCGTCCGCAAAATGATGATCGACGCCGCCGCGGAGCGCTGGGAGGTCGACGCCGCCCAGTGCAGCACCGACGAATCCGAAGTCATCCATCCCGATGGCGAGCAAACGATCGGCTATGGCGAACTGCTACCCGATATAGCCAATATGGAAGTGCCCGAAGAAGTCACCCTCAAAGAACCGGAGGAATACAAGCTCCTCGGCACCTGGATCCCCAGTGTCGACAGCCAGGAGATCGTCATCGGCGCCCCCATTTTCGGCAGCGACACCCGCCGTGAAGGCATGCTCTACGCCATGGTAGTCCGCCCGCCGGCCTTCGGCCAGACACTAGGATCGGTTGACGATTCGGCCGCTAAAAATACGCCCGGGGTGAAGGACGTCGTCACCTTCGATAATAAAGTCGCCGTCCTCGCCGAATCGACCTGGCAGGCCAAGAAAGGCCGCGATGCCCTGCGTATCCAGTGGAAAAATCCTGAAAAGCTCGACAACACCAGCGAACACTTCGAGCGCTTCCGCGAGCTGGTCGCCCGGGCGCCCGATGAACCCAAGCGCAAGAACGGGAACGCCGAACAGGCGCTGGCAGGCGCCGCTACCATCATCGAAGGTGTTTACGAAGCGCCCTTTCTGCCTCATAACCCGATGGAGCCGATGAACTTCTTCGCCCATGTCCGGGAGGACAGTGTAGAACTCTTCGGCCCCACCCAGACGCCCGCCCGCGCCCGCAGAGACGTCTCGGAAAAGCTCGGCATTCCCGAAGCCAAAATCGAGGTGATGATGCCGAACCAGGGCGGTGGCTTCGGCCGGCGCCTCTACACCGATTTTGCGCTGGATGCCGCAGTGGTCTCCCAGATGGCCAATGCCCCGGTCAACGTCATCTGGACCCGCGAAGACGACATGACCGCGGGTATCTACCGGCCGGCAGGGCTCTACAGCTACCGCGCCGGACTCAACGAACAGGGCGAGCTGATCGCCTGGCACCTGCGCGCCGCCGCCGCCAATACCGGCAACGGCACCCTCCCCAATAACTTCCCCGCCGGCGCCGGCCCAATTTCCAGGTGG
>CAZWDL010000149.1:0-15340 GCA_964632995.1 uncultured Saprospiraceae bacterium
CTCCGACGCCTGGAAAGCCTATATGCGCCGGCAAACGAATACGATCAACTACAGCACAGCCATTCCGCTCGCTCAGGGGATCAAGTTTGATCTGGACGGGGAGACGGAAGGAAAAAGACCCCTGTAGGGTTAACCCGGTGATCGCTTAGTGCAAGGCAATAAGCCTGGTAGATGGAGGTGGGAAAATGTTTTCAGAGGAGGCATTTTCCCATTTCTTTGCTACCTGGCTATAGCGCTTTTACATATTTCTCCTGTACTGCCCTCCCACCTCATACAGTGCGTGTGTGATTTGCCCCAGTGTGCAGTACTTGGTGCTTTCCATTAGCTGTTCAAAGATGTTGCCGTTTTCCAGCGCTACTGCTTTGAGGCGGTCCAGCATGGCCGCGCCGCGTTGTTCATTGGCATCGATGAGCATGTTGCGCGTTGTGATCTGGGCTTGCTTTTCCTCCTCCGAAGCCCGGATAACCTCATCGGGCAGGACGGTGGGGGAACCCTCTTTGTTCAGGAAGGTATTGACTCCTATGATGGGGTACTCTCCTGAGTGTTTGAGACTCTCGTAGTACAGGCTTTCCTCCTGAATTTTACCGCGCTGGTACATGGTTTCCATGGCGCCGAGTACGCCGCCGCGTTCGGTGAGGCGATCGAATTCGGCAAGCACGGCATCTTCCACCAGCTCGGTGAGTTCCTCGATGATAAAGGCGCCCTGCAGCGGGTTTTCATTTTTGGCCAGGCCTAGCTCGTGGTTGATGATCATCTGAATGGCTACGGCGCGACGCACACTTTCCTCGGTGGGCGTAGTTATAGCTTCATCGTAGGCGTTGGTGTGCAGCGAGTTGCAGTTGTCGTAAATGGCGTACAGGGCCTGCAGCGTAGTGCGGATATCGTTAAAGGTGATCTCCTGGGCATGCAGGGAGCGGCCCGAGGTCTGGATGTGGTACTTCAGTTTTTGCGAGCGGGCATTGGCGCCGTATTTCTCGCGCATGGCTTTAGCCCAGATGCGGCGCGCCACGCGGCCGATAACGGCATACTCAGGATCGAGGCCGTTGCTGAAGAAGAAGGACAGGTTGGGCGCGAAGTCGTCGATATCCATACCGCGTGAGAGGTAGTACTCGACAAAGGTAAAGCCGTTGGCCAGCGTGAAGGCCAGCTGGGTGATCGGGTTGGCGCCCGCCTCGGCGATGTGGTAGCCGGAGATGGATACCGAGTAGAAGTTCTTCACCTTATTATTGATGAAGTACTCCTGCACGTCGCCCATCAGCTTCAGCGAAAACTCGGTGGAGAAGATGCAGGTATTTTGTGCCTGGTCTTCCTTCAGGATATCGGCCTGTACGGTGCCGCGGACGGCGTTGAGGGCCTTGATTTTTTGTTGGTGATAAACCTCCGGCTCCAGGATTTCGTCGCCGGTGACGCCCAGCAGGAGCAGGCCGAGGCCGTCGTTGCCGGCCGGCAGTTCGCCGCGGTATTCGGGGCGGGGCAGGCTGCGGTCGTCGTACAGTTCTTTTAGGCGGGTCTCGACTTCATCTTCCAGTCCGTGCTCGCGGATGTATTTTTCACACTGCTGATCGATGGCGGCGTTCATAAAGAAGCCGGTCATGGCAGCGGCCGGACCGTTGATGGTCATGGATACCGAGGTTTTCGGATCGCAGAGGTCGAAGCCGGAGTAGAGCTTTTTGGCATCGTCGAGGCAGCAGACGCTGACGCCCGAATTGCCAACCTTACCATAGATATCGGGCCGGTGGTCGGGATCTTCGCCGTAGAGGGTGACGGAGTCGAAGGCGGTCGACAGGCGTTTGGCGGGCATATCCTGCGAGAGGTAGTGGAAGCGGCGGTTGGTGCGTTCCGGCCCGCCCTCGCCGGCGAACATGCGCGTGGGGTCCTCGCCTTTGCGCTTAAAGGGAAAGACGCCGGCGGTGTAGGGGAATTCACCGGGTACGTTTTCCTGCAGGACCCAGGTGAGGATTTCGCCCCAGTCTTTGTACTTCGGCAGCACGACGCGCGGAATTTTCGAATGAGAGAGCGATTTGGTGTGAGTAGGCACCTTGATGTCGCGGCCCCGCACCTGATAGACAAACTCGTCGGCGGCGTAGGCGGCCTTTTTGTCTTCCCATTCTTCGAGAATACGCTGGCAATGACCGTCAAATTTCAGGGCCACTTCGTCGTAGGTTTTCTGTAGTCCGTCCAGGATCTTTTCTTTTTCCGGCAGTTCTTGTTCTTTGACGGTTTTGATCGACTCGTGGATGGCGAACAGGCGGCGGGCGATGTTACGCTGGTCTTCCACCCAGCGATCGTAGCGGCGATTGTTCTCGGCGATTTCCGACAGGTAGCGCACCCGCCTGGGGGGGATGATAAAAATCTTTTCGCTCATACCCTGTCCGAGCTCGTAGTTAGATCGCAGGTCGGCTTCGGTGCGTTCGGCGATCAGGTCCATGAGCACGCGGTAAAGGGTGTTGGTGCCGGGATCGTTGTACTGAGAGGCGATGGTGCCGTAGACGGGCATCTCATCCAGCGGTTCCCCGAAGCGCTGGTGGTTGCGCTGGTATTGTTTTTTGACGTCGCGCAGGGCATCCTGGGCGCCGCGTTTGTCGAACTTATTGATGGCGATGAGGTCGGCGAAATCGAGCATATCGATCTTCTCCAGCTGGGTGGCGGCGCCGTATTCGGGGGTCATGACGTAGAGTGACAGATCGGAGTGGTCGATGATTTCCGTATCGGATTGACCGATGCCGGAGGTTTCCAGGATGACGAGGTCGAAGCCGGCTGTTTTGAGGATATCCACCGCGTCCTGAACGTGTTTCGACAGGGCGAGATTCGACTGCCGGGTGGCCAGCGAGCGCATGAAGACGCGATCGTTGTTGACCGAGTTCATGCGGATGCGATCACCGAGCAAGGCACCACCTGTACGTCGCTTAGAGGGGTCGACGGAGACGATGGCGATGGTCTTGTCTTCAAAGTCCAACAGGAAGCGGCGCACCAGTTCGTCGACCAGACTAGACTTGCCGGCGCCGCCGGTGCCGGTGATGCCCAGCACGGGAATGTGCTTTGCTTTGGCTTCTTCGTGTACCTCAGTCAGCCATTCTTCGCTTTCTTGCGGGTAGTTTTCCGCGGCGGAGATCAGACGGGCCAGGGCGCGGGATTCCTGCCGGCGGAAGCGGTCGAGGGCGCCGTCGAGCGTTTTACCGACCGGGAAGTCGCACTGTTCCAGTACGTCGTTGATCATGCCCTGCAGCCCCATGTCGCGGCCGTCGTCGGGGGAATAGATGCGCGTAATGCCGTACTCCTGCAATTCTTTAATCTCCTCGGGCAGGATGGTGCCGCCACCGCCGCCGAATATTTTGATGTGGCCGGCGTTACGCTCCTGCAGCAGGTCGTACATGTATTTGAAAAACTCGTTATGGCCGCCCTGATAGGAGGTGATGGCGATGCCCTGCACGTCTTCCTGGATGGCGGTATCGACGATATCCTGCACCGCCCGGTTGTGCCCGAGGTGGATGATCTCGGCGCCGGAGCTCTGCATGATGCGGCGCATGATGTTGATGGCGGCATCGTGCCCGTCGAACAGCGAGGCAGCAGTGACGATGCGTACTTGGTGGATAGGCTTATACGGTTCGATCTTCTTCTGGACCATGTGTGGTAGTGGTTTTATTCGGCCCGTTTACGAAATCTCAGAGATTTCGTAAACGTCTTCTTCTCCTTACATTTCGTAAAAGTATGGCTCCTATAATACATTTGCCGAAAGGCAAAGGTTTAGGGGCAAAATGCACTGCAAAAGTACAAAATTGTGAGGGTTGAGAAGGGGCTGAACACACAGAATCATCGGGCGCATAGGCAAAACCACCGTGAGTTCTATGTGTCCTGTGTATTTTGATGCTCTATACCGGATATTAAGTCACTATATCCCGATATTTCGTATTTTCCCCAAAACGCAGCTCACATGAATTACCAACTCGGCCTCGTCCTCTCCGGCGGTGGCGTACGCGGGGCCGCCCACGCGGGTGTCATCAAGGCCCTAGAAGAAGAAAATATCGAAGTGGATTGCATTTCCGGGACCAGTGCGGGGGCAGTGGCTGGCGTCCTGTATGCCGCTGGATACAAAGCGGAAGATATCCTTCAGTTTTTTATAGAGACTAAGATCTTCCAATTATCCAACTTCACCTTTCTCAAACCCGGCCTGCTCGACTCCAAAGACTACGCCGTCTGGCTCAACAAATATCTCAATGAGGTAACTTTCGATTCACTCGACAAGCCGCTCTTCGTAGCCGTGACCAACCTGCTTCTCGCTGAATACGAAATCTTCGATTCCGGTCCGGTGGTGCCGGTGATACAAGCTTCGGCAGCGGTGCCCATCATTTTTACGCCGGTAGAAATCGGAGACTGCCTGTACGCCGACGGCGGGGTCCTCAACAACTTTCCAATCGAACCCTTGCTGGGTCGCTGTGAGCATATCCTCGGCGTTAATGTAAATCCCCTGAAAAAGGCTGTCAAGCAGGAGCTCGACGGCGTCTTCGACGTTCTCGAGCGGGTTTACCACATCAGCACCCGCTACGAAACGGCGCTGAAGGTTCGCAAATGCGACTGGCTCATACAACCCGATGAATTGCTACAGTTCAATATCTTCGATATGGATAAGGCGGAGGAGGCGTTTGAGATTGGATACCGGGAAGCGCTGGGAGTGATTGAGAGGATGAAGTAACCGGGCGGGGAAATGTTTTTCTGTTCTTTCCCATTGTCGTTCCCTGGGACGGGCAAAGCTTCACTATTGTGCGGTCCCCCTTTCTTAGCTCCTGGTTCCCTAAGCTATCAACCATTATCTATTGACTATGGACCACCCCAATCACCTGGCAAATTCCCCAAACACCTCCTGCACCTGTTTCAGGCTTTTCCCGATCGCCTTCCCTGCTTTCATTGTTTAGGGAGTGCCTTCTTCGGCGGCCTGTTTCAGCACCAGGTGAGGGCGCAGGTTGCGATTCATAGGTGTTGGTGGGTTTAAGATAGTTGTGCGTAATGCTGTTTTGGTTTCGCCGAGCGCTCTGCTTAAGAATTAAGCCAGGGAGTATCCCCTTAAATTTTTCACTCCCTTAACTTTCCGATAACCGCCAGGGCCCGCCCTGTTTTTCCGTTCTCTTTGCGATGCGAGAAGAAGGTATCATTATTTTCCACAGTGCAATAAGGCGATACTTCGATATTCCCGGCTTCCAGGCCTTGTTCGATCAGTTGTGCGCGATTGGCCGCTTTCAGGTCGATGAGGAATTTTTGCTGATCCGGATTCCAGCGCTTGAATGCGGCCGTGAAGTGATCCGCCACATCGGCGTCTACCTCAAAGCTGCATTTGGAGATGCAGGCGCCTATATAAGCATAGCAATCTACAGGATCGGTTCCGAAGGTTTCCTGCATCGCTTCCAGAGTCTTTTTTGCGATACCCGCCACGGTACCGCGCCAGCCGGCGTGTACAGCAGCCACCGCCCGGTTTTGAGGATCGGCCAACAGCACCGGAGTGCAGTCGGCTACCGTCACGGTCAGCAGCAAGCCGGGCTGGTCGGTTATCAGGGCATCGTAACCTTTAAACTGCCCTGGGTTAGTGACCTGCAGTATCTCGCTACCGTGCACCTGATAGACGCCGGCTACCTGCATGGAACCGGCTCCAATATCGCGAAAAAAGCGCTGCCGGTTGATGGCGACCGCCTCAGGATCATCATCGGTGAACAGGCCCAGGTTCAGGCTTTCAAAAGGTGGCCGGCCTACGCCCCCGTGCCGCGTACTCTCAGCGGCGATCAGCCAGTCGAAGCCCTGCCCCCCTGTTCGCGATGAGCCGGACTGGAAAATTTCCGGAAGCAAGTAAGTAGATTCTATGCTTATAGCCATAGGTTGAGTTGTAGGGCGAAAATAAGGAAAACATCGGAGTACAGCTAAAATGGAAGCGACCGCAGGGAGCCCCGCCTCTGTGGGCAGAAACCGCTGCGGCGGGCGAAGGAGGTCGGAAGGGGACCTCTGTCCGGCTTAGCCAGGCTCATTCAGGAAGAATTCCGGGCTGGCCTCGCCTCAAGCACCGGCAAGTATACAATATAAGAAAGCCCGCCCGGGGGCAGGCTTTCCTTTTGTGTAACGACCTGCCCGTAGGCAGGCCATCGTTTGGGTTAGCATTTAGAATTTGTAGTGTAGGTTCTACTCCTGAAAAGAGTAGAATATTATTCCCTGATTGTTTGTATTCATTTGTTTTGACGGAGAGAATATTAAAAGTAACAATAAAATACCCTTCGCGACAGCATTTTTCGCGAAAGGCATTTTTTTTCCCTGGAAACTGTATAATTATTGCTTTATTCAGCTTGATACTCCAGTTGAAGGTTTAGCAGCTTCATTTGCAATTCATTTTCCAGTAACTGCATTTGACTTTCCAGTTCCTGCATTTTTTGCTGCAATTCGAAAATTTTTCCCTGCAATTGATTTTGTTGCATCTGTAATTCCTGTTGAGAAACCATCATCAGGTTGTTGAGTTCCTGCATCTGCTTTTCCAGTTCCAGCATCCGACGCTGCTGTTCAACCCGTTTTTGATTGATCTTCTGGTGAAGCTCCAGTTTCTTTCGCTGAAGCTGTCTGGCTTCCTCTTCCCATTTCTTCAATTTTCTTTATCTGGATTTTCGGTAGCCATTTCCTCGATGGTTTGCTGCTCCAGTTGCTGAAGCGAACCTTCAATTTCATTAATCTCCCCCTGTAATTCGTTCAACTCGATTTCCAGTTCCTTGCGCTCCAGTTCTTTTCCGTTTTGCAAAAGCTGTATCTTCTTTTTCACTTCCAGCGCTCTAACCACTCTGACATTTTCTTCCTGGTTAAGTTTGGTCCGTAGTTCTGCGACCTGACTGCTAAGGGGTTTGCGTTGCTTCTGCAACTCCAGCAGGCTTTCGCGGTATTCCTTCTGGAGCTCAAGCTTGGCTTTGCGGTAGGCTTTTTCGGATTCCGGGATGGTATCTGATAAAATGGAGGGCGATATTTTATCCAGCGGTTTAGCGGGAGTCCTATTGCTTATTGCTGAAGTTGTCAGCGTTGTCGCATTTGAAGAAAGGGGAGCGCTATCTTCTAAGCCATTCTCAGAAGACGGTGCTCCCGGACTTTCCTCAACCTCGTTGAGGTGTTCGGGAGGCACCGAATCCAGACGGGTGATTTCACTGCCTGCAGCTTGCTCGGTTTCGACAGCCGTATTTCTTTGCTTGGGTGCTGTGCTTGTCCAGCTGAAAGCTGCCAGTCCAAAGAACAGCAGACACACCAGCGTGCTCCAGAAAATCCGGAACGGCAGTTGAGCCGACTGGCGGCCGTGCAGCAGCCGCTGAATGCGGCCCAGCACGCTCCCGCGGGATCCGGCCAGGGCCACTACTAACCCCGCATGCTTTACCCGGTACTCTTCCAGGGTAGCCAGTGTTTTGACGAAAGTCAGTTCATCACCGCATACCTCTACGGCCCAGTCATCACAGCAATGCTCCCGTTCGGCCCGAACGGAGGCCGACAGCCACCAGATACCGGGGTTGAAGAAAAATAGTATTTCGACAAAGGATTGCAGCAGGTTGACAAAGTAATCGTGACGACGAATGTGTGCCAGCTCATGCGCCAACGCACTTTCCACCTGTTCGGGAGGGAGGTTGGCGGCCATGCCGAGCGGGAGCAGAATCACGGGTTTGAGCACCCCGATGACCATTGGGGTATGAATGCGCCGCGATTCGCGCAACTCGATACCGGTGTGCAAGCCCATCCGGCCGGTCAGTTCGCGCAATCGCTGCTGCCAGTGTTGTGAGGCAGTTGTACTACGATTGTATCGCAGGTACTGGATAAATGTCAGCTCGCCCAGGGTTCGCAAGGTCAACACCATCACTCCCAGTAGCCAAAGTACGACGAGCAACGGCAGGTGACGCTGGAGGTAAATGCCGGATTCAGAGAATACAGCGATCCAGGAACCGGCATTATCCTTTTCAAGCTCTGAAACTGGCTGCGCCAGTTCAGCGGCGGGTTGGTCCACCACAATTTCTACCGAATTTTCAGGGGCCGCAATCGCGGGGTCGTATATCCAGATAAAAGTGACCACTGCCGACGCTATGACGAGCCCCATACCGGTTAACCCGGCAAAATAACGCAGCTGCGGGGAGTGTCGCCGCAGTAAGAACAAGATGGCGAAACACAACAGGGTGATCAGCAAGCCCTGCCACAGGGAGTGCAGGAGGGTCTAGCCAAGGGCGACAACGATTTCTTCATTTACAAGTCGGGTGAGGATATTCATTATTTATCGTCTTTTTCGAGTTGTTGAATAATTTTTTTAATCTCTTCCAGGTCGCTTTCACTAGTTTTTTCATGACCGAGGGCCCGTACCACCAGTTTGAGCGTTGACCCGCCAAAGGCCGTATCCAACAGCCGGTCAATTAACCCCTCCTGGGTTTCCTCTTCATTCGTGATCGCCTCGTAAAGGTGGGTCCGGCTTGAGGTGTCTCGCTGGAGAAAACCTTTTTTAGTCATCACTTGCATCATTTTCAGGGTCGTGGTGTAGACCACTTCCCGGTTTTTGCTCAATGCTTCGTTGACGGTTCTCACACTGGAAGGACCCAGTCGCCAAAGGACCTGTAACACTTCCAGTTCCGCTTCCGTCGGTCGCTTTTTCATAAGTCAAAGTTTAGAGGATTTACAGAAATACGACATTTGTCGTAGTTTAAATATATACGATAATCGTCGTAGTTGCAAGAAAAATACGATAAACATCGTATTTTAACATTTCATGCCAGGGTAAACCGAATGATACTAGTACACGGTGTACTAGAACCGAAGAAATGAAGCATAGATCGATATGCTTTATCCAGACGTGAACCCGGTCCCAATTCAATTTAGTTTTCTCCGGGTCTTTCAATGGCAATCATCCGACTGACTACCGTTCCCTTTTCGCCGAAGAGGGTCAGCTGGTATAGGCCAGCCGGCAGGGATGGAAGGGCGAGGGTAAACCGGTTGTTGCCGGGAGTGGTTTGGGTTACCGGCTGCAGGAATACCGGCTGTCCCAGCGCATTGAATAACACAAGCCGCAAGAGTCCCTGCCGGCTGAGCTCAAATTCGAGTGTGAGCTGGCTGACGACGGGATTGGGGAACACCCGCAAACGTTGAACAGGTGAAAGTGCCGTACGACGTGAGGTGACTACATTCTGTCCGGTAAGATACTGCCCGGTCAAACTTTCATCTTCACCGCCGAAGAGGTTAGACAATTGATGATCGTAGACCAACACGGGAATGATAAATTCGGCCGTCCAGAATTCATAGATCGTGTTTTCAATTCGAATGGGTAAACCGAATACCCGGAAAGTTTCCGTGCGTTCTCTTTTCACGCGAATACAATCGAAGGTTCCCAGGGGTGTAGTGACTTGCCCCCAGGCGTCTGCCCTGGTGAGCTGTTCCACTATTCCGGTATCCTGAAATTCGATGACATTCGCGAAAAGGTCGAAAGTTTGGTCGATGCGTGACTTTTCATCAAAAGGAAAAGTAAGCCGTGTTTCAGGGCCGAAGTTTTTATTAAAAATGACGGTATCCTGATAGCCGAGGATTTCGAAGGCCTCGCTGGTCAGTCGCTGGTACTCCAGCCCGGCGCCGGAATTGGCGGGGTTTGGAGTGCCCGCCAGGTTGGCATCGGGAAAATTGGCAGCAAAGGCGGTGCCGGCCGGATCGATAAAGAAGGTAGTATCAGGCTTGCCGGTAGTTTTCTGTGGATTGGAGAAATCCCATTGTTGCCCCCCTCCTGTGCTGCCTAAGTCCAGCCCCGCCAGCCAGGCGGAATCAATTTCCTGGGTAATAATATTGTCTCCGACTGTCGGAAGATTTGCCCGGGTCAGGGTAATCTGGGCAGTAAGGAGACCGGGCAAAAGGAAAAGCAGAAGCGTGGTGCAGGTCTGGCTCATAGATTCAGTTCTGTTTACTGAAAAGCAGATTTTAAAGTTAGCTCATGTTGGCCGATAAAGCAAAAAAGACCCCGACACAAGTGCCGGAGCCTCGCAAATAGTAGGGTTACTACTATAAGCAGCCTAACTTGCGCAGGTTGCCTGAAGGCAACCTGCGACAAGTACCAAAAAATAGTTTTCTCATACGGGCTATGTCCCGACAATGGGGTAAATGACGAAGGTTGATACTGATCAAGTGTTCCGGAACTCCTGCCTTTGCAAACGGACGAGTACAGACTTTTTGTACTTTTCCTTTACAGGCAGGCGCTCCGGTTGAGGTAGTGTTTCGATCATCTTAAAAGGCGGCACGTGGCTTGTTTTCAATGGTTTTCTGTATTCTTGGTAGTGGGGCGCTGGTAATCTATCCTGCCGGGTTTGCGCAATATCAGGCCCTTGTTTTTGTGCTCTGCGGTCGTGCTGTTCGGTTTTTTCCCAATGTTCGGCGGCGGCCGCAGGCAAGCGGATCGGAACCCTGCTTTCTCCGGCAAAGAAGGTCCCACTCAGATAAGCGGGATTGAGGACATTCAGCTTCTTGACGGAAATGCCCACCCGGTTGGCTATTGCCTCAAAGCTCATCGATTCCCGGATAGGCAGGGTAGTGATCTCTCCATTCAAATGTGTATCGGCTACAGCTTTGAGACCAAAAAGATAATAGTAATTGGCCACGTAGGCTGCAGCTTTCAGTTTGATGATATAGCGCTGGGTTTGCCCCGGCAACCGCTTTTTAATTGCTTCGTAGCCGGCTACGCCCTCCTGTCGTATTGCTTTCTTAACCCTGGCCGGGCCACAATTGTAGGCCGCCAGAGCGAGACTCCAGTCACCGAATTCCTCGTACAGGTGTCGCAAAAGTTTTGCGGCAGCTTGCGAAGAACGGTGTGGATCCATGCGTTCGTCGATCCGTTCTTCAACCCGCAGGTCGAAGAACGCGGCAGTAGCCGGCATGAACTGCCAGAGACCGACGGCGCCGACCGGTGATTCAACACCTGCCCGCAGTCCCGATTCGACAATGGGCAGGTATTTCAGCCATCCCGGCAGGCCTTGTTTTTTAAGCGCCTCTTCGAAAATGGGAAAGTAGTAAGCTGCTCTTCCCATCAGGCGTTCCGTTTCCCGGCGACCGGGCCGCAGGTAACGTTCGATATAGTGAGCTACTTCGCTGTTGTAGTCTACCTCAAAAGGCAGTTCCAGCAGGCGAAATTGAGTTTCCACCAATAAATTGTTTTTGTCCAGCCAGTTTGCCAGGCTAGTCTCCCTTGCCAGATCATATGCTTTAGTATCGGCAAGCGAAACCAGCGAGCAAGCCACCAACATTAGGGACTTTAGGTACAGGGGTTTCATGAGATATTTGGTTTTATATAAGTGAGATTGTATCCGTTCAGTAGGCGTTTGTTCCCATATACCAAGCCCGTTTATCGCTAAATACCAATCCTTCAACCTCACTTTCTCATGTCCGCTGCGATCAACGGCAAAACGTACTATCACCGGCTCTTAACCCGGCGCCTTTTATTTTTGCAAGGAAAAACTGTCGAAAACCGATTAACTTGTTGGGCAAACCACCTTGCTTCTTCAAGAAAGAAATCTCAAGACAGGCTCTGCACCACGTCGTAAGCCGACCATGGGGGGATAGCAACTGTTCTGATTTAATCAAATCATTCAGAAGCAGGTCAAGTGCAAAACAAAAAGCCTTTAGTGGGGATATTCCACAACAACAGGGGGGATAGTTAAATGCGGAAATTTAATAATCTGACAGGTAGGTAAAATAGTTTCTCAATAAAACACACTTTGAAATTAGCACTTTTCTACCAAAGCACAAATTTTTTTTGTGATGAGCTGTACGAAGCTGAACGCTCCTCTGCTTTGTACAAGGGTTATAAACCTGATTAAATGGTGTTTAAACAGTAGGTTTTGACAAATATATTGCTAAAAAAAATGTATACAGTGACTAAAAACCAAGCCGGCCTCAAATCAGCACCTACTGTCCCTGCAAAGACAGTATCCGGCAGCTATGCACTACATTATTACGTACATTTGCCTGAGACGAAAACACATGCCACTAAGCGGAACACATACAGCCATCCTCGTATTCGTTCGAAACGAAGGGGAGGAAAGCCACGCCAAGCGCTTCACGCACATTGGTGGAAGCCGGGCGAATCGCCGTATCGTGCGCGTGCTGAACCAACGCGTAGAGCAACTGGCAAGAGCCACCGGCCTGCCGACTGTTGTACTATACGGCGAACAACAGGTGGGAAGCTGCTTCGGCGAACGCTTCAGCAACGCGATTGAAAGCTTGTTTGACCGCGGCTTTCAGCGGGTGATCAGTGTGGGCAACGATTGCCTTTCGCTTGATCAAAGTCATCTACTTGAAGTCAGTCACAAGCTGGAATTTACCCCCCTGGTACTCGGTCCTACCTACGACGGAGGGGCCTATGTTATCGGAATCGATCGCTCCGTATTCCGGCAGGAAGCTTTTCGCGACTTACCCTGGCAGTGTTCCGAATTGCTGCCGGCGCTCATTGAATACGGCCGGGATTTAGGTAGTGCTCCCTTTCTGATGCCTCCCAGATGGGATGCTGATGATGCCGTCAGTTTTGCCCGGGCCTTCGCTACGCTTACCGGCAATCATCCGCTGGTCCGGTTGCTTAGGTCTTTGCTTCTTTCCGCTCAGCGACCGGCCCGGCGGAGTATTATTTCAGTGATTCAGATATTACTCCACACCCCCTTGCTCAGGGGACCACCGCCTGCCTTCCCCTCCGGCATTTCTCCGTCATTTGATTGAAACATTTATAAGGTTGCGGGTGGGATAAGGGACCTAAAGCTTTCGGAATTGGAAGGCCTGGAACATTTTGGCGTCTTCTTTATGTAAGCAGTCCAATCCCTGGTTTTCATTTCATGCTTTTTGCCGAAAATATCCGTTTCCTCCGGGAACGGCTCAACTTGTACTGTGGAACGCCCTATGCCGGAGCTGTCCCCGGTTACATTTCAAAAACAAGTCGATTTATTAACCCTCGCCCGATAGGGAGGGGCTGTAAGAGTACTGCCCTCCCACAGGGAAAACACCAGCTATGCGTACCTTTTTATTAACCTTATTGATCAGCCTGAGTACTTTACTTTCCGCACAGGAAGACCTGACCGTTATGGTCATCAATTATAAAACCGATCGTCCCGTAGAGGGTATTGAAGTATTGCTGCGCAACGAAGCGCGGGGTATTGAAAAAAAACAGACAACCGATGTCCAGGGCCGCGCCGTCTTCCGCTCCCTGCCTGTGGTGAATGGTTACCGGGTTCTGGTGCGGGAATCGAAGGATTATCTCGATGCCCAATCCGGATTGATCGACGTGCGCTCCAACGAGAGCCCTACCGTGCCACTCGCTCTCTTCGAACAAACCACCGTCGACCTCTCGGAGGTAGTGGTCACCGCTGCCGAAGGTACTATCAACCGCAGCGACGCCGAAGTATCCTTCGAACTGGAACAACGAGAGATCGAAGCCATTCCCGTGGAAGGACGCGACATTACCCAGGTGCTCTACCGCCTGCCCAACGTGTCGCGTGCGACAGGTTTCTATCCCGAAGCGCCCAACGTGAGCATCAACGGCGCCAACTCCTTGTTTACCAGCTACCTCATCGACGGGCTCGACAACAACGAGCGCTTCCTCGGCGGGCAGAAGTTCGCCATCCCCAGCGGCTTCACCAAAAACGTAACGGTGCTGACCAACAACTACTCCGCCGAGTACGGGCTGACGGCCAACGGCGTCATCAACATCACTACCCGCTCAGGTTCTAACGACTTTACCGGCGAAGCCTTCTTCCTCACCCGGCCGGGCTCGGTCCTGGATGTCGACAGCGGCTTTCCACAGCGCGACCTGTCGGGCAATCTCGTCAAGGAAGGCTTCGCCCGCTATCAGGGCGGCGTGGCCCTGGGCGGCCCCATCGTGAAGGACCAGACCTTCTTCTACGTCGATCTGGAGCACACCACTGATCTGAAAGATAATTTTCTCGGCTCTCCCCTACTCGACGGGCAGGCTACCATTCCCGGACAGAACAACTTCACCTACCTGTCGGGCAAGATCGATCACAATTGGAATTCCAATTTCCGCACCAGCGTCCGCGCCAACGTGGGACTGGTCAATATCGAGCGACAGGGCGGCGGCCTCGACGGCGGCAGCGCCTTCCCCTCCGCCGGCAGCATCCAGGACCGCAACTCGGTGCTCATCGCCGCCAAGAACACCTACGTCGGCCGCAATTTCAGTACCCAGACCAACATTCAGTACGCCCGCTTCCGCTGGAATTACGGCCGGCCGATCAACGGTGACAGTCCTCAGGCCACGGTGCTGGACCCCTCGGAAAACGTTATCGCTGTGCTGGGCCACCCCGGTTTCGTTTTTGACGAACTGGAAAACACCTGGCAGTTCCAGCAGAAGTTCCGCTACTACGCCGACCGGCACACCTTCAAGGCCGGGGTCGGGCTCATCAGCGGCGACCACCAGCTCTTCGGTGGCGGCAACGTCAACGGCAACTACACCGTCAAACTGACCGATGAGCAAATCAACCAGGTAAAAGCGCTTGGCAAGGGGCCCGATCTCAATGTGACGGACATTCCCGAAGACGCCGAAGTGATCAACTACGCGGTAGAACTGCGTCCCACATCCTTCGGCGCCCGCCAGAACATCTACTCGGCCTTCATCGAAGACCAATGGTCGGTCACCAATCGGCTCGATCTGACCCTGGGTTTGCGCTATGATTACGATGACCTCTCGCGCGGCGGAGGTTCGGAAGGGGATTACAACAACTTCGCCCCTCGTCTTAACTTTAATTACAAAATTGGCCGCCGCAGCGTCATCCGCGGCGGCTACGGCATTTTCTATGATAAGATCCCTTATACCATCTACAGCGACGCGTTGCAGCAGAACTCTACCGGCGCCCACTACCGCGCCCAGCTGCAGGAACTGATCGACCTCGGCGTACTACCCGCCGATACCGACATCGATCAGATCACCTTCGACGGCAACCTCACCGGATTTACCAGCGACACCAAATACCTGGAAGGACCTTCCTTCGAAGACCTGCAGGATCAGCGCGAGATGGTATTCAGCAATGAGCGGCGCATCCTGAATCCCAACGGTTATGACAACCCCTACACCCATCAGTTTGCCCTGGGCTACCAGCTGCAGATCAGTAACAAGAGCCTTTTCTACGTCGACCTGGTGCACAACCAGTCGTACCAGCTCTTTCGCCTGCGCAACTTGAATGCCGCCGAACCCTACGACATTACCCGGGAGGAGGTGGAGAACAATGACCCGGCCTCCCTGGTCCGTCCCTCCGCCGAGGCCGACGCCACCCGGCCCATCGCCATCATCGACGGCGCCGCCATCATCGACGGCGAGCGCCTCACGGGAGTA
>CAZWDL010000150.1:0-15004 GCA_964632995.1 uncultured Saprospiraceae bacterium
ATCCGCACCTACGGCGAATGGCGCCCCTTCCGCGATCCGGCACGCATCTGGCTCAACGCCGCCGCCCTGCCCCTGCCCTACCGGGATGAGGATATGGAAGACACCTATTACGCCCACGCCGCCGCCGAATTTATCGAAGCTAATCAGGATAAGCGATTCTGCCTCTGGGTGGGCTTCCACAATCCGCATTCGCCGTTCAACTTCCCCACAGAATACCGCGACAAATACCAACCGGAAACCATGCCGCTTCCCGAAGGCAGCCCCGAGGACGACCGCTGGATTCCGCAGGTATTTAAAGATCTCAGCGAAGAAGAAAAACAGGGCATCGTCGCCGCTTACTACACTTCGGTAGAGCATATGGATAAGAACGCAGGCATCATTCTCGATAAAATCGACGCGCTGGGGCTCGATGATAATACGATGGTGATATACATCGGTGATCAGGGCTACCTGCTCGGACACCACAAGCGCTTTGAGAAGCACATGATGTGGGAGGAGGCCATACGTTCTCCCCTGGTTATTCAGGCCGGCAGCCGCTACGGCCGCAACCGCAGCAGTGACGCCCTCACCGAATTCATCGACCTGACCCCCACCCTGCTGGAAGCCCTGGCCGTCGATCCGCTGCCTTCCGTACAGGGTCGAAGCCTGATGCCGGTGCTCAGCGGCGAGACGGAAACCCACAAAGACCTCGTCTTCTCCGAGTTTCTGGTGGACAACAAGGCCATGGTGTGCAACGAACGCTGGAAGTACATCTTCAGCACCGGCAAGCGCGACCTGGGACAGGGCTACGAGACCGGCAATCCGCCGCCGGGGATCACCCACCGGCTTTACGACCTGCAGGAAGATCCCACTGAGACGACTAATGTCGCGGGCAAACCGGAAAATCAGGAGGTGCTGAACGACCTGCAGCAGGCCATGGTCGACCTATTCCGGGAAACCTATCCCGGCGCGGATACCATACCGGCTGATCTTTCTTTAGAAGAACAATTGGTCCGCTTCTGCGTGCCGCCGGATGAGGGGGCGGTGATTGAGGCAAAGTGATGGTGATGGCATTGTTTCATGGTTGAGGTTACTCCGAAAATTGAAATTACACAGAGATGCTCAGAGAAGACACAGAGGTTAACAGAGTGGGTTTATTGAAAAAATGTATTAAGCTTTCGCAAAAAGATGGAAGGCATAACGAAGTTGTTTAAAGTTTTCTCACTGGGCTACGCGCGAAGCATTGTGCCCCCTGACTTCAGCTATTTTTCGTCCCGTACCTTCCAGGTACGAAACTCAAAATGAGTTTCGTCAGGGAACACAAGCCTTCACGCTCGCAGACAGCAGAAAACTTTAAACAACTTCAACGAATCAACATCTCCATAACCATAGCTTTATAATTATTACACGAAACTGCCACTCGCTTACTTTTGGGGCAGTTAAAATCACGATGCGTTACAGAGTGGCTATGAATTACTTAAATATTTGTGCAGGTTTGTGACTCCTTTGCGGTGTTTTGTATAATTTCCACTGAAAAATCAACAAAAAATAAATACATGAGAACCCTTCCCATTCCTATTTTAATTTTCCTCTTAACCGGATTTCTTATGAGCATACAGGCGCAGGAAAGCGTGCTGCGCCGCTACAATGACCAGGTAGAAGAACTGCTCGGACAGATGACCCTCGAAGAAAAGGTAGGTCAGATGACCCAGGTCACGATTGATGTCGTGCTGGTAGGCGAAGCCTACGCGCCGGCCGCCCCCGCCCGCATCAACCCCAATAAGTTGCAGACCGCCATCCAGGACTACAAGGTAGGCTCCATCCTCAACACGCCCTCGGGACTGCTGCTGGATCGCGAGCAGTGGCGCGTGATGCTGGATCAGATCCACGCCGAGACAGAGGAGACGCGGCTGAAGATCCCCATCCTCTACGGCGTCGACGCCATTCACGGCGTCAACTACTGCCGGGAGGCCACCATCTTTCCGCAGCCGGTGAGCGTCGCCGCCACCTGGAATACGGCGCTGGCCAGGCGCATCGCCGAGATTACCGCTTACGAGTCGCGCGCCGCTGGATTTCCCTGGAACTTCTCCCCTGCCCTGGACGTGGGCCGCACCCCGGAATGGCCGCGCCTGTGGGAGTCCTTCGGCGAGGATGTCTATGTCAACCAGATTATGGGCGCCGCCACCGTCATCGGCTATCAGGGTATCGACCCATCGAACAAAAATAAAGTCGCCGCCTGCCTCAAGCACTACACCGGCTACGGCATGCCGCTGAGCGGCAAGGACCGCACCCCGGCCTGGATACCGGAGCGCTTTCTGCGCGAGTACTACCTGCCGGCTTACGAAGCCGCCATCCAGGCCGGCGCCCTCAGCGTGATGATCAACTCGGGCGAAATCAACGGCGTGCCGGTGCACGCCAGCCACTACCTGCTCACCGAAGTGCTGCGCAAAGAGTTGGGCTTCAACGGTATTGCCGTCAGCGACTGGCAGGATATCGACTACCTGCACACCCGCCATAAGATCGCCCCCACGATGAAGGACGCCGTGCGCATGGCCGTCGAAGCGGGCGTAGATATGAGCATGACGCCGACCACCTTCGAATTCGCCGAGCTGCTCGTCGAGCTGGTTAAAGAAGGCAGCATCAGCGAGGAACGCATCGACCAGTCGGTGCGCCGCATCCTGGGCGTCAAATTCGCCTTGGGGCTCTTCGATGAAGTGCTATACCCGCTGTCGGACTATCCCGACTTCGGCTCCGATGAATTCTGGGCCGTCAGCAAGCAGGCCGCTACCGAATCGATCGTACTGTTGAAGAACGAAGAAAGCATCCTGCCTTTGCCCGATGACGCCAATATCCTCGTCACCGGCCCCGCCGCCAATAGCATGCGATCGCTGAACGGCGGATGGACGGGCACCTGGCAGGGCGATATCGCCGATGAGATGTTCGAAGAACAAAACACCATCCTGGAAGCCCTGCAAGGTAAGCTCGGCGAGGACCAGATCACCTACCTCGAAGGCAGCACCTGGGAAGAGACCGGCGACCTGGCTGAAGTCACCCAACAGGCGCGTGCTGCCGACTACGTCGTACTCTGCCTGGGAGAAACGTCCTACACCGAAGATGCCGGCAATCTCAACGACCTGTACATAAGCGCGGCGCAAACCCTGCTGGCCCAGCAGATCGCCGCCGCCGGCACACCGGTCATCCTGGTGCTGGCCGAAGGGCGCCCGCGCGTCATCAGCAAGTTTGAAAACCAGATGGCCGCCGTCGTCGGCGCCTTCCTGCCCGGCCCCATGAGCGGCGACGCCATCGCCGACCTGCTCTTCGGCGACGCCAACTTCTCGGGTAAGCTGCCCTTCACCTACCCGCGCTATCCGAACTCCATCGCCCCCTACGATCACAAATACACCGAAGACCGCGACGTGATGATTTCGGGGCAATCGTACAACCCCCAATACACCTTCGGCCACGGCCTGAGCTACAGCACTTTTGAATACAGCAACCTGAAGCTCAGCACCAACACCCTGGGACCCGATAGTGAACTGGAGATCAGCGTGGATATCCGAAACACCGGCGATATGGCCGGCATGGAGCCCGTGCTCCTCTACACGCGCGACCGCTACGCCAGCATCACCCCGCCGGTGCGCCGCCTGCGCGCCTTCGATAAGATCGAACTGCAGCCCGGCGAAAACAAAACGGTTTCCTTTACCCTCACACCCGACGACCTGTCCTTCGTCGGCCTCGACAATACCTGGGTGATCGAACCGGGCGAGTTTGTCGTGGAAATCGGCGGACTGGAGGCCGAGTTTGATTATGAAGAGTAAGTTTAGAAGTTTAGTCGCCGCCCCGCTGGGACGGCTGGTTTAGGAGTTTAGCAGGTCTGAAACCGGGAATCTCATTTTCAGACCTGCTAAACTCCTAAACCAGCCCCGACACGTAGTGTCGCGGGCGACTAAACTTCTAAACTCCAACCAGACGCACATGAAAACCCTCACCCGCATCCCCGTCGATTCCTCCATGCTCAGCGCCGTCGGTTACGACGAGGAAAAGCAGGTCTTCTACGCCGAATTCTCCCGCGACGGTAAGATCTACGCCGAAAAGTACGGCACCCCCACGGATGAAGACTTCGCCTTCATCGCCATCAATGGAGAGCAGGTCCGCCTCAGGATGCAGGACTTCCAGATCGACAACGAAGCCCGGACCCGGAAGGTCGTCTACGCAAATGACAACTACGAAGTCACGGTCGACCTGCAGGAAACTAAAAGAGCTGATCAGGAAGTCATGGTGAATACCGGGACGCTGACGCTGAAAACCCAGGAGGGAAAGACGGTGGAGCAAGAGGTTTACGGGGTTTGTGGGTGTTAATCCATCCCGCCAGACTGTGCTTTCCCCTGGCCGCCGTGGTCATTACACCGGCGAAGGCTGCCCGACGCAACCAGGTGGCTTCGAATCCCACATTCAGGGCGCGCCCTTGAAGGCGCACCCTGACGTGGCAGCGTACCACTTTCAGTAGAAGCCCCCCTCAATCCCCAAAGGAAGAAAAACCCCAGCTCCTCCCCTTTGGGGAGGTGGCCGAAGGCCGGAGGGGGGCATCTCCTCCCCCCAGGGGAGGTGGCCGAAGGCCGGAGGGGCCTCAGAGTACCTGTTAGCACAGCTGAATGAATAGCTTTGTGTTTCTTCGCGCCTCCTTTGTGTCCAAACCTGTCCGCGCAGCAATCGATCAGGAAGACAATTTGACGTTTTCAGAGATTTCCGCTCCTTTTCCCTTTTTTCCTGGCGCGCCGTTCAGGCTCCCCCGTCCGGCGTTCCATACAGCTCCGCGATTGCCCGCGCCCGCTTCGCGACACGCTCACGCAGACTGAACGGCTTCAGCACTTCCACCTCTTCGCCGAACGACAGCAGGCGGCTTTCCAGCTCGTAATTGAGGATGAGCTCGTAGCCGAAGACGATGCGCTCCTGCGTCTCCTCCAGCACCTGTTGGGTAGGATGCAGCGGCTTGGTGCGCAGATAGCGGGCGCGGAGGAGGCTGGCCGCGATGTGCACCCGCTCCACCGCTCCTTCCTCCGGAAGGGTGACGCCGACGACGTGGCGGTAGCGGCGCTCCGGATCGTAGCCGGGCTGTTCGTAGAAATCCTCCAGCAGATAAAGCTCCGCACGCTGAATGCGGTCCAGCGGGTGGGTATAGATCTTCTGCTTGCGATGTTCCCAGCCCACCAGAAACCAGCGGCTGTTGTACTCCTTAAGCAGGTAGGGACTGACGATGCGCCGCTGCGGTGCGGCTTCGTAAAAAGGCTGGTATTCAATCAGCAGACACTGCCGCTTATCGATCGCTCTAAAGAGCGGGCCGATCCAATAGAGACCGCGAAGTTTGTCGTTGTACTCCAGTTGCACCAGCGTGCGCGGGTCCGGCGCCGGTTGCCCGTAGCGCAGGGCCTGCGATAGTCGAGCCACCATCTCTTCGATACCCGCTACCTGCTCAAAGCCCTGAAACTGACGGAGAATGACCAGGGCGTGTCGTAACTCCTTAAGATCCTCCTGGCCCAGCGGGCTGTTCGTGATGGAATAATTGGGATCGGTGTAGCGGTAAGTACGATTGCGGGCATCCCACTCGAGGGGCGCTTCGTAGCCCAGCTTGCTGCTGCGCATATCTGCAATGTCCTTTTTGATCGTGCGCTCGGATGGATCGGGCTCATCGCCGCGCCCCTGTTCGCGGATGGTTTCTCCGCAGGCTTCCGACAGCTCGCGCGAAGTCCAGCGTTGTCCTCGCTGCTGCAGACAACGGTCAATTACCCGGTAACGAATGAGGGCGTATGGATTGTAGGGCATCGGTCCTTAGATTTTTTTGCTTCTGTAAGTCGCCGGCGACAGCTCGCCAACAGGCCGGTTTCAAAAAGTTGGCGTCAATTTACAATTCCTTACTACACCGTGCAAATAGACTGCACCCTCTCCGCTTAAGTTTGTGGCGTCCAAAATAACAAGGAAAAGCGATGAGAATGCTTGCCGGAAAAATGAAAAAAATCCCGGAATTGTATTGCTCTGTAGATAGGATTTGCTTATATTGTGCTTTAACAAATAAAATCCTCTCCCCTGTATCACCCTCCGGGGCCTCCGCAAACCTTTTTGCGCCTGTTTTCCAAGAGAGCTGTCTACGTATATCTACACCTGCTGCTGCCGGTATCGCCGCCGGCAGGGGTTAACTCTGTATTGCCTTAACCGAACGATAAACGCTTATGCCCAAAATCCGATACCTCAAAATCCGATTCGCCAACCGACTGCATCCCCGCGAGCTGCCCTGCTTTCGCGCGGCCGTCATCGAAGCCACGGAACGGGAGTCGAGCCTGTTCCACAACCACCGCAACCCGGAGGGCTACCACTACCGCTACCCGCTGATCCAGTACAAGATCGATCACCGCAAAGCCGCGATCGTCTGCCTCAACGACGGGGCCGACGACATCCACTACCTGCTCCGGCAACGCGACCTGGACCTGCGCATCGGCGATCGCCGGGAACGCTTCGAAATCGAAGACGTCCGCCTCAACTACTTCAACGTGCAAACCTGGCAGACCTCCTTCGAATACAGCATCCTCAACTGGATGGCTCTCAATCAGAAAAATTTCAAACGCTACGAATCGCTCGACAGCGAAATCGAACGGCTGCAACTGCTGGAACGCATCCTCACCGGCAACCTCCTGGCCTTCGCCAAATACCTCGACTGGCGCGTGGAAGACCGCATCGAAGTGCGCATCACCCGCCTCAAAGAACAACGCACCCTGCCCTATAAAGGCCATAAAGTGCGCTGCTTCTCGCTGAACTTCCGCTGCAACGTCTCGCTGCCGGACTATACGGGGATCGGCAAGGGGGCGAGTACGGGGTTTGGGGTGGTGAGGGGTATTAGAAAAAATTCTAAGAAAAAGTCAGAAAGCAAAGTAGCATCGGATGAGCAATAAGGATACATCAGAAAATCTATATCTCCAGACACTTCTTTTCCTACTTGGCAATCTGGAGAATACTTCTCTGGAGAAGGTAATTAAAGGATTTCCGGAACCGGAAGAACAGGAGACGGAAATCATTAATAAAGCAGTCTCCATTTTTCAAAAAGAAAGCGATAATCAACCGTCCAAATGGCTTCGGCCGATATTTGATGTTATTTTAAAAACTGCTGAATCTACTAAAAACAATCCCTGGTATTTTGAGCCTCAAGCTTTTGACCTTTCCTCAAATTTAATGCCTGCCAAAGAGCCATCACTAAAGGTGGATTCCGTAATTGAGGATTTAGCAGAAGAAATCCAATTGCTACGAAAACTACAAGGAGAGAAAGTGGATCCAGAAACATTACTTTTTCTTCTCAAAAAGTATACGGTCATGCTTCCTGAGCCGACGGGAAACTGGCCGGGTGTGGCTTTTTATGATTACGTCAAGTTCATCGCAGGAACAGCCATATGCATGCATTCCAGCATGCAGGATTCTCCCGGGAATGCGGTATGGAATAAAACCAAACCCTTCAAGTTGATCCGGACAGACATATCGGGCATACAAAATTTTATTTTTGATATCACAAGTAAACATGCTGCAAAGAACCTTAAAGGAAGGTCCTTTTATGTTAGATTATTAAGTGATTCAATTCTCTATTTGTTGCTGAACAGGCTCGGTCTTTTTTTGGCCAATGTCATCTATGATTCAGGAGGAAATTTCCTACTTCTAGCCCCAAATACCAGAAAGGTCAACGAAGAACTTGATGTCTCTGACCCGAAAAGTCTGTCGTTCGAAATTACAGACAAGTTATTTCAGCAGCACGGCGCTACCATAACTGCAGTTATTGACAGTGTGGAATTGTCTGCCGAGGCTTTTCAAGGCGAAGATCTAAAAGAGGCTGTGAATGAGTTATTTTTAAATATTGATCAACAGAAAAAGCAAAAATTCGCTGGTCTGATCAACAGCAAATTTGACCATTTTTTTGACGAAACCAAAGTAGGCGACAAAGGAGGCAGTACTTTCCGGGATGCATTAACCGGCGAAGAGATAGACATGGATGAGCCCGCCTATTACTTAAAAGAGGACGGTCAGTGGGAAAAAGAAAAAAGGGACGACGCCGACCTTTTCAAAGAGGGAACCAAAAAACAAATTGACCTTGGCAAGCATCTCAAAAACACACTTTACTGGATTATCACCAATGAAGTTCTTTTCTCCCCCAGCGATCAAAACCGAATGGACGAATTCATCCATGAACCTGCCGATATGGGTGTTTTCCATTATCTCGTTACGGAAGACAATGAACATCAGTTTTTAAGTGCACTGAAAAATACAGACTCCAAATCTGTAATCTACCGCCTGAACAAGCAAGATATTTTAAAAGGACACCTTCCTTTCGGTAAACACCACACCTACGGAGCTACACTATATGGAGGAAACAAAGCTCCGGTATTTGAGTGCAGGTTTGAGGATAAGGAGGACAGTAAAACATATCAAAAGAATAATCCCAAAACCTTTAATCACCTTGCATACAAAATAGACCCGGTGACTGGAGAAGCAAAGAGTAAAATCAAACGGTTGGGAGTACTTCGAATGGATGTGGATGGTTTGGGATGGCTATTCAGTGACGGTATTCCAGATAACCTTTTGACCTTACTCACCTACGCCTCCCTAAGCCGTAGTCTGGATACCTTCTTCACAGGCATGCTGAATAACATTTGGGAAGATGATGATGAGTTGCGATACAACAGCCAAATCATCTATTCCGGTGGGGATGATCTTTTTATTGTTGGACGCTGGGATGTGTGTATACATTTTGCTGAATTGATCCATTCCAAGTTTCTGGGATGGACTTGTCAACAGAATATGGAAACCCATCCCCAATTGAGTGTTTCTGGAGGAATAGCTGTGGTTACCCATAAATTTCCAATTATCAAAGGAGCTGAATTTGCACACGATTCCGAACAGGAGGCTAAGAACTATTCGGTTTCGATAAATAATGAAGAAACGTGGAGCAAAAATGCCTTTACGCTTTGGAAACCCCTGAACTGGCAAATGGAATACCCGATTGTGAAAGATTTAGGAAAAAAAATATGGATACACCTTCAAGATGACAACCGACGGCAAATTTTCCACAAAATTACAGCTTATCACGAAGAGAAGTTAAATGCAGAAAAACATGGAATGGTCCCTAGATGGAAATGGCAGATTGCTTATGACATCGCCCGCGCCAAGGAACGTTACAAAGGACGTGACGCCAAAGATTTTAGGATATTCCTTGATGAAATCAAAACTGATATCTTTTGTGATACTTACCAGGGGAGTAAAGAAAAATTAAAAGGCAAGCACGACTATTTTGATCTTTTGCGAATTGCCATTCGCTGGACAGAATTAAAATCTCGGACCTTGCCTGCTAAATCAAAAACTAAAGAATATGCAGAAGACGATCATTAAGAATTTCAACCCTTCAAATTTTAAGACCAAGTGGGTCACCGAAGGGATAACAGAAGAATGTATCGAATACCTTGAGAACTTCGGATTCTACCTCTGCGACAAAAAGGATGTCAATGATCGGTATCCTGGTTACCAGGCAATGACCACTAGCCAATTGAGGAACATATTCAGCGAAGCCAAGCAGATCGAAGTTCAGGTAAGAAAAATACTCAGCGATTATGAGAATCAAGATTCTGAAGTAAGTGCAGAGGCTAAAAGGATCTGGGAAACAGAACTGAAAACTAAAATTCTCCTACTCCGTCCAAAGATTGCCTATAGTACTGCGAGAGCAATGGATCGCTCTCCTAAAACACGAATGCAAGATTTTCGGGAAGTCATAGAAAGGGCACTTATCGAAACAATTAAAAACCCGAAATACTATCTCAACTTCATCCATATTATGGAAGCCATCATTGCTTACCATAAAGTTTATGGCGGAAGATAAGGAAAGAACCTGACGAAAATTTTTGTTTTTCTCAAAGCTTAAAATTTGTCCAACATGAATAATACACCTCAATTAGAAAAGAAAATATTCATCTCCGGAGACATTAGAACACAAACCGGACTCATGATTGGCTCCAGTTCTTCTGCTATGGATATCGGAGGTGTAGACAAGGCAGTCATTCGCCATCCAATCACAAAACTTCCCTATATTCCTGGAAGCTCCCTAAAAGGGAAACTAAGATCTTTACTCGAATTACATTTAGGAAATGTAAGTGAAAATCGTGGCGGAAGAAGTAAGTCCTATGGTCCTACTCATAATCCAGAACACCTCCCCGCCAGGCTTTTTGGCCATATCAAACATAAGGAAGATAACAACAATGAATCACAGCAACCTTCCCGGGTAATTGTCCGGGATGGTGATCTGCGAAATGGCGAACAGCTTAACATTGACACCGAACTACTTTTTACGGAAGTCAAAGCCGAAAATTCAATTGACCGAATCACTTCTGCTGCCAATCCACGGTTTTTCGAACGAGTACCTCAAGGAGCTAGATTCAAATTGGAAGTTATTCTGAACGTATTCTCTAATGATGATGAAGAAGAATTCCTGAAAGGGCTCTTTCAGGCCATGCGTCTCGTCCAGGATGATTATCTGGGAGGCGGCGGATCACGTGGAAACGGTCAAATCGTATTTAATATTTCCCGGATGGAAGAAAGAGGTAAGGACTACTATTTGAATCCGAGCCCGGATAATATTGAAGATCGGACAAATGAAGTCCCTGAGGACTTAAGACAAAATTCCTGATGGACGACCAGGTATTTTTCAAATAATGATAGCACCAACAATCTATGCCAGATAAAAACAGATTCACCTTAATTAAACTCCGCAATTTCAAGGGAGGCCTCCACCTCTCGCGCGGACGAACCAACACCTATTCCGAAAGTGCAAAGATGCTTCACTCAGACACGCTGAAGTCTGCAATTTTTGCCTGTGCAATTCAACTATTTGGAGAAAAAGCCATTTCCAGGGATTCTTTTCTTGACCGCTTTCGCATTACCTCAGCCTTTCCCTACGGGATTGATTTGGAAAAAAAGATACAATTTTTCTTCCCCAAGCCACAAGGAAGGCTTCCTATTGAAATATCCGGAGAGAAACAAACCGAAAAGAAAAAACTCAAGCGTCTCCAATACCTGGAAAAGAAACTTTTTGAAAAAATTATCCAGGCAGAAAAAGTGATTCTCAGGCCTGAAAATATTTATAAGCAATGGGCAAGTTTTGGAAGGTTACAAGATCCGGTCTCGGGTGAAAAACTGGAAATTTTCACCTCTGAAGCTTTTCAGCACGTAGCCATTGCCAGAGACCATGGAACCGATAGCACACCTTACTATGTCGACAAAATGTACTTCAGTGAGCAATCCGGGCTTTTCTTTCTGCTGAGTTGCAACGAAGCACCGGTTCGAGAGAAAATATTCGCTGCTTTGAGGTTATTAGCTGACAGTGGAATCGGTACCGATCGCAATAATGGCATGGGCAGGTTTCAATTCGATAGTGAAAGAGATATCCAGGACGATTTTGACCTCGCAGTTCCTTCGAATGCAGATTATCAAATGAATTTATCATTGTTTCTACCATCAGACATTAAGGAGTTAAGACAATTGAATAATGCAAAATACGAAATCGTCAAAAGAGGAGGATACATTGCCAGCCCGGCGAATAATAAACACCTGACTATTCGGAAAAAGTCCATTTACATGTTTACCGAGGGATCTCTTTTCAGAACACCCGAGAAACCAAAGGGTAGAGTCGCGGACTTAAAACCGGACACAGAAGCTCTTGAAGCAGCTGACATTCCGCCAGTTTCCCATTCAATATACCGGGATGGGAAGGCAATATTTATTCCTTGCTCCGTTCACCCCGGCTACATAAAATAATTGGGACATGAATACCAGAACAGTACATATACAAACACTCACCCCTGTACATATTGGAGACGGTAATGAGCTTCAGGCAAATATGGAGTATCTCTATTTCCGTGATCAGGGACTTATCGCTGTTATTAATCCCGAGCTGGTTTTCAATATAATTGGCCCAGACAGCATCGATCAATGGGTAAGCATTATTGAAAAACGAGGAGACCTACTAAATGAACTGTTATTAGTCAGGAAGCCGAACTTACAAGCGGAAGATTTATCCAGCCGGATAATGTTGGTGGAAGCCGGAACCGGGAATGGGAATATCAAATCTCAGATTCATCTGGGTGTGCCCACAAAAGCCAGTATTCCCGGGTCCTCAATTAAGGGAAGTATTCGTACTGCTTTGCTAAACAGTCTTATCCGGGCTAATCCGGTATTCGCTTCCCAGGAAAAGAACCTGATACAAAAAAGAGGAAATAGAATAGAATTTAAAGACAATCAGATTCAGGCTCACTATCTCGCTCCCGATCAGAGGTTTACCCGCCGGGTGGAGCCTAAAAAAGATTTACTACGATTATTGAGAGTAGGTGATGTCTACTTCGATACGCGAACGGTAGTTGTAAGAAACACAGTGGTGAATGAATATATCAAAGGCTGGGGCGTCAAACCGGAACTGAGTAGTTTGTATGAGTGTATACCGGCAGGAGCTGGATCCGTTGCTACCTTGCAGATACCTGCCGATTTGTTGGAAAAAATAAAAAAAGAAAGAGCACTTAACATTCCCAAAGAATTTGCTGCATATGATCCTGAAAGCTTAATGGCTTTGATCAATAAACACACCAAAAGATTGGTTCAGCAGGAAATTGAACTTTGGGAAGAAGAGGATAATCCTTTGGCGATCGGAGATCTCCTCGATCATTTACGCAGAATCTTAAATACGGCGAACAAATGCGGAAAAGGAGAATGCGTCATGCGCGTAGGCGCGGGATCCGGATGGGATTTCATGACTGGAGCCTGGCCGAGAGGGCAAGATGAAAATGGTAAATACATTTTAGAAGAGCCAACCTGGAGCAAACTGAAAAATTCGCTTCGCCGAAAGAATTATCCAGATCGAGTTCTTTTTCCTAAAACCAGAAAACTAATTGAAGGGGGAATACCGATGGGGTTTGTGAAGCTTTCTGTTTCTTGAATATATTATTTTTCCATCGTCAGATAGTTTGATAGTCAAATTTAAGCACATGGCAAAAAAATCATAAGTTTTCTCGGAGCAATTCCTTATAAAGAAGCAATTTATACTATAGACGGTAAAGAGTCTTCGCCTATACCGTATGTTCAGGAGGCAATCCTTAAGACCGCAACTGAGCCATGGGGTAAAGATGATAAAATATAAATTTTTACCACAAACAGTGCATTGACAAATAACTACAAGAACAGAATACTTAAATACGAACAAGAACAAGGGAAAGTTTCAAACGCGACTTTAACCGGCATAACCAGGCTCGAGAGAAAGTCAAATTGCAAGAAATTATAGCTAAAGTATCTTGCCTGTTACAGGAGAACAATGGAGACCCTGGTTGTCTGAAAGCTGGACGTGGTGGAGTAATCCTATATGATAATTTTCTGGAAAAAATAGCCACCTGGGACATTTTCGACTTGGTCAGGGGCCTCGGAAAAGTTGTGAATACAAGAATAGGAAATTACATCTACGGCATTTGGGATCTCATGATTATGTCAATGATAATCCTTAAATAATTAAAAATATGCCTACCGGCCTTATTTTAACAATGGGGCTCTCTCCTGAGCCGCTCATTTTTTCTATTCAGCAATTGAAAGCCGACTATGTTGTCTTCATTGGAACGGGTGAATCGCTCAGGACTTCCGTTGATAAAACTGTTGAGGAAACAGGCCTGCGCCCCAGTCAATATGATAAAATGGAGATCACTGATTCTCCGGAAGAAATCGGCGCTCTTTGTGAAAAATTTGAACATGCGAAAAATTGGCTGGAGAGGCAAGGAGCAGACACAATCCTTTCGGACCCAACCGGAGGAAGAAAGTGGATGAGTGCGGGAGCAGTGATGGTTGCCTCCTTTTTAGGTATTCCCATGATTTATGTCGATGCACGGTATGATAAAGGAAAGGTCATTCCGGAAACGATGAACATAGTAGAGTTAGGAAATGCCTATGACCAAACAGGCTTTATAATTGCTGCCAAAGGCCGGGATGCCTATAATGCCTTTGACTTCGGCGGCGCTGCCAAGCATTTTGACCGGATCGTTCCAACCCATGCCCATAAGAAAGAGTTGTTTCAGGGACTAGCCAATTTATGTGATCAACTAGCTCTTTGGGATCGGTTCGCCCACTACGAAAGCTCAGTAAGCCAGGGCATTAATAATGCAGTTCAACAGATTGACCGTGCGCTCAGATCGGGAGCAGGCTCTGCTGAATTTGCCAGCTTCTCAGATAAGTTGAAAACCTTTGCGAGCCATATAAAAGAAATAGAGGCCACTAAAAAGCTTTCTATTGAATTCATTGTCGATATCTTTCTAAATGCAGGAAGATGTATCCGTCGAAACCGATTCGACGATGCGGTTGCTCGCCATTATCGAACCCTGGAAGCGATCAGTCAGTATTTCCTTTATGAAGAAGGCATCGATAATAAGAAGCCGGACTACTCCAAATTGACTTCAGAGCAACTAAAAATGTATAAGTCTGGCCTTCGAGGCAATCAGAAAGCGGATAAGCAACTACCGGAAAAAATTGACTTAAAACTTGGTTTCTGGCTACTTAGATCACTTGATCATCCAATTAAAGGCCTCGTATTTAGTATCAGAAAGGGGGAACTCTCCTTCAAAGGATTCACTTTTGAAGGCATTTTGAGCGACCGTAACAGTTCTATCCTTGCGCATGGTTTCAAACCCATTGGTAAGGAGCGGGCAGAAAAATTCCATAAAAACCTCCAAATATTACTAGAACAAGCTTTTGGAAGCGCATTCCAAGAAGTGAAGAAAAAACTTCAACTTCCTACTATGCCGGAAATTGGCTTCTAGTTTATAGTAGACTATATACTCGAAAAAGAAATTTCAAATTCCATGCTCCTCAATCTCTCCAACCACCCCTCCACTTCCTGGCCCGAGGCCCAGCGCCGCGCCGCCCTCAACCAGTACGGCGAGATCCGGGATCTGTCCTTCCCGCAGATTCCGCCGGCAGCCGA
>CAZWDL010000151.1:0-14942 GCA_964632995.1 uncultured Saprospiraceae bacterium
CGGGGTCGGCGACGACTACCCGCGGGCGCTCGCCGGCATCCGCTCGCTGGCGGGGCTCTATCCGCTCTATTTTCGAATGTTGGAAGATGAAGGGCGGACCGACGGCGTTGCCGTACAGCTGCGCACCCGGTTTTTGGCTTCGGGCGGCGCCGTCGCCACCGATAACATCACCGGCCAGCAGTGGGATGCGCCCAATGGCTGGGCGCCCCTGCAGTGGATCGCCATCCAGGGATTGCGTCACTACGGTTATGAAAGCCTGGCCGACAGCCTGAAGCAAAACTGGGTCGAGCTGAATCTGCGCGTATATGAAAATACCGGCAAAATGGTCGAAAAATATAATGTCATGGATATGACGCTTGAAGCCGGGGGTGGCGAGTACCCCGTTCAGGACGGCTTCGGCTGGACAAACGGCGTGCTGCTGCGGTTGCTGACCGAACAAAGGGATGAGGACATTAGATAAGGGTAGAGGGATGAGGGACGGGGAGACATCCCAGTATGCTGAAAAAATGATACTATTTGGGGTTTAATAAGCTACCCTACAAATCAAAACATCTGAACGCATGATCACACATTCCCAGACCGCCTTTGGCCGCTTTACCAGCCAGGTGCTAGAAGATAAGAACGCCGAAGCGCGCATGGTCATCATCCCCGGTAAAGGCGCCGGCCTGATGGAGCTACATTTCGGCGACTATAATTTCATCACCGGTTATGACAAACCCGAAGAGCTCGACAAAAATAGCGGCGCCAGAAGCATGCCCCTCTTCCCCTTTCCCAACCGCCTGGCCGGCGGCAAGTACACCTGGAAGGGAAAAACCTATGAATTTCCCATTACCGATAGTGCGGGACCTAATGCCATCCACGGCGTCGGTCGCCATACCGCCTTTAAACTTTCACATGCCGACATCGGCGAGCGCAGTGCGCTGATCACCTGTTCTTATCAGGACAGGGGGCATCATCCCGGGTATCCCTGGCCCTTCACCTTCGATATGAGCTTTCGCCTTGACAGCAGCCACGCCTTTGAACTGGAGATGAACTTCCGCAACGACAGCGAGGAGGAAATTCCTGTCGGCTTTGGCTGGCATCCCTATTTCAAGATCTCCCAGCGCATCGATGACGCCGTGCTCCACCTGCCGCCTTGCGAAAAAATCGAAGTGGATGACCATATGATCCCCACCGGCAAGCGAAGCGCTTTCAACCGTTTCGGCGAACCTACGCCCATCGGCCGCTATGAACTTGACAATTGCTTCGCCATCACGGGTATGGAGGACCGGGCGGAAGTCTTGTTGAAGGGCAACCACGGCGCCTTGCGCTACTGGCAGGAGGTCGGCGCCGGTAAGTTCAACTTCATCCAGCTCTACATCCCCGATGATCGCGGCAGCCTGGCCATCGAACCCATGACCTGCAATATCGACGCCTTCCATAACAAAGAGGGGTTAATCGTACTGGAACCGGGAGAAAAAGCCAGCGCCAGATGTGGCCTTTCGGTGGATGTAGAGGAGAAGTGACTTCGATGAGCGTGCGGAGCTTGCCGGTCCTCCGGACGGCAAGCTCAACGGGAACGGTTCACCGGCAACCGACATTACGGCCTCTTTCACCTCCGTTTTGTCCTGATCAAGAACAGCTCCTCTGCCACCCGGAATCCTTTGGCCGTCAGGCCTGACAACTCAAAGTCTTCCCATTCAGAAGTGGGGGATATGACGGTGTACACTCCCGGCTGGCCTACCCTCAGGGGCATGGCAAACGCTTCCACCGGGCTATCCCAACGGCAGCGAAGAATCAGCTTATCTCCTTTCTCTTTCAAACTATATTCAAAGACAGGCAGATCCGGATATTCCAGGTACTGTTTAAAGAAAGCAGTATAATCCACTCCGGTGAATTGACTGACGTAGCGGACAAAATCCTGCGTGGTGGTAATCGAAATGGCTTGTTGTTTGTAGAAGCCCCGAAGTAATCGCCACCATTGATCGTCGTCGCTGAGAGTATGGCGCAGGGTGTGTAAAATCCAAGCCCCCTTATAGTAATGATCGCTACCCTCCCAGTCTTCCCAGTTGACGTCGAAAGGTCCCAAAATAGGCTCGCGGTTATAAATATACATGCGCTGGCTTTCCAGGTAACGCACCGCATCCTGATAGCTGTAGGCACACTCCACGTAGAGGGCCTCCATGTAGGTGGTGAAGGACTCGTGGATCCACATTTCGGCCAGGTCGCCGCAGCTGACGCTATTACCGAAATATTCATGCCCGGTTTCGTGGACGATAATGTAGTCCCAGTCCATATCGCGGGGGATCATCCCTCCCAGATAGCCCCGCTTGTATTGGTTGCCATAGGCAATAGCGCCCTGGTGCTCCATGCCGAGGTAAGGGGTTTCCACCAGCGCGTAACCATCCTCCCAGAAAGGGTATTTACCGAAGAAGCCTTCAAAGCAAGTCAGTACCGGGGAAACCTGCTGAAAGTGTTTTTGCGCTTTTTCTTTATTGGAAGAAAGCACGTAATAGTCCAGGTCCAGCGTGTCTCCGTCAGTGGCTACATAATGCTCCTGCCAGTGCGCATAGTCGGCGATATTGACCGTCACGTTATAATTGTTGATCGGATAAGACACAAACCAGTCGTAGCGCACCCGCTCGCCCAGGTCCTGCAACCCGCGCAGGCGGCCGTTGGCGACGCAGGTGAGTCCCCGCGGTACACTCACCCGGATAGCCATGCTGTCAGGCTCATCACTGAGATGATCTTTGTTGGGCCACCAGAGGCTGGCGCCGTCACCTTCACAGGCTACTCCGACCCAGGGCTTGCCTTGGTCATCTGTACGCCAGACGAAGCCGCCGTCCCAGGGTGGGTTCTCCGCCTCTACGGGGCGGCCCTGATAATACACCCTGAACTGGCCTCCGGCACCTGCTGCCTGTCGTGGAAAATCCACAAATACCGCATTGAACTTTCGCCGGTAATCCAATTTCTGTCCCTCAAATTCAATTTTGTCAATTTGCATATTATCATACAGATCGATCTGCAGCGTTTCAAAGTCGGCCATCACCCGGTAATGGATATCTACATGCCCTTCAATATATTGCTTATCCGGATCGATATCGATATCCAACTCATAGAAGGTCACGTCGTAACAGGTTCGCTCCGGGCGCAGCATGCCGCGTAGCGTATCGGCTTCGGTAAAGGTGTACGTTTGATAAAAGGCTGGCTGGGCGGCGAGCGGAATTGTCCAGAACAACCCGGCCAGCATCAGCAAAATGGGGTAAGTCTTCATATGCCTGGTGTTTGAAGTAAATCTGATATTAAACGGGCCAGGTGATGGAGAAATTGCAATCATTCAGTCAGCGGTATATCGGCTGAGCCCCCGGTACCCGGTCTCATCTCATCAGCACCACGTCCCCAGTCTCCATCAGTGTATTGCCATTGACCAATTCGATTTCGAGGGTATAAACGTATACTCCCGGGTCCTGCCATTTTCCGCGAAAGCGGCCGTCCCAACCAAAGTCGGGATGATTAGGAGGTATTTCCCGGGCCTCGTAAAGGAGATTACCCCAGCGCGTGAAGATGCGAAAGCTCCGGATTTGCCGCACCTGATCCTGATCGGCGAAAACGATGAATTTATCATTATGCCCATCGTTATTCGGAGAAAAGACGGTGGGGATAAACACGCTGGGTTTACGGTTAACATTGACGATGATCGAGGTCTCGTACCAGCAGCCGAAGCGATCGGTCACCCGGAGCGTATAGGTACTGTTTTCCTTCGGCGCCAGGGTAGGCTGCAAGCATTCCATACAGGTCAGGTTAGCCGCGGGGGTCCAGCGCAGCTTGTCGACTAAGGAGTTGGGGATGAGCAGCTGAGGGGTCAGCGCATAGCTCTGCCCGAGGGTAACCGTGACCTCGTTAGGAAGCGTGACATACTGCTCCGTATTAGCCGGCATGATGAACTCCTGCTCCAGGCGGCAGCCCTCTGCGTCACGGATGACCAGATTGTAGAGGCTGCCCGGATTCAGGTTCTGCAGCAGAGAAATGTCGCCAAAATTAGTTCCATCAACCGAGAAACGGTAGGGGGGCGTCCCTCCACCGGCGCGAAAGGCCAGGCTGTCGCTTCCCAAATCGAGACAATCAAAAGTCACCGGCTCAATGGGAGTAGGGCTAGGCACCTGCACCTGTTTCGATTCCTCACATCCTTTGACATCTCTGACGGTCAGGGTATACAGGCCCGCCGGAACATTCTGCAGGTTTTTGCGCTCACCCATATTTTGGTCCCACTGATAAATGTACGGTAAGTCACCTCCGCTGACCACCACATTGACCCGGCCGTCGGACAAGCCGTCACAACTGACGGCAATAGGTTCCGCTTCGATCTTCAACCGGGTCACGACCACCTGTCCTGATCCGCTGATAAGACCTAGGCATTGCGCATCGCGAAAACTAGTCAGGGTATAGGTGCCTGCTTTCCGCACCGTCAGAGGGAAGGGGTTTTCGGTAATTCCACTGATCGATCCCTGATCCGCACCATCGATGGCGTAGTTGAATTGCCAGGGCGGCTCGCCGCTGAAACGCACTTCGAGCCTCCCCTCTTCGCCGGGGCACAGTCGCTGATCACCACTGATCACCGCCCGCGCCGGATCGATGGGACGAACCTGCGTGCGCCCGACAGCCTGTTGTCCGCAAGCATCCGTAACGGTAAGCTGGTAGTTCGTGATTATCTCCGGAGCTACTTCCAGGGTTGCTGCCGTATCGGAAGTACTCCACCGGTAGGTATAGGGCGCCGTTCCACCGCTGATCTGCGGGCGCAGGCTGGCTGTTCCGCCCGGACAGATATCCATCTCCCCAATCTCCACCCCTATCACTGGAGCATCCGCCAGTATCATTGTAGCCTCCCCTGTCACACAATCACAGGGAAAATCCAGCTCCAGCAAAAGTTTTTCAGAATCTTCCTCAAGCTGATCACTGATGGCAATCACCGGCATTGATGCCGACATTTCCCCCGCCGGAATAATCACCGAGCGCGGCAGCGAATCAAAGTCGACGCCTTCAATCGCTGTACTGGTTGGATTAAGGAGAAAGTTGACCTGTAGTTCCCGGCTCAGATCTTCCGTATCGACGCGATGGAAGATGAACTCGCCGTTGGGACAGCCTTCAAACACCTTTTCGGCATCGAGGGTCGCCTGGGCGCTGACCGTAACCTCGCCTCCGATGTTGAAGCTCTCGGCCTCCAGAAAGACCGCCGAATCGAAGAGGTTGTCATTCACGTCGCCGACCACCAATCGCAGGTGGTAAGTCTCGCAGGGAATCAGCTTGAGGGTAGCAGTGAACTCCCGGGTGAAGCCGTCAAATTCGATGAGGGATTGCAAATTAGTCGGTGTGTAAGGCTTATTGCAGGTGCGCGTGTCATCTTCCAGTTCGTTGGAAACATAAAATTCCTCATTGCGCCGGTGGTTTACGCTGTTGATCGCCACATAATCACCGGAACCGGGGATGAGCGCCACATTCTCGGCATTGTCTTCAAACCCTCCGTTGATTCCCGGACCGCTGACGAAAAAGCCGAAAACGTCGTTGAATTTACTGCCCACATATTCGCAGTATTCCTCGGAAGCAAAAACGTAGCGAAAGGTGACCAGCGAATCCAGGGGAACGAAATCGAATTCGAGCCCTACCGCGTCGTAAACCTTTGCCGATGCCAGCTGATTGAGATCGCGATCGCCGTTGGCATCACCGAAGTCACCGCTCTTATCCGTCTCTTCATTCGGCCCCTGCGCATTGCTCAGATGACCGGTGGAGATTAAAATGCCCTTTTCCAATCCAATGACCTGCTTACCGTTTTCAAAATAACCTATCCCCTCTGCATTGCCGATGCCACGGATATTACTGATATTCTTACACCCTCCCTTGACAAAAATATCCTGCACCAGCTGCTGTACCGTAAATTCCCGGCTGGTCCGAATGCCGTCGTCAGGCGGCAACACAGGCGGCTCCGGCTCCTGAAAAAGGGTGACAGGAAGCGGCAGCAGGCAAAACAACAGATAAAACAGCAACGGCGTAGCCATTCCGTGTGTTCGCATAGATCTAGCTCTTGGTAATGATCGCTGAGTATTAATGATTCGCAAAAGTAACGAAAACTGACCTCATCTGATTTTCCATGAAGGGCGTGGGATACCCATCAGAATTGTTAAATTATTTGGTGGTTCCAAATAGAGGCTATACTCGACGCAAATTGGTTTGAGAAAATTCTCAAACCAGTCAGGTCGGTATATGCTGACTCGAAGATGGTTTGAATTCTCAAACCATTTGGACGTCAGTATAACTGGAGTTGAAAAATAGATCGATATAAAGTTAATGTATTTCGGCGACATGGAGACGGGCGGGCAGAAGAATATTCTCTAAAGGGGCTAATTTGAGCGGTTTCCCGGAAATTGATTCCGGATGGTTTTCTCTGGTTTGGTAACCGCCCCCCCTTCCCGCTTCCCTAGAAGCGGGAATCATCGGGCGGGACAATAACCGGATTTTAATTCTGAAGCCGCTGGTCTTTAGGAAGCCATGGGAGGCGGGATGAACAGAAAAAACAACATTTAACTTCTGTTAAAGTCCACTTGTATCATTTTTTTCTTTATATTTACTTTCTCAATCTTCCACCCACATCTCCATACCAAACTAAATTCAGGAAATACCGCTTTCCTGTTATCCTGAAGCGGAACATTAGCCACCATTCCACGTAAACCCTGGCAGGATCGAATTAAACGCTAAGAGGCTTTTTTTATAAAAAAAATTACCATAATTTCGCTCGTGGCGAGAGCGTGCCGGGCGAAAAATTGCTGCAAACACCTCCCGCTGATAGCGCATCTACCATACCAACCAATCGTCGATACCTGCTTGAAGTGATTTTTCAGACCTAATCCTCTCAAAGGGGACATTTCGAACACTTCATGACAGGCAGGTCGAACTACGCGAACCCAGTTAGCCGGCACAATCCGCTGATTATGAGTTACACTCGCACCCTCCCTTCGGTAATCACGGGTCTTTCAAAAATTTGATTATACTATTAGGACTTAAGCCTGGAAGGTAAAAACACGCAAAATAGCATCACTCTATGAAACTCAAACATCTACTCGGGGTTTTCTGTATTCTGGCGCTGGCCGCCACGACGACCGTGGCGCAGCCCACGATCAAGTGCCTGCAGGGCCTTGAAATCCTTACGGCCAAGGGCGAAACCGATTTGATCAACTGCCTTGGCGATGAACTGCAGGGAACGGTCGAATTCCAGCCCAGTTCCTACGCCACCCCCATCTATTTTTTGGTCACCGATGAGAATAACATCATCCAGCTGGCGAGTCTCAAGCCCACTCTTGACCTGACGGAGCTTGGCGAAGGCAGTTTCCGGGTCTATGCTCTGAGCTTTGTCGGCAGCAGCTTTGTAGAGCCTGGGCTCGACGCTACCACGGCCGAGCTGGCCTCGGTCTGCTACGAGCTGTCGATCAACTACGTCAGTGTCCGCAACATCGATCCCGAGGGGGGCATGGTGGCAACCAGCGAAGGGGAAGCCGCCCTCTTCACCTGCACCGGCGACGGCAACCCGGATATCATCAGCTTTGCCACGAATAGCAACGACCCTTTTTACACCTATATCATCACCGATGACAATAATATCATCCTCGGCTTCGCCGACGAGGAAGACAGCTTTGACTTCGAAGGCGCCGATCCGGGTGTCTGCCGCGTATGGGGCCTCTCTTTTGTCGGCGACATCACCGCCCAACCCGGGGATGACCTGATGAATACCACACTGGCCAGCCGCTGCTTCGACCTGTCCGACAACTTCGTCGAGGTCACCCGTGTCATCCCCGACGGAGGCAGCGTTGCGCTGAACGGCGGCGGCACGAATGCCACCGTCTGCGCCGGCAACGAAGATCCGGACTTATTGTCTTTCACCCGCCAGACATCCTCCCTGGCGCCCTACGCCTTCGTACTCACCGACGAGAACAACAATATCATCCAGATCCTAGAAGAAGATAACTTTGACTTTAACGATTCCCCCGCCGGCGTCTGCCGCGTATGGGGCCTATCCTATACCGGCAACATCACCGCACAGCCCGGTGACAACGCCGCCTCGGTCCTGCTGACCGACGACTGCGCCGACCTGTCGGACAACTTTATCATCGTCACCAAAAAAGATCCTGAAGGGGGCAAGGTCACCCTGGAAGACGGTAGTGAACAAGTCCGGGTCTGTGTCAATGACGGCGCGCCCGACCCGCTGAGCTTCGTCACCTCCGCCCTGGAGAATGAAAACTACGTCTTTGTCATCACCGACGAAAGCAACTTCGTACTCGGTCTGGATGAGGACGGAATTATCGACTTTGAAGGAAGCCCCGGCGGTGTCTGCCGCGTGTGGGGCGTGGCCTACACGGGCAACCTGACTCTCGAAGAGGGCGATAACCTCGCGGAAAGTCCCTACTCTGACGAATGTTCCGAGCGCTCCACCAGTTTTGTCACCGTCACCCGCATCGCGCTCGAGGCCGGTACGGTGATCACCGCCGACGGCGCAACAAAGGTCGTAGCCTGCCTGGGCGACAGCTCTCCGGACCTCCTTCAGGTACAGGCTGAAGGAGTCTCTTCTACGGGCAGCTACACTTTCATCCTTACTGATGACAGCAATGTCATCCTGGAAATCTCCGATGACGGCAGCTTTGACTTCGGCGGCGCCGATCCGGGTATCTGCCGGGTCTGGGGGCTTAACTACACCGGCAACCTGACGGCGCAGCCGGGAAATAACGCAGCCGGGGTATCTCTATCGGATGAATGCTTTGACCTGTCGGACAGCTTCTTCACGGTCGATCGTAAATTCGTCGACGGCGGCCGGGTCATGCTGGAAAGCGACGGCGAAACGCCCATCGTCTGCACCAATGACGGCGCGGAAGATAATTTCACCTTCGTAAATACATCTACCTCTTCCGAAGCCTACATTTACGTGGTCACCGATATGGGTAGCCGCATCCTCTTATTCGACGAAGACGGCGTCATTAACTTCGAAGGAGTCAGCGAACCCAAAGTCCGGGTATGGGGCATCTCCTACACGGGTAATCTGACGGCAGAACCCGGTGACAACCTGGGCACCGCTCCGCTCTCCGACCAGTGTTATGAGCGTTCCTTCGGCTTCGCCACCCTCAGCCTCGTTTCCCTCGACGGCGGCACGATCACCACCGTCGGCGGAAGCACCGAGGAAACCATCTGCCTCGACGACCGCAGCAATACCGTTTTGGAATTTCAGGCGGAAAGCTCCAGCACACAAGGTCAGGCCATCTTCGTAGTGACTGACGACAACAACGTCATCCTCAGCACCGACGAGGACGGCGTTATCGACTTCGCCGAGGCGCCGGCCGGCATCTGCCGCGTGTGGAATCTTAATTACACCGGCAGTCTCATCGCCCAGCCCGGGGACAACGCCGCCGAGGTCGCCCTCTCCGACGAGTGCTTCGACCTGTCGGACAACTTCGTCACAATTTCCCGCAAACGCGTCGACGGGGGAAGCGTCACGCTTGAAGAAATCATAGATGGAAGCGGCTCTATCAATGTCTGTGTCAATGACGGTACGCCGGATGAGCTGATGTTCCAAACTGAAAACGAAGGTTCTGAGCAGTATGTCTTCATCATCACCGATGCAAACAATAACATCCTGAATTCGAATGAAACCGGCGTGATCAATTTCGAGGGGGTCAATCCAGGCACCTGCTTCGTCTGGGGTGTATCCTATTCCGGAAACCTGACTTTCCAGCCGGAGGATAATATCACCGAAGTAGCGCTTTCCGATGAATGCTTCGATTTGTCCGACAACTTCGTTACGGTCAGACGGATTCACCTCGACGGCGGAACCCTCAGCTATCAGGACGGCAGCACCGAAGCTGTGCAGTGTCTGGGAGATTTTCCCTTTGAGTTTCCCATAGCCGTAGCGGATCAGGAAATCAACGCCGAAGCTTATTTGTTTGTCATCACGGATGAAAATAATACGATTGTTGAAACTTCACCTGACGGCAGCATCGATCTGGACCTGGACCCGGGCACCTATCGCATTTATGGCGTCAACTATTCCGGGAATTTTACCGGTAATATTGGCCAAAACATCACTCAGATCGCACTTTCCGATGAGTGTTTCGACTTATCCAATAACTTCTTAACGCTGATTAGCAAACGCCTCGATGGCGGTACCGTCAGCCTCACCGACGGCAGCACCGAAATCCGCGTCTGCGCCAATGACGGGGTAGCTGACGAGTTGACCTTTCAAACCGAAAATGAAGGCTCCGAACAGTACATCTTCATCGTAACCGATGAGGAGAATAATATCCTCAATACCTCGACGAGTGGCATCATCGACTTTGAAGGAGCGCCTTCCGGTGTCTGCCGTGTCTGGGGGCTCTCCTATTCCGGCGAACTGACGACTCAACCCGGGGACAATGCCGCCGAGGCAGCCCTCTCCGATGAATGCTTTGACCTATCGAACAATTTCATTACCGTTACCCGGCTCACAGTCGACGGCGGTACCGTGAGCCTACCGGACGGCAACACGGACACTGTTGTCTGTCAAGGAGACGACAGCGCCGATGTCCTGACCTTCGAATCTCAGGGCGCCGGCAGCATGGGCAGCTTTACCTTTGTCGTTACTGATGACAACAATACCATCCTCAGCATCAGTGAAGACGGCGTTGTAGATTTCGGCGAAGCGTCTGAAGGCGTCTGCCGCGTCTGGGGCCTGAATTACACCGGCAATCTCATCGCGCAGCCCGGCGACAACGCCGCCGAAGTCGCCCTTTCCGACGAATGCTTTGACCTGTCGGACAACTTCGTCACCGTCACTCGTAAGCTGGTCGACGGCGGTACGGTGAGCCTGAGCGACGGCAGCAGCAGCGGTACCGCCTGCGTACGGGACGGCGAGCCCGACATCTTTGAGTTCACCTCGGAAACCAGCGCCGGCAATTCCGAATACACCTTTATTGTTACAGATGAAAACAACCTGATCCTCGTCATCCTGGAGGGCAATTCAATCAACTTCGACGTTGTACCTCCCGGCACCTGCTTCGTTTATGGCGTCTCTTATACCGGAGAACTAACCACCCAGATCAATATCGACATCACCACCGCCATGCTAGCGGACGAATGCTTTGAGCTCTCGGACAACTTCATTACTATTTCCAAGGAACAGGTGATCGGCGGCACGGTAATGCTGGCCGAAGGCGGCGAGAAGACCTTCACCTGTCCGTCGGATGACATGGCCGATCCGGTTGTCGTAACCACTACCGGCGGCGGCACGGGCGATTACGTTTTCCTCATCACGGACACTTCCGATGTAGTCACCGGCATCAGCGAACAACCGGTCATCGACTTCAACGGCGCCGAGCCTGGTATCTACCGGGTCCGGGGGCTGGCTTTCAGTGGCAATCTTTTTGTCGCCGTTGGGGACGACATCAACGAGGCGCCTCTTAGCGATGAATGCGCGCAGTTATCTGAAAATTTCATTTCAGTCAATCATCTCACCCCCCTCGCGGGTACCGTCGCGCTGGACGACGGCAGTACCAGCTCACTCAATTGCCCGACCTCCACTACCGCTCCGGTGCTCTCTTTCACCAGCAGCGGCGCCGACAGCCCAGGCTACACCTTCCTGATTACCGACACCAGTAATATCATTCAGGCGCTGCCGGAAGGGAACAGCTACGACTTCTCCCTCTTGCCCAATGGCATATACCGCGTCTGGGGGCTTGGGTTCAGCGGCAACCTCACGGCTGAAACCGGTGATGACGCCGCCGAGGCGATGCTCAGCGACAACTGCTTTGCCCTGTCCGACAATTTCATCCTGATCGTCAATAAAGAACCACAGGGTGGTAGGGTGGCAACGGAAGCCGGTGACACCCTGGTGTATACCTGCCCCGGCGACGGCAACGCCGATGTGATCCGTTTCGACAGCACCGGCGCGATTGGCAACTATCGCTACCTGATCACCGATGAGAACAACGTCATTCTTTCTATCATCGCTGTCGACTCCTTTGACTTTGAGGAGGCGCCTACGGGCATCTGCCGGGTATGGGGCGCTGGATTCACTGGCAAACTCACCGCGGAAGAAGGAGACAACGCCGCCGAAGTGGCCCTTTCCGACGATTGCTACAGCCTTTCGGAAAACTTCATTCAGGTGGTGCGTGCCGTACCCGAGGGCGGCAGCATCAGCGCCGATACCGGAGAACTCAGCTTCTGTGCGGGTGACGGTCGTCCCGACCTGGTCAGCTTCTCCGTCGATCCGGATTCACCGACTCCTTACATTTTTCTGATCACGGACGAAAACAATGTCCTGCAAACCGCTGCCTTCAGCAGTGAAATCGACTTCGACACTACCGGTGGAGGCCCGGCCCGGGTATGGGGATTGGCCTATACGGGAGAGTTGTCTCTGCCTTTCGGCGAAACGGTAGAAGGCGCCCTGCTCTCCGACGACTGCTTCGACTTATCGGACAACTTCATCGAAGTCAACCGCACCGCCGTTGACGGCGGTACGATCAGTAGCAACCTGGGTGACGGGACGATATACAACTGCCGGGGCGACGGGCTGGACGACATCGTCACCTTCAGCAATACCAGCATTACCCCCAATGCCGCTTATCAGTATGTGCTTACCAACGAAGACAACCGCATTCTCCGCATCCTGGAGACCAACCAGCAGAACTTCGAGAACATCAGTCTGCTCCGGACTCGAATCTGGGGTATTTCCTACACCGGGGATTTGCTTGCCCAGGTAGGCCAAACACTGACGGAAGCACCCATTTCCGAAGGCTGCTACACCCTCTCGGATAACTTCATCACCTCTGTGCAAACCCAACCCGTGGGAGGCGCGATTAGTACTTCAGAGGGAGAAACGGAGCTCACTCTTTGTATCGGCCAGCAGGCGCCCTTACTGCTTTTTGAAGTCAGCACCAGCTCACCGGCCGCCCAAGTCCTGCTGCTGACGGATGCTTCCAATAGTATTATCGAGGTCATCGACAGTCTGAGTGTTGACTTCGGCGCGCTCGACAACGGCGACTACCGGGTGTGGAACCTCTCCTACACCGGATTACTGCAGGCCGAACCAGGCCAGAATGCAGCTACGGCCGAGCTGGCCAGCAGCTGTTTCGAACTGTCGGACAACTCTGTCGCCGTCCGGAAAGGCGGTCCGGTAGATGGAGGCATGATCAATACCATAGACGGCGATACGACCTTCAGCGGCTGCCCGCGCAACGGAGTGCCTGACATTCTCATCATCCGTACGTCCAGCACGGCGAATACGGTCAGCCCCTATCGCTACGTCGTCACGGATACAAGCAACCAAATATTAATTCCGGACCTGGGCGGAAGCATCGTTGATTTCGACGGCGCCGAACCCGGCCGCTACCGCGTATGGGGCGTTTCCTATACCGGCAATTTCATCGGCAGCTTCGAACAGGATATCCTTAGCGCCATGCTGTCGAATGAGTGCTACGAAGTATCGGCCAACTTCATCGATATTTTCCACGAAGGACCACAAGGAGGGCAGATCAGTACGAGCGACGGCAATACCGGTCCGATTGCGCCGGCTTCCTGTGGTGGCAACGCCTCTGATGAAATCAGCTTTACCGACAACGGAACAGCTACCGGCGCCGAGGCTTACGCCTTTCTCGTCACGAGTAATGACAGCATCCTGGCGGTGATATCCGAAGGGGAAAGCTTTAATTTCGCTACGCTGAGCTGCGAACAGACCTATCAGGTCACTGGACTGGCTTACACGGGTGAACTGCCGGAACTCAGCGGGCTCTTTATCTCCGATCTGCTCAGCGGCATGGTTTTCGACGATTGCTTCGACCTGTCCGACAACCGCATCGACATCAACCCCGATGCCGGATTACAGGACCGGCCGGAAAACCCACAGGCGATTACCGGCAGCCAGGGTGAAAAATCGCTGCGGGAACTGCACCTGGCTCCGAACCCTGCGCAGCAATGGCTACAGGTTCGCTTTAAAATCGCTGAACCGCAGCGGGAAACGAGCGAAATTCTGATCATCAATACCGGTGGAGAAGTGATGCGGCGGGTCACTGTACCTACGGGACGGGGAGAAAATCAGCTGCAGCTCAATATCGAAACGCTGCCTGACGGCCTTTTCTTCCTGCACGTACGGCACGCACAGCACCTGGAGTATCAACGGTTCATTAAGGTAAATAACTGATAAAGCAGAAAAGGAGCGACCTGAAAAAGGGGCTTTCGGCCGGGTGCCGAAAGCCCTTATTATTTTAGTATCCGGACAGTCTAATCAACCGGGGGGGGGAGTCTTAACCCCGACACAAACATTTAAAAATCAATGCTTTAGATCATTTGCCGTCATTATTCATGGACTTACCATGAATAATCCGGGTTAACCTATACATTTGTGCGGGAGGGGGAAAACAAAAAAAGCGACAGGCGCTACCGGAGCAGCGCCTGTCGCCTGATTAATAGCCTGGACACAGCGTCCTGGCAAAAGATCTATTTTTATTGCTCTTTTTTAGAGATGTATGCACGCTCTCTGATCCGTGCTTTCTTTCCTACCAATTTGCGGAGGTAATACAGCTTGGCGCGACGTACTTTACCGCGCTTCATCAGTTTGATGTCCACAATATTGGGGGAAGTGATCGGGAAGATACGTTCAACGCCTATACCGTTGGAAACTTTTCGGACGGTGAAGGTTCGCGTTCCTCCTTCTCCACTGATTTGCAGCACGTCACCGCGAAAATCCTGGATACGCTCCTTATCTCCTTCAACAATTTTATAGCTAACGACGATGTTATCGCCGGGACGGAAGGCAGGAAATTCCCGCTTCGCGGCCATTTGTTCGTGAACGTAATTGATGGCATCCATCGTTCTCCAATTTTATATTTTGTACGGTCTTCAATTAGCCGTGCAAAGGTAATAACTTTTTTCGAAACTAGCTAATGCAGGGTGAACTAATA
>CAZWDL010000152.1:0-14904 GCA_964632995.1 uncultured Saprospiraceae bacterium
ACGAGTACCTTTTCAAGATTTTAGCAGGTTAGGGCTTACTTTGCGATTGCCCTGTTCACAACACCAAGAAATCGATTGGTGAAAATTTTGTACCTTATTCGGCATGAGCTTGGGAAAATGGAAAGATTACATTTCGCTTCCGCTAAATATGACCAGCGGCAGCTACAACGCTTACTGGCCCATGCCCTTCCGGGAAAGGGCGAGAATAGTAGTTTCCGAACGCTTTACCTTTAAACCTCTGTGATGCTCTGTGACTCCTCCGTGTAACTCTATGAAAAAAAATTGGCGTGTCCTCAAAAATTAGTTACTCCACAAACAGCGTATACTCCGACACCCACCGTTCCTCCTCCCCCGGCGCCACCGACAGCCAGATGAAATTCTCGGGACACAGCGTCGTCTTGCAGGTCCAGAAAGCCATGCGGTACACGGGCTTATCGACCGTGAAGGTGACGCCGGCGCCCGTTTTTTGATTGACGACCGTCACCTCGTGGTCTTCCACGGCGTCGCCGTAGCCGCGCAGCTCCACAAAGACGTTTTCACCCTCCTCTACCTTTTTCAGGAAGTTGATGCTTTTGTCTTCAATGGCCACTAGCCCTTTCAGGTCGCTGTCGGTGGAGATTTTGTATGGAAAGCTGACCTGGAAAGCCGGCCCGCTTTGTTCCCCGTCGATCATAAAGAAGTTGTGGTTGAACTGATCGGTTTCGATGGGCTTTTCGCCGGTGTTCTGCAGGGCGTGCTCGATAAGGAAACCGTCTTCCTTCAGCCGGACCGTTTTGGTGTACACATATCCATATCCGAAATCGCTGTTGATCTCGTGGCGGAAGCTGATCCAGTCGTCGCCCTGTTCTACTGTCCATTTGCCGTGGTCCAGAATGGGGTAGGTTCCCATCCAGTCGTAGGATTTTTCGTTGCCTTTCTTCAGGATGCCGACGCCGATTCTAATAAAGGGATCGCCTGCCTCCGCCTCCTCATAGCCCAGCCCGGGTTCGATAAATCCCTCTACCGGACCGGCGAGGTCTTCGTGGAAGGTTGGATCATGCGTGTCTTTCCAGTAGCCAAAGTATTCGTGCCCTTTGTATCGCACGCTCCCGATTACCCCCGACCAGTCGAAGCGGGTGGCGCGGTATAGGCCCTCGTCGGGGTCGGGCGGGTACAGGGTCATTTGTACCTGCTCGTTTTCAATGACGATGTTAGGAAACTGTTCCATATCGACTTGTTTTGTGGAGCTGCAGCCGGCCAGCAACAGGCATACTCCGAGTAATAGTTGCAGATTGGTGTTTCTCATGGAATGTTAAGATAGGGAATAGGGCCATATTGGCCCTATTCATTTTTTAAAATTATAAAAATAAGCGTCTATCTCTCCTTGGGGTTAGTTACCGTTATCGTATCAAACGTTAATAATCTAAGTTAAGTGGAAAAATTATTTGAAAATTGCTGATTGTAACGTTCTGCGTAGCTGCAAACGCCTCCCTCTCGTTCTACGCTCTTTAACTTCGAAATACGGATTCACTGTTATGTGGCTTCATTGCCGGGAATGAAGGAAATCCTTGTGGAGTTACTTCTACCTCACCTCTAGTTCTTTTGTGGAAACCCTCAATAGCACGGGGGAGAAGAAGCCGCGTAGCAACGGCATAATTAATCTGGTGAAAGGGAACAGCAAGGTGTAGAAATTTACCCAACCACAGCTGGGCGGACGCTCGGCCAACAGTAGGATTGCTACGGTGAACCGGTCGGCAGGCAAGATCCCAGGAAAGCGAGACTGGATGTGATTAAAAAGGCCATGATGTGGAGGGTTAATATGCTTGATATTATTTTTTGCCGGCTGTATGGAAAAGAACAGGGATAATTCTGATGCAAATGGGGACAAAAGCCTTCATAAAGAAAAAAATCAGGAGGGCAGCTATTCCCGTTTAACCGTCGATGATCCTATCCGCGATATTGTGCGCCATCCTGCTTTTAAAGGATTTACTCAGCATTACTACCGTGGAATGATAACCGCCGCTACTACGACGTGCCGTTGTCGAATGTCGGTATCCTTATGCCTTATCATAGTCACGTACGACCTGAAACCGTTGTATTGTTCCGAATTCCGTCCGCCCTCACTCCGTTCGGGATGGGTAAAACTTCCGACTTCCGAAAATCCGCGCTCCGTTTCCCGTAAATGCAGCGTAATACCTTCCCCTTCAAATAAGTGGTTACTTTCTTCTATTACCTTTTTAAATGCGCCGGCCCGTTTTTCCTGCCTGTCTGCGAGCTCATTCTGGATGCGCCGGAATTCAGGAGCCTCCCGGATATTCTCCAGGAGGGGATCGTTTTCCAAATACCACAAATTGACGAAGCCTCGGTGATAGGCGCTGTCCAGCCACATCAGCGCTTCTTCCCGGTTGCCGAGGAAGGCGTTCGTGGCGGCAAGGTCATAATAAAACCCTCTGTTCATCCAGGCGCCGTATCCCCGGATTTTTTGCTGACGTTCAAGATCCAGTTTACGTTGTTCTTTCATGAGCCTGACGGCAGCCAGGGTGTCTCCTTGTAAATAGCGAACATATCCCAAACGGTGTCTGAAAGGAATGTACTGAGACGTGTCGGGAAACTGAGGCTCAAGGTCTTCATACATGGACCAATACCTGGCGGCGCTTTGCAGCTCCCCCATTAAAAGATTTATCCAGGCCATCAGGTCGATGGATTCCTGGTCAAGTGGGGCGATCTCCAGCGCACGGGATAGTATTTCTTCCGCCTTGTCATATTGTCCCTGGAAGCGATACAGCTGAGCGAGGCGATGATGAGGCAACCCCCATCCGGGGGCCAGATCGATGGCCTCCTGGTAGAACTCTTCTGCTTTTTCGTAATCGTTCATCATCCGGATGTATATATCCCCCCATCTGAGATGATATTCCGGGTCCTGAATGGAAAATCCTCTTTCAATCGATTTAATGATCATTAAGGCGCCTTTCTCAAATTTGCCCTGCTCAAGGTAATGATAACCCAGTCTCTGCAGGATATCCGGATTCCCTGGTTCCAGATCGAACGCCTTTTCAAGGTTATTTTGTGCCAATTCCGCTTTTCCATCCTGAATGGTCAATATATTACCCCGGAGCAGGTAGGCCTCCGCGAGGGTGGAATCGAGATTGGTCGCCAGCTCGCTCATTTGAAGCGCCTGATCGATCCAGATTTGGGTAGGCACGCCGTAATCTCTCATTCCGTAATGCAGGATATTCCCTTTCAATACATAAGCACGCGCATAGGAGGGGTCTGTCCTAATTGCCCGTTCGACCAATCGCAAGGCATTTTCCAGGTCTTCTTCATCATTCCAGTTCCGCCAGATGTCACGGGCTCTAAGCACGTAATCATAGGCGGTAATATCTGTTGGTCGTCTCCTCCCTTCCCGTCCACCCCAGATATGACGTCTTTCCTCATTAGAAAGCTTAGCTTCCAACACCTGTGCAATTTCAAGGGCGATTTCACTCTGGATCTGAAATATCTCCGTAATCTCCCGGTCAAAGGTTTCCGTCCATACATGGACATCATTTTTTGCATCGATGAGCTGGGCGACGATCCGGACCTGATTGTCCGCTTTTCTCACGCTCCCTTCAAGAATGTAGGAAACCCCCAGTTCACGGCCGATGACCGGCATAGCTTTACCGGGGTTTTTATACTGCTCGGTACTGGTCCTTGATTTTACTTTTAGTTCAGATATTTTGACGAGATGACTGATAATGTCATCAGTAATGCCGTCACTGAAATATTCCTGCTGGGGATCGTCACTCCGGTTTTCAAAAGGAAGTACGGCAATAGATTTATCACTCCGTTCCTCCCGGTCCCGGCCTTCTTCAAGAAAGAACAAACCATAAACCGCCAGGATCAGGATTATTAAACCGGTGACGGCCGCAATCCATGTAAATTTTCCCGGGGAGGCTTTTACCCGTCCCGGCATGTCCGCTGACTTTGGTACGGATAGAAAATCATTGGCCAGGGCGTATACCGGCACGGGATAATCCACGTTTTTAAGCCGGAAATTGCCCAGTGGGATCGTTTTTACTTCCGAATGATTCCTGACGAGATAATAGATCGTATCGGTTATCAGGATCGATCCGGCAACCCCCAAAGATTCTATTCTGGAAGCCATATTCACACCGTCGCCGAATACGGATTCCCCCTGTAACTTTATATCGCCTAGGTGAATGCCTATGCGTAAAGGAACCTTGGGGTCCTGAGTCAGCTCTTTTTGAATGTCAAGTGCGCATTCCACCGCCTCCAAAGCGGAAGGAAAGATGCTCAGGCTCCCATCCCCGTAGTATTGCAGCACGCGTCCCTTGTATTCCCGGGTATATTTTTCCAGGATGGACCGATGTCTTTCAATGGTGCGTAAAGCTTCGCCTTCATCTTTCTGCATCAATGAAGTATAGCCGACAATATCGGTAAAAACGATAGCTGCTAACCTGCGATCGGACGAAGCTTGTTGTGGTTGATCTGACATCAGGATAAGTTCTTAGTTGAAGATACTACTTTAAAGGTTAAATGAAAGAAAAGTATTTGGGAAGGGGAAATTGAAGGATAATACGGGTTAGGTTCTAGGGTTCAAGGTTCAACGGTTGCCGCAACCTAGTACACTGTGTACTAAATTTTTCAACATTTTGAAGGGCTCTTTTTCCCTCACTCTTCGTTCCGTGCTCGCCTTCGTAGCTTAGGCTACGAGGCTCCGCAGCGCCTCGATTGAGGAAAAAATCCCCTCTTCAAAATGCTAACTAACTTAATACACAGTGTACTAGAACCCTAGAACCTATTTCTTCAACCCCGGTTCCCGCTCCAGAAACTCGTTATACAGGCGAATGTGCCGGCTGTCGATCGGCACTTTCCAGCCGTTGATAAAAACGTGTGTGATTTTAGATTTCGTTTCGAAGGGATCGCCGGTGGCGACGAAGAGGGTGGCGCTTTTGCCCTGTTCCAGCGAGCCGAGCTTGTCGGCTACACCGAAGATTTCCGCCGGAACGATGGTGACCGCCCGCAGGGCTTCCTCTTTGCCCATGCCGTAGGTGGCGGCGAAGCCCGCGTTGTAGGGCAGGTTGCGGACGTTCTCGGCTTCGTTGGTGCGGATGGCTACTTTCACACCGGCTTTTTGCATCTTGCCGGCGTTGGCGTAGGGCGCATCGTAAGGGTCGGAAGCGCGGGTGGGTGTGCTGAGCACCGGACCCGTGACGACCGGGATGCCGGCTTCGGCCAGTTCTTCAGCCACGCGCCAGCCTTCGGCGACGCCGGTAAAGATCACGTTCTCGATATTGCGTTTCTGAACCCAGTCGATCGCGTTTTTAATATCTGACTCCTTATCCACTTCCAGCAGCAGGGCGCCTTCTCCGCGAACGACGGGCAGCAGGGCCTGCATTTCGGGGTTGTACTCGGCGCTTTCGCCGTTGGCCTGGGCGGCCGAGTCGATGCGGTGGTAAAGGAGCAGGTCGTCCCAGATATCATTAAGCCGTTTCTTGGCTTTTTTTTCTTCCTTCTTCCGCTCTTCTTCGCTGCGGCGGTCCCACCAGCCACTGCGGCCGGTGCTGGGGAAGTTGAGCACTACCCCTTTGAAGCCGGCATACATCTGCTCGGGCGTGTAGCCCAGCAGGTTGATCAGAGAGGCCGTGCCCGGAAACAGGCCGCCGGCGGGCGCGGAGATCACGGTGGTTACTCCATTAACCCGCGTGACGGGAATGGCGACGCCGTTGGGGTTGACCGCCGTCAGCGCCTGCATGTGTGGGGTGATTTCGCCGATCTCATTGTAATCCTGGGTCAGCGAAACGGAGCCGACTTCCGACAGGCCGAGCCGGGTACCGCCGTCGATCATGCCGGGATAGATATAGTGGTCGCTGCAGTTGATCTGCTCGGCGCCGGCGGGAATTTCGATGTCAGTACCAATGGAGGTAATCTCGCCGTCCTGGATGAGGATAGAACCGTTTTCGATGGTGTCATTGGTGACGGTGATCAAGGTGGCGTTGGTCAGGGCGTAGGCGCCTCGTTCGGCCTTGGCCACCTCCTGCGCCGATAGGTTCAGGTGGAACAGCCCGGCGAGAGTGAAAAGGAAAATGAATTTGAATGTATGTTGCATGATGAATGGTGATTAACGGTTATAAAATGCCGGTTTAATAGTTTAGAAGTTTAGTCACCGCTCCTTCGGAGCGGTTGGTTTAGGAGTTTAGAAGATCTGAAAACGAAATTCCCGGTTTCAGACCTTCTAAACTCCTAAACAGCGAGCCCGACCGGACGGTCCGTAGGAAGGGCGAAGCGCTAAACTCCTAAACTAAAACCCAAACAGTTGTTCGCGTACGCCGAACATGCAGCGATCGTGATCGTGCTTGTCGAACTCTATGAAGGCCGGTACGGCTTCCTCCGGATCCACATCCAGGCGCATATCCGCGGGGTCCTCATTGATGTCGAAGTACTTGACGCCATCGATGAGGGTCATCTGCGGAACGGCGTAAATCGAGAGCGGGTGGCCCTTGAAGATGGCGATGTCGCCGTCTTTGCCTTCCTCGATGGAACCGGTGCGGTCCTCTATGCCCAGCTGTTTAGCCGGGTTGATGGTAATGAGGGCCAGGGCTTCCTCGTCGCTAAGGTCGCCGTAGTGCTGCGTTTTGCCGGCCTCGTGGTAGAGGTGGCGGATCAGCTCGCCGGAGTCGGAGTTGATGGAGGTGACCACGCCGTTGCGCGAGAGGATGGCAGCGTTGTAAGCGGTGGAGTAGTACACTTCGAACTTGTAGGCCCACCAGTCGGCGAAGACCGAGGCGCCGGCGCCGAAGGCGGCCAGCTCGGGGGCTACCTTAAAGCCTTCGTTGACGTGCTGAAATACGATCTTATCGACGCCGAAATCTTCCAGTACGTTCATCAGCATCAGGATCTCATCGGCGCGGTAGCTGTGGCAATGGATGATGATGTCGCCGCGCAGGATGTCGGCCAGCGTTTCCATACGGCGGTCGTAGCGGGGCGCGCGCATTTTCGGGTTGTCGCCCTTCTGCGTCTCGTATTTTTCCCAGGCCTCCATGTAATCTTTGCCTTCCTGGAAGGCGCGGCGGAAGACCTGCTCCACCCCCATTCGGGTGCGGGGGACGATGCCGCGGCCCTCCCCGTGTACGCGCATTGGATTTTCGCCCAGCGCAAACTTAATGGTGCGCGGAGCACCTTCCATGCGCAGCTCTTCCGGGTTGTAGGTGCCGAAGCGGTGTTTGATGGTCTCGCACTGCCCGCCGATAGCGTTGGCCGAGCCGTGCATGGCGTGAGAGGCAGTAACGCCGCCGGCCAGGGCGCGGTAGATCGAAATGTCGAGTGGGTCGAGCGCATCGCCGACAGCGACCTCCGCCGTCACCGGATTGGTGGCTTCGTTCACCGCGTCGATCCCGATGTGCGAATGGGCGTCGATGATGCCGGGCATGACGTGCATGCCGGTAGCGTCGATTTCCTCCACCCCGTTGGGCGTATTAAGGTTTTTACCGATGCGGGCGATCTTTCCGTCGCGGATCAGCACATCGGTATTTTCCATGGTGCCGTTGGTGACGGTCAGCACCGTTCCGTTTTTGATGAGCACATCGCCTTTCGGCGCCTGCGCCTGAAGCCCTGCTGTCATCAGCAGGACCGCCAGTATGGTGGTGAGTATTTTTTGCATAGCAATGAAGTTTATGATGATGTTTTCGTCTTAATCCTTTTTTTTCCGGTTCGGGATAGTTCGAGTTCGTTAACGCGACGCCGGCGATGACAAGCGCATTCGGCATTCCCACTTCCGGCTTCCCACTTAGTTCCGGTTTGGCGGCGCCACCCGATCTCCTTCCACGTCGAAGTTGCCGAATTCGGCTACGGAGACTTTGCCTTCGAAGGTATCGCCCTCCACATCCAGTGTCCATTCCACGCGCATCATGTTGCCGCCGCCGTCGTAACGGGTGACGAATCGGACCCGGGTACCATCGATCACCGGATCCAGAATTTCCGTCTCCTGCTGGGTTTGCGGAGTGGAAATCCGGCCTTCGAGCACGCCCTGGTTATCGATCAGGGTGAGCGTGCCGCCCATGGTCTGTCCCGGAATATCGATTTTGTAGTTCCAGGTACCGGCCACGCTGGCGACGGCTTTAGGATCGGCGGCCTTTTTGGCGGCGCCTTTTTCATATTCGAAAAGCCGGCCGTCGACGAGGACATAGCGGACGTTCGACTTTTCTTCGAAGTAGGGTTTATCGGTAACCACCAGGTTGGCGATTTTACCGGGTTCCACCGTACCCATGCTACCACTGAGGCCCAGCATATCGGCCGGGGTTGTCGTCAAAGCGGCCAGGGCGGCTTCTTCGCTCAGCCCGGCCTCGATCATGCGCCGCAGGTTGGCGCGAATATCCTTCGATTTGGCGTCGAGGGAAGCAAAGCCGAAAACGATGCCGTTTTCGCTGTAGGTAGCGGCCTGCGACTCCAGTTTTTCCATCGTTTCGGCACGGCGGGCTTCGAGTTTTTTCATCTCTTCGCTCATCTCCACCTCTTCGCTTTCTCCTCCTTCTTTTTTCTTTTCCTCTTTAGGGGGATCCGGCAGTTCCAGCGCCAGGAAAACGGGGGTTTTGCTATTCTTAATTTGATCTAGGAGGTGCCAGCCTTCTTTCAGTCCGCCCAGCACCAGGGGGAAGCCCAGTTCTTTCTGCAGGGCGAAGACCCGGTAGGCGGTTTTGACATCTTCGGCGCGAAAGAATATGGGCAGGCTGCCGTTCAGCACCGGATAGAAGGCCTTGAGTACCGGATCGTATTCGGGGCGTTCCATGCCGCCGGGGCCTTCGGTATAGCGGGCTTCGTAGCCCGAAGCCTGTTCGGCCTGTTTGTACAGTTCGCGGAACTTGGACATGACGGCGATGACAGTGGCCGGATAGACGCCGCGGGCGCCGTCGAGCTGGGCGTACATAGCCGCTTTTTCGCGAAGCACCATTTGTCCGGCATCGTCGCCGGCCAGCAGGATGATGGCGCCGTAGCCCGGCAACATACCGTCTTCCGGTACGATATGGGCGGTGGTGAAGCCCAGTTCGCGCATCTGCGTGATGCTGCGTTCTTTGGCGTTGAGCATATCGCTGCTCATGCGCTGCGGCTGTATGCCGGCCAGCTCGTTGGGTGGGTTACCGGGATCGTCGACATCGGGACGGCCGCGGCGTCGGCCGCCGTTTTCGTTTTCCTTGTTCTCTTCCTTTTTAATACCGGTATGAGAGAGCCCATCAATAAAGCCGGCGTAGAGATACATCGAGTCGGCATCGATCACCTTGGCGTCGTAAGGAATAGAAACGTCCTGACCTACGGCCTGGATGAGCCCGTCTTTAACGACGACCGTTCCGCGTTCGACCATTTCGCCCGGCTGGGGAACGATGTTGACGTTCGTAAGGGCGTAGGTTTTGGTGACAGGCGGCAAAGGGTTGTCCTGCCCCGTGGCGAATCCCATGATCAACAGGATCGCCGAAAGCGTTAGTGAGTGTTTTTTCATACCTTCAAATTTTGTTGGCTAACAATGTGCTAAAAAACAGGGTGTAGTCATTCGGCAAGAAGGGGCTACAAAATTAGCAAAATCTAATTAGCAATAGAATGCCTAACGGCAAGGGCGTCGTTTGGTTGTCCTATATTTTTAATTTGCCCCAAGCTTATTTTCCCGAAAGGGATAAACACAATTAATTTAAGTTTTCCAGGGCCCCTTTTGAGGCTATACTGCGTTGCTCGTCAGTCACAGAACCCCGGCTATGCTCTAATTCAAGAGTGGGGCCCCTTCACCCCACTCTTGAATGGGCGCCTCGGTTAGCCCCAAAATAGTCTCCTGGAATTCCATAAAATAATTATGTCCGGGCACTTAAAATCAATATTTTCACGCGATTCAACGTTGGATTTTCTTTGAAAACAGGAATTACACAGGGACAGACCCGCCTGTCGGCTCCGAGAGAGTCCGCGGGACTCCCCGGAGTCCCGGGGCCGGCAGTGAGGCACATTGAGATTATAGTATAAAAAAACGGTTCTCCGGAAAAATGAGGTTTCGCTCCATTACAGTACTTTGTAGTAATAAAGAACATTTTTATCATTTTTAATTATGGCAAAACGGAAAAGGCGACAAGAGGGAAAGAAGACGCAGCCGGCAAAAACTAAAGTGCCAATGTCTTTTCAGTCGCCGCCCTGGTTTACCAACCGGCGGCTGTATGCCTGGGTGATTTTCATATTCTCGGTGCTGCTGTATGCCAATACGCTGACACACGGGTATGTACAGGATGATGCCATCGTCATCACGGAAAATATGTTCACTTCCGAAGGGGTTAGCGGTATTCCGGGGATTTTACAATACGATACGTTTTATGGTTTCTTTAAGGAAGAAGGCAAGGCCAATCTGGTCGCCGGTGGTCGCTACCGGCCTTTATCCCTGGTGCTGTTCGCCATAGAGGTGGAACTGTTTGGTCTGAATCCATTCGTCAGCCACCTGATCAACGCGTTGCTATACGGCCTTACTTCTGTGGTACTGTACTGGCTTCTCCTGCAGTTTTTTCAAAATAAAAAGAGTGAATCCTATGTGTATTTTATCGCACTGAGCGGCGCCCTGCTGTTTGCTGCGCATCCCCTGCACACCGAGGTGGTGGCCAACATCAAGGGACGCGATGAGATCCTGGCGCTGCTCGGCAGCCTGGGGGCGCTGTCCCTTTCCCTGAAGGCCTTTTACCGAAAAAGGCAATACTGGAGCCTGCTGGCCGCCGTCGTTTTTCTGCTGGCTCTGTTTTCCAAAGAAAACGCGATTACCTTCCTTGCTGTCGTCCCGCTGGCGTACTATTTTTTCACACCGGCCAAACGGGGAACAATTGCCCGGCAGGCCTTACCCTTTTTTGTGGTTGCCATTTTCTTCCTCATTGTTCGTGGAAGCATTCTGGGCTGGGGCTTGTCGGAACCGCCGGCTGAAATGATGAATAATCCGTTCATCAAGGTGGAAGATAATCGCTATGTGCCTTTCACAGCGGGGGAGCGGACAGCGACAATTACCTACACGCTGGGCAAGTACGTTCAGCTGTTAGTCGCCCCGCTGTCGATGACCCACGATTACTACCCGCGGCAGGTGGGTGTCATGAGCTGGTCCGACTGGCAGGTGTGGGCCAGTGCGCTGCTGTACCTGCTCCTGCTGGGCTACGCGCTGTGGGAGTTCAGGAGAAGAGATCCGCTTAGCTTCGGCATTTTGTATTACCTGGCCACCTTGTCTATCGTTTCCAATTTACTGTTTCCCGTAGGTACCCATATGTCGGAGCGCTTCGTTTACATGCCATCGGTCGCTTATTGCGTGATCATCGGTGTACTGCTCTACCGCGTGGCCCGGAAACTCGCGCCAACCCATCGAATCACGACCTTCCGGCAACTCTTCCCTGCCTTTGGATTGGGCCTTATGCTGCTGGCCTTATACAGCATTCGCACCGTGGTGCGCAATCCAGCCTGGGAGAGTAATTACGCCTTATTTACCACCGACGCAGCGGTGTCGGAAAACAGCGCCAAGCTGCAGAACGCCGTCGGTGGGGAGCTCATCAGTCAGGCGATAAAAGCCGGGAACGAGAACAGGAAGGATGCCATGCTGCGGGAGGCTGTACAGCACCTGCAAAGGGCCACCCGGATTCATCCCAATTACAAGAATGCCCACCTGCTGCTTGGAAATGCCTATTACTACCTCGAACAGTGGGATCAGGCGATACAATACTATCAGCAAGCGCTACGGCTGGATCCCGATTATACCGAAGCCAGCACTAATCTGGCTATCGCCTACCGCGACGCCGGACGCTACTACGGCGAGCAGCAGGGTAACATCAGCAAGGCATTGCAATACCTGAACAAGGCCTACGAATTGCGCCCTAATGACTACGAGACCCTTCGCCTGCTAGGCGTGGCCAACGGCATCGCCGGCAATACGGATGCGGCTATCCGCTACTTCTCCGAAGCTGTGGAACTGGCGCCCGACAGCGCCGACGCTCTTTACAACCTGGGCAGCGCTTACTATAACGCCGGACAGCCGGAAATGGGCGCGGAGTACCACCGGCGTGCTATTGAGAAAGATCCGGAGGTGGTGGAAAGAATGGGGGGAAACAGGGGATAGGAAGTCGGAAGGCGGAAGTCGGAAAGTTTACCCCGTGGAATAGTCGCTTCGCGAATCCCACAGGGTTTCTCCGACCAGACCGCATAGCGGAATGGACGGGTGGAAAGAGCGAAGGATCAATAGCATAAGTAATCAGGATAAAGTTCAGGTGACATCTTCAACCGGAGGAAGGAGGTGTCATCTCGACGCTTTTGAAATAAAAAATTAAGGCTTTACAAAAAAGGTGGTGGAAACTTGGAAATAGGAAACGGGAAAATAGCATCCCACGACAATTTTTTTCGTATAATTTAGGATAGAAAAGGATAACTGTAATAAGACGATGACGAAACTGATTTTCAAAGCGACTTTTTTCACCGTTCTTCTGTTGGCCACCCAGGGAACGGCGCAGGAAATAAATGATTTTCGCCTGACCAGCGATCGGGATTCCCTGGAAGGCCGTTGGGTAGATTCCGTATTCAACGCTATGAGCCCGCAGGAGCGGCTCGGGCAGTTGTTTATGATCCGGGCGCATTCCGATTTGGGGGATGATCATATCCGGGCGGTGGAATCCCTGATTGAAGAATACCACGTCGGGGGGCTGTGCTTTTTCCAGGGCACGCCGGAGAAGCAGGTGGAGCTGGTCAATCGCTATCAGGAACTGGCCAACTTGCCGTTGATGGTCGCCATCGACGGCGAGTGGGGATTGGGCATGCGCATGCCGCAGAGCACGATCAGCTTCCCCAGGCAACTTATGCTGGGCGCCATACAGAACAACCGGCTGATCTACGAGATGGGCGAAGAGATCGCCCGGCAGCTGCGCCGGACGGGCATTACGGTCAACTTCGCTCCGGTGGCGGATATCAACAACAATCCGGAGAACCCCGTCATCAACACGCGTTCTTTCGGTGAAGATCGCTACAATGTCACCGTCAAGAGCTACATGTACATGAAGGGGATGCAGGATCACGGCGTGATGGCTTGCGCCAAACACTTTCCCGGCCACGGCGACACCGATGTGGATTCGCATCTCGACCTGCCGGTGATCCCTTTCGATCAGGCCCGCCTGGATAGTCTCGAATTGTATCCCTTCCGGGCGCTGGCCGATTACGGCATCGGCAGCATGATGATGGCCCACCTCAGCGTGCCTACCCTCGATGCCCGCCCTAACCGGCCGACCAGCCTCTCGGCGAACAGCATCGATAACCTGCTCAAAACGAGGATGGGCTTTAAAGGCCTTGTCTTTACCGACGGCCTGGAGATGAAAGGCGTCACCAAGCACTTCGAACCCGGGCAGGTGGAGGCGGAAGCCCTGCTGGCCGGCAACGATGTTCTCCTGGTGCCGGAAGATATGGAAGCGGCCATGGCCGAAATCCAAAAATACCTGGAAGCAGTGCTGTTGGATCAGCGGGAGCTGGACCTGAGCGTCCGTAAAGTCCTCAGATCCAAATACCGGCTCGGCTTACAGCAATACCGGCCGCTGCCGGTGGGAAACGTGCGGGCGGATTTGAATACGGCTTCCGCTAAAAGCCTAAAACGACAACTGATAAAAGAAGCGCTTACGCTGGTGCGCAACGAGAAGGGGCTGATTCCTTTCGGCGAGCTCGATACCCTTAAACTTGCCTCGCTCAGCATCGGCGCCAAAAAGAAGACGCCGTTCCAGGATCGGCTCGATTCCTACGCCCGCTTCCTGCACCTGCAGAACGGAAAATCGCTGAGCGCCAGCCAGCAAAGGCGCGTGGTCGACCGGCTGGCCGAATATGATGCCGTGCTGGTCAGTCTGCACAATATGAGCAGCTACGCCAGCCGTGAATTTGGTATTACGGAAAGCACCCGGGACCTGATCTACGAGCTCAGCCGGCGGACCAAGGTGGTGCTCACCGTCTTTGGCTCGCCCTATGCCCTGCGCTACTTCGACGATGTCGAATGGGTGCTGGAAGCTTACGATGAGGATCCAATGACGCAGGACCTGGCTGCCCAATCGCTGTTCGGCGTGTTTCCCTTACGTGGCCGCCTTCCGGTGACCGCCTCCTTGCGCAGCTCCTTCAACACCGGTATCACCACCCAGCCCACCTTCCGCCTGGGTTTTACCATGCCGGAGGAGGTCGACCTGAGTAACGACACCCTTCGGCGTATTGAAGAACTGGCCCAGCGGGCTATTGAGTTGAAGGCTACCCCCGGCTGCGTGGTGCTGGTGGCTAAAGACGGACAGGTCGTCTACGAAAAAGCCTTCGGATATCACACTTATCAAAAGAAACAACCTGTCCGGGTGGACGACGCCTACGATGTGGCCTCCCTGACCAAAATACTGGCTTCAACACTGGCGGTGATGCACCTGGTGGAAAAAGGCCAACTCGAGCTGGATGCTCCTATCGGACAATATCTGCCGGAGTTGTCCGGTAGCAATAAGGCCGGGCTCATCCTGCGCGACGTGATGGCCCATCACGCCGGCCTCATCGGCTGGATCCCCTTTTATAAACAAACGCTGAGCGGAAGCCGCCGCAACCCGCGCCCTTCTTCTTCCTTTTACCAACGGCAGGCCAACGGTGAATACGCCGTGCCGGTAACGGAGCAGCTGTATCTGCGTAGCGATTTCGTGGATACGATCTACGCCCAGATCCGGCGCTCGAAGCTGCGCCCTACCCGAGGCTACAAGTACAGTGATCTGGGCTTCTACATGATCGCCGATATCGTGAAACGACAGAGTGGCTATTCACTGGATGCCTACGTCGACAAGTATTTCTACCGGCCGCTGGGACTGCGCACCGCTACCTTCCGCCCCTGGCAGTTGCTGCCGCTCGACCGCGTGCCGCCCACCGAGGACGATCGCTACTTCCGCCGGC
>CAZWDL010000153.1:0-14066 GCA_964632995.1 uncultured Saprospiraceae bacterium
AGAAGTTTAGCGCTTCGCCCTTCCTACGGACCGTCCGGTCGGGCTTGCTGTTTAGGAGTTTAACAGATCTGAAACCGGGAATTTCGTTTTCAGATCTTCTAAACTCCTAAACCAGCCACGCCTGAAGGGCCGTGGCGACTAAACTTCTAAACTCTTCTCAAGAGGTACAGTCTCACACTAAACATTTACTGTCTTCAGGTCACCCTGTCAATAAAACCCTAAACTTTAGATAGTCTTTACTTTAAAAATTTCTCTAAATCCTATTCAAACGATCTTCCGGCAAACCGGCGCCTTACCCTCTTCCCTTTGGGGTGAGGTTTACCCACAAGTCGGATTTTGGTTACTTCTTCGGTTCGATATTCCTCTGTTCTACTGTTCTTCGGTTTCGTAAGTGCTAAAACCGTAAAACCTACCTATAGCGGTTTAGAACTGCAGAACAGATGAACCGATAAACCGCAGAACCGCAGACCCAACCAAAGATGTGGGTAAACCTCCCCCCCTTTGGGGAGGACCGGAGTGGGCCTGCAAATTAACAAAACAGGGCTGTCCCCCGCAAGGAACAGCCCTGTATTTAAGACATTTAAAAGTCAAATGTCTTTTAAGCGGCGATTAACGGTTCTGCACCAGGCGACCGTCCATGAGGTCGATCTGCTGCTGCGGAACCGGGAAGAGCAGGTCTACCGGTTCGATAGAAGCAGAGCCGTAGAGTGAAGGCAGCAGTGGCCGCTCGTGCTCCAGGATGCGGTTCAGTTCGTCAACTGCATCGATAGCGCCGGCTTTTTCCCAGCGCTGCATGTCGAAGTAGCGGTGGCCTTCCATGCCCAGCTCCAGTTTGCGCTCCATCTGCAGGGCAGTGCGAGCATTTGCCTGCGAATCGAAGGGAAAGCCTCCGGCGGGATACTCGGCAATCTGGTAGTTAGCTGCGTCCTTGCCGGTTTCATCCTTGACGAAACCGTCAGGGTTAGCGGCGCGGGCCCGGATCAGGTTGATGTTCTGACGGGCGGCGTCGAGCTGATTGCTTTCGATCTGGCACTCGGCCAGCAGCAGCACGGCGTCGGCAAAGCGAATCAGGCGGTAGCCGTTGGCCGTGTAGCCGGAAGTCCAGTTACCTACTTCGGTAAGGCTGCCTTCCTGAGCCTGCTCGTACACCTGTTTTTTCGGGCTGTAGGGGCCGGCATAAGACTGATCGCGAACCCAGTCGGAACCGGTGTGCGGTCCCCAATCGAGATAGGGAATACCGCGGCGGCCAACCGACCAGTCGAGGCGGGGATCCAGGGGCCCTTCGTCCGGGGTGAAGGCGTCGTCCGGGGTCAGGCCCTGGTCGTTCTTCACCGGATCGTCGTTGTAGGAGTTATCCAGCAAGGGCAGGCCGTTCTCGGTACGGAAAGAGTTCACGTAGTCGAAGCTGGGCTGAAAGAAGCCGCAGCATCCGCCCGGAGAGGCGCCGCTCTTATAGGGGAAGTTGAGCACCTCACCCCAGCCGGCGTTCCAGCCGCCGGAGCCGTCATTTACCGAGTACTGAACTGTGTAAATAGCCTCCGGGCCATTGCGGTTAGCCGCATTGAAAACCTGGCCGTACAACGGATCCAGTCCGATCTCGGAGCCGTCGGGCTTAGTGCCGTTATCGATGACATCCTGCAGGAGGCCGGCGGCCTTGGACCAGTTTTGGTTCATCTGCATTTCAGCCTTGGCGACCAGGAACTTGGCGACGGTGCCGTTGAAGCGCCCGACCTGTCCCATGTCATTGGGCAAGGTGGTGCCGGCTTCCAGGTCGGCGATGATGGGTCCACGCGCATCCTCCTGATTGGTCACTTGCGTCAGGTCGGTATTTTCGTCCACGTAAGGAATCTGGCCGTATATTCTCCAGGCTTCGAGATGGTAGAAGCCGCGGAGTGTTCTGGCCTGGCGGCGGAAGGAGTCTGCTTCGTCAGCGGAAACCGTTCCGTTTTCTTCGGCGACGGCCAGTACGCGGAGGGCTTCGTTACAACGTGAAATCCCTTCGTAGCAGGACCGCCACTTAATATCCAGGTACGGATTGGTGGAAGCCTCGGTAAAGGTCTGCAGCGGGTTGATATCCGGCTGGTCGCCGGCATCCGTTCCCTTGTTAGCGACCATACCGCGGATACTACCGTATACCCAGTTCGAGTTGGCCGCCTCCCAGCCGAAGCCGTTGCTGGATGTTCCGTCGAGCATGGCATAGGCGCCGATCAACAGGGAGTTCACCCCGTCGGCGGTCGCCAACACCTGAGCATCGAGCGCGCCTCTGGGGGTGATTTCCAGAAACTCCTCCTTACAGGAGTTCATGGCCACCAGGGCGAGGCATAAAAAAATGATCTTGATATTGAATTGTCTCATTACTATCTATCTATTTTGATGTTAATCAATTAAAATCCGAGGTTGATCCCTACCAGGAACTGCTTCACGAGCGGATAGTTACCCAGGTCGACACCGAAAGCGGAATCAGCGCCAGTGTTAAGGTCGGGATCGAGTCCGGAATAATCCGTGATGGTGAACAGGTTGGTTCCCTGCAGGTAGATTCTGGCTCTCGAGAAGCCGGCATTGTTGACTACGTTCGCCGGCAGGGAGTAACCCAGCTGCAGCGTACGCAGGCGGAAGAAGGAACCGTCTTCTACATAGTAGCTGACCGATTGGGTGTTGTTCGAGAAGTTCGACTTGTTGGAAGCCTTCGGCGTCGTCGCGTCGGTGCGCTCCGGCGTCCAGCTGTTGTATAACAGGTCGCTGCTCTTCATGTTCTGGAAAGAAGGCCAGAAATCGATCCACCAGCGGTTGTAGTTGAAGATTTCGTTGCCCTGCGATCCGGTGAAAAAGGCTGACAGGTCGAAGCCTTTGTAGTCAAAGCCCAGATTCAGCCCATAGGTGAAATCGGGGTTCGGATTGCCGATGTAGGTCCGGTCTTCGGGCGTGATAGCGTCATCGCCGTCGATATTCTCGTAGCGGAAGAAACCGGGCTCGGCGCCGTCTTGTGCGGGGGCGCCATCCACTTCCGACTGGCTTTGGAAGAGTCCGATCACATTGAAGCCATAGAATTCTCCAAGGGAGCGGCCAACCTCATTGCGGCTAAATGCGCCGATTCTAGTATCGGGAATAGAGGAGAAGAAAAAGTCAATATTCTCCGCGTATTTCAGGATCTCGTTTTTGTAGGTTGTAAACGTGAAAGTCGTATTAAAGGACAGGTCATTGGTAATTCTGGTCCGGTAATCCAGTTGCAGGTCGATGCCCGAGTTTCTCATATCACCTACGTTAAGCGAGGGCGCGGCAGCCGCGCCGTATACACCCGGCAAGGGAACGACGACAAGCAGGTCCTGCGACTTCTTGTTGTACCAATCGAAAGAAACCTGCAGCGCGCTGTTGAACAGGGAGGCGTCAAAACCGATGTTCGTGGTAATCTGCGTCTCCCACTGCGTATCGACGTTGCCGATCCGTGTCGGGCGGAAGCCCTGCAGTGAGGAGGTACCCGTACCACCCAGGTCGTAGAAAGAGTCGCCCGTACCGCCTCCGAAGAGGGAGAACTGGTTGGACGGGCTTACGGGCAACTGGTTACCCATGGTGCCGTAGCCACCCCGGATCTTCAGGTCGGAAAGGAAGTCGGACACCCCGATAAACTCACTGACGCGCAAGGCGGCGGAAACCGAGGGGAAGGTACCGTAGCGCACATCTGGACCGAAGCGGGAGGAACCGTCGCGGCGGATGGTCGCACTGAGGTAATAGGTATTGTCGAACGAGTAGTCGGCCCGCAGGAAGTAGGACACCAGGCTGGTCGGCGTACCGAATCCGGAATCGGCGCCGAGAATCTGGGCGCCGTTGCTGACGGTACGGAAGTTAAAGGCGTCGGAGAAGTAGCCGGCCCGGGTAGCCGATACGCTCCGGCTGATACCGTACTTGACCGCTTCGTAGCCACCTACAGCCAGAATGCTGTGGGAACCGAAATCGCGATCGAAGGTCAGGGTATTGGTCCATACCCAGTCGCTGTTTGTATAGCTGTTCTCGTTGTAAGAAGGCGTAGCAATATTTTCCGCTCGCTCATAGGTAGAACCGGTCCAGTTGGTGTTGTAACCGCTCTGGTAGGTGCCGCCGAAGGTGGAACGGAAGTTCAGGCCTTCCAGGATTTCAACGTCAGCATAAATTGAACCGAGCGCCCGGATATCCCGCTGCCGGTCATCGGTGTTGCGCTTCAAGTCGGCGAAGATATTGGGCGTGTTCCCCAGACGGGGTGCAATGCCCGTTCCGCCGAATTCGCCCGGTACAAAGGTACGGGAAGTCCCCTCGATCTCCTGCGTGATGATATGCGGAATGATCGGCTGGGACATAAAGACACGCGAAACGGGGCTGCCCTCTTGTCCTACACCTTCCACGCCGTTGCCGCTGCGACCAGTAACGGTGAAGTTTTCACCGATCTTGACGCGGCCGTTGGCGATCGTGAATTCGGAGTTCAGACGCGCGGAATAGCGCTCGAGGAAGTTCTCGATGATGATCCCTTCCTGGTTGAAGTAGTTGATGCCGGCGTAGAACGTGGCGTTTTCATTACCGCCGGAAAGCGAGAGGTCATGGTTCATGATCATCGCGTCCCGCGTAATGACGTCCCACCACTTCGTATCGGCAGCCCAGGGCGGTAGGGTGGGGCTTGCGCCTCCTGCTGCCGGAGAAGGACCGTAGACGGGGTGGATCTCATCCGTACCGTCGTTGCGGTACACCAGCCACTGCAGATCGGCGTACTCCTGCGCGTTGAGCAGGTTGTCAGGGCCGGGGCCCGGATCCTGCACCCCGACGTACATGTCGTAGTTGACTCGCACGCCGGCGCGCTGGCCGCGCTTGGTCGTTACCACGATAACCCCGTTTGCCGCACGCGATCCGTAGATGGAGGCGGCGCCGGCGTCCTTCAGGACGGTCATACTTTCGATGTCGTTGGGATTCAGCGTGGAAATATCCTGAGTGGGCACGCCGTCGACGATGTAGAGCGGGTCGTTGGCGCCGGACAGGGAGGTAAATCCGCGGATACGCACCTTGGCGGGCTGTCCGGGGCGTCCGTCACCGCTGACCGTAACGCCCGACACCCGGCCTTGCAGCTGACTGGTCGGGTTACTGGCTGGAATCTTGAGCAGTTCCTCGGTGCCTACGGTCGAAACGGCGCCGGTGAGGTCCTTTTTCTGCTGAGCCGTATAACCGGTAACGACCACCTCGTCGATGACCAGGCCGGCCTCCAGTTCTACGTTGTAGGTGCTGACGCCCGACTGAACGGTCAACTCCTGGGGATTGTAACCCGTATAGGAAACGACAAGTACGTCCCCGTCGCTTGCCTCAACGGTAAAAGAACCGTCTACATCGGTAATACTTCCAGTACTGGTTCCCTGAATAAGAACGGAAGCGCCAATAAGTGGTTCTCCTGTCACCCCATCGGTGACTGTACCGGAGATCTGCCGCTGCGCATAAGCACTGCTCGTCGCCAAGACGGCGAAAAACAGTAGCATACACCATTTAGAAATATGGCGATTTAGACTAGTGAGTGGTTTTAGCTTCATAAATGTAGCTGTTTTTGTTTGTGAATGACAAAGACCATATTTGAGCATGTTTAAAAAGCACGGCTATTTCCGGCCGGTTTGCGGCGCGAGCCGGTCCGGCGCTACAGAAGCAAAGCTAATACGTTTAATGCCCAAAGTATGAGCCGTATATCAATGCTTCCTTCCTGATGGAAAGCTTAGGTGCTCTTTCATGCCAAGTTGAGTATTTGGCTGCCGTAACATTATACAGCAGCATAGCTGTTTTGCTCTGGGATTCCTTGAGTATCTCAACAACCGAATATCAATTGCTGAGAACCTGCTTTTGAGTGAGGACAGTCTGTAGAAGGTGAAAACCAAGACCAGGAATACAATTACTAATGATATCACCTGCCACTTTTCAATCTTTTTGCGTTTATCCCGCTTTTTTCACGTCGGTGATCCTTTAGTTTTTCATTACGCCTTGATAAGGCGAACTAGTTCTATGCTTGATTAGAGTTGCCGGGAAATTTTCATTTTTAGACGCAAACCGGACTGACTTCCACGACAAGGGGAACAAAATTTTGCGATTTGCCGGCGGAAAATTACATCTTTTTATTTTGATTCATAAAATTATGCAGGAAAAAATTCTTAATTGCCTAATTCTGTCAATATCTGCATGGTAAAGATACTATAAGATCCCACTCAGGAATCACCTGTCACCGTTCCCTGTATTAATATATCGTTTTAAGTACCTTATTCGCTTCCTTGGGTTGGAAAAAACTGGAATGAGGCCGCATGTAGTTGCAGGAGTTATGGGATCAGGGGACCGGAAGAAAGCCAGGTTTTGTTGTTCTCCCGGCCCCCTTGTCTTTTTCGAAACAAACTAAATGAGCTCGTTATTTAAACCCGATCTCACCCAATGCCTGATGGCTGATGGCCACCGCTTCCATCGGCGTTTGGTCAAAAGTCCGGTCTTGCTCTACAAAGTAATATTCCATTCCGGACAGTTCTTTTTGCGCCAAAATTCTGGAAAAATCGATGCTGCCCGTACCTACGGGTGCAAAGCGCCCCTGCTCGTCCATGTCTTTGACATGCCAGATCTTAAAGCGCCCGGGGGCTTTCTCAAAGTAAGCCACCGGATCGGCGCCCGCCTTAGTCACCCAGTATAAGTCCATCTGAAAATTAACTTGCTCAGGATCGGTATTTTCCAGGAAATAATCCATAGGCACGATGCCGTTGGCATTTTCCATAAACTCAAAATCGTGGTTGTGGTAAAGGCATTTCAATCCGGCGGCCGCACATTTTTTGCCGATAGTATTGATGATATCCGTTACCGTTTCCAAATCTTCACTCATCGTCATTGCCCCCGTTCCGGGATCCACTTTAAAATGCCCCATGGGGGGAATCGGAATCACAAAGTAGGTGAACCCGGCGGCTTTGGCGGCGGCGATCATCTCGTCGGCATTGTCCAGGGTGACGTCGCCGTGGTGTGAGCTGAGCGGCGTCAACCCGATTTCATCGAGATAACTTTTAAACTCGGCCGGCTCCATGCCGTAGAACTTTCCATCCCGGTAGCCGGCGGCTTCGATATATTGGTATCCGATATCAGCTACTTGTTTCAGTACGCCTTTCGGGTCTTCGCTCATGGCGTCCCGTAAGGTGTACAGGGCTAATCCGCCGAATTGATCTGTCTGGGTTTCCGTAACGGCTGTTGTTGCCGTTTCTTCGGAACCGGTAGTGTCCTGACCGGTATTATTGCACGAAACCAGACTAAAAAAAAGCAAGGCGGAGAGGAGTTGAAGTGATTTGTTAATGTTCATATTGAATTGAAAATTAATGATGAAATATTCTATAGAATAGCATTACTACCGAAGCTGATTCTCCAGCAGGACGATATCCGTATTGCCCTCTTCCCACCGGCTCAGCAATTTTTGCGGAACCGGGGTCATCGGGAAGGTAAAGGAGCCCAGGATCAAATCCTCGTCGCCGTCGGCATCGTAATCGTCGGCTTCCATGATCAGCCATCTTCCGTCGGCCGATCCTGGAAAGGTGCGGGGTTTAAAGGTGTATTGTTCCGGCTCCAGATTTTCCAGGAAGACGAAAGAAGCTTCCGGCTGCTTTTCAAAGTCAGGGAAAAAGCAGGTGACTGCCAAATCGATATCGCCATCCTGATCGAAATCACGCGCCACTACCCGGGTCGCCCCGTGGATGGGGTAAAACATTTGTTCGGAAAACTGATCGTTGCCGTTATTGATAAAGATACGCAGACCGTGATAAGGTTTAAGCGTGATGGAATAATCGGCATTATCGCCGTTGACCGTGATGAGGTCCTTATCGCCGTCGCCGTCGTAGTCGATCAGTTCGAACCAACTGGAACCGTAGAGCGGATCGAAGCGCAGCACCCGCTCGCGACGGAACTGCAGGTTGTCTTCCTGATACAGGATATCTACCCCCTCGTCGCCCTGCGACGCCATCAGCACCAGGTCTTTTCGCCCGTCCCGGTCCATATCTTCCGCGATGACCCGCATAATGCCGGGTACGGGGAGTACATTAGTTCTTTCGTAGCCTCCACTTTCACTTGCCGCCAGCAAAGAGAGCTGACCGGTGTAGTATCCGAATTCACAGAGGAGGATTTCGTCGCGTTGATCTTCGTTTAAATCGTCGATAAGGGTGTATACCGGGCGGTGCAGTTTATCGAGGATCAGTTGCTTTTTCCCGTCTTCCATCACGTAAAACTTTCCGGAACGGCGCTCCGTCGGCCGTATGTCACCGGCTTCTAGTAGAAAGGCCTGATCGCCTGCGTATTGGTGAGATACGACGGGGGTCTTGGTTTTTTGCAAAATCCGGGCTTCCGCTCCTTCCCGCCAGGTCAGCAGTTCGCCGAATCCGTTGCCGACCAAAAATTGTTGTAAGGAATCCTGAGAGGAAATGAACGTGGTCAGTGCTCCCTTCCGCTCATCCAGTGATACGGGGTGAACATCAAACAGGGGCAGTTCTTCCGTTAGTTGCAGCGGTGGGTTTTGAGGAAGCTTCGCGGGTGCTTGCGCCACTACGAATTCGTGCAATTTATTCCATTCCTCCGGAGCGATGAGCGGCTCCTGAGGATAAAAGTTCTGCCGGCTGATCAGTTGCCTGTCGGCCGCAGGCATATTACTCAGCGGATCATATCCCTCTGTCTGAACACCTAAACGCGCCCCCATTTCGGGCAGCACTTTTGCCCCCCACATGTACTTAGACAAGCCCGCGGGGGCCGGCGCAAGGTGGCAACTCCCGCAATAATTTTGGTAAATGAGCTCCCCCGCCTCCTGTCTATCCCGGCATTGACCGAACAATACCGCAACGAATAACAACCAGAACCCATTTTTAACAAGCGTCATCTTCATCATCCTCTCAAATTCTCTATACTTTTTTCACGCCGCAAAATATTAATTTTGAATAAGAACAGTTCTTTTTAAAACCGTCTCTTTAATTTGAATTACAATCTACTTGTAAATAAGCGGGAATGAATATACAGTATATCGCCGGATTGTGGGCTTTTTGCATGATGATGTGGATACCCCCGGTATCTTCCCAGCAATATTTCAAAGTGCAGGAGGAGGCCGGCAGGTATGTCCACCAAAAGATCGCCCGCTTTCCCGAAGGTGACATCCTGATCGGCGATTCTTCCCTGGAAGCACAACTCACCGGGCGCGACGGCAGGATTTACCTCACCCGGATGGACAACTGCGGGCAGGTCAAATGGTCAAACAGTTACGGGCGGAGAGAAGAATACCTGGAACTCAAAGATTTCTTCATCAACGCCCGGGAAGAGGTCTTTCTGTACGGCAGCGCTTTTGTCGGAGCCGACGAGCTCATCTTTATGCTGAAACTGGACGGTGAGGGCAAAATCCGGCGCTTTCTCTTCCTCGAGCCGGAAACGGTGGACCACTTCGCTTTTTCGCTGGACCTGAAAAACGGCCGGCTGATGGCCTACGGCCTGCTGAAAGGGTGGACTACCCCGAGAGAAGGCTTCCTGGCCGTTTTTGACGAGCGGCTGGACTTCCAGTGGGGGAAAAAGCTCAGACCCTTCGACTCAAACGGCGAGGCGATACTTACCCGGGACGGCGGATTTATGTGCCGCTCCGGTTCCTACCTGTTGAAGTTCGACCGGGAGGGCGCCCCACAATGGACTAAACGCCTGCAAACCGAGGCGGTCTGGCGACACGCGGCCGGCCCCGTGGAGACGCCCGGCGGGTATGTCTTCGCCCTTCACAAGGACGATCATAGCTTTCTTTACCAGATCAACCAGGACGGGGAACTGCTTTGGCAAACGAAACAATTTCCCGCCACCGATGCCGCCCCGGATCTCAGCCTGCACCCGGACGGCCGACTGCTGCTGAGCTATATCGCCCCGGAAGCGGAAGGCAACCGACTGCGCCGACTGGCCGTATCGCCCCGGGGCGATATGCTGCAGGAGCAACAGCTAGTCTTCGAGCGCTACTTCCGAAGCAGCTCAGTATATCAATCCATTGGAGAAAACAACACTATAGTGATCGCCGGCAATGAAGACCTATTCAACAGCCAGTCGGAAAACGCGGGGACCTTCCTGATGCAGTTCACCCCGGATAACCCGACAAGTGATTGCTTCTCCTGGGAAAACGTACAGACCAGCAAAGCGAACGATGTCGTTCTGAATTTCTCTGACCTGAACCTCGATATATCCCCCACCACCCTGCAGCGACTGAATGTAGGCGATCTGATCGTCGAGCCTTTTGATGCGACGTTCCGGGAAACCTGCAGCCCAGGACCGGAAGGCAACCTGATCCGACGGGATACGACGCTCACCTGCGGAGAAACCTGGACCGTCACCCTCCCCTCCCCTATTTTCAGCTGGGACGACAGCTATGCCGGCAGCCGGCGGGAGCTTACACTGCCCGGAATCTATCGCGCCGGCAACGGCGACTGCGTCACGCCGGTCACCTACGAGTTTCGCGTCGAGCGGATCGCCTGCGCGGAGTGCCCGGTCTTCCTGCCCGGCGCCTTCAGCCCCAACCGCGACGGCATCAACGACCGGCTGACCTTTTTCAGCGACTGTAACCTGCTGGAACTGACCTGCACCATCTACAGCCGCTACGGCGCCATAATTTCCGAAAGCAAAGACCCCGCCAATATGTGGGACGGCAACTACCGCGACCAGCCTGCCCAAACCGGCGTGTACGTCGCCGCCATCAGCTATAAGTGGATGGACTCGGAAGGAAAAATAAGGGAAGGAACGCTGTATCAGGATGTGACCTTGCTGAGGTGATCAACGCACACCGGGCCACGCTGCAGTCCTGATCCTTTTTCCAACCTGTAGCTCAACCTACCTATAGCCGTTACACGGCCTCTTTTTCACACCTTCTAACAAATTGTGGAAAAATAATAAAACAAAAATTTGTACAAAAGCGCGCATTTCTCGTTATTTGAAACAAATTAATTCAAAACACTCCCCTTCTCCTGAAAAACCACTGAATGTGATCGGGTTGAACGGTTGCCCCACTTCTGCATTCTGCGGTTCCTCCGTTCATCTGTTCTGCGGTTCTATTTCGTCCCTTGATCATAGGGAACCGGAGGACAGAGGAACCGAAGAATTTAGAACAGTAGAAGTATCTTGGACTTTGGACGTCAGACATCTGGCATCTGACGTCCAAAGTTTAAAAGTATCAAACAGTCCTGACCTGACCACATTCAACTATCGCTACCCCACGCACCATCATACTGTGAGCAAAACTTAAATACCATGTTTGAACGAGCCATCCTTCACCTGGACCTCGACGCGTTCTTCGTGTCGGTCGAGTGCTTACGCAACAGCCAACTCCAAGGCAAACCATTGATCATCGGCGGATCGTCGGGCCGCGGCGTCGTCGCTTCCTGCAGCTACGAGGCCCGCGCCTACGGCGTTCACTCGGCCATGCCCATCAAGATGGCGCTGCGCCTGTGCCCCGACGCCGTCGTGCTGCGGGGCGACCTGGAGGCCTACTCCCGGCAGTCGCAGCTCATCACCGAAGTAATCCGCGAGGAAGCGCCCCTCTTTGAAAAGGCGTCCATCGATGAATTTTATCTCGACCTCAGCGGCATGGATCGCTACTTCGGCTGCTGGCGCTGGTCGACGGAACTGCGCGACCGCATCCTGCGCGAAACGGGCCTGCCCCTGTCGATCGGACTGTCGGTCAATAAGCTGGTCTCGAAGGTCGGCGCCGGCGAGGCCAAACCCAACGGCGAAAAGCTGGTGGAGGCCGGCGCCGAGCGCGACTTCATCGCGCCGCTATCCATCCGCAAACTGCCGGCCGTCGGTAAAGCCACCTACAAAAAGCTGAGCTTCATGGGGGTACGTACGGTACATACCCTGCGCCAGGTTCCCCCCGAACTCCTGCAGCGGGAGTTCGGCAAGCCCGGCATCGGCCTGTGGAAAAAAGCCAACGCCATCGATGAAAGCCCGGTAGTGCCCTACCACGATCAGAAATCGGTCTCCACCGAACGTACCTTCCAGACTGACACCATCGACACGCAATTCCTGCGCGATCAGCTAAGCACCATGGTCAGCAACCTGGCTTTCGAGCTGCGCCAAAAGCAACGCCTGACGGCCTGCATCAGCGTCAAAATCCGCTACACCGATTTCAATACCTTCACCAAACAGCGCCGCATCCCCTACACGGCCGGCGACCGCACGCTCATCCAGCACGCACACGAGCTCTTCGAGCAGCTCTATCAGCGCCGACAGCTGCTGCGCCTGGTCGGCGTGCGCTTAAGCGACCTGGTGCAGGGCCGGCCGCAACTCAGCCTCTTCGAGGATACGCAGGAGGATGAGCGCCTGCTGGCGGCGATGGACCGGCTGCGGAAGCGGTTTGGGAAAAAGGCGGTGGTGAGAGCGACCGCGCTTCAGGGAGAGAGATAGTACACTAAATAGAGTTTAGAAGTTTAGGCGCTCGCCCTGTGGAATAATCGCTTCGCGAATTCCACAGGGCGAGCCCTCCGGGCTTCGCTGGTTTAGAAGTTTAGAGCTTGGCCAGGCGAAGTCAGGGCCTAAAGATACCCCACATCTTTTACAGCCGATGAAGAAGTGACTCAAAAGATGCCTGGCTTAGCAAAGCCGCGTAGCGGCGACGTACCTTAGCCTAGGGCGTCAGCCCTAGTACACTGTGTACTAAATTTTTCAACATTTTGAAGGGCTCTTTTTCCCTCACTCTTCGTTCCGTGCTCGCCTTCGTAGCTTAGGCTACGAGGCTCCGCAGCGCCTCGATTGAGGAAAAAACCCCCTCTTCAAAATGCTAATTAACTTAATACACAGTGTACTAGGTTTCCGTATCGTATGTGATTATGTATAAGCCGCATAGCGGCGACATAGGAAAGTAAGTTATGCCGCCGCTACGCGGCTTATACGTACAATCGATCTCTTAAGAATACCCAGAGCTGACGCTCTGGGCTATAGCATATCGCCGCTACGCGGCTTCAACAGTATTCAGTAATTGGCGCTCTGTTTCAACCTCCGGAACATGTGGGGTATCGATAGGAAGACAGGGAACCGCCGGACAAATCAGGGCCAACCGCCGCAAGGCCCCTAAACTTCTAAACAGCCTCGCCACGAAGTGGCCGGGGCGCTAAACTTCTAAACTCCTCTCTGCCGGTACTAAAACGGACAACGCCCGGATACGTGCACCTAAACTGCCACACATATTACAGCCTTCGCTACGGAACGCTCTCGCCGCAGGAGCTCGTTGAACGCGCAGCCCACTGGGGTATTAAAGCCCTGGCGCTGACCGATATCAACAACACGAGCTGCGCCGGCGAATTCATCGTACGCTGCCGGAAGGCAGGCATCAGGCCCATCGTAGGTATCGACTTCCGCGACGCGGAGGGGCGGCAGCTCTATGTCGGGCTGGCGCGCAACGCCGAAGGATTCCGGGAGCTCAACGAGCTACTGAGCCGCTGCTCGCTCGAAAAACGCCCCCTGCCGGCCGCGGCGCCGCCGATGCGGCACGCCTGGATCATCTACCCGCGCCTGTTTAAACCCATCGGGCAGTTTCGCGACAACGAGCTGCTGGGCATCCGGCCCGCGCATGTAGCGCGTCTGTTCAACCACGAGCTGCGCCGGCATCAGCAAAAGCTCGTCGTGCTCAGCCCGGCAACCTTCGCCGATGACGAAGGCTATACCATCCACTGCCTGCTGCGGGCCATCGATTACAATATCGTGTGGACCAAGCTCAATGACGAGCCGCAGCGCTACCGCCGGGCAAAGAAAAACGAGCGCCTGATGCCGCCCGATACGCTAGCCTCCTTCTACCGCCAATATCCGGAACTGCTACAGAACACCCAGTGCGTCATCGACAGCTGCTCGATCGAGCTGCCCCGCGGGCTGCAGAACAACCGGCGAAATTTCACCGGCTCTAAGGAAGGTGACTTCCAGCTGCTGGAAAAGCTGGCCATCAACGGCTGCATACAGCGCTACGGCGAGCAGCACCGCCCCGCCCGCGAGCGCGTCGGGCGGGAGCTGCGCGTCATCCGCGAGCAGGACTTCTGCTCCTATTTTCTCATCACCTGGGACATCGTGCGCTA
>CAZWDL010000154.1:0-3720 GCA_964632995.1 uncultured Saprospiraceae bacterium
CGATGGCTTCCAGCAGGCGGTTGCCCTCGCTGCGCATGTGGGTGATGTACATGCCCTCGTATTCGGCGGCCACTTTACACAGCTCGATGAGTTCTTCGGTATCGGCGTAGAAGGCCGGAGCGTAGATCAGGGACGAGCCGATGCCCAGCGCCCCTTCTTCCATGGCGGTGCGGGCCAGTGCTTTCATACGTTCCATTTCATCGGAAGACGGTGGCCGATCCTCATAGCCCATCTCGTAAATGCGTAGGGTAGTGGCGCCGACGAAGGAGGCGACGTTCGGCGAAACGCCCTTTTCTTCCAGGTGCCGGAGGTATTCGCCGAGAGTGGTCCAGGGAATGTCGTATTTGATATCTCCCTGGGATTCCAGTTGTTCCTGTCGCATCTCCTCATTGAGTGGTCCCATCGACCACCCTTCGCCCATCACTTCCAGGGTGACGCCCTGCAGCAGGTCGCTCATTCCCCGGCCGTCTTCCAGCAGACTGACGGTCGCCCAGCTCAGCATGTTGATGAAACCGGGGCTGACAGCCATACCTTGGGCGTCGATCTCGGTTTCGCCCTGTGCATCGGGCAGTTCGCCGACCGCCGCAATCGTATCGGCGTTGATGCCGACGGCGCCTTCTATGGGCGCTTCGCCGGTGCCGTCGTAAATGACGGCGTTCTTGATGAGCAGCTCGAATCGCTGCGGCGGCTCCGTCTGGCAGGACCAGAACAAGGAGAGCAGTAATAGAAAAAGTGGCAGGTGTTTTTTCATGATTTCAGGTTGAGGTAAAAAGGATTTCCGCTTTCGCCCCGCTCCTTCGCAGAAGGGACTACGGCGGGTAAAAAGGATTAAATGGCTGGTAACCTTCAATCCTTATCTATCTTTTCCGGTGTGATCAGCCGTCCCACGCGCTCCTGTTCCAGTAGTCGGTTGAAGCGGGGCAGTTCATTATCCACTACCTTTTCATAGTCTTGAACAATATCGGCGTATTCTTTCTTCAAGTCCTCATACCGTTCCAGGGCGCCGCCGCTGGGGCGGTGATCATCGCCGGCCACAACGCCGTAGAGGCGGCCGATGTGATTGCTGAACACCCTGGGATAATTGATATTATCCTGGCTGGCTTCGGCTTTGTTTTGGATGAGTTGGTCTTCCACCGCGGTAAGCTGTGTGCTGATTTCTTTGGCGAGCTCCTGAATTTTTCCTTCGTACCCGGCTTGCCCGGCCAGTTGGGCGACTGATTCGATTTGCTCGCGCAGGGCACGCAGGTTTTTGATGCGCCGCTGCGCCTGGCTGATCATCTCGCGGATGTCCAGGGCTAGATCCAGTTGAGCTTCGTAATCGGCCGGAGTGATGTCGGTCCAGCGCGGATCGGCCTTAACTTCCAGGGGCTGCGTCTGACTCCAGTCGCCGCTGCTGACGCGCACCTGGTAGCGCCCGGGAACGGCTTTAGGTCCTGGTGAGGGGTTGCGGATGACCATGGTGACCAGATTGCCGACCAGCTCCGGGCCTTCGTGGCGCAAATCCCAGATGAAGCGATTGAGGCCTTGCCGGACTTTAATTTTGTCCAGTTCTTTTTCCGAATCCGTAGCATAGCTGCGGATGACGGAACCACTTTCATCCAGGATTTCTATCAATACCGGATCTTCGGGCGCTTTCGCAAAATAGATGTATAGCCGGGCCTCGTAGTCATCGACGTTGGTGCGGTAGGCGGCTCTGGGTTCGAAGAGGTGGTATCCGGATTCCAGCGAGGCGGCATCGACTTGCTGCAGCGGCGTCAGATCATCGAGGATCCAGTAGCCCCGGCCCTGGGTGCTGAGCACGAGGTCCTTTTCGTGCACCTCCATATCGGTGATGGGCACGTGCGGCAGGTTGAGCTGCAGCGACTGCCAGGAGGCGCCGTCGTCGAGCGAAAAGTAAAGGCCGTATTCCGTGCCGGCGTAGAGCAGCCCCCGCCGGTCCGGATCTTCGGCGATGCTGCGGACGAAGTGATCACCGGGAATGCCGTTCTCGCCGTCGGTGAGAAGAGTCCAGGAAGCGCCGTAATCGGTAGTGCGATAGATATAGGGCCTGAAATCATCGTAGCGGTAATTGTATACGGCGATGAAGGCGCGGCTGGGGGCGAGGGAAGACAGTTCGATCTTATTAACGGTGCCTTCAAAGGGCATGCCTTCGGGGGTTATTTCCTCCCAGCTTTCGCCACCGTTGCGTGACAGGTGCAGACGGCCATCGTCGGTGCCTGCCCACAGTTCACCTTCCTGGAGAGGCGATTCTTCAAAAGCGAAGATGGAACTGTACACTTCTACGCCGGTGGCATCGTGCTGGATAGGCCCGCCGGGAATGTCGTGGTACTGATCGAGGTCGCGGCTCAGGTCGGGACTGATGATCTCCCAGGTCTGGCCTTTGTCGGTACTGCGGTGCACGTAATTGGAGGTATGATAGATCACCTCGGGGTTATGGGAGGAAATCAATACCGGCGCATTCCACTGGAAGCGGTATTTGAGGTCGCGCTGCTCGGTGCCCTCGGTGTAGTGCGGATAGGGTGTGACTTGCCTTTCGTGGCCGGTGGCCAGGTTGGTGATGGTGATTTCACCGCTGTAGCTCGTAGCCCACACCATATCGGGGTTGCGGGGATCGACGGCCACGTCGGCGCATTCGCCGCCGCCGATGCTCTGCCAGTGTTGGGTGCTGGTGATGCCTCCGGGATCGTGGCCGGGCACCGAGATGGTGCTGTTGTCCTGCTGGCCGGCGTAGAGCCGGTAGGGGAATTGATTGTCGACGGTAATGCGGTAGAATTCCGAAGTGGGCTGGTTGAGCTGGGTCGACCAGGTTTTGCCGCCGTTGAGAGAGACACAGGCGCCGCCGTCGTTGCAGTTGATCATCACCTGGGTATTATCGGGGTTGATCCAAAGGCCGTGATGGTCGCTGTGGGGCGTTTTGATCCGCATGTCGAAGGTCTTGCCGCCGTCGATAGATTTGAAGAAGCCGACGTTGTTGACGTAAAGGGTGTTTTCATCTTTCGGATCAGCGGTGAGATGGGTGTAATACCACCCCCGCTGCCGGATCTTGTGATCGCGGCAAATGCGTTGCCAGCTCCGGCCGGCATCGTCGCTGCGGTAGAGGCCGGCGTCTTCCTCTTCTGCGGCATTGATCAGCGCCCAGACGCGATCCGGATCGGCGGGGGAGACAGCCAGGCCGATGCGGCCCAGCAGACCGGAAGGCAGGCCGCCGGCGAGCTTTTCCCAATTGTCACCGCCGTCATTGGTTTTCCAGATGCCTCCTTCCGGCCCGCCGTCGATCAATGTCCAGGGTTTGCGTTCGGTCCGCCATAGGGCCGCGTACATTTCGCGGGGATTGTGCGGATTGATGGCCAGGTCGACGGCGCCGGTGGAGTCACTGACGAAGAGGATCTTTTCCCAGCTCTCGCCGCCGTCCCGGGAGCGATAGACGCCGCGCTCAGGGTTTTTCCCGAAGAGGTGGCCCAGGGCGGCGACGTAGACGAGGTCGGGATTCCCGGGATGCACGACGATCTTGCCGACCTGCCCGGCTTCCGGTAATCCGGCGTGGCGCCAGTTTTTGCCGCCGTCTTCCGATTTGTACATACCGATGCCTGCCGAGACATTGCCGCGCGGGCAGGCCGAGCCGGTGCCGGCGTAAATAGTGGCCGGATCGGAGGGGGCTACCGCAATAGCGCCTATGGAGCCGGCGGCGATCTGGCCATCGGAGAGGTTACGCCAGCTCAT
>CAZWDL010000154.1:3730-14037 GCA_964632995.1 uncultured Saprospiraceae bacterium
CATGCCGGCGTCCTCGGTTTTCCAGACGCCGCCGCCGGTAGCGCCCATCAGGAAGGTGAAAGGCTGCGAGGGAATACCGGTGACGGCCGTCACCCGCCCGCCGCGGGTAGGACCGGCGAAGCGGTATTGCATACCTTCCTCGAATCCGGCTGGAAGTTGTGAAGACTGGCCGTAGAGCTGAGAAGAAAAAATGGTTAGCAGGATCATCCCGAGAATCCGGAGGCATTGGCTGCTCATGATTGGTTGGTTTCGTTTTTTTCTTGAAAAGTAGATGGACTGAATTAATTCAAATGTTAAAAGGGACAGGGGTTACAGGATAAATAAGGATCGCACGTGTTTCTGATTACAAATGGCATTTCGGGAGGATACGACTTCATGGAATCGGGTAAGAAAATTTGACTTTCGGATAGGCTCTAAATACCGCTTCCGGCAAATATAAAATTTCGGGCGGCAAATTGTGTCCGGGTTGGAACAAAATTTGCTAAATTCCCGCCCTTTAAAATATCTGTTAAACCTATCTGCTCATGAAGTATTTGCTCTTCCTGTGGGTCGGCTTAGGCCTGTTGTTTACCGGCAGCCTGCCCCTCGATGCACAATCTGAAAAGACATTTGACGAATCGCTTTACGAAGGCATGGAATGGCGCCTTGTCGGTCCCTTCCGCGGCGGCCGGGCCGGAACGGTCACCGGCATCCCTGGAAAGCCTAAACTCTATTATATGGGCACTGCCGGCGGCGGTGTCTGGAAGACCGAAGACGGCGGGCAGACCTGGTCCTGTATTTCGGATGGTTTTTTCGGCGGCTCCATAGGCGCGGTAGCGGTATCTGAAAGCGACCCGAACGTCATCTATGTCGGCGAAGGGGAGCAGACGGTTCGCGGCAACGTCTCTTCCGGCTGGGGGCTGTGGCGTTCTACCGATGCCGGGAAAACCTGGAAGGACATCGGACTGAAAGAGTCGCAGCATATCGGCCGCATCCGGGTGCATCCCAACAACCCGGATTTGGTCTATGTCGCCGCGATGGGTAACCTCTGGAAGCCTAACGATATGCGTGGCGTCTATCGCTCCAAAGACGGCGGCGAGACCTGGCAACGCATCCTGTTCGAGAGCGATAAAGCGGGAGCGGTGGATCTCATTCTGGACCCCAACAATCCGCGTATCATCTACGCCAGCACCTGGGAAATTCGCCGCAACGGCTATCGTATGGATTCCGGCGGGCCGGGCAGCCACCTTTGGAAAAGCAAGGACGGCGGCGATACCTGGGAGAAACTCACCGGCAAGCCCGGTTTGCCGAAAGGCGTAATCGGCATTATCGGCGTAACAGTCTCTCCTCAAAATTCGGAACGCCTCTGGACGATTATTGAGGCCGGGGATGGCGGAGTATTCCGCAGTGACGACGGCGGCGAAACCTGGACCAAAGTCAATGAAAACCGCGCCCTGCGCCAGCGCGCCTGGTACTACTCGCGCATCTACGCCGATCCGCAGGACGTGGACGCCGTCTATGTGCTCAATGTTTCCTTCTGGAAGTCACAGGACGGTGGCAAGACCTTCCAGTCCATGGATACCCCCCACAGTGATCACCACGATCTGTGGATCGCGCCGGATGACAATACCCGCATGGCGGTAGCTGACGACGGCGGTGGCCAGGTCAGCACCGACGGCGGCCGCAACTGGACGACCTATCACAACCAGCCCACCGCCCAATTCTACCGGGTGACTACCGACAATCATTTCCCCTACCGCATCTACGGTGCTCAGCAGGATAACAGCACCGTCAGGATACTGCATCGCACCTCCGCCAATGCCATTACCGGGCAACACTGGGAGCCCAGCGCCGGCGGTGAGAGCGCCCACCTGGCGCCCGATCCGGAGGATCCGGAAATCGTCTACGGCGGCACCTACAAGGGATACATGATGCGGGAGGATCACCGCAGCGGCCAGACCCGCTCGGTCAACGTCTGGCCCTTCAACCCGGCGGGCTCCGGAGCAGAAGTCATGAAGTACCGCTTCAACTGGAACTTTCCCGTCTTTTTCTCTCCCCACGACCCCGACAAGCTCTATGCGGCCTCCAATTACCTGCATGTGAGTTACGACGAAGGGCAATCCTGGGAAGTGATCAGTCCTGACCTGACGCGCGCCGACCCGGAGACGATCGAATCTTCCGGCGGGCCGATCACGCAGGACAATACCGGGGTGGAGTACTATGCGACGGTTTTCGCCGTCACGGAATCCCCCCGTGAAGAAGGCGTTATCTGGGCAGGCAGCGACGACGGTCTGCTGCATGTCACCCGTGACGGCGGCGAAACCTGGGAAGAGGTGACCCCTCCTATGGCGCCCAGGCACAACATGATGAACTGCATTGACGTACATCCGACGATCGACGGCGGCGCTTACGTGGCCGCTACCTCCTACAAGTTCGGCGATTATACACCTTATTTGTATAAAACTACCGACTACGGCAAGAGCTGGAAACTGATCACAGACGGAATTGATGCAAATCATTACACGCGCGCCATCCGCGCCGATCCGGAGCGCCCGGGGCTGCTGTATGCCGGAACGGAATGGGGCATGTATATCAGCTTTGACGACGGCGCTTCCTGGCAGCCTTTTCAGCTCAACCTGCCCATCGTCGCCATTCGCGACCTGCACGTTCGCGACAACAACCTCATCGCCGCCACGCACGGCCGCAGTTTCTGGATGATTGATGATCTGACGCCTTTGCATCAACTGGATGAGTCGATCGCGCAGCGGGATTTTCACCTGTATCGACCCAAACCCTCTTACCGTATGGCCCAGGGAGGCTGGGGCGGCGCCGACCTGAAGCGGGAAGGCGAAAACCATCCGGACGGGGTCATCTTCCACTATTTTGTTAAAGAAATTCCTGATTCCCTGGAAGTGAAACTGGATATTCTGGAAGCCGACGGCGACCTGATCCGCAGCTATAGTAACCAGGCCAAGGAGCATGATGAAAAGCTCGAGGTTGAATCCGGCGGGAATCGCTTCGTATGGGATATGCGCTATCCCGGGTTTACAGAATTTCCGGGTATGGTGCTTTATTCTTCACCAAACCGCGGGCCCAAGGCCGTTCCCGGTGAATACCGCGCCCGGCTGAAAGTAGGAAAGACATCGGTAGAGCAGACCTTTGAGATCATCCCCGATCCGCGCCTGGAACAGTCTGTCGCTGATTACCAGTCGCAGTTCGATTTTCTGGTAAAGGTGCGGGATAAGGTCAGCGAGGCTCATCAGGCCATCCTGGATATCCGCCGGACCAAGAAGGATGCCGATTATCTCAAGGAGAAGGTCGGTGAAAAAGAAGCCTACGAAGAACTCGTCAAGATGGCGGAGGAGCTGAAGAAAGAACTGACCCTCATCGAAAACCAGATCCACGAGACGCGTAACCAAAGCCGGCAGGATCCGCTCAACTACGGCATTAAGGTCAACAACCGCCTGGCCTTCCTGATGGCCGATCAGCAGCGCGGCGATTATCCGCCTACCGATCAGGCGCAGGAAGTCTTCAAACAGCTCAGCAGCGAGTTGGAGGGGTACCTGCAAAACCTGGATCAGCTGCTGCAGGAAAAATTGCCGCAGATCAATAACCTGGCGGAGCAGAAGGCGGTGCCGGTGATTAGCCGGCCGGAAAGGTTGATGAAGGAAGGGATGTAAAGAAGGAGTTTAGAAGTTTAGTCGGCACGACGCTGTCGTGCCTGGTTTAGGAGTTTAGCAGGTCTGACAATGAAATTTCCGGTTTCAGACCTGCTAAACTCCTAAACCAGCCGCCCCGGCGGGGTGGCGTCTAAACTTATAAACTTTCCTATTTGCCGAGGTAATTCTGCGGCGTAATCTGCTTCATCTCTGCTTTCACCTGATCGGAGACATCCAGCCCCTCAATAAACGCATGGATATCGCTTTGATTGACCTGGGCTTTGCCTCGGGTCAGTTCTTTCAGTGCTTCGTAGGGCTGATGGTAGCCCTCGCGCCGGAGGATGGTCTGAATGGCTTCGGCGACGACCATCCAGTTCTTCTCCAGGTCCTCTTCCAGTTTTTCCTTATGTAAGGTGACTTTGGAGAGTCCTTTCAGGGCAGCCTTGAAGGCGATCAGACTGTGGGCCACGGGTACGCCCACGTTGCGCAGCACGGTGCTGTCGGTGAGGTCGCGTTGCAGCCGGGAGATGGGGAGCTTGTCGGCCAGGTGGGTGAAGAGGGCATTGGCGATGCCCAGATTGCCCTCTGCGTTTTCGAAGTCGATCGGATTGACCTTGTGCGGCATAGCCGAGGAGCCCACTTCACCGGGGACTACTTTCTGTTTGAAGTAGTCCATGGAGATGTAGGTCCAGAAATCGCGGCACAGGTCGATCAGAATCGTATTAATGCGTTTCATGGCCTGGAACAAGGCGGCCAGGTTGTCGTAGTGTTCGATCTGAGTGGTGGGGTGGGCGCGTTCCAGGCTGAGGTACTCGCCGACAAAACGATCGGCGAAGGCTTTCCAGTCGATGGAGGGGTAAGCCACGTAGTGAGCGTTGAAATTGCCGGTAGCGCCGCCGAACTTGGCGGTGAAGGGAACGCTTTTTAGCTGTTGGGTCTGTACATTGAGGCGGCGGACGAAAACGAGGATTTCCTTGCCTAGCCGGGTAGGGGAGGCGGGCTGCCCGTGGGTGCGGGCCAGCATGGGCACCTCCATCCAGGTGCGGGCGAGCAGTTCCAGCTGTTCGCTCAGTTTTTCCAGCTGAGGCAGGTATACCTGCACCACGGCGTGTTTCAGCAGCAGGGGGGTAGCGGTATTGTTGATGTCCTGGGAGGTTAACCCGAAATGGATGAACTCCTTGAAGTGACCGATCCCTATGGCCTCGAACGCTTGTTTTAGGTAATATTCTACAGCTTTGACATCGTGGTTGGTGCGGCGTTCGATAGCCTTGATCTTTTCAGCTTCCTGCTCGTCGAAGCGATTGATGAGACGCTCCAGGTCGCTGAAGCGTTCCGGCGGAAATTCTTTCAGTTGCGGGAGCGGGAGCTGGCAGAGGCCGATAAAGTACTGGACCTCAACCAAAACGCGGTATTTGATTAAAGCGTATTCGGAAAAGAAGTCGGATAATTCCTTCGTTTTGTTCGCGTATCTTCCATCGACGGGCGAGATGGCAGTCAGCATAAGCAGGGCTCGTTTTTAATCAAAAATAAAAAGCACAACAGCCGAGAACGGCGCTTGTTCCCGGAACCGCTGGGGAATCAGCGGTCTTCCCGGCTATGGTGGCGGTATTGTTTTATGTTTTGGGCGTTTTCATTTCCAACTGGTTGAGCAGCATGTCAAGATCCAGGTGTTTGCGAATCAGTTCGATAGCCCGCTTTACCTTCCAGGGCGTCTGGGTATTTATTTTCACCTCTATCCGGCTGATCTTGACCACCGAGCCGTAGGTGTCAAGCTTGGTGGTCAGTACTGGAATCTTGTGTTTTTTAAAATAGGGATTGTTGAGGTCGGCCTCGTCATACCACTTGGCGTGACGCCCGTCACCGGTGACGATGACACCGGAGAGCGGCGATTTTTCCAGATTTTTCATCTTGGCGATGGAGTCGACTTTTTCAATAGCCTCGTTAAGACGTTTGATGCTGGCGACCAGCAGGATATTGCGGAAGGCGCTGAATTCTTCTACATCGACCAGCGATCCGGCAATGATGTCCTCTACGCGCAGGTTCATCCGGCCGCCGTTGAGCATGATCTTGCCGTTGACGGCCTGGCGAATGGTTTCCATGATGGGGAAGGAGAGCCGCTGGTCGTAGGGCAAAACGCCGAGCAGTGGGATGCCCATTTTTTCAAACTTCTTGCCCAGGTAGTATTTGATCTCCTTAATTTTTTCCGGATGCACTTTATTGACAATGACGCCGAGAATGGGTACCTGGTGTTCGCGAAAAAGCGCCAGGCTCATGTGCAGCTTGTCGATGGTTCGGCCGATGCCTCCTTCTACGATCATAACGACGCCCGAACCGAGCATTTTAGCTACCCGGGCGTTAGACAGATCACAGACGGTTCCCACCCCCGGATGTCCCGTGCCTTCGTAAACCACCAGTTCAAATTCAGCATTGAGTTTCTCCGCTGCCCGCTCGATTTTTGACTCGAACTGAAAGCGGGAAGGATCTTCAATGTATTCCTTGGTGACACCGCGACCGATGATCACGGGGCTGTGCCATTCCGGGTGTATGTCAAAACCTATCACCTCCGAAAAGAGAACGGCGTCCTTGTCGGCCACCATGCCGCCTATCGTGACGGATTCCTGTCCCACGGGTTTGCAGTATCCCGTATTAAAACCCCGCTTCTGCAGATTGGAAACCAAACCCAGTGTAGAAGTGGTTTTGCCGACATGCTGGCCGGTTGCAGCTACGTAGATAGTTTTCATTCCTCTTCCTTTTTGCGTTGGCCGCAATTTAGGAAAATTAGCCAATACAAGGGACCTACTGACATTTGTCATTCACAGAAGGCGTAATTTTTCTACATTTTGCACCAATAAGATGAGTTCCCATAGTGGACATTCCGAAGGCCCTTCTGTCTGAAAATTATCAGTTTTAAACATCTTTTCAGTTTTTATTTGGATCAAATCTAAATAGGCTTTATTTTTGGAGCGGTCAATGAGAAACTGTCTTTTTTCAAACAGCAATTTGTGCTAACCTTTATAGAAAAATGAGCACTTTAAGAGGAACCAAAAAAGATACCATTAAGCCGGGACAGGTTGTACTGCCTTTCGCTTTGCCGATCGTAGAAGGAAAAAAACTGAAGAAAAAGTGTTGTAAGAAGTACAAGAAAGGTAAGCGTTGCAAACGCTGCCCGAAATGCTGATCCGGTCAAGTTACTGATTTTTCTGCTCTGCACTCTTCCCTTCTTATTACACAGGTGTTGCCCTGTGCCTGATGAGCGCTCTACCTGCGTTCGCCGGTAGTTCACATGCACTTGTGATAAATAAAAGCCTAGCTCAGTAATTTCTCGTGAGCAAACATAAGTCAAGACTATACCCTTCCCGGTAAAGGATAATTTTTTTCGCGGCGAGCCGTTCTTGGACTATCGCGTAAATTTTTACATTTGCAATCTTGAAATGTATATGTTGTTATTCCCTTTTGCTGAACATTCCGACGAGGTATACGTAATATTACTATAAAATTTAACAGAACTATGCCCAAAAACCTACTCATAGTAGAGTCGCCGGCAAAGGCGAAAACCATACAAAAATACCTGGGAAAGGATTTTACCGTAAAATCCAGCTTTGGTCACGTGCGCGATTTGCAGAAAAGTCAGGGCGCTGTGGATGTAGAGAATGATTTCGAACCGAAGTACGTGGTTTCTCCCGACAAGCGTAAAGTAGTCAAGGAACTTAAAGACTCCGTTAAGAAGGTTCAGGAAGTCTGGCTGGCGACGGATGAAGACCGGGAGGGGGAAGCCATCTCCTGGCATTTGTGCCAGGTGCTGGGGCTTGACGAGAGCAGCACCAAGCGCATCGTTTTCCGGGAAATTACCAAACCGGCTATTCAGAAGGCCATTCAGAGTCCGCGCACCGTAGATGTCAATCTGGTTGATGCCCAGCAGGCCCGTCGGGTGTTGGACCGGCTGGTGGGCTACGAATTGTCGGAAATTCTTTGGAAGAAAATCAAGGGTAAACTGTCGGCCGGCCGGGTGCAGTCGGTGGCGGTTAAGCTCATCGTGGAACGCGAACGCGAGATTCTTGACTTCGAGGCAACTCCTTTTTTCCGCATTAACGCTATTTTTGAAATCCGCAATGAAAACGGTAAAGCCGTTTCGCTGAAGGCCGAATCACCCTCTCGATACGATTCTGAATCGGAGGCTCAGGATTTTTTGAATAAATGTATCGGCGCGAGTTTCAAGATTGACGACATTGAGGTCAAGCCGCTGAAGCGCCGGCCCACTGCGCCCTTTACGACTTCCACACTGCAGCAGGAGGCGAGCCGCAAGCTCAGTTTTTCGGTCAATCGCACCATGTCGGTGGCTCAGCGCTTGTACGAAGCCGGGCATATCACTTACATGCGTACAGATTCGACCAGTCTCAGCGAAAGCGCGCTGACGAATATCGCCCAGGAGATCGAAAAGAACTTTGGCAAAAACTACGTGAAGATCCGCCGGTATAAGGGGAAGTCGGCCTCGGCGCAGGAGGCGCACGAAGCGATTCGTCCCACCTACGTACAAGCCCAGCAGGTGGGCAGCACCCGCGACGAACAGCGCCTGTACGAGCTGATCTGGAAACGCACCGTCGCCTCCCAGATGGCCGATGCGATCGTGGAAAAGACGACGGCGAAAATCGGTATTTCCACCATTCCCGACGCCTATCTCAAGGCGGAAGGCGAGGTCTTGAAATTCGATGGTTTCCTGAAAGTCTACCTGGAATCGACCGATGAGGAAGAGGAAGAACAGGAAGCTAAAGGTATGCTGCCCCCGCTGAAGGTAGGGCAGGAGCTGAAACTGGATATTATGACGGCTACCGAGCGCTTCACCCGGCCGCCCGCGCGGTATTCGGAAGCCAGCCTGGTGAAAAAGCTGGAAGAACTGGGCATAGGCCGTCCGTCGACGTATGCGCCGACCATCAGCAAAATCATGGAGGAAGGCCGCGGTTATGTTGTGAAAGACAGTCGCGACGGAGAAGAGCGCAAGTATAAGGTTCTGAAACTGAAAGAGGACAAAGTCCAGCAAAAGATCGAAACAGAAACCACCGGAGCGGTGCGCAACCGCTTGTTCCCTACCGAAATGGGGATCACCGTAAGTGGTTTCCTGGAAGAACACTTCGAAGAAATCATGGACTACAGTTTTACTGCCGATATCGAAAAACAGCTCGATGATATTGCGGAGGGGGAGCGCGTGTGGCGCGATCTGTTGCGCAAGTTTTATCCCCCTTTTCACGAAACGGTGGAAGAGACGATCAAGCACGCCGACCGGCCTACCCGCGACCGGGTGCTGGGTAAAGACCCCAAAACCGGCCGCACCCTGCTGACGCGAATGACGCGCAACGGTCCCGTCGTGCAGATTGGCGCCCCCGATGAGCTGGAGGAAGACGAAAAGCCTCAGTATGCCAATCTTCGCAAAGGACAGCGCATCGATACCATCAGCTATGAGGAGGCACTGGAATTGTTCAAGCTGCCCCGCGATATGGGAACGTACAAGGACATGGAAGTCTCCATAGGCATCGGCCGCTATGGCCCCTACGTCCGCTTTGACGATAAGTTTGTCTCCATCCCCAAGGATGAGGATCCCCTGGAAATCAGCTACGAACGGGCCGTTGAACTCATCGAAGCCAAACTCAAGGAGGATGCGCCGGTCGGCGAATTTAAAGGTGAACCGATCACTAAAGGCAAAGGCCGCTACGGTCCCTACCTGAAGTATAAAGACCTTTTCGTCAATGTACCCCGCAAATACGACTTCGACAACCTGACCCAGAATGAGATGCATGAGCTCATCGAGAAAAAGCTGGAAAAAGAAGCCAATCGCTATATCAAGCGCTGGGAAAGTGAAAATATCGCCGTCGAAAATGGCCGCTGGGGCCCCTTTATCCGCTACAAAAAGAAGTCGGTCAAGATTCCGAAGATCGATGGAGAACGCATCACCAAGGAACAGGCCGAAGAACTGACCCTGGAGCAGGTCAAAGACTTCATCGAAGCGGAATTACCCGGTACTTTCTCGGAAAAGAAAAAGGGGAAAGGGAAAAAGAAGACAACGAGCAAAAAGAAGGCTGCTACCAGCAAAAAGACAACGAAGAAGAAAAGTAAAAGTTGATTGAATAGAGTTGTTGCGATAGGAGTTCTGAGGTGGTTATACTGACGTCGAAAGGGTTTGAGAAACTTCACAAACCAATTTACGTCAAGTATAAAATTGAACTTTTTCTCCACCCGGTTACCTTATCGCAACAACTTTAATGAGCGATCAATCAAATAACTAATCACTAAAACTACTTCCCATGGCAGATCAGAAGAAACCCAAGGGCAACCAGATCAATATTGAATTACCGGATGATGTAGCCGAAGGCATCTATTCCAACCTGGCCATTATCTCCCACTCCAATTCGGAATTCGTAGTCGATTTCATTCGCATGGTGCCGAACGTACCTAAGGCGAAGGTGAAATCACGGGTCATCCTTACACCACAGCACGCCAAGCGGCTGATGAAGGCCCTTTCGGAAAATATCGAAAAGTACGAAGCGCAGTTCGGTTCTATTGGCGAGCCGGATCAGACCCCGTTCCCGCCCATGTCGTTTAATACGCCGAAGGCGCAAGCGTAAGAAGCCCAGCGCCAAAAGAGGCCAGAATTACCGACAGTTACTTTTGGGACAGAGC
>CAZWDL010000155.1:0-13794 GCA_964632995.1 uncultured Saprospiraceae bacterium
AAGCACAAAGCTTGATTTAACCACTGAACCGCCACTTTTGGGTAGGTGCTGTTAGTGGCTGGTGTTATTTTCCATTAGTTGTAATATTTCTTTCGCTTGTTCAAAGTGTCTTTGTTCGTGAGAAACAATGATGTCAAATGCTGTTTCCAACTTATACACAATATTCTTATTTGCTGGTGATGAAATTACTGTTCCTTTTTCTACTAGGTCTTTTGATGTTTCAATTTGTTGTTTCAGTTCTCCTTGGTGTTTTTTAAATTGATTAATTATATCGTCTTTTACTTGACTGATAGTTGGCTCCCAAACTGGGAACGTTTTCATTTTCTTCTTTTTGTCCGGCTGAACCGCGTTAAGAACCGTTTTACCTAAAAATGAAACCATAAAACCAAATCTTGCGATAAAGGGTGTTTTATATGTTCCTTCTTTCAGAGAAGTCAAAACAGGATAATAAGTTTCATTTACTATAATTAGGTGGTCAATGTTTTGAGCAATACTCCACGTTTGGGGATTGGGTTTCCAATTTAGTTGTTCTGTCGAAAGTGAGCCGAAGTCTGCAACAAAATGTTCCGTTATTTTGTCAATTTGTAAAGTCCAATCTTTCATAATTTGTTTATTAAATATTCATTTTGTTCGTTAGATGATGTTTGGTTTTTGGTTCGTTCACACTTGCCACTAAGGCCATAGTTAACGCAACGTATTGCGTGTATACCCCCTATACCTAAGCGTTGCGCTTTTCCAGTATACACTTCACAATCCTTTGATTTTCAATTCACTGCAATTGCGCTTTTTTTAATACACATTGTTAAGTTACATCAAACATCCAATTTTTCCAAAGGTGACTGCAGCATAGTTAGGATGAACAGACCTGGAGCTTGGTGACAGAAATGTGAGCAGGCCTCCGAATAGGCGCTCCGCTCTAGAGAAGCCTACCGCCAAAAAGCAAAAATTTTCTTATTTTCACCCCCCCATCTTATCTGACTGAAGACTTAAATTTAATCCCTCTTTTAATGTAAAAGCAAAGAACTCATGAGAATCCCCTTCTTATTTTTGCTGACCTTGCTCAGCATCAACCTGGTCGATGCGCAGAATACCCCCGACATTGAATTACTCCGCCATCCCGCGCTCAACAGCGACGGCAGCCGGATCGCCTTTTCCTACCAGGGCGATATCTGGACGGTGCCCGCCAACGGCGGCGCGGCCCGGCGGCTGACCATCCACGAAAGCTACGACAGCCACCCGCAGTGGAGCCTGGATGACGAACACCTCCTCTTCCAGTCGAACCGCTACGGCAATGCCGACCTCTTCGTGATGACGCCCGGCGGCGAGCAACCCCGCCGGCTCACCTTTCACTCCACCAGCGATGAAGAAGCCCGCTGGGGCGCCGACGGACAGATTCTGTTCACCACCAGCCGCGTGTACAAACAGGTGGAACGCGAAGACGAAATCCATCAGATCAGCCGCAACGGCGGCACGCCTTACCGCACCCTCGACGCCGTTGGACTGATGCCCGCCCCTTCGCCCGACGGCCGCTACATCGCCTTCATCCGCGGTAACTGCCGCGTGGTACGCGAAGCCTACCGGGGCCCCGCCAACCGCGATATCTGGATTTACGATAAAGAAAACGACACCTACGAACAAATCACGACCTTCGAAGGACAGGACATTTATCCGGACTGGGGTCCCGACAATACCCTTTACTTCCTCAGCGCCCGCAACGGCCGATACAACCTTCACCGCCTCGCTATCGAAAACGGCAAGGCCGACGGTGAACCCACTGCTATCACCAACTTCACCGACGAGGGTATCCGCTATTTCGACCTCAGCGCCGACGGCGGGCAGATCGTCTTCGAACGCGGTACCGGTTTCTTCCTGCTCGATGCCGACGGCGGCCAATCCCGCGCCGTTGACATCAACGTAACGGCCGACTACCGCTTCGATCCGGTGGAAAGTAAAACCTATACCGGCGACCTGTCGGATTACGCCCTCTCGCCCGACAACGATTACCTCGCGCTGGTCATCCGCGGCGAACTCTTCGTCACGCCCTCCGACGAGGAGCAGAAGCGAAGCAGCCGGCAGACCAAAAGCCCCTTCAACGACCAGGAGGTCGCCTGGCTCAACGACTCCAGCCTCCTCTTCATCTCCGACCGCGACGGCAATAACGATATCTTCCTGCTGCGTTCTACCGATACAGAGGAAACCGGCCTCTACCGCACCTTTAAACGCGAAGTGACGCCGGTGACCCGTACGCCGGAGGAAGAGATGACCTTCATTTTATCGCCCGACTGCAAGAAAATTGCCCTTCAGCGGGGTCGAGGCCAGCTCATCGTCGCTGATATAGACGAAAACGGGAATCTTAGCAATGAACAAACCCTGCTGGACAGCTGGGCTACTCCCGATGATCTCGCCTGGAGCCCCGATAGCAAATGGCTCGCCTACAGCATGCCCGACCTCAATTTCAACGACGAGATCTATATCCACGCCGCCGACGGCAGCGAGGGCCCTGTCAACGTCAGCCTGCATCCCCGCAGTGACGAAAGCCCCGTCTGGAGCGCCGACGGCAGCAAGCTGGGCTTTCTCTCCAACCGCAACAATGGCAACGATGACCTGTGGTTCGTCTGGCTCCGCGAAGCCGATTGGGAAAAAACCCAGCGCGACTGGGAAGAACTGGAATTCACCGGTAATGAAAAGAACGGCGCAGAGAAAGACAGTAGCGTCACGGTAACGATAGACTTTGAAGATATTCACAAGCGCCTCGAACAGGTTACCCGCCTGCCAGGCAACGAAGGCGACCTGGCCATCTCTAAAGAGGGAAAGACCTTTTACTTCTCTACCAATAACGGCTCCCGGCAGGGCAGCGCCGGCAAATCGAGCTTTATGTCCGTCAAATGGGACGGCAGCGACATGAGCACCCTGATTGACGATCAGCCCATCGGTAATTTGCAGTGGGCCAAGGACGGCAAAAAGATCTATTTCCAAAGCCGCGGCAACCTGGCCCGCCTCAATCTCGGCAACAAAAAGATAGAGCGCCTCCCGTTCCAGGCCACCATGGAAATCGACCGCCTCGCCGAACGTCGACAGATCTTTGACGAAGCCTGGCGCGCCATGCAGGCCGGCTTCTACGATCCCGGTTTCCACGGCCAGGATTGGGAAGCTCTGCGCGAGCGCTACGAACCCAGAGCACTGGCCGCCTCCACCTCCCAGGATTTCCGCGACATGTTCAACGAAATGCTCGGCCAGCTCAATGCCAGCCACATGGGCATGTACGGTCCCGATCCGGAAGAGACCCAGCGCCAGCGCACCGGTCTGCTGGGCCTAGAACTGCAACCGAATAATGACGGCGTGGAAATCACCTACGTACTCCCCGAAAGCCCCGCCGATCGCAACGGCAGCCGCCTCGAAGCCGGCGAAGTCATCACCGCCGTCAACGGCGAACCCGTAACCACTGCCGGCAACTTCTACGAACGTTTGAACGGCGCCGCCGGGGAGCGCACCCTGCTCAGCATCCTCGACACCGACGGCAACGAACGGGAAGTGGTGATACGCCCCACCTCCAGCCTCAGTACCGAGCGCTACGAAGCCTGGGTCGACGCCCGCAAGGAACTTATCGACCGGTACTCCAACGGCCGCCTGGGCTACATCCACATTCGCGGTATGAACTGGCCCAGCTTCGAGCGCTTCGAACGCGAACTGACGGCCAGCGGCCTCGGCAAAGAGGGCATCGTGATTGATGTGCGCTTCAACGGCGGCGGATGGACCACCGACATGCTGATGACCGTACTCAACGTGCGCCAGCACGCCTACACCATCCCCCGCGGCGCCGCCGAAAACCTCGACCGCGAAAACGTCAACTTCCGGGGCAATTACCCTTTTGGCGAACGACTGCCATTCTCGGCGCTGACCAAGCCCTCCATCGCCCTGTGCAACGAGAACAGCTACTCCAACGCCGAAATCTTCTCTCACGCTTACAAAACGCTGGGCCTGGGCACCCTGGTCGGACAACCGACTTTTGGCGCCGTCATCTCCACCGGCGGGCATCGCCTCGTCGACGGTTCCTATATTCGCATGCCCTTCCGCGCCTGGTACGTCAAAGCCACCGGCGAGAATATGGAACACGGACCGGCCGTGCCCGATATCATTGTCGAAAATCCGCCCGCCAGCAAGGCCGATAACGAAGATCCGCAGCTGAAAGTGGCGGCGAAGACGCTGCTGGAACAAATCAGCGCCGGGAATTGAGACTAAGTACAAGGAACGAAGTTTTGACGATCGGATACTCCCTATTGGAAGGTCTGGCGTCTGATATCTAGTTTCTGACATCTTTTTGATCCGACAAGATTAAATTCCTTGCACTCAGAGGCTGTTTCATTTAAGTGTTCAGAATTTATTATAGGCTATTTTTTTGTCAGGCGAAGCTCTTTTTGAGCTTCATAGCCTTAGCTATGGAGCGAAAAAAAAGCTGAAGCATGACGGAAAAAGAGGCCTAAGAAAACTGAAGAATTAAGTGAAACAGCCTCTTAGTGCCTCCGGCACTAGGGGACGGGGAGACGGGGAGAACTTTCATTTTTCTGATCTCCCAGTCCCCAGGTCTTAAAGCCTTTCGGGCAACCCTGACGCAAATGATTTAAAATCAATGATTTTAAATCATTTGTCGTCATTATTCATGGACTTAGCATGAATAATCCGGGTTAACTCTAATTTGGCACTTTTAAAAATTGAGCCGCCCGGTGCTGACGATCGGAATGCCAGCCGATGGAGCTCATAACACCTTTTAAAACCGAATTGCCCCCTTATCTTCCCCTCACCTTGCCCTGTTTTTCGTCGAATTTTACCTGATTTTCGCCGAGTAAAGTCGCTAACTCGACTCGTATTAATAATATAACATCTTTTTCAATCCCCTTCCGTCGTTTGCGGAATCCTTCTCGGCGCGCTGGATATCGACTTCAATGTTGACGGCGACCCCGGCATCGATGCGGATGTACTGCACGCAGGAGAATCGGCCGTTGTCGTCAGAAAAACACCGGATGGTAAATACTGCCTTGTAGAAAAACGAGAAGAATAGGATAATGAAACCAAGGTTTCGTAATCCTGCCAAACCAAACTTTTAATTGAAATTAAACCAATACTCATGAACGCTCCCGAAGCACTCGCCATGTTATTTTTTCTTTCCATCGGCCTCGGCGCCCTCGTCCTCTGGATCTGGTGCCTGATCGACGCCATCAAAGCAGAGTTCAAGAACGATATAACGAAAGTTATCTGGATCATCCTGCTGGTGAGCGTCCCGGTCATCGGCGTGATATTGTATCTGGTGATGGGCCGCGATCAGAAGATCGATGATTTTACGGAAGAATTGTGAGTCAGTTTAGACGTTTAGTCACCTCTCCTTCCTACGGACCGTATGGTCTGAGTGGCTAGTTTAGGAGTTTAGGAGATCTAAAAACGGGAATCTCATTTTCAGACCTGCTAAACTCCTAAACAGCGAGCCCGACCGGACAGGGTCCGTAGGAAGGCCAAAGCGCTAACCCGCCCACTGAGGTGATCGAGTAAAATTTCTAACCTCCGATATCCCATGAATATATCCGAAGTGACAACAAAAACAGCCTCATAAATATAAATACACTATTAGTTATCCAACCCCTGGGGCGCTTTCTGCTCATCGCAAGAGCCCTCTTACTCACCACCCTGCCCATTATGCTGGCTAAGTGGTACAAAAAAGTACCGCAGGGCGAAAGCCCCCAACGCCTCCTGCTTACGGGGTCCGCTAACTTCACCGGACGTTCCCTGTACAAGAATTTTGAGATCATTCTGGAGGTACGCGATGAAGATATCTATCAACAGTGCCTGGACCACTTCGGTGCATTCAGAAAATTGTAAAAATAGTTTCGGTTCAAGGTTCTCTGTTTCCAGAAACCTTGAACCTTCAACTATTGAACCTTGAACCTTTACGCCAGTTTCCACCCGTCGCGATAATCACGCGAAACGAAGCGGTTGGCGTCATCGTAGTTGGTGATCTTCATCTTTTTACCGTCCCAGAGCAGCTTCTTGCGGCCGGGGTGCTGCAGGCGGCCGCGATCATCGGGTTCGCCGTACTGATAGCTGCGGATGGCCAGGTTACCCATCAGCACCGTTTCGGTCAGCGGGCCGGCATAGTCGAAGGAAGAGGTCAGCGCCTTGTGCTCCTTGCTGCCGAAGCCGGCCTTGCAGGCCTGGGTCCAGGACACCTGGTGGCCGTATTCCGGCAGTTTTTCGTTCGGGTTGTCCGTGCTGAAATCTTCTGGCATTTCCATCACTTCGCCGCTGTTGAGGTACATCTTCGGACGCAGACCGTAGACACCGCAGGTCATAATGCCCTTGTCGCCGATCATCATCACGCCGTTGGCGCTGCCCGGCTCCCCAATCCAGTCGTCGGCGGGAATCAGGTCGGGATGGAAAGGACGGATACCGCCGTCGGTCCAGGTCATCTTCACTTCCGACTTGTTTTTGTCTGATGCCGGGAATTTCACCTGTACATGCGAAGAGGGCGGGCAGCCTTCAGGGATGTATTCCGGCGTCCAGTCGCGCGTGAATACCTGACCGACACTGCACTCCACTTCCGTCGGATAGCCCAGCTGCAGCACGCGGAAAGGCGGATCGATGATATGGCAGCCCATATCACCCAACGCGCCGGTGCCGAAGTTCCACCAGCCTCGCCACTTGAAGGGGTGGTACAGCGGATGGTAATCGACGAAGTTGGCGGGGCCGATAAACAGATCCCAGTCTTCCTTGCTGAGGTGCTCCGGCTTCTCGGGCTTCTCGGTAGGCACTGGAATACCCTGCGGCCAAACGGGGCGATTGGTCCAGGTATATACCGTATGTACGGTTCCGATCAGTCCCTTCTCGAACCATTCCATCATCTGAACCTGGCCGGGGTTGGAAGCGCCCTGGTTACCCATCTGGCTGACGACCTTATACTTACGGGCCGACTCGGTCAGCATCCGCGCTTCGTTAATATTATGGGTCAGCGGCTTCTGGACATAAACGTGCATACCCAACTCCATGGCGGCCATCGCCGCAATAGCGTGCGTATGGTCGGGCGTGGAGATGGTGACGGCGTCAATGTCGTCCTTCATCTCCTCAAGCATTACCCGAAAATCTTTGTAAAACTTCGCCTTCGGCCACTTTTCGCGGGCATTACTGCTGCGTTGCGTATCCACGTCGCAGAGGGCTACCACGTTTTCGGCGCCTTCGTTCCAGGCGTTGCGGATATCAGACCAGCCCTTGCCACCCGCGCCGATGGCCGCGAGGTTGAGCTTATCGCTGGGCGGAATGTACCCTTTACCTAAAACATGGCGGGGAACGATAAAAAAACTGCCGGCCGCCAGTGCGCCGGTTTTCATGAAGTCCCTTCTCGAGGTGCTTTCTTTTCTTTTAGCCATTGCAATATGATTATGTAGGTGACGATTTAATTTCTATTGACAGACGGAGCAAGTCCCGACTTCCCCGACAGGTGAGCTTGGTTTTCGGGTTAATTGCCGGGATGACTTTCAAATTACCCCGGCAATCAAAAAGGAGTTGCTAAATATAGGGGATTTTAAAGAAAAGGCCTTGATGTTAATCGTTAAAAGGAAAATTGCTAATTTCCTGCGCATCACCTTTTTCATTATGAGCAAACAACGCAAAGACCTCGACATTCCCCTGCTGGAAGGCCCCAAGCGACGAGTCACCGAGTTGTGGTCGGTCATCGAAATCGGGGTGGAATTTATTAAAGGCTTCCGACAGTTTCACTTTGTGGGGCCTTGTATTACTTTCTTCGGCTCCGCCCGACTTAAGGACGACCATCCGCACTACCAATGTGCACGCAACCTGGGCGGCGCCGTCGCCCGCATGGGCTTCACCGTTATGACCGGCGGCGGAGGCGGCATTATGGAAGCCGCCAACCGGGGCGCACAGGAAGCCGGCGGAAAATCAGTCGGGTGTAATATCCAGCTTCCGGAAGAGCAAAACCCCAATCCATATATGGATCAGTGGATCACCCTGGAGCACTTCTACGTCCGGAAAGTCATCCTGACAAAGTATTCCTGCGGCTTTGTGATCATGCCGGGAGGAATCGGCACGCTGGACGAGTTCTTCGAAATCTATACCTTACTACAGACGGGTAAAATCCAAGAGTTTCCACTGGTTCTTTTCGGCAATGCTTATTGGAGTAATCTGCTAGAACAACTGGAAGATATGCGATCGGAGGAAACGGTTTCTCCCACAGATCTATCCCTGCTTTTCGTCACCGACGATACTGACGAAGCCATCGCCTATCTGAAAGAACGGGCGAACAAATACCGGAAACAGGCCAGATTCCAGGCACCCAGAAAGATTCGGTGGCTCTGGGAATGATCCAAAGTCGGACGTGAGTAGTCGGACGTCGGAAAACTCCGACTTCCACTTCCCACTTCCCGCTTTCCGACTTCCGCTTTCCGACTTCCGACTTCCGACTTCCGACTTCCGACTTCCGACTTCCGCTTTCCGACTTCCGACTTCCGCTTTCCTATTTCACCCTCCCCGGTACCAATTGTATATCGCCGAAAAATCCTCCCTGCCCCTTCCCTCTTGTTTCGCGCGGGCGTAGAGGGCGTCGGCCAGGCTGGCGGCCGGAAGGGATAAGCCCGCTTCGTAGGCCGCTTCGCTCACCAGGTGAAGATCCTTTTGCATCCATTCCAGCGGAAATTCGGCCTCTGTATCATTTTGCTTCAGCTTTTTGCTTTTGGCTTCCAGGAAGGGAGCGGTGACGGGCAGTTTGGGAAGGGTTTGCAGCAGGAACTCAGAAGAAATCCCCAGTTGCTCGCCCAGCTGGGAAGCTTCGGCGAAGGCCAGCATGGCCTGTCCGAGTAGCAGATTAACCACCATTTTCATAGAAGTTCCCATCCCGGTATCGCCCAGGTACAAGGTTTTGTTACCCATCGCATCGAAGAAAGGACGAACCGATTGCAGCTCCTGTTCTTCGGCCCCGACCAGGAAGGTCAATTCGCCGTTCTCTGCCGGTCCCTTTGTACCGGCTACCGGCGCGTCGGCAAAACGAATACCCCGTTGGCGGGCCTCCTGCGCCATCTGCCGGGAGAACGAAGGATTCACCGTGCTGCAATCCAGCCATAACGCACCCTCCTTCATGACCGGCAGGAAGGCATCCTCCTGTTCCAGCGCCACTTTTCGCACTACTGCCGGTGTAGACAGCATCGTAAAAACGAGGTCGGCGTCCGCTACGGCGGCGGCAGGAGAATCACCCCAGGTCGCTCCCTGGCTTAATAGGAGATCGGCTTTGGACTTTGTCCGGTTGTACACAGTAAGATCATTCTCTCTGCTGCATATATTCATCGCCATCCGGCTTCCCATGATGCCCAGTCCGATAAATGCGGTTTTCATAATTGCTCGTTTTAATTTTTCTTCCTAACGCGTTGCCGGGGAAGCTGTTCGACAAGGCTGCCGCAGAAGCATAGTCCAGGGTTTCGACATCCAACATCTGTACTTAAAAGGCGTTATACAGACAGATACAATCATCTGAAAAACAGATAATTATGCACAATCTAATCATTCTACTGCTGCCGCCCCTATTATTTAGCTTAACTACACCCGGATATACTCAAAGTAAAATCGTTCTCCCTGATGAAGACACAATCACCGTCGAAATACTGGGAATGAATGAAGGCCATGTCACCTACTATAAGTTGGACGACGGCGAACGGATCACGCGGATGCGCGACATGAGTGAGCTGCGCGAGATCATTTACCCCCAGGAACCGACTAAAGAAGGCTGGTTCGATTTCGCCCTGGAATTGTACGCGCGGGTAGGCGTCTCCATTCTGGGCATGCAAGGGGAAATTGAAGACTTGTTTACAGATAACGGCTTTGGCGCCGAATCGGCCAGTGTAGGCACCAGCGGCGCTACACCTATTGCCTGGCAGATAGGGCTGGAGAAACGCCTGGGCAACAACTGGGGTATCGGGATTAACCTCGATCAGGCGAACCTGGGCAATACGGAAGGCAATAACGGAAATATCATTGTCGAATACGACTACAATACGCTTTCCACCACTGCCCTAGTCAGCGGACACCTGTTCAGCAATCGCCTGCACCTGCAGGCCGGCCCCACCTTCAGCCGCGTCAAGCTGGAACAGCGCCTCAGCGGCGAACCCATTTACGATCCGCAGCGCGAACTGCAGTTCGGCTTCACCGCCGGCGTTTCGGGATCGGTGGTGGAGACCGAGAACCTGTTCCTTCGCTTAACCGCCCTTTATCAGTACATTAACGACATGGAGACGGAACCGGTAAATGTAGAAAAAACCTTTATTCCGGCTACGGAGATTGATCCGAGTAACCTGTTTCTGGGGCTGACCCTGGGGGTGAAGGTGCAGTAAAAGTTTAGAAGTTTAGCGCTTCGCCCTCTGGGCTCGCTGTTTAGAAGTTTGGAAGGTCCAACAATCAGAACCCCCTTTTCAGATTTTCTAAACTTCTAAACCAGCAAAGCCCGACCGGAGGGTCCGTAGGAAGGGCGAGCGTCTAAACTTCTAAACTGCCTACCGGCTCTCGAACAGCAGCCACGTATCCGGATCGAGCACCAGGCCTCCTGGTTGATATTCCAGTGGAAAAGAGAATCTGTGCCACTTTTGGCTAATGTCCAGCGTCCAGCGCCTGGCATTTCCATTTTGGCTATCTCGCAATTCAATTTCCAGGGGGAAGTGGAAAGTCATGCCGGTTTGGGTTTGCCGTACCTCGAGATTCAGCACCTTTTCTGATTCATCATAAGACCACTCCGTTTCCACCCTGGGATGGCCGGCGGTGAAAAGCCACTGTTGGAAAAATTGCTCCAGGTCCTGTCCTGAGGCTTCTTCCATCACTTCCCGGAAATCGGCCGTCAACGCATTATCTATTTTGTAGCGATCGTAGTAGGTACGGATGCCCTGCCAGAAGTCGTCATCGCCCAGGCGGTGGCGCAGCATGTGCAGCACCCAGCCCCCTTTCTGATAGGAATTGGGGTTGAGGAGTTGGTTGTAATCCGTCACCGTAGTATCGACGACGGGGGCCGGGCGACGGCGGGCGTAGGCGAGCACCGTATTGCGCTCGTCGTGTAGGCGCTCGACGAAGCGCTCGCGGCCGTACTTGTCTTCCATGTAAAGATTGGTGAAATAGGTCGCGAAGCCTTCGCTGAGCCAGAGGTGGTGCCAGTTGGCCTCCGAAGCCGAGTTGCCGAACCACTGGTGGGCGATCTCATGCGCAAAGAGCGCCTCGCTGCTACGGTCGCCGGTCACTGAGTTTTCGGAATAGAAGATATTTCCTGCGTTTTCCATCCCCCCGTAGCGTGTTTTCGACTGCACATTGGCCAGCTTTTCGTAGGGATAGGGGCCGATGTTTTGGATAAACCAATCCAGAATAAAGCGCGCCTGCCCGTAGTCGTAGAAGCCGGCTTCTCGGTCTTCCGGGAAGATCCAGCTGCTGAGGGGGATATCGTTCACCTCACCGATGTACTGCACTGCGAAAGGCGCCACCCCGATGACCATCACCTTGGTCGGCAGGGGTGCTGATTCGTACCAGTGAGTACGCTTGTAGGTATCGTTCACATTGGTCTCCTCCACCTGCCGGCCATTGGCCACCACCTGGTAGTGATCCGGTGCGGTGACGATGAATTCTACTGTCGCCTTGTCGGAGGGGTGATCCACGCAGGGAAGCCAGTGATGTGCGCGGTTGGGCCAGTTGTCGCCGAAGAAGGTGCGATCACCAAATCTGTTTTGGGAAATGACCAGTCCGTCGGCCGGTACGCCCGCGTAGGTTATCTGCAGCTCGACCGTCTCGTTGGCCGGCAGGGCTTTCGCCAAAAGAATTACCAGTGAATCACCGGCCTGACGGAAAGAGGCGGTCTCCTCTCCTATCCAGACCTCCGATACCCGCATGCCTCCCTCTGCATTTCCAGGCCCAACGAGATCCAGATAGAACTGTTCAGCAGGTTCTTTAAACTGCAATTTTATCTCTGCCTCGCCGCGGATGGTGTCGGTTTCATCCGACAACTGCAGGACGAAGGTATAGTGCAGGACGTCCAGTTGACTGAGCCGGGCTTCGTGGCCCTGCGACCAGATGCTTAAGGGAAAACACGTCAATAGTAAAATCGAAAGGATGGATTTCCGGATCATGAGCTTGATTTAGTGATTTCGGAAAAGATCACAAATTTGCGGGAGATTAAAAAATCGCATTCAGCCCCAGTCCCAGCCAGTTGCCGCGCTGCACGGCGCCGACGCCGCTCTGGAAGTAATACAGGTTGACGGTAGCGCCGTCGCCGGCATCACCGGGGTCACCGCGGCGCCAGGTGTAGTGGAGCATGACCTTCAGCCGCTTTTTGTTGAGGTACCAGTTGATACCGGCGTCGAAGGTATGATCGCGGCCGGAGAAGGCGCCGACGGACAAGGCGTCGGCCTGTTCGAGGGCATCGGAAGCACCGTTGAAGTACATAAACATAAAGGTGGGCTCCAGAAAATAGCGCCGGTTGATGATCAGGTTGTAACCGGCCCGCAGGTGCCCGGTCTGGGAGCGGTAGGTAAAGGTTCTGATCTCGCCGTTTTCGCCGGCAGGGCGCCGGCCGTCCCGCCACATGACGCTCCATTCCCCGTCGAAGTTGAAGTTGTCCCAGTTGAAGAGCCAGTCAACGGAAGAAGCCGAGCTGCTCAGGAACAGGTCGGTCTCGTTTTGCCAGGATCCGCCGAGACCGACCGACAAGCCGCGGCGGTCACTGTAGTAGTTGATGTCATAGGCGATCTTGTAATTCGTCATTTCGGGCTCACCGATATTGACGACGACGCGGCCCACGTAGAGCGGAGAGAAAACACCGCCCAGGGAGTTGCCGCTAAAACTGATGTACTGCGGCGTGAAGACGCCCAGGTTGTAATCCAATTGCAATTGCTTCCCCACTTTGGCCAGCCCCCCAAAATTGAGCCCCACTGAACGCCCCGGGCCGGTGCCCGTCAGGTGGCGGCGCAAATAGAACTGCGACATGGATTTTTCCATGGAGTTGACCGACCAGCCCGAAGTAATGCTTTCCCTGCCCAGTTGCGGACGAAAGTAGCCCCCGGCAAGGTAGTAGGCCTCACTGTTCTGGCGAATGCGCCATTGCAAAAAGGCGTCCCATATTCCAAAATTGGGGATCGAGGCATTGTTGGTCCCGCCGGTGAGGCCCGCGAAGAGGTCGCGGCCGATAAGGTCGTAGGCTGCTTGCAGATTGAATTTCAGCCCGTCGACAGGTTCGCCCCGCACCCCGAAGCGGCCCCGCCGGATCATGATGTTGCCCCGGTCGGCAACGGGATCGTATTGCCCGCTGTCCTCATTGTAAACCGAGTAATTCGTCGTATAGATTGACCAGAGCTGTATCATGAAGTATGGTTCGATCCGGAAGTCGTCTTTTTCCTTTAACCAATTGCTGAAGCTTTTTGGGTCATCCTGTGCCGATAACGGAAGAACGAAAAAAAGAGAGAGCAGAAAACTGAGGATTGCGTTTTTCATTATTCAAGTTACTTTCTTCATGAAACGCTGCGGGACATTTTAGAAGTAAGGGCTTAATGCCTGACTTCGCTTACTTCCTTCAAATTAGTCGACGCCACCAGAAGTTTTTAGACTTTCTTTTGAAAAAAGAAAATAGTTACGTCTACTGTTGGTCGAGTGTCTCTGACCTCGACCAAATATCCTGCGGTCTCTGACCGCTTCCAAATTTTGGCTACGAACTTCTGGCGGCGTCCATCAGTGCTCTGTCCCAGAAGTTCTTTCGAGGAATTCAGCGGCTGTTTTGGTGCTGAG
>CAZWDL010000156.1:0-13772 GCA_964632995.1 uncultured Saprospiraceae bacterium
GTCGTGCATCCAGCCCATCATCCACTTCTGGCCAAAGCCGAGGCCGCCGGTATCGGTAGGCCGGGATACGCCGCTCCAGGCGGTCGACTCCTCGGCAATGGTAATGGCGTCGGGCACTTCCTTATAAACGGTTTCGTTGAACAGGCGGATAAAATCAATGGCCTCCAGGTTTTCGTTACCTCCGTGTTTGTTGGGTATCCATTCGCCTTCTTCCCGCGAATAGTCGAGATAGAGCATGGAAGCGACCGCATCGACCCGCAGCCCGTCGACGTGGTAGACCTTCAGCCAGAACAGGGCATTGGAGATCAGGAAGTTGACCACTTCGGCGCGGCTGTAGTTGAAAATAGCGCTTTTCCAGTCGGGATGAAAACCTTTGCGGGGGTCGGCGTGATCGTAGAGGTGGGTGCCGTCGAAATCGGCCAGCCCGTGGGCGTCGGTAGGAAAGTGGGAAGGCACCCAGTCGAGAATAACACCGATACCCGCCTGATGCAGTTTGTCGACCAGGTACATGAAATCTTCCGGGGGGCCAAAGCGCGAGGTTGGGGCGTAGTAGCCGGTCACCTGGTAACCCCAGCTTGGGAAGTAGGGATGTTCCATTACGGGAAGAAATTCCACGTGGGTGAAGCCGGTTTCGCGTACGTACTCCACAAGCTCATCGGCGAGCTCGCGGTAGCTCAGGGATTCAGAGGCGCCTTCTTTCTTTCTCCAGGAGCCGAGATGGACTTCGTACACCGAATAGGGGCGTTTGTGTTGCCGGCCGGTCCATTCTTTCCTCGATTTCAGCCAGTCTTCATCCTGCCAATCGTAATCCAGGTCCCATACGATGGAGGCTGTATTGGGAGGGATTTCCCAGAAGAGGGCGTAGGGGTCTCCCTTTTGCAGGTGCCGGCCATCCTCAGCGTGAATGTGGTATTTGTACAGTTCGCCCTTGCCGATACCGGGGATAAAGCCTTCCCATATGCCGGAGGAATCCCAGCGGGCCTTCAGCGGATGCGTATTTTTATCCCAGGAGTTGAAATTGCCGATGACGGAAACTGCTTGCGCATTGGGCGCCCACACCGCAAAATAAGTGCCCCATTGACCGTCGACCTCGATGGGGTGGCTACCCAGTTTTTTATAGGAATCGAAATGTTTTCCGGATCGGAAAAGATAAATGTCGTACTCGGTTAGAAGAGAATGGTTGATGACGTTCGCCATTGTATGGGTTGGTTGTATCGTTTATTGGTGAATGAGGTCGTGGGTTATCAATGGATCGGATGAAAAGATAAAGAATTTTTACAATTCAACTATTAAAAAGAGGATTCCCTGCGGATTCACCGTTTACAAGATAGAGTGGGAGCAAAAAGTTCACTGAACAATGCTGGTCTTACAAATGAAAAAAGTCTCTCAGCAAACAGGATTGCCGAAGAGACCTTTTCTTCTTTTCTTCCGTGGATAACGGGCGTTAATTCTCAGCGCTTACAACCGAGTTCTCGACACCGAAAGGCGTAGCAACGTAGTTATCGGCCTCCCAGTCGTTTTCCCAGTTTTCCTCGTCAATGAGATAGCGGAACTGGTACTCTTTGCCGGCTTCGAGTTCCACGACGGCTTTGAAGATGCCGTTTTTCTGCTTCTTCATTTTGGGCGCTTTTTCTGAATTCCATTGGTTGAAATCACCGACTACCTTGACCGTTTTGGCCTTGGGAGCGGCTTCCACCGGCAGGGTGAAAGTGGCTTTGCAAACCGGTTTGGTTTTGAGAAATTGTTTTTTGATCATGGTGCAAAAGATTAATATGGTTTAAGAATAATGGTGTCGTCTGGTGGTAGAGAGTAGTGGGATGAGGGTAGAGGGACGGAGAAGTTTTCGAAACGGACGTGATGCGTCCCTCTACTCTCTACTTCTTCCTTCCGCCTTTCAATTCCTCCTGGAGCTTCTGCAACTTTTCCCATTCTCCTTTGGCAGCCAGTTTGGCCTGTTGCTTCCAGGTGCCGGGGTCGTGCATTTTATAGCGGGGGCCCGCCTTTTCCAGGATTTCTTTGATGATGGTACCTTTGGCGTTGGATAGGGACTCGTAGGAGTCGATCCCTCCTTGGCTGAGCAGTTCAGCGATTTTGGGGCCTATACCCTCTATCTTTTTCAGATCATCCTTTTTGGCAGGAGGGGCGGCCTTTTTAGGCGCTGGTTTTTTTGCTTTTTTGGGTGCCGGTTTTTTGGCTTTCTTCGGCGCCGGTACTTTTTTGGGGCGGGGAGCGGGAGGTTCGGCTGCCGGTGGATCCTCGAGATGCACCACGGAATTCTCGATGCCGTGGAAAGGAGAGGACACGTAGTCATCGGCTTTCCAGTCATTTACCCAACGATGACCGTTGACCAGGTAGCGGAATTCATAGCTGCGGCCGGTTTCCAGTTCTACCGTCGCTTTGTATTCTTTCTTACCGGCCTTCATGGGAATGCTGTTCTCCCGTTTCCAGCCGTTGAAATCACCCAGGAGCAATACTTCGTCAGCCTCGGGAGCTGCTTCTTTCGGGAGGGTAAAAGTAACCTTGCAAACCGGTTTTGTCTTGAGGTATTGTTTTTTGAGCATTTTGGTTGCAGTTATAAGTGTTTTGCAAAACAGTTATCGGAAGTCACTTGGTGTTTTTTAAACACTATGTGGCGAAATTAGTGCAAATTTAGTTCATAGAGAGCTGATTTTCAAGGAAAAAATAATTCGACCTACCCAGCTGAAGCCTGTGTACGCACCCGGGAAGCGGAATGGAAATGAAGCAGGTTTTTCGGAAACGGAATAAAATGAGAGATCAATAATCTTTCCAAAATGGAATTTTTAAAGTCGGGGAAGACTCCAAATTTTTGATAAAATGGAAAAATTGTAATTTTTTACACCTGCGCTGCCCACTTTTTGCTTTATTATTTTTAAAAATGCTTCACTTTTCCGGTAATGAAGCTCAGATTCCTTACCACCGCATCTGCTGTGGAATAGGAGTTTAGTTTTAACGACAAAAGTGCTTGTTCTGTTCAAATGCTAAGGGCCCGTAGAAGAATACACCGGGATGTACCGGCTACTCCTCACCACCCGCGATATTTCGGCGGTTTTATCCCCTTCATGCGGAGGTAGACGATCAGCTGTCCGCGGTGGTGGGTGACGTGGTCGTTCATCAGGGTAAGGATCTGTCGTTTGTTCATAGGGCCGGCGAAGAACTCGACCTTTTCCTCCAGTGCCTCGGCCGGGAGGGCCACAACGGCTTTACCTGCCATTTCAAAGCTTTCGCGGAGAATATCGAGCACTTCTGCTTTTGAGTAGGTGTCGAGGCGCAGGTCGTGACCGGGCCTTTCCCCGCCCAGGTAGCTGCTGCTGAGCCAGGCCATGTTGCCGGCCAGATGAAGCAACTGCTGTCGGAAGGACATCTGCTCTGCTGTCGGGCGATAATCATAGGCTTCCTCCGGCATGGATTCGGCCAGCTCAATAGTATAGGCGGTAGCGTTTTGCCATTTCTGCTGGAAGTCGAGCAGGTAGCCCTCCTGGGCAAAAATTAGTTGCGTAAAAAGGGAAAAGAATAAAGTGCTTAGAAGGCGGCCCATGGTGATATAATTTTTTCGTTCAGCAATAGATGCCGGCGATACGGGGTGAAAAATATCAGACTGCTCTGACCTGATGTTCAAAGAATTGGCTTGCGAATATTATTTCGGCATTCCTTTGTAGATGCTGTCTTTGTCTACCTACAATCCAATCGTGCCCAGTTCCACTCCTTCGGAGTAAGCCACTTTAATATTGTGCGCATGGAAAGCGGCTTTTATGCGTTCATAGCTTTCAAAGTGCACTTCCCAGAAATCATCGGGCAGAATGTAGGGGCGTACGGCGATGAGAACGCTGTGGCTGTCAAAGTTTTCGATACCCACTTCCGGTTCCGGGTGCTCCAGCACTTTGGAAACCTGCTTTAGTTCGCCCAGGATGATATCCCTGACCTTAGGGAAGCTTTCTTCGTAAGGCATGGTCACCCTGAGTTCCATTCGGATCAGTCCCTTTTTGGAGTAATTGGTCACGACGCCGTCTATAACTTTAGCATTGGGAACGATCAGGGTCTTGCTTCCAGGAGTAACGATTATGGTATTGAAAATTTGCACCGCTTCGACCTTGCCGAATTTATCTTCAATCTCGACCCAGTCTCCCGTCTTGTAGGGGCGAAAGAGCAGAATAAGTACGCCTGCGGCGAAATTGCTCAGGCTGCCCTGCAACGCCAGCCCGACGGCAAAGCCTGCTGCTGCCAGCACGGCGATGAAGGAAGTCATATCCACGCCGATGATACTGGCCACACTGAAGGCGAGCAATACTTTGAGGCTGATGCTGGCAAAAGATACCAAAAAGGGCCGGATATCGTCTCCTATACCTGCGTGTTTCATCCCGCTACCGGCCATTTTTGCGAGGCGGTCGGCTATGCGCAATCCGACAACCAGCGCGATGGTAGCCAGGGCCAGACGGGGGGCGTACTCGATGACCATCGAGGTAATCAGATCAAAATAAGATTGCATATCTTCCATGGTAGATTTTTTGGAATACCGGCAAATTTAAATAATTCAGCAGGGAGTGTCGTGATTTGAACATTATCTTCTTGATGATTTCTATAAAATAGGTCATAGAGTGAAAAACGAAAGTTATATGACTATCTCCATTATCTGCTTATTCTTCCATGCTTATGCATTTGTAATTCCACAAGGAATGGATTTCCAGCCCGGCGCCGCGGATATCGTTTCTGTGCAGGACACCCCGGTGATGAACGGCTTCAAACTAATCAATCTCCGCATTCCCCTGGAGGAAATCCGTTCCGGCGGCCCGCCGCGCGACGGTATCCCCTCCATCGACCGGCCCGACTTCACCAGCGCCGGAGAGGCCGGCTTCCTGCGCGACGACGACTATGTGCTCGGCGTGGTTCGGAACGGCGTCGCCAAAGCCTATCCCATCCGCATCATGAACTACCACGAAATCGTCAACGACGAATTTCACGGTAAACCCGTGGTGGTCACCTATTGCCCCCTTTGCGGCAGCGGCATGGCTTTTGATGCTCGCGTGGGCGGAAAAACGCGCACCTTCGGCGTCTCCGGCTTGCTGTACAATAGCGACGTGCTGCTCTACGACCGGCAAACCGAGTCGCTGTGGTCGCAGATTATGATGCAGGCCGTCTCGGGCAAGGCTTCCGGCACGGAACTGGAGATGCTCCCCACCGCGCACCTCACCTGGAAAGAATGGAAAGAACGCCACCCGGAAACCCTGGTGCTGACCACCGATACCGGCCACCGCCGCGATTACACCCGCTCGCCCTACGAACGCTACGAATCTTCGCCCGATCTGATGTTCCCCGTCGATGAGGAAAGCGATATCCTGTCCAAAAAGGAAAAGGTGATCGGCGTGGAAATCGACGGAAAGTTCAAGGCCTACCCCTTTTCCGAACTCAAAAAGGCGAAAGGGACGGTGAGCGATACGTTCCAGGGCGTTGATTTAAAAATCCAGTACAACAAGAAAACGGAAACCGCCCGCGTGACCGATGCCGCCGGGGAGGACATCCCGGCCGTGACGCTGTACTGGTTTGCCTGGTACGCGTTTCATCCGGAGACGGAGGTGTATGGTGAATAAAGGATCGGAGCGGCTATACCCCCTCCCAATACCTTACTACCACCTGCAGTACCCCCCACGCCAGAGCGAGAAAAGTCAGCCCCTGAACCCCGTTCAGCAGCCACTGCTGTGATATTTTTGGCGAAGGCCATTTTAGCGCCAGCCACAGTAAAGGAAAGATGGCGAAAAAGTACCGCCCGCCGAGCACGAGGATTCGCGGAGCTCCCACCGGATGCCACTGTGCGTAGAGAACGGTAGCCAGGGCAGCGCTTATGCCGGATGCCAGAATCAGAAAGAACAGGCGATGTGCAGGTTCCGGAACAGGGGTTTTCTGATTTTCAAAAACGGCTAAGGTCAGCAAGCCAGACAACAATAATCCGATCAGCGGCGCCGGCAGGTAATTTTTCTCCCAGCCGAATTTACCGGTGTAATGGGCGAGCGTGGCGGGCAGGCTTTCCCAAAAGGATAAGACCAACACTTTTGCGTAAGCGAAAGGATGCTCAGCAATCCAGCTCAGTTGAGCATGCGGCTGTACACCGGGGTTAAGCTGCTGCGCGTCGCGATACTGCGGATGGTATTGATCGTAGGGAATAAACTTATCCCCCGCATATTGATACCAAAGCCAAAGCAGCAGGATATTGATACCGGTGAGCAGCAGTCCCCAGGCCCAGTAATTCCTCCTGGATGGGAAACAACGATAAGGAAGGAGCCAGAATAACGCAATGAGCGGCGCCAGAACCACCTTGCTTACCGTAAGGACAGACGACACGCCGAGCATCACCAGCCCGTCGGACCAACGGAAAGAGGTACCGGGTTGATAAACGAAATACAGGAAGCTGGCGATCAGCCAGATCGACAGCGCGTTGGTCAGCGTATCCCCGCTGATGCCTGCATGGATGAATAAGGATGCCGGCAGGAGCATGGCAAAGGCGATCGTCCAGCGGTGATAGGGGAGGCGGCGTAAGGCGAGTAAGACAATGCTTGTCCAGGTTAGGAGCCCGGCCAGGCGCCCGGCGTATAGTAAATAAAGCGGTGGAACGCGGAATATGCGCAGCGGAGCGATGGCCAGCGCGTAGGGCAGGTAGGGGAAAGGCGCATAATAACCCGTGTTGGCGAAGTCGATAAAGATGCGGTCTTTCGCGTGCAGGGGAATACGGGCGGCGCGCCGGAGCGTGTCGAGGCTGATCTGCTGATCGTAATGGTAGCGGAGATGGCGGAAAGGCTCACAGACCTTCAAGAGGCCGGCCGGAAGCTCAGCCCCCAGCCGCCGGTCGGCCGTCGTGGTTCCCATCAGCTGCCCCTCCGACAGGTGATAGGCCCGGAAGAAATGGCTCGTCTCGTCGGGAACCTGAAATGGCGGAACCAGGAAGAGATACGCCGTGCCGAAAAGCAGGATGAGTGTTAAAAACCAGCGGTCAGGGCTACTCCACATCATCCAGATCCAGCGTGAGGAAGTGTTCCTTCAGCTCTTTTTCGAAGCGGTGTATGACCTCCCGCTCACTGGCGTCCACGCCGTGGCTGGCCTCGGCAACTGCCCGCAGCACTTCGAAAAGAAAAGCGTACTCTTTGGTAGGACCGTAAGCCTTACAGGTATCCAGTGCTTTTTCGTAAGCTTCGTCGACGGTAATTTCCTTGCGTTGTTCATAGTCAAAAGACCATTGAATCTCTCGCGACCAGGGGTGTCCCATCAGTAACTCGTGGAGTTTGTCGGTCTCGGAAGGCTGTACCAGGCCGTCGGCCTTGGCAACGGCGTAGATAAGTTCTCCGAGGGCGTCGTAGAGTTTTTCTTTCGAGGGCTTCATGCGTTGCTGTTTTCGTACTTATGCAAAGTAAAACTTTTCCGGGAAAAGAGCGAGCCTCCCTTCTGGGATCGATCAAGACAGATGTTGACTCAGTAAACAAAGCCATTTGCTCAATTGGCTTGCGCCTAACCCCCAAAATTGCGTACCTTATTCTCTCAGCAGTGCAGGAAGACAAGCATATGAGCAACCTATTCAGCCTTACGATACGATGTACAGCGACCTTCTTGCTGGGGCTGGGGATGATGGTACCATCCATCGCTCAGGACTATTTCCAGAACCCGGTCGAGCTGACCGTTGAGCAGGGATTACCGAGCGATTCGATTCACGTCATCACCCGCGATAGCCGGGGCTTTGTCTACATCGGCACCGATGAAGGCCTTTGCCGTTACGATGGCGCCACCCTGGAAACGTTCGCTGACCGGGTCACTTTGCCGGCCGCTCTGGGCGACAGCCGGGTATACGACATCCTGGAAGATACGGTTTCGGAAAGACTGTGGGTGGGCACTTTATCCGGCCTGATTGCCTGGGATCCGGTAACGGACCATTATGACCACTTTCAGGCCGATCTGGAAAGGCAGGATTCGCTGCCCGACAATATTATCCGGGATCTATACCGCGACCGGCAGGGAGCGCTATGGATCAGTTGCTGGACGCGCGGATTGGTACGCTACTGGCCGGAGCATCGCCGGTTTCAACGCTTTGAGTTTGATGTGTCGCCCGGCTCTTCGTCGCTCGTCGGTGTGAATGCTACCCGGCTCAATTCTATCGTCGCCATCGCCCAGGACCGGGAGGACGAACAGGTTCTCTGGCTGGCCACTTCGGCCGGCCTGCTGCGCTTCAACAAAGCCTCAGGCGGATATAAACTGTACTACTACGAGATGGCGGATGAGAACCTGGCTTATCTCGGCAACTCTTTAAAAACCCTGTACCTCCATTCCGATGGCCGTATCTATCTCGGCTCTTTCGATATCGCTAGTGTATTCGATCCGGCGACGGAAACTTTCTCCACCATCGAAATGCCCCGGGCGGAACGGAAAGGCGACCCCCTGCGGGGGGTGACGGCGATCTGCCCGAAGTCGGAGCATGAATTGTGGATCACCTACAGTGATGGCGTCGTTCTTTACGACACCCGGCAGCAGCGCTGTATTTTTAAAAAGGAGAACGACTATGCCCTCGGGTATCACTACGGCGCCTGGATGGTCGATGAACAGGGCCGGCTGTGGAACGGCACCGAAAGAAACGGCGTCTTCCTCTACGATCCGCTCCGCCAGCAAGCAGAGACCTTTCCCTTCCATATTGCCGGCAACAATCTCCTGTATATTCCCCGGGCGATACGTGAGAGCCCCGATGGCGATAAACTCTACGTCTGTGTCGAAGAAGGCGAAGGGCTCTACATCTTCAACCGGGAGCGCGGACGCTGGACAACCGTACGGCCGCCCGCTGCTGCGCTGACGACCGACAAGGCCTTTATGGGGGTGGACCTCGCCTGGTCAGAAGGACGACTGATGGTGCTTTCTTCCAATCAGTTGTTCCGGCTGTCGGACGACGAGCAGCGCCTGATTCCCGTTACCCTGCCCATGGGGGAAGGGACCTTCCGCTTTCGTCGCATATTGTACGACCGCCGCGGCAATCTGTGGTTGACCAGCCGCCGGGAAGGCGTGTATCGCATCAATACCGACGAAAGCTATGATCATTACCGGGAAGCGCTCAATGATGAGAGCGGCACCAATATGTACATCTGGGTGGAACACATTTTCGAAGATTCCCGCGGCTGGATATGGATTCGCCGGGCCCGCTCCTATTGTATTTATCAGCCGGAAAATGACCGCTTCATCAAGTATCCCTTTTACGCAGGCCATTCGCCGAATACCTATCGCTATCTGCGCAATTTCGCCGAGGATCAGGAGGGCCGGGTATGGCTTGCCAGTATGGAAGACGGACTGGGGTATACGATCGCAAACCAGCCGAAAAAAGGGATCGTCCGCAAATTCAGTGAGGACGAAGGGCTGCCGGATAATAAAATTACGAACATCGCTACGGACAGCAAGGGCAATATCTGGATGATCACCGGCAGGGGCCTCGTCCGCCTGGATACGAAAGACTTCTCTTTCAAACTCTTCGGCCCGGGCTACGGGCTTCCCGCTCGCGGGACCAACCTGACGCTGCTGTCTTCAGGTGAAATGGTCATAGCCTGGGAAAGGGGCGGCATCAGCATCTTCCACCCTGACAGCCTCCGCACCAATCAGGAGCTTCCACAGCCCTACTTGACTTCTTTTAAAGTCTTTGACCAGGAAATTGCCGGTGCTTTCCAACTGCTGGACCAACAGGAACTTCGGCTTAGCTACCGGCAGAATTTCTTTTCCCTCGAGTTTTCCTCCGTTGCCTACAGCATTTCCCATCGCAATGCCTTTGCCTATAAGCTGGAAGGTTTCGATGAAGACTGGACCTACGCCGGCTCCCGGCGCTACGCTGCCTATACCAACGTGCCGGGAGGTGACTACGCATTCCTTCTGCGGGCCGCCAACAACGAAGGGGTATGGAATGCCGTCGATTACGCGCTGCCCATCCGGGTTTCCACACCCTGGTGGCAAACCTGGATATTCCGTATCCTGTTGTTCCTCTTCTTAGCCGGTACCGGATACAGCATTTATCGCTACCGGGTCAATAACATCCGCCACGAAGAACGCCTGCGCTCCGACTTTGAAAAGAAACTGGCCAACGTGGAGATGAGCGCCCTGCGCGCCCAGATGAACCCCCACTTCATCTTCAACTGTCTTAACTCCATCGATTATTACATCCTGAAAAACGAAACCGATAAAGCTTCCGATTATCTCAATCGCTTCTCCCGCCTCATACGGCTCATACTCCAGAACAGCAGCGCCAACTACGTCAACCTGAAAGATGAGCTGGAGGCCCTGAAATTGTATATGGAGATGGAAAGCCTGCGGTTTGATAATAAATTCAGGTACGAGGTATGTGTGGCCAAAGATCTGGACCTGGACAGTGTTGAAATTCCCCCCATGCTCTTCCAGCCTTATGTTGAAAACGCCATCTGGCACGGCCTGATGCACAAAGCAGGGGTCGGCAAGGTGTCACTAACGCTCTCTCTCCACAACAATGTGCTGCATTGTATCATCCAGGATGACGGTATCGGCCGGAAAGAAGCGCAGCGCCTGAAGTCTAAAGCCAGCCTGCGCAAAAAATCGATGGGCATGAGTATCACCAGCGATCGAATCGATTTGATTAACCGCCTCTACGACAGCAATACCAAGGTGCAGGTAATTGATCTGGAAGATGATAAGGGAAGGGGGTTGGGAACAAGGGTGGAACTGGATATTCCGCTGTGAGAGGTACTGAAAAGTTTAGAAGTTTAGCGCTTTGCCCTTCGGGCTCGCTGTTTAGGAGTTTAGCAGGTCTGAAAACAATGCTTCGGGTTTCAGACTGCTAAACTCCTAAACGAGCTGCTCCGAAGGAGCTGCGCCTAAACTTCTAAACTTTAAATAATCCGGGTTAAGTTCTTGCGTTCGTTAACCCTTAATTCTCCAGATCAATCGTACCGACATCGGTCGTCTCTCCCGCCACCACGTCGACGTTATCGATTTGCTCTTCGCTCAGCCCGCTGTCTTCATTCGGAACGATGGATAGGGTGTAGGCGCCGGCAGCGAGGCCGCGGACCAGAAATTCCCCCATGTCATTGGTGTAGGTGCTGACGCTGTCCTCTCCCTGGATAGCATAGACCACTGTCGGCACATCCGGCGGGCTCACCAAGCCGCTGATACCGCCGCCGGTGGCTTCCAGACTGGCGTGGATGACCGGCTTGAGCAGGAACTTGCCCGATTGGCCGGCTTGCACGACCGACTGCGCCGCGTCGAAGTCGAGCAGGACGGCGTAGGTGGCCCCGGCATTCAACTCGGTATTGAGCTGGATTTTCAGGCCCGATTGCTGGGCGCTGGGCGTATCCAGGTTTTTGGAATCACCATCGATCACTACGGTGTTCTCATCACCCAGGATCAGCCGGATCTGGTTGAGACGGCCGGCGGGCAGCTCTACGTCGGCCAGCACGGCTTCCAGACCGCCCGTGAGTTCGAGCAGGTCGAAAATACCGGTGTTGACGTTCTCGAGGCTGACCCAGCCTTCGTCGTCGTCCTCCGGGTTGATCTGTACATCGATAATCTCGACGTTGACCTCCTCGTAGTCGGCCGGATCATCGGTTAGCAGTACCTGCAGGCGGGCAGTGCCGACCTCGTTGTCATCCTCGCAGGAAAAAGTGCTCACCAGGAGCAGGGCAAAAAGCGCGTTTACAAAAATTCTCCAATTGACGTTCATAGAACAATTCAATTTTGGGTTATGAAATTATAGTCCTCCAAGCCAAAATTTGTGAATCTTGACTTGCTCTTTTTCCGCCTCGCTGCGTTGAAAAGCCTCGTCGTAGCTAAGGCTATGCCTACGTTTTTCGCCTTGCGAGCCGAAAAAATAGCGGCGCCAATTTTTCACATATCCTGACTTGGAGGACTATAGTTTAGATAGTTGGCAACAAGAACCGGGGGGCTATTGGCTGTCCCGATACGCTTCGCTATCGGGATCTCCGCTTCGCTCCGATCGGCTGTCCGGCAAACGCCGGTGGGCGTTCAGTAAGATACTTCCACTTTGGTGAAATACATCTTGCCTTACAGCAGGTGCTATAAGCGGTTACATCCGGGGCAGCCTTGTAATGGGGTAAGTTGAACTGGAGGTATGAGGTGTGTTTGACAGCATATATAACGCAGCGGGGAGGTCAATATTTTGTCGTTATTAGAGAAGTTCTTCTTTTCTCAATTTCATTGACATCAGTCTGGTGCTCTGTCCCAAGAGTTCTTTCGAGGCTATTTTCCGGCATCGAGGCGCCCATTCAAGAGTGGGGTGCAGGGGCTACTCTTGAATCTGCCCCCTCCAGCGAGGGAGGAGAACGCAACATTTTTTTCCCTTTGGGAGGATTGTCTTGATACAAAAGTTGTATCCGTTGGCTGTAGTCGATCTGCCGAATTCCGGTCTTGCCGGGGTCATTCAAACAATTCCAGGTAATCCTCGAAAACAAAGATGCGATTCCGGCTTTGTCCGGTGAACTCTTTCAGAATTCTGGCCTCTTCAAAGCTTTGCACCAGATCACCCGCCGCCTTTGAACTTAGTCCGCATATTTCCTCCACCTCTTTCACTTTTACCAAGGGAGATTTGAAAAGAGCATTGAGTAAGGATAAGGCGGAGGAAGTCCTTCTACCCCAATTTTGTTGTATTTGATTTTCAGTTCTTGATTTCAGTTTTAATACATCACTTAAGGTTTTACATCCCTTGCGTGCAGTCTGTTCTACTCCTACAAAAAAGTATTTCAACCATTGAAATAAATCACTTTTTACACGGACCCGGCTCAGGTTATCATAGTACAGCCCCTTATCCCGTTCAAAAAAATCGGATAAGTAAAGCAACGGTTGATCCAGAATATGCTCACTGACTAAATACAGCGTGATTAATAAACGGCCGATTCTTCCATTGCCATCCAGGAATGGATGAATGGTTTCAAACTGGTAGTGGGCTATGCCAACCCTAACCAGAGCAGGAACGTCAATTCGATCGTTTTGCAGGAAGTGCTCTAAGTCGCCCATCAATTCATCCACATAGGTATGTGCGGGAGGAACAAAGATCGCATCGCTAATAGAAGTCCCTCCTATCCAGTTCTGACTTCTTCGAAATTCGCCGGGCGATTTGCGTTCACCTCTGACTCCTTGCATCAGCGTTTTATGCGCCCCCCGGATTAGCCGGGAAGATAGCGGGAGGGATTGCAACTGCTCAATAGCTTCATTTAAAGCTTGCGTGTAATTCTTTACCTCCTGCCAGTCATCTCTCCTCTCCGGCAAGATATTTTCCCTAGACAATAAGGCCTCATCTATTCTCGTCCTGGTACCTTCAATTCTACTGGAAATAACGGCCTCTTTGGTGACGTGCATGTGGATAAATAGATCAATATTGGGAACCAGATGGGCAAAGGAATTGAGCTGGCCAATTTGAAAAGATGCTTTCTAAAGTAATGTGCTCAATTTCGCATCGGTCCACTTCCACTGCCGGTTAACTTTTGCCGGCATGAAATAATTATAGCCGGCTCCCCTTGAGTGATGCCCTGCATTGAATTCTTCAATAAGAATTGGTTCCTCCATGGGACAAAGGTAAAATAAAATTTCGGCTATTTTACCTTTGGATGCAAAGGTAAAATAAAAAAGTAAGTGATTAACTTTTCAGTAGATTGAAAACTTATTGTAATCCTTTAAATTTTTTCTTTACCAGGCGGATGCAATCGTCTCCGGAGGACGCGTGGCTACGGGCTCCAACGTCACCTTCACCGCGGCCACCGGCATCACCC
>CAZWDL010000157.1:0-13719 GCA_964632995.1 uncultured Saprospiraceae bacterium
TGCCTTCGTATGGTTCGTCTGTTGAATGACCTGACGCAAACTGCGCAAGAGTTCGAAGGCCAGACAGGAAAGCATCAACCGAAAGAAGTTGGCACTGAAACTGGGACTAGTAGCCACAGGCAAGCAGCAGTATACGCTGCATGACCAGCTCTCTGATCGTGTAAACAATGTAATCCGGATTGCGCCGATCGGGAATCAACTCACAGAAGCGCTTGATCAACTTGGATTTCCGGGCCAGCTTATACAGCAAGGGTAGGCCGCCATCCGAACTGATCTGCTTGGCTGAAAAATCAAACTGAACTTCTTTTTTATTGTGATAAAAAGCCGTATGTTTAGTACTCATTCCTGGGTATAAGGTTTTTATATTTTCAAAGGTCTAATCAACTCTAATATAAGAACTTATACCCATTTTTTTGCGTATCGGTGAATAATCCGGGTTAACTGGGGGAGATGGATTGAATTTCTCTATTAAAGTAAGCAGATTCAATGATTTGCCGACTTCGGCGGCACCAATCTACGCCCCCCGATACCGCAAATACTTATACAGCGTACTCTTCGCAATCCCCAAATACGAACAAATCTGGTCCACCGTCATCTTTCCCTCCTTGTACAGGCTCTCCGCGATCCGCGCCTTATCCTGCGCCGCCTTCGAAAGCCCCTTCGGCCGCCCTCCTTTCCAGCCACGAGCTCGCGCCGCCGCCAGGCCCGCTTTAGTCCGCTCCCGGATAATGTCTCTTTCAAACTCCGCCAGGGAAGCAAACAAGTGAAAGGTCAACTTCCCTTGAGGGGTAGAGGTATCGATCGCGTCATTAAGCGATTTCAGCCCTGCCCCTTTGTCCTGGATCTCATTGACCAGGTTGACCAGGTCGCGGAGGGATCTGCCCATGCGATCCAGTTTCCAGGTGACGATGATATCCCCTTCCCGGAGCTGGCCGATCATTTTCCGAAGTTGCGGCCGGTCGGCTTTGGCGCCACCAATTTTCTCCTGGAAGATGCGCTTGCAGCCTTCCCGTTCGAGCGCATCCATCTGCAGGGATAGATTTTGCTGTTTGGTGCTTACTCTGGCGTATCCAATTTTCATCTGTTTTAAATTTCTGCAATTGCGAAAACAAAGCTATTGCAGAAATTTAAAACATCTGGAACCGCTTCGCTTTCGCATGAACTTATTTAATCCTTTTGTTTGAAAATTTATGATTAAATAAGTTCACGCTCATTTCATAGTCGCTTGGCAAAACGGTTACGGCTGTAATTTACCATATGAAGTTTTGGAAAACTAGTTTTTTGTACGAAACTTTCGGGGAGAAGTTGCGTAAACCCAAGCAAGAAGAAGTGTTCAAAAAAACGTACATTCTCTCAAATTTCATACAGCTTAATATCGGGGATGAACTGAAAGTCTTTGACGTTGTAGGTAAACAATTCTATCTGATGCACAACGGCACTGGCCGCAATGATGGCGTCCGGTATCAATAAGCCATGACTCAGGTTAAATTGGTTGATCAGTTGAGTGGCCAGTTTCGAAATTTCCACATCCACTTCAATGACATCGTAGTACTTAATTTTTCTCTTCATTTCCTGAAGCTCTTTCTTATTGCCCATGCCCTGGTAAAGCTCCATAACCGTAATGCTGGAAAGAAGAATGTTATCGTAACCGATACTTTGGAGAGCGGAGATCGTTTTGGGGTCACCGTTGAAGGCGTGAATAAAAATATTGGTATCACAAAGGACCATCGTTCAGAAATTATACCAGGATTTACAGGATTGGAGGATTACCAAGATTGGATTGGCCAGATTTCTGAGGATTCAGAAGATCAGTCGGGCAAAACGTCATCAGTTGCGCCCCCACCCTTTTTGTCTAATCTCCTGAAGGTTCCTGGGACTCTTTGCCCATATTCCGAACAGGCCTGTCGGATCAATGCTTTTGTCTCCTTTTGTGATGAAAGGTTTGCGGAGAAGGACGGATTGCACAACGGCATCGTCCGGTAATTGCCCGGACTCCTCTTCGCTTAGTAATTGAGCAATAGAAGAAATTAAAAGTAATTGCTCAGCCCGGCTTAATTTATGCACCTGTTCAAATATGTGTTTAAGTTCTGTGCTCATACTACAAGTATAACGGTTTTATTTAAATGATAACAGGCAAAGGAGGCAAAATAGTTCTATTTCCCGGCCCGTTGATTTTTTCGTGTATCGCCAGTGCAATCTGTTCGTATTGTCCGCTTTCCAGGCCAGGTTCCTGGGATAGAAGGATGGCGGCCTCCCAGTCGAGCACCAGGTTGGAGAAAGCGCCGGCGATCTCGTAGGCTTACGGCTTACCGGAAACTGAAGCTGGAGGAGTTGACCGGGAAAGAATAAGGAGCGCCTGATGCCGTAAGCATCAAATGGTCCGGGATTTGAGGCGGGGTTTTCTGCATGAGGCTTTTGCGCCGAAAAATGATACTTCCACAGGTGATCCGGCAAATCACTTCGAATAAGATTATTCCTTTACCGAACAAGTTCGGGGAAAATGTCGGGGAAAAGTCGGTGTAATTGTTGGAGAAAGTCCCACACCTCGCAATAAACCTTTCAGTCCTTTGCCGCTGTTTATTGAATATCAAACCTTTTGTCACCACTTTTCCAGCAGTTCCTCCAGCACGGCTTTCACTTCATAGTAGTCCCACTGCCATTGCACGTCGTTATACGGCAGGCCTTTTGGGTTATAGGAGCCACCCGGATGGACATACCGGATCACTCCTTCCCGGTCAATGATGAAGCTGACGGAGGTGAAGCCTTCTCCGGTCATACTTCTGATAAGATAACGAAAAAACGCTTTTGTGCATTTGAGAAAATCACTTTTTTCCGAAAAGCGAAGCGCACCCGCGCAGGGGTCGGTCGTCTCGTCCGTTTTTATCCGGCGGTGATCGGCCGGAGCAGTTCGTATACCAAATCCAAAAAAGCTTCTGCATCCGCAGCGCATTCGTACAGGATCTCCCTGGTTTCAAAGGATACGAGCCATTCTAGCAGCCTGCCATCTGTCATTTGCCCGCTTCTCTAAATAATCGTATTTTGGTTTGCAGGAAGATTAGACAAAGTTTATAACCTTGTCTGCATTACCCGAAAAATCGAAGATGATGCCAAAGTCCTACCGGTACAAGAAAAAGGCAGGTGTTTCCAAAAGCTTTGAGACCCGCAGACAAGCAATGAATGCTTTTAAGCGGGATTACGATATACCCAAATCAGAGTAACCACGGGAAGTAGTGAAGCCCCGTACCCTCGAAGGAAGAAGGCATAAGCTCGATAAGCGTAATGGCAGACTCTATATCTTTGACCTAATTCTAAATTTCTTTGGTATAGCAGTAAGGCAGGAAACTCATTTGCGGGAAGATAAAGAAGCTTTTTATGCTGATGGAAGAGGAAATCAGGGTAAACATTTCAATGCGGGGCTGAGCGAAGGAAAATTGAAAGACCACTACCATTACCGCCGGAAAAACGGAGAGAAATGAACTCTATAACGGTATCAGATAACATATTCAACGATGCAAGCGTAGCGGTCGATTATCTAACGTCCGACAAATCCTTTGCTATAGGTGTTGTCGGGTTTATCCAGCTAAAAATAACCGGTGAGGATAATGAGGATGATTTTGAGGAGTTTTTCGATCTGTTCCTGGACAGGCTCCAATGGTCCTATGACCTGTATTTCATTTATTCCCAAAACCACAAGGCAAGGAAAAGCAAGGCCAGGTCATATACTAAACTCTTTTATGAACTGAGAAAGCGATCTGGTCTTGCAGAAGGAGTTTTAGCGGATAAAGAAGTAGATGTAGCTCCCGGATATTCTAACATGGTGGGAATGATAAGCGTAAACGAGTTGGATGATGTGCTTTTAAAAGATGAGCTGTTGTTGAGGCATTTCAGGTACGGTTATGCTGTTAGAAAAGAGGAAAACCATTTTGATCTGGAGCATTATCTGGGATTGATAGATAGAGGTTTATTCGAAGAAAGGAAATCTTTGTCGATCAACACCCTACAACTAATTGAAAGATACATCAATGCTCATTCGTTTCTATTCTCTTATATGTTCGATGGGAATGATGATTTGCTGTTCACGGTTTATGCTGGAAAACAAGCCTATCCGGAGGTGGAACAAATAATGACTGATATTGCAGCGAAGACAGGTGCGCTGGAAAAACGAACGGCCGATACCCGCGAAATAGATAAAATTATTGAGCTGTTTTTTAATTCTCCGGGAATTCGGAAAAGTTAGAACCAGAAATATTAGCTTATTCCCATCGTAGAGTTGGATGGGGGCTCCCGAGTACCCTTTGAACAAAAATTTTCGATTGAATTAAAAACTAATTTCGGATATGGCTCTGTAAGTTATTTTTGCATAAAAATAAGGTACAAAGATTTAGATATTATTCCTTTTGCCGACTGGGTTAATTATCAAATATCACGAATTTTTGAAATTGCAAGGTACTCGTCAAAGCACAGACTAAATAATGAAAGCTGGGCAGAAGCAGAAGCTATGAGTTATGTTGCGGAATGTCGCTGTCTTTATAGCTATCGTATCGTTTCATAGGGTTGAATTGAATTTGTCCTTACCCCATTTTTCATGGTTATGGATAATATAATGGGCAATGCGCCGATATTCGGCCTCGTTGCGGATGATGTGGTCGTGGAAACGGGGTTGCCAGGCGAAATCGGCACGAATTTTCCGCATTTCAAATGAACAACGGCCTTTGTACCATCGGATGATGCGGGAAATATTTTCATTGACCATGGGATTTTTGTTGCCGGCAAAACCGCCTGTTTTCGGTTGTTGTGGGGCGGGGGCGTTGGGTGGTTCGTTGGGTGGTAGAGACGCGATTAATCGCGTCTCTACCTACGTTACCGGATACGTCACCGGTTTGGTTTTCATTCCCCCCCATCCGGTTTATCCAATATCAATATCCCGTGGATATGGTTGGGCATGACCACAAATTCGCCCAAATCTGCATATGGAAATTGATTTGGTATTTCGCGCCAATAATTTTCTGCTAATTCGCCCAATTCAGACGCGATGAATCGCGTCTCTACGATTTTTCCAAAAAAATGCGTCCGGTTTTGGGTGCAGATGGTAATGAAATAGGCCCCGTTCCACCCGTAATCCCACCATTGCGCCCGGGCGGAGGGGATGCGGTATTTGTTGCGATATCGTTTCATCCCTTCTTCTTTTTAATTTCCTCCTCCAATGCTTTCAGCTCTTCCAGGTCCTGCGTATCCGCGGCCCGGGCCTCGGCTTTTTTGCGCCGGTGGTCATACTTTTCGTACAGCGCTTTCACCTGCTTTTCCATGTCTGCCTCTGAGATGCTGCCCGCATGGCCCAGTTGTGTATTCCGGTCAATTTCCCACCGGGATTTCCGGATACGGCTGTATGAGATCTACGGGAGTTTTGCCCCCCCCCCTTGTACGGTGCTTTGGCCGGATTTACTGAGCTTAGCGGAAGAATACTGCCAATCCAGTAAAAAAAACCCTGTAACCTCGGGAGTTACAGGGTTTTCTTCTAAACAAACTTAATTAACAGATTATTTGATCCTTGTTAAAAATTAACGGTTACACTATCTGAACAGGTTGAAGTACCTGCTTCACAAACAGAATACGTATAACTTCCACCACCTCTATTATTAGTACTGTCAGTATAAGCACCATCATTTGCAGTGGTAGCGATTAATACGCCGTCTCTGTATATATCCACATTGGTTGAAGTTGCTCCGGACCATGATAGATCTATGTTATGACGGCCTTTGACCCTATAGCCGTTAGCACTTAAAGTGATACTTGAGCCGCCACCATCATCTGCATCGGTTGTAGCAGAAGCCGGGTCTGACTGCGCGCCTTCGTTTCCGGCTGCATCTTCAGCGCTTACTTCGTAAGTGTAAGTAGTCCCTGAAGAAAGGCCGCTGTCACTGTAAGAAGTGGTAGTGCTGGTGGCCACCACGCTACCATCTCTATAGATATTGTATTGAGCAACGCCAACATCGTCAGAGGCGGCATCCCAGGTCAGATCGATTTGAGAAGTACCGGCAGCGGCAGCTGCTAATCCGGTAACTTGTGAGGGGGCGGTATTGTCTGTGGTTCCTCCATCACCTCCTCCATCACCTCCTCCATCACCTCCTCCATCACCCAGGGTGTAAAGCAGATGGTTATTGGTTGTACTTGAATTGGTGACGATATTTTTTGTACTGTTTGTCGTTAACCAGTTGTATACATCAGCAGAAGTAGCACTTGTATTATTCTGTAAGAACAATGCTGCCGCTCCGGCTACATGCGGCGAGGCCATACTTGTACCACTGATGGTATTGATTGCTGTATCATCTGTATACCATGCTGAAGTAATAGAGAGGCCAGGAGCAAAAATATCTACACAATCACCGTAGTTAGACCACGAGGTTTTTGTATCCGTATCATCCGTAGCACCTACCGTATAGGCATTCGCTGCACCGGCAGGAGAATAATTACAGGCATCTTGCTGCCGACCCAAACGGTCACCGTTTCCTGCAGCCACAACTACGGAAACATCTGCATTATACATACGGTCAACAGCGTCGTCGATTGATGTACTGGAACCGCCACCCAGCGACATGTTGGCCACAGCGGGACTTACAGCATTCGCGGTCACCCAGTCCATCCCTGCAACCACACCGCTCGTCGTTCCGGAGCCATTACAATCCAAGACTCTTACGGCAACAAGGGTCACATTTTTGGCAATTCCATATTCGGCGCCGCCGACCGTACCGGCAACGTGGGTGCCGTGGCCGTTACAGTCCTCACTATCTCCACCAAAAGCATCGTAACCTTGTTGTGCTCTGCCGCCAAAATCCTGATGCGTGGTTCGAATACCCGTATCGATGATGTAAGCGGTTACTCCAGTCCCAGAAGCTCCGTAGGAATAGTTCCCATCTAGAGGAAGGGCTGTTTGATCAGAACGATCGAGTCCCCAGGTAGCATTACCTTGAGTGGTATTAATTGCAGTCACTACAGCGTCCTGTTCCACGTAGGCGATATTCGGATCGTTTTCGAGTCTGCTCACCTCAGCCTCTGTCAGCTCAGCGGAAAAACCTTGAAATACGTGACTGTATACTCGTTCCAATTTTCCAACATTGATATTTTTTCCTTTAAGCATTTGTGAAGCGATACCTCGCATTCTGGTTTGCGCCTCATTATATCGCATGCCTGGAAAATCGACACCTGCCTGAGCCCTACCCTCCCGGTACACTACGATATATCGATTGTCAATTAAGGAAGGTTCTGATAAATTGAGTTGACTTCCTTCTTCTACCAAAGGACTACTTCGCAACTCTAGTTGTTCTTGCTCATAATATGAACAAGAGTTAACTGTAAACAAGAAGAGTATCAATACGATACCTGGCTTCATGATGCTTTTCATGATGAATAAGGTTGTAGTTAATGAATAAATGATGGTCTTCCAAGTCAGGATTTGTGAAAATATGACACCGCTATTTCTTCAGCTCGCCAGGCGAAAAACGTAGGCATAACCGGAGTTACGGCGTCCCGCTCTTGAGCGGGATCAACGCGGCGAGGCGGAACTCCGAGGAGCGAAGCGACGATCAGCGAAGCTAAAAATACCATGTCAGAATTCACAAATTCTGGCTTGATAGACTATATGTCTTAAGCCGGGAGATCGTTAATTGGCAGAGTAATTAAACGGGAGCAGTGGAATAAGGAAATTGAAAAATAAATGGCATATGAAAGCCACCGTCTTATAGGAGCTTATTCCCAATTCCCCCTTCTCCGATAAAAGTAGGGCTAAAACCTGGTCAAACAAAATAAAAATGCAACTTTTTCTCATATCGCCGTTCACATGGGAACTTTTGGTAAAAATCCCAGTGAGACTCGTAAAGCTTCGAATGGCAATCCCTTGGCAGTTTATTTGAAGAGGAGATCAATACGGCCAGTACGATCTATTCCATCAATGCCAACACGACCTTTAGCGACGCGCGATTAATAAGTGTCGGGTTTAATAGGTTAGCGATTTTGGTTTTAACCAAGGCGAAGGTTCCCGACCTTAGCCATAGCTAAGGGAGGCGGTTCTTCAACGCAGGGTAAAGCCAAAAGCACTCCTAGGAAATCTGACAGTTATTTATCGCGCGTCGCTTAACCTGCTGCCCACCATGACGGCGCAGCTGGCGCTCAACTATTTGTCAGAAAGAATTACGGCCCAGGGCAGGGACTCCCGCTTTTACAACCCTTGCCTGAGTTTGCGAAAAACTTTTCCGGATAAAAAACTGGCCCTCACTTTTCAGTGGCTGAATATAGATATGGGAATGCTAGTGCTTTGTACTAGAATCCAATGAACAGCGTATTACCACAGTACGCAACAACTTTTTCACCACCACCAACTACATCTACGAAGTGGATATCCTGATGCTGGGGGCCAGCTATCAATTGAACCAACCCTCGAAGAAGATGAAGTTGTTGAAGAGCGAGTTTGGGGATAAGGAGTTTTAGGGCTCTGATCCATGTTTTGAAGCAGCCTGTAAGCAAATGGATCAGCCGGCTGTATTTGTTTTTTGCGCCTGCAACAGAGCCGCCGGCAATCGCCTCTCCCTTTATCAGCGGGAAAAGGCTGCCCGGCCACATGCCGATGTCAGTACACATTGCATGGGCTATGCTCCAAACCCTGTTCTCCGGGGCTATCCTTCGGTCCAATCGCCCCAAGCTGTCCGCTCTGCTTCATTGCAGGCAAAACAAGTGCTTGTTATCATAAGGATTATTACCACCGGAATGCTTTCAGTCTGCATCGCAACACATAGCGCAAGAAAAAATCTTCAACCAATTTAAGATCCGCACAACAATTTCCCATCACACACGTTTTAGGTTAGTGAATACTCACAAACTAAAATTTTAATAATGACCGGTAAAAACAACATCGCCATCGGTTTCCTCACCATGGGTTTGTTCATGGCCTACGGCTTCCTGCTGATCTACCTGCGGGATTTCGCCCCCGGTAAAGAGGCTTGGGTAGATAGCTATTCCTTCGGCAAGCACTTCGAGGCCCGCCTGGCGCACGTCCACGGCAACCTGTTCGCCTTCCTGAACATCCTGATCGGGTATCTGCTGCTTCGTTTCCGGGCGGAGCTTTCCCGTCTCAAGACCATTTCCGTTTTGGCGCTGGCGGGACTTTTGATGCCCCTCGGGATCTTAGCTGAGGTTTATCTGGGCCTGCCGCCCATATTCGTACTTATTGGGGCGATCGCCATGACGGCTTCCGTGATCTGGTTGGGTGTTTCTTTCTTACAAATAAAAGTCCAAAACCTGTAAAGCATTATAGAATATGACAACAACGGCCATCTCTGACCGGCAGTTCGAAATCATCGAAGCGGCGGGCCGGATTCTATCCGCCTCGGGCGTGAGCGGACTGACCATAAAAAACCTGGCGCGGGAAATGAAGTTTTCCGAAAGCGCCGTTTACCGGCATTTCAGCAGCAAGGAGGATATCATCGTCGCGATGTTGGCCTATCTGGCCGGAAACATGGACGAAAGATTACGACAGGTAGCCGCCGGCAATAAAAACCCTTTGGCAACGCTGGAGGCCATATTCGTTAACCAGTTCCGCTTTTTTGCGAAAAACCCGCATTTCGTGGTCGCTGTTTTTTCGGACGGGCTGATGGAGGAGAGCCCGAAGATCAATGCCGCTATCCTCAAGATCATGGAGGTGAAAATGAAACACCTCCGGCCCGTGATCACGCAAGGGCAACAGCAAGGCCTGTTCACCAACGCCGTTACCGCCGAAGAGCTCATCCACATCATCATGGGGTCTTTCCGGCTGCAAATGTTCAAATGGCGTATCGCCGATTTTCAATTCGACATCGAAAGGCTGGGGCGGAATATGCTGCTGGCCGTCATTACTTTAATTAAAAATAAATCCGGCCTATGAAAAAGATGCTCCTTTTCGCTATTCTCCCGTTCTTCCTGGCAAGCTGTGCTACGCACAAAAAACCTGCAAACGGTAATCTTGACCATTTAAACAACAGAGCCGCTAACAACATCAGCGCCTTACATGACGCCGCACAGTCGGTTTCACCAAAGCCGCTCTTCAAAAGCACGGAAAATACGGTAGCCGCCTTGCAAATCAACAAGGACGGGCTGCTCGAAGAACATGTCACTAAAGTAGAGGCGCTGCTGGTGTGTGTAGCGGGTGAAGTGGTCTACGAGGATGAAAACGGCCTCAGACAAACCCTTCTCAACGGCGACTACCTTCGGATACCTCCCATGGTTAAACACTGGGTCAGGGGCGTGCAGGACAGCCAGCTATTGCTCATCAAGTAAATTTTTTGAATAATGAAGTTAGTGAATATTCACATACAAATTGTCCTGATCGTACTTTTGCTCGCTTTTTACCCGCATAGCCATGGCCGCGCGCAAACGCTGACGCTGGAACAATGCGTGGATACAGCGCTCGTTTTCAACCGGACCCTGCAGGCCGGGCGGAACGACCAGGCGCTCAGCAGGTTGAAACACCGGGAGGCCAGGGCCAATCTTTTGCCCAGGGTGACGGCGGACGCCGACTACCGGTATTTCACCCATTTGCCCACCCAACTGCTGCCCCTGGAGGTCTTCAACGGTCCGGAGGGCAGGTACAAGGACGCTCAATTCGGCGTGCCTCACAATATCGGGGTGAACGTTCAGTTGGCCATGCCCCTGTATCATCCTCAAATCAAAGGAGGCATACAGGCCGCCGAAATAGCCGGCGAACTGAGCGATCTGCAGTACCGGAAAAGCGAGGAGCAGGTCATTTTCGAGGTGACGAACCTGTACTACAACGCCCAGATCCTGCACCGCCAATTGGCCTTCATTGACAGTAATCAGGCCAATGTGAACAGGTTGCTCGTCAATATGGAATTGCTGAAGGAACAGGGGCTTGCCAAAGGAACCGACGTAGGCAAAATACAGTTGCAGGGCGAACAGCTTTCCGCTCAAAAAGAACAGGCGGAGAGCAAATTGGAACAAGTGTTGAACAGCTTAAAGTTTTTGATGGGCCTGTCTTTGGATAGGGCGCTGAGCGTTCAAACCGAAATAGCGCGGCGGGAGGCGGTAAAGTATCCAGCCTTTCCGTCATTGGATTTGCGTATTGCACAAACCAGGAACCGTCTGCTGACCAATGAACTGAACACCTTGGAAAAATCCAGACTGCCTTCGGTTTCCCTGCTGGCCAATTACGGATTGACCGGTTTCGGCTATGGTCAACAACCCGAACCTTTTCTCAAATTTTTTCCGGTGGGGTTCATTGGCGTCCGGGCCGCCTTTACGGTTTGGGACGGAACGACCCGTCTGCAAATCGAACAAAAAAGAATGGAATTGCGCAATAATGTGATCCAGTCCGATCAAATACAGGCGCAAAACGACCTGCTGATCGCCAACGCCGTTCTGAAACGGAGTACGGCTGAACGCGCCATTCAAACCTCATCGCAACAAATTGAACTCGCCGAAACGGTTTACCGCCAAACCGTTCTTCAACAAGAACAGGGTACGGCCACTCTAGCGGATGTCCTCCTGGCCGATAACGACTTGCGGCAAGCACAGCAACAGTATCTGAACGCTATTATAGAATACCTCAAAGCCGATCTGGAACTCAAAAAAGCCTCCGGCTCAATCAAGCAATAAATTATGAAACGAATACTCTCCTATCTTATCCCGGCCCTTTTTTTAATTGCAGTCTTCGCGGGAATGGCCCTCAAGCTAAAAACCAACAAGCAAATTGCGGAAGAAAGGGTTTATCATTATAATCCGTCGGAGGCCGTTTTTTCCGAAAGTGACTCCATCGCGGATCAGTTGCCTGAAAATGGGCCCGGCGAGCTGACATTCACGGGCGCCTTCGAACCGAACCGGGAAACCCGGATCAGCGCCGAAGTACAAGGAAAGATCAACCGCGTCTGGGTAGATGCCGGCAGCATCGTGTCGAAAGGGCAAGTTTTGGTACAGCTGGACGACGCTTTGCTGCAGCTGCAATTGCAGTCGGCGGACGTCCAGGTCGAAGGCCTGGAGGCGGATGTAAACCGCTATTCCGTTTTGGCGAAAGCCGACGCGGTGCAGGGCGTGCAATTGGAAAAAGCCGAACTGGGCCTGAGATCCGCCCGGGTTCAACGGGCGACAGTCCAGGAGCAAATTAATAAGACGGCCGTCACGGCCCCGTTCGGTGGAGTGATCGTCGCGAAACTGAACGATGAAGGCGGTTTTGCCGCGCCGGGCGTCCCGCTGCTGCACCTCATGGATATTGCCCACTTGAAATTCACCATTCACGTATCCGAAAGCGATCTGAAACACTTCCAGCCCGACCGGAATTATACCGTTATTGCCGACGCCTTCCCCGGCCGTCCGCTGCCGGGCAAAGTCTCGATGATCGGCAGCAAGGCCGATCCCGGTAATAATTTTCCCGTACAATTCACGGTTCGGAATTTCCAGAACTACGCCCTAAAGGCCGGTATGTTTGGAAAGGTAACCGTTACCGCCCAAAACTAAGAACATGAATATTACTAAGATATCCATCAACCGCCCCTCGCTCATTATTGTCCTGTTCAGCGTTTTCGCACTGTTGGGCATTATCGGGTTTAAGAACCTGAGTTATGAACTCATGCCGGATTTCAACCAGCCGGTAGTGGTGATCAGGACGGGTTATCCGGGGGCGGAGCCCGGCGAGGTGGAAACCTCCGTATCCCGGAAGATCGAAGACGCCCTGTCTAACCTGGAAGGGGTAGATTACCTGGTGGCCAAGTCGCTGCCCAATGCTTCGATCATTATCGCCAACCTGGACTACGGCACGGACCTGGACAAAGCCATGCAGGATGCGCAACACTACATTGACAATATCCAGAAGGACCTGCCCGCCGACATTTTAAGCCCGGTGATGAGCAAAGTTTCGCCCAACGACCTGCCGATCATGTCGATCAGCGCCACGAGCAATTTACCGGGGACGGTCTTTTACCAGAAGATGAAAGACGACTACCTGCCGCAGATCCAGCAACTGAAAGGCGTAGCGGAGATCACGCTGCTGGGAGGTGAAGAACGGGAAATTCAGGTAAGGGCCGATAAGGAAAAGCTGAAACTTTACCGCGTTTCGCCGGCGCAGTTAGTGGAGGCGATCAACCGCTCGGGCCTGGACCTGCCTGCCGGAAAGGTAGAAACCGAAACGACAAGCAATTCGGTTCGATTAGCCGGAAAATTCACAACCCTGGAGGATATCCGGAATGTGCAGATCGCCCTGCCGGCGCCCAACAGCCCGGTATACGTGAAGGATGTGGCCGAAGTGACGGACGGCGTCCGCGAGATCACCTCCGTCAGCCGTTACAACGGCAAGAACGGCATAGGGCTGCTGCTCAAAAAACAAGGCGACGCCAATGCCGTAGACGTTTCCAAAGCCGTGCGCGCTACGCTGGAAGAGATCGAAAAGGAAAACGCCCGCAACGAAGTCCGGTTCGTCATTGCCGACGACAGCACCGACAACACCATTGCCGCGGTAAATGCCGTTCTGGAAGATTTGCTTTTGGCGGTCATCCTGGTTTCTCTGGTGATGCTCCTGTTCCTGCACAGTTTTCGGAACGCGCTCATCGTGCTGGTCGCCATCCCGACCTCGCTGATTACCGCTTTCGCCGTGATGTGGTTGCTCAACTATACCCTGAACCTGATGACCCTGTTGGCCATGTCTTTGATCATCGGCATCCTCGTGGACGACGCGGTGGTGGTGCTGGA
>CAZWDL010000158.1:0-13672 GCA_964632995.1 uncultured Saprospiraceae bacterium
AGGTTGTTATTTGAGGAAAACGAATTAATTTTTTCCATGATGCGTTAGCCCTGGGGGGCCGGGGGGTGAGGAGTCAGAAGAACTCTTAACACCCGTGCCCCGGCCTTATACGAAGTAGTCGAAAAAGCGGATCTGGATTTCTGTGTTGGGTTGAGATCCAAACCCCGGTTTGGTGAATAATCCGGTTTAATCTCGAAATCACTTTGTTTCAAAGTCTCTTGGTCAGGGTGGAATGTTGCTCTACCTGATCTGTAAAAAAAATGTTAAACACTCTGTCAGCATCTTGCTTTTATTTAGATAAATATCTATATTTAATTCCGGATTGAACAGATTTCAATCTGTACCATTATCCTTCGTCACAAAGCCAAGGAAGCTTAATATTTTCTCTCTACTCGTTTAACCAGAAACACACTTCTATCTACTAAAGGTGTGTCAGCAGATCATTTTCTGAAATAGCTTTCGACTGAATGCCTGTTTCACCTAACTACTTTTTTCTGATGCTGCTGTGCAGTTTTGAGATAGTCTAAATATTTTTATCCCCTTCAAAACCCATTATTATGAAATCTTACGCATTCTTTCTTTCTTTCTGCTAATTTCAGCGGTACTCACCTTAAATGGGCAAACTCTTAAGGTTGAAATTTCATGTGAATTTTCTTCACAAAGCTGTTTTCGGGTGGATCCGGAAGCGTGTTTTTACAATTATAAGGCGACTGTTACCAAACCAAATAATGATTATGTGATTGAATTTTATGATTGGTCGGTAAGCAGTAATGATGATGATGCATCATCTCACGTACCTGATGGAGCTTCTCAAAGTACCGTGGCAATTACCTGGAAAAACAGAACTAATTCTTCGCAGAAGTGGATAAAGGTGAGTGTAAGAATTGATAGAAGTAGAATAGGAAAACAAGATACAACTATTACAGATCAAAAGTCAGTCGTGATTAAATATATAGCACCAATCACTCAAATCACGATTTCTGGTGCGAGTCCATCCAGTCCCGCAAATAATGGAACGACGACTTTACCTTGCGGCGTACAGACCGTTAATGTTTCCGTTAATTCGGTGGCTACCGATCCGATATCTACCGTAACCTACACCTGGCAGTTTCCATCCACCTGGACCGGATCAGGATCGACGTCTACGCCGGGAAGAACGGCTACCAGCGACGTCGGACAAAGTGATGGCTTTATCTTAGTTAGGGCCAGAAGAACGGATTCAGACTGCAACTTTGAACAGAGCTACTACGTTACGGTCAATCGGCCGCAAGTGGCGCCACCAGTCGTAATCACTCCTTCTGGTGCACCTACCCTGTGCAGTACTTCTCAAACAGTTAGTCTGAGCGCCAGTGCTACTGACGCAACTACCTATAGTTGGACGGCCTCGGGTGGGGCCATTATACATTCCGGCCAGAATAGTGCGACTGCAGTAATCAAGGCGACGGCTAATGATAGTGTTCAAGTAGTGGCAAATAATGCCTGCATGGTAGGTCAAACAGCAAGTAGGAGTATTTATTACGGCACGCCGACCATAGCAAGCAATACAGTCAATGGTTCTCCCGCACAATCCATAAATTATATAACCAATCCGGCATACCTGGTGACGATCAGTAATTTTCCTGGTGTTTCCTATAGTTGGAGCATAGTCGACGGCACGGGCAGCATTTATCCCAGCGGCAACACTTGTACGGCTTACGCCTATCCCTTCGTCCGCGTAAGAGCGCAGACACAGAATACCTGCGGCATCGGTCAATCATACACGTACTATTTATACGAAAGCGGCAGTGCTTTCCATATCACCTCGACAAATCCCATGGATGACGTGCTGACGATCGAATTTGAGGATGCGGATATGACTAACCGGTACCTGGAAAGCATCGAATTGAGCTCGCCCTCTCAACGAGGGATTAGAAAATTTGACGGACGCAAAGCTGGTAAAGAGGGATACTTTAATCATACCAAACAAGTCAGTTTTGACGTCAGCAACCTAAGATCCGGCATTTACTACCTGACCGTACAGTTGGCCGGGCAGCAGTTTGCGAGAACTTTACTTAAAAATAAATAGAAAATAATTTAGATGCGCCGGCTGATTTATAGCCGGCGCATGTTTATTTTCAAATAAACCATTATGAGTTGTAAATATCTATTACTCTTCTTGATTATACTACCGTCCTCGCTTCTCTTCGCCCAAAAATGGTCGGTAGGAGTTGACCTGATCTCACTGGGAAACCTCTTCAGCGAAACACCGAATCCGGCTATCCTGCAGATTCGCCGCTCATTGAATGATCGGCACGCTCTGCGGCTGAATCTGGGTGTTCACCATGTTTCCAGGCGAAGAGACTGGGATTACTTCAACTCGGGCAACGGTTTTGCGGTGCTTGACGATGTTTCCCTCGAGACGAGTTTTCAGTACAGCGGACGTATCGGTTGGGAGTGTAATATTTCAGATGAGACCGATCGTTTCAGGTTATACGCCTATTCAGGGGCACTCGTCGACTATTCGAAATATAAAATAGATAAAATTGATTATGTTATTCCCGGTCCGGGGCAACCCCGGGAGGACAAATTCATTTATCCCTTCACGAATAGAAATAATAGTCGCCTGGATTTGGGACTATTCCTTATTCCGGGCTTAGAGGTACGTGTAACTGAAAAATTCAGCCTGGCGCTGGAAAGCGAAATCCGAGGGGCTTTTTATCAGGAGGATCGGTATGAACAGGAGTTTTACTGGGTGGTGGATTGGAATGCGGCCAATCGTGTGATGGGCTTTGGCCGCGACGGGCACTACTATGACGAGCAGGGTTTCGAACTAAGGGCGAGCGTGGTGCAGTACCTGTTTGTCCGGTATCGTTTTTAGGAGGGCCGCACAGGAATCATCCATGAGAAGCACTTCAAATGATTACTATGAGCTATACAACAAAAATGAAAAGACTAAGAATTACTGTCTTCCTATTCGTCTTTGCAACATTAAATTTGTTTTCGCAAGATAAAAATATCGGCGCTGAGCTTTCGGAGATAAGAAAAAACAAAAATCATCTGGAACTGGACGTTAAAAACATTTTCAATGGCCTCGGAAATGCCACTTTGCTTTACAAAAGAACCTTTCAAAGCGGTGAGTTAATTGATGTGAATTCAATTCGATTAATCAGGTTTCTCGGACGGATCAATAACCAAATAACTTTAACTGATGACCCTGCCAGGCAGCCAGGCGATACATCAAATGTGAGATTGCACCCATCTGATTTGATTAATTTTCAATTAGCGATTGGATTTGAAAGGCAAAAAATGAATAAGAACTTTGTGCATTATTACGGCGTGGACGGAGTAATCGAATTTCTTAAATCTGATGGTTCGGGAAGCGTGACGATCGGCCGTGTGGCAAATAATTTCACGGGAAGTGGTAATGACAGATTTATCAAATCCATCAGAACAGGTTTGAATCCATTTATCGGGATAAAATATTATTTTACCAATAGGCTGAGTATCGGAATGGAAACAGGTATTTCAATTTTGTACTTCAGTCAATCAGTGGCGGAGGCCAGATATGAGCAAAAAGTCGTAAATGGACAATTGGAAAAGGTTTTTGTAAAGGATGAGCCTTCCAAATCACAAGGGATCTGGACAGGGTTTAATAATCTTAGGTTTCTGACGATTGGATATACATTTTAAAGTGGAAAGGAGTACAGCAGCCGGCAATGATGAGTGAAGCCGATATCAATTACTTAGGGCCCGGCGAAGAATAACTTCCCGATTTGATACGGCTATTTTTTCGCCATACTGCGTTGCTCGTCGGTCAGGTAGCTACGGCTATCCTCCCTCCTCGCGCCTTGCCTGGCGAAAAAATAGCTCGCCTGAAATGGGGAACTTATTTTTCTCCGGCCCCTTAATTCCCGAAGCACTACTGAGAGATGCTCGAAGCCGGCTTATATTCCTTTTCAGTTATGTATTGCGTACCAACCAACAAAAATGAAAAGACTAACAACTGCTCTCTGCCTATTCGTATTTTCAACATTGAATACGTTTTCGCAAAATAACAGTTTTGGAACAGATTTTTCTGAGATAAGGAAAAATAAAAATCATCTGGAACTGGACGTCAAAAATATTTTTTTTGGTCTCGAAAATGTTTTTACTTCTTCTTTGCTTTACAAAAGAACCTTTCAAAGCGGTGAGTTAATTGATGTGAATTCAATTCAATTAGTCAGATTCCTGGGACGGATCAATAACCAAATAACCTTTGCTGATGACCCTGCCAATGAGCCGTACGATACAACAAATGTACAACCATCTGACTTATTTAATTTTCAGTTGGGAATTGGATTTGAAAGGCAAAAAATGAATAAGAACTTTGTGCACTATTACGGGGTGGACGGAATAATCGATTTTCTTAAATCTGATGATAATTTTTCGAATGTATCAATTGGAGGAACGACGAATAAAAGTAAGGATAGATTTATTAGAACCATAAGAACAGGTGTAAATCCATTTTTCGGGATCAAATACTATTTCAGCAGTAGGATAAGCATTGGAATTGAAACAGGTGTTTCGATCTTGTATTTCAATCAATCGATAACAGAGGTCGGATTTGAGCAAAAAATCGTGAATGGACAATTGGAAAAAGTTTTGGTGAAGGATGAGCCGTCAAAATCACAAGGAATCTGGACAGGATTTAATAATCTTAGATTTCTAATGATCGGATATACATTTTAAATTGGGAAAGGGAAAGAATCGCGTAATGGGCCAAAGTACCGGGTCCCTTTCCGCCCAGCCAGCCTGGATTTGGGGTCGGAATCAACCAGACCGTACCGCATCATGATCTTTTGAATTTCCCGTTGAAGGCCGTCTGTACTACCGGTTGCTCCCGCTTGCTCCCGGGCCTTTTTGATCAGCTCTTGACTCCAGCACTGACATATTTACATCTGAAAACGATAGGAACAGGTTTTCAAAGCTCCCCCTCTCCTCAAAACAACAATTTTCAGCCTTACCTGAAACGTACTCGTTGAGGAGAGGGGGCCGGGGGGTGAGGAGTCAGAAGAACTCTTAACAGCCGTGCTCCACCCTTAACTTCCGGGGGCTGATCCCGTCTTTTTTAGTCCCGGCAGCTGAAGGCACTCCGGAACAACCCCGATGCCGCCGAAACAAAAAAAGACGGGATGGGGGCTTTGCTCTTGGTTTATCAATCCGTTCTCAATCCATACCTGCTCATTTCTCGTTCCCAGGCTTTCAACTTATCCAAAAGTTCTTGTTGCAAATCCGCGTTCTCCCTGGCCAGGTTTTCTTTTTCCGCCGGGTCGGAAGCCAGGTTAAAGAGCAGCGTATCCGTTTTAGTGACCAACAGCTTATAGTCTCCGCTGCGGGCGGCTTTCTGGTTGCGGTAGCGCCAGAACAGGTCTCTGCCGGGCATGTCCTGGCGATCGAATAAAACGGGAGAAAAGTCGGCGCCGTCCAGTGCCGATGGTGAAGAAATGTCAATACCACAGACGGACAGCAGGGTGGGAAACAGATCAAAGCTCATCAGTACTTCGCCGGAGACTCCCGGATCGATTTTTCCCGGCCAGTAAGCGATCGCAGGCACGCGGTGGCCCCCTTCGTAGAGATTCGTCTTCGCTCCGTTGAGCGCACCGTTATCGCCGTACTCAGCCAGCGCGCCGTTGTCGGAGAGGAAGAAGATCAGGGTATTTTCCAGCAGGTCGAGCTGTTCCAGCTTTTGCCGGACGGCGCCGATGCCCTCATCCATGGCCTCCACCATTTCCCGGTAGGCCCGGTGCCGGTCTTCCACGGGACCGTAGTAGGAGAATTCGCGGCCGGGGAAGCGGTAGGCGGTATCGTTACGGCCCTGGAAAGGCACGTGCGGCGCCTCGTGGGGAATGTAGAGGAAAAAGGGCCGGTCTTTATTTTTTTCAATAAAATCAATCGAATGCTTAGTGATCAGGTCGGTCGAATACCCTTCTTCATGCAGCGTATCGGTGTTGTGGTACCAGTCGTAGATGCCGGCGTTGTCGTAATGAGAATGGTAATCGATGTTGCCGGAGCGGAAACCGTAGAAGGTGTCGAAGCCGTGATGCACCGGATTGTATCGCTCCTCGTAGCCCAGATGCCATTTGCCCATGATGCCAGTCGCGTAGCCCTCTTGTTTCAGCACCTCGGCGAGCGTCGTCTCGCTCGTATCCAGCCCGGTCTGCCGCGTTTCCCCCCGCACGTAGATCACCCCTTCCAGTCCGCTACGCTGCTGGTAGCGGCCGGTGAGCAGCGCGGCCCGCGTGGGGCTGCAGACCGGTGCGTTGGCGTGGAAATCGGTGAAGCGCAGGCCTTCGGCGGCCAGGGCATCGAGGTTCGGCGTTTGAATTTCCGTATTGCCGTAACAGCCGATGCCGCCGTAGCCGAGGTCATCGGCCATGATCAAAATAATATTGGGACGGGAAGCGGACCGTTCGGGCGCCGTACAGCTATTGACTGAAAAAAGAATGCATAAGTAAAGGAGAATAACAGGAAGCTGCGGTTTTATCATACGTTGGTTTCGTTTCAAAAAAATGGATGTTCATTCCTCTTCCTCCCTCCACGCTTCGATCTCCAGCACCTGCTGCTGCACCCAATCATATTCCGCCTGGTCTTTAAAAGCGAACCACAGTTCGCGGTAGCGGCCGGAATTGTCAACCTCATACCTGAAGTTCCGGAAAGGCTTCGGCCGGTTGAGAGCCTCCTGCAGCCGCTTCCGGATCTTGCGGTCAGCGACCGTTTCCGTAAAATCTTCCATTACCCGGTATGATTCCGTAGATGACATTCTCTCGACCTCCTTATAGTCTATCCAATTTTTCTCCAGTTCCTCCTCTTCTTCCTCAAATCCTTCCATGCCGTACATATCCTCGCCCGGAGCAATAATGTATTTCTTTTTTTTCGGATTGACATAGATTTTCATTCCCATGGATATGGCGCCCGACATCTCGTCGACATCCATCACGCTAAAGTACCGGGTCCCTTTCCGCCCCGCCAGCCTGGATTTGGGGTCGGGATCAACCAGCCCGTAGCGCATCATGATCTTTTGAATTTCCCGTTGAAGCCCGTCTGTAATACCGGTTGTTCCCGCTTCCTCCCGGGCCTTTTTGATCAGCGTTTCGAGGCTGAGCTCCAGGTTTTGTAAAACCTCAGTCCAGAATTGCTTGCGCAACTCCGCGGAATGGCAGGGGCCGTCGCGGCCGTCCTGAAAACGGTCGGGGTCAAGGACCAGGATTTCATGCTCCTGGTAACCCAGCTTTTCGGCGGCAGCCGCCCGCTCCTCCAGGGCTTCCGGATTGTCAAACCAGTGCTCGCCGAAATCATTGTCCATCGCGAACAGCCGGCCGATCCATACCACGCTGTTCCACTCCGTCAGGTACAAACTTTCGGCCAGCTCCTGATACTCTTCGGTAGGTACGAAAAAGTCGCCCTTTTCGATATACTGAAAGATTTTAATCTTTGGCCAGGTATTTTGCATAACTATATCTTATTAGCGATAACGCTCCACCTTTTCAAAGGTAAAAAATCCCTGGCAGGCGTAAAAAGCTTCGGCATTAGGATCGGCCTCGACGATGATGTCTTTGGACTCTTTTACAACCGCAGGAAGTCAAGGCCCCATTACCTCTTGACTGCAATAACCCGCCGATCGGGATAATCACCTGCAATCCACCGGCTGTCCTTTAAAGTAGTGATCTCATCGGTAGTACTCACAAAGAGGAGTATGGGGATGGGCAGGCGCCTGACGGCGTGTGTCCTGGTCATATCCATTTGGTGCTTGGAAAACATAGATAGAAGGCAAATTTCAACCGGAAGCATCAAGTTAAAAGAATTCTCATTTGCAAGCAAGGGACATTGGACTGAGATAGGAAGTCGGGAATTAATCGACTGGAGAAGAAAATGGCAGGGTCCCCTCTCCCAAAAGAAGAAGAGGGGACCCGGGCAAGACATCAGACGCTGAGAAGCGTTAGAAAGCATACCCAATAGCTACGGTCAAAGAAGGCAGAATGACCGTGGCGCCGCTGTAGCTGAAGTCAATATCCTCGTAATCACCGCCGAGAAAGGTGAAGTTAGGACCGGCGCCCAGGTCGAGCGTAAAACCGCTATCCCATGCCCACTGGTAACCTAGTTCCGCACCCAGAGAAAAGGTACTGAAGGAGGCACTTTCCGTGTCTTCATCATCACTCGGACTGCCGAAAGCAAATCCTGCCTGCGGATTGATGTAAAAGCCGGTCGGCACCTCCACCTTTTTATGGGTGAAGTAATAGCGGTAAGCGACGCCGGCTCCGAAGGTGTTCACCTTTATCCCCCCAAGCTGATAGAAATAATTGGCTTTCACCAAAACCGAGGAAGAAGCGTTGAGCACGCGTTCATAACCTACATTAAAGTTGCCGAAGGCAAGACTGACGGGCGCCGTTTTAATGATGTTCCGGCGCTCCTGCGCTTGCATGGCCACGTAAGTGGTTGTACAGAATAGCAAAATCAAAAGAAATTTCTTCATAACATTGTTTTTAGTCGGGCTTCCTGTTCAGGAAAGATCCACTGGGTTCATTAAATATGATTCGCTGCAAATGTAAAGGGGTAAGCAGCAATTGTAAATAGCATGTTGATGTTAGGGCTTAGTCCTCTTCAGGAGGGGGGCTTGATAACTCTTGACTACAGTATTCTGCCCTTGACTTCCGGGGACTGATCCCGTCTTTTTTTGTTTCGGCGGCTGAGGAAAAACCGGAAGAATCATAATCCCTCCGAAACAAAAAAAGACGGGATGGAGGGCTTTGCCCTTGGGGTGCGGGCTGCTTCGATTTGCTCATTGCGTAGGAAGAAAAAAGCCTGGCAACTTTTATATCCGCTATTGACTCCAGCCCTAACAGATTCATCCAAACTGAAGGTCTAAAACCGAAAGGAACATGTTTTCACAGCTCCCCCTCTCCTCAAAATCGAACGGAAAGGATTATACCAAATTTCCGTCTTGAGGAGAGGGGGCTGGGGGGCAGGGCTAACGCATTATGATAATTCATCAAGTGTTACGCAGGCTGAAAACATGCCATATGTGGGCGACAGGTCCAGCGATTTCCGGCTACTTCTGCGGTTCTTCTGTTTTTCTGTTCTTCTGTTCTGCGGTTCTAAACTGTTAACTTTATTTTTCAATCTTTCCCAAGACTTACAGAACCGAAGAATCCCGCTTTTTCAAAAAAAGCGGGAAACAGAGGAATTTCGAACCGTAGAAGTATCCAAAATCCGTCCATCCAGGTTGTTATTTGAGGAAAACGAATTAATTTTTTCCATGATGCGTTAGCCCTGGGACTGGGGGGGTGAGGAGTTAAAAGCGGATCAAAAGATTTCCCCGGCCTCCAGCAATCCTCCACATCTCTCGAAACCAGGAGCCACGGGAAAAGGGCCTCCTGGTACGGCGCCCTAGCCCTGGAAATCAATCATTATGCTTTCAAAAACCCTAGCCCGGATTATTCATGGATTGATCTATTACGAGGCCAAATTGCCTACCATTCTTGCGTTTGCTCCCCAAAGACCTAAAGGTCGGGGCAGGCGTCGTTCGATACTCACCGTATCTGGGGATACGGTTCCGTGTCTCTCTCCTGCCTGCCCGTCTGGGCGCGAACGCAAGCCTGGCAACCACTTTGGCCTCTCATGACGAAGAACCCATGAATAATCCGGGCTAAATTAAGAGCATATCGAAGCAGCCATAAGCTTTCCGCCCTCCCCCTCAGTACCTAAATTCGTATCTTCCCTGCTTCAAAACCAATCCAACAGCCATGTCTACGCCCCAGCTAACTTCCATTGCAATGAAAAGCCGAAAGGCCGCAGCGTTTTTCCCGTTCGCTTACCTGTTGTCAGCCCTCTTTATCCTTTCCTGTTCGCCTGCTTCCTCAAACGAGGAACAGCCCCGCCCCAACATCCTCCTCCTCGTCGCCGACGACCTCGGCTACGCCGACCCGGGCTGCTACGGCGGCGATATCGAAACGCCGAACATCGACGCCCTGGCCGCCCGCGGAATTCGCTTCAGCCGCTTCCACACCGCGCCCATGTGCGCGCCGACGCGGGCCATGCTGCTCTCGGGCAATGACAACCACATCGCGGGCATGGGCCGCCAGAGCCTGCGCACCCAGGAGTTCGGCTACGAAGGCCACCTCAGCGAGCGCATCGCCACCATCCCACAGGTGCTGCGGGCGGCGGGCTACCACACCTATATGGCCGGCAAATGGCACCTGGGGACAGCGCCGGAACACAATCCGCATCAAAAGGGCTTTGAACACTCCTTCGTTCTGCTGGAAGGCGCCGGCAATCATTACGATAACCAGGGGCTTTTTGAAAATGCACCGGTCTCGCCCTATACCGAGGACGGACGGACGGCCCAATGGAAAAAGGGCGACTACTCCACCGATTTTTATACCGGCAAGCTCATCGAATACATCGACCGCCATCGCAGCGACGGCCGCCCCTTCTTCGCCTTCGCCGCCTACACCTCGCCCCACTGGCCGCTACAGGTGGATGAAAAATATTGGAAGAAGTACGAGGGTCGCTACGACGAGGGGTATGAAAAACTCAAGGAAAAACGGCTGGAAAGTCTCAAACGGGCCGGCATGATCCCCGCCGGCACCACACTGCCGCCCAACCACCCGCGGGTGACGCCCCGGGATTCACTCTCCCCGGAACAGCAACGCGTGGAAGCCCGCAAAATGGAACTCTACGCCGGCATGGTCGACAACCTGGACCACAACATCGGCCGGCTGATCCAACACCTGAAAGACATCGGCGCGTACGACAACACCCTCATCGTCTTTATGTCCGACAACGGCGCCGCCGCCGAGGACTTCTACTACAACGACCATTACGGCCCCTTCATCCGTCAACACTTCACGGATGACTACGAGGTCATGGGCCAACCGCATTCCTTCATCTCCTACGGCCCCCAATGGGCGGAGGCCGGCTCCGCACCCTTCCGCTACTTCAAAGGCCAGACTACCGAAGGCGGCATGATCGCCCCCATGATCATCGCCGGCCCGGGTGTAGAACGCCGGAGAGAAATCGCCCACCAGTTTACTACCCTCATGGACCTCGCCCCCACTATCTATGAGGCGGCCCAAACGCAATACCCGGAGTCTTTTAATGAAAAACCGCTCTACCCGCTCAAAGGCGCCTCTCTCCTCCCCTTCACCACCGGCGAGGCCGAACAAATCCACGACCCCGACTACGTCTTCGCCCTCGAACACGGCGGCCGCGCCATGCTGCGCAAAGGCGACTGGAAAATCACCAACCTCAGCCGCCCCTTCTCCGTCGACAGCTTCCAACTCTACCGCATCACCAAAGACCTGGCGGAGATGCAGGACCGGAAAGCGGAGGAACCGGAAAAATTCCGGGAGCTGACCGGCGAGTGGGAGCGATATGTGGAGGAGGTGCGCGTACAGTTCCCGACACCCCGGGAGTGAGCCTTGTCAGGCCGCCACTTCGAGTGGCGCCCTGACTGCGGGAGGGGAGCCAATAGCCCTTAACTGCCGTACTCCGCCCTTAACTTCGGGGCTGATCCCGTCTTTTTTAGTTCCGGCGGCCGAGGAAACTCTGAAAGAATCACCATGCCGCCGAAACAAAAAAAGACGTGATGGGGGCTTTGCCCTTGGGGTGTGGGTTGCTTCGTTTTGCCCTTATTTTAAAAAGAAAAAAGCTTTTTAGTTAAGATATGTCCTTCATTTCCGCGCTGACAGGTCGGCAGCTTTACCCAAACCGAAGATCCGAAACCCAAAGGAACAGGTTTTCACAGCTCCCCCTCTCCTCAAAACAAAAGTTTCAGGGTTATCTCAAACGTACTCTTTGAGGAGAGGGGGCCGGGGGGTGAGGAGTCAAAAAAGCCCGATAAACCTTAACTTCCTTGCTTTGCGCTTAACTTCGGGACTGATCACTAATCGGATCCATCCCGGTAAACCGTCCAATAGCCGGATCGTAGTACGCGCCCCGTACGCGTACCAGTTCAGCCCAAAATTCTCATTGAGCTCCTTGCCATTATACCGGTACTTACTCTTCCTCTAAGCATGGCTTCAAATTTTTCCGCGAGCAATGACTCCACGGAGTAGGCTTGAATTTCCGGTGAATCCATCTCCAGAAGCGTGGGGAAACGAAGCGTTACCGGCCCTGGAACCACTATATCACCAAAACCGATGTCGATCTGCATCCATTGCCGAATATTTCCTAGGTGAGCCATTACCTTTACCCGAACACCGGAGTAATTCCCTTCCTTAACGATCTCAGAAGTTGTCATGCTCGTTGCATCAAATGAAACGCTGTCCGCACTGTACTCTACTTCGCAAATCTTTTGAAAAATGGACTTGATTTCTTCCAGGTTAGCTTCTGTTTGATGAGCCAGTAAATCCAAGTCAAGGGTGGGCCGGCTGGCCTGGCCCTCCAGCGCGTAGATTAATACACCTCCCTTAAGGAAAAAATGGTCCTTAAAGGATGATCTAGACAATCTATACAAGAATCGCTCCTGAAAATACCTGGTTATTGTAAGCTGATGACTTTTATTGCTCGCTTTAGAAACAATTCTGAGTTTGGCCTGGATGGACTTTACAGAGCTTTTCATACTAACACCTGGATGTATTGTTTTACGACAGATGAAATTTTCAGTTGCCGGGAATACTCCATAAGCTTGTTTAGGTTCCGGTCCTTTCGATCCAAGTAATTTCGAACTACTTCCTTGGTCACATCCAAGCCGGCTTTATTTCTGAGCTTGATGAAATCACACACCGTTTTTTCCAGGTCATACAATGGAAGCTTCCAATCATTATGCCGATGGGTAGATTTTCCTACTTCGTATTGTTTTTCTTTCCAGTAATAGAGTTTAATCGGCGGGTATCCCGGCAATTTGACCTTGTCTTTCCAAGGAATAGAAATGTGGTATTCAGAGGGAACAAAGGTGCTCAGATCGTGCAGAAGCGCCGCTGAGAACAAGCAGAAAATGCCCTGAGGAACAATTTTCCTGGCCTCCTGCCACTCGTCTTCGCCTTCCGCCCATCGATATACGCCCCTTTTAATCCGCTCGATCTGTTCATTTTGTAATAGTTTTTGAATAAAATAATAGCTCACTCCAGCTCCTTCCAATTCTTGAGTGGTGAGTACTCCTCCGTTTTTGAGAAAAAGAATTTTTATTTGATCACTTTTCTTCATTTGTTACGGTAAGTAGCCCTGTTTACCGTAAATTTACTAAAATAATTTAACCAATGGTATTTATACCGGTACTTATTCTCCCCACCCGGATCCCCGATCCACTGTCCATCCATTGCCATGCCGAACGGGTAGTAATGATTCTCCTGCAGCACCTCATTCACCTCCGGATCATCCGACTGATCGATGCGGCCGTCACCGTCTTTGTCGGTGAAGGTCAGGCGGGCATTGCCTAAATGATCTGTAATTGTGTATTCATAACGATTCGTTCCATCCTCGAAGTATACCCGCCCTTCTGCCTGGTAAATGGCCTCCAACACCTCATTCTTATACTCGATCCCGCCCACATAGTCGTGGGTAGACAGCACCATGGAGCCGTCCCTGACCAGCTTGCGCAGCTTGGCGCCGGCGGCATCGTAGACGAACTCGATTTCCTGGCAGTCCTCGAATTGAATGCGCTTGGGCAGATTGAGGTAGTTGTACTGGACATTTATGTAGCCCCCTCCCCTACGGG
>CAZWDL010000159.1:0-13641 GCA_964632995.1 uncultured Saprospiraceae bacterium
TACTCCCGGGCTACACGCCGCAAGATGCACACCTGTAGTTGCTCGGACGCTTACGGCGCAAATACTAGAACATCATCGTTTCAATTCCATCAGGTACGATTAAAGGCTTCACCTCGATCATCCACGACGACACGACAACGAGGTTTCAATTCCATCAGGTACGATTAAAGGTCGCGCCTTGAAAGCCTGTACCCGGACGTGAACAGTTTCAATTCCATCAGGTACGATTAAAGGGCGAACGAAAAACAGCGCACTGAGAGAGCGCGAAAGTTTCAATTCCATCAGGTACGATTAAAGGCCTAAACACGCAATTGATGAAATAGCGCAAATTTACGTTTCAATTCCATCAGGTACGATTAAAGGGCGTTACCATGTGAAGGTCATTCCAGCAGTCAAGTAGTTTCAATTCCATCAGGTACGATTAAAGGGATCGCAGTCGGAGACATCAATTCGCGTTCTTCAGAGTTTCAATTCCATCAGGTACGATTAAAGGTTTGTCCGGCGGTCAGTTGCCACAGTCCCGTATAGGTTTCAATTCCATCAGGTACGATTAAAGGCTGCAAGGTCATCGTATGCGCTTGCAAGTTCTGCAAGTTTCAATTCCATCAGGTACGATTAAAGGCAAGCCTGGTATTGATGCCGCGTCAAATTCAATCTTGTTTCAATTCCATCAGGTACGATTAAAGGTTTACCACTCTCGCCTTTTTCTTTTTGCTCTTTGAAGTTTCAATTCCATCAGGTACGATTAAAGGTTGGAGCCTCCCAAGTGTATTTTCCCCGAAAGTGAGTTTCAATTCCATCAGGTACGATTAAAGGGCAAGTTGCTGGAAGTAGTATAACGCTAATAAATAGTTTCAATTCCATCAGGTACGATTAAAGGCAACTACCGCTATAATTTCACCTCGGCTTGAAAAATGTTTCAATTCCATCAGGTACGATTAAAGGATGGAAAGGGGAAATACCAAGCGCTGGGGAATTTGAAGTTTCAATTCCATCAGGTACGATTAAAGGGTTGCTGACAATAATGCTTCCTTAATAGCAGGAACAAGTTTCAATTCCATCAGGTACGATTAAAGGTTTCAGAAGCGGTAGAAGGTAGCGTTCGCCTCCAAGGTTTCAATTCCATCAGGTACGATTAAAGGTTCGAAGGCATAGGCAGCGAATAAGGGAATATCTGGTTTCAATTCCATCAGGTACGATTAAAGGCTGGATCGTGTATCAACCCGACTACGTACTCAACAGTTTCAATTCCATCAGGTACGATTAAAGGTTCACGTCCTGGATGAACTCCTCCATGTCCACTAGCGGTTTCAATTCCATCAGGTACGATTAAAGGCTCCACAAAAGCGATAAAGCACAATAGTTAAACCGTTTCAATTCCATCAGGTACGATTAAAGGAAGAAGTCATTGTCATTTGGAGCGGCTCCGAAAAGGTTTCAATTCCATCAGGTACGATTAAAGGCTTTGTACTTGAGGGGAACGCTATACTACTCATTAGGTTTCAATTCCATCAGGTACGATTAAAGGAGCGCGGGGCATTTGCGCTATTCAAATGAAAACCAGTTGTTAATATAATAAAAATGAGATAATTCGGGGCAAAATCCTCGTCGGCGGGAGGTAGTGCAAAAACACCCGATCGTCGACGAGGCCGATAAATCACTGAAAGTCAATTTTTTATCTCTCATGTCAAAGAACTTTGTCGCATTATGAAATTTAAAACAACGGTGGTCGACGACTACAGGAACTGTCCGGTATCGCTCAGAGGCTTACCGATCAGTTGTTTATCCATGTAATGCGTGTGGCGGCTTTTGAACAGGATGAAGCTGTCGTGATCCTCATCCATTATCTGCCGGGCCTCTGCGGTCAATTCTTTGATTTGGAGTTCGCTCAATTCTCCTTCGAACACTGAATTTTGTATCCAGTGCAGGTATTTGCGGCAAAGTTTGAGCATTTTTACGGTCCGTTCCGCGGCCACGTCATATACGGCGATTACATACATTACCACCAGATTTTAAAGGGTTCGAAATTCGGTTCCATACCCAGCAGGTGTTTGGCCAGTTTGTAGCAATCCAGGCGGAGGAGATGCCGGTAGCTGACCTTACGGTTGAGTTTTCGGTGCTGAATGCTTTGCTGCAGGCGGTCTTCCCAGGCTTGCACCACGACCTTTCGTCCGGTGGGCGAAAGGAAGCAAGCTTCGTCCACCCGGTCGAAATGCTCCGGGCGGATTTCACGGCGGTTGCACAGTCGAAAGATCAGCCGGTCGACAAGTATCGGCTTAAAAATTTCCGAGATGTCCAGCGCCAGGCTATAGCGGCGGGTTCCCGGTTCGTGGAGGTAGCTCAGCGTCGGGTTGAGCTGGGAGTTATAGATGGCGTCCAGTGATACGGTATAGCACAGCGAGTTGCCGAAGCTGATCAGGGCGTTGAGTTCATCCGCCGGCGGGCGTTTGCGCCGGCCCCGCCAGGGGAAGGTTTCCACGATCTCACTGAAGGCAGCATAATAGGTCTGGCGGGCGTTGCCTTCCAGCCCCATGAGATTGCCGATCGACCCGGCTCCGGACACTTGCCCGGCCAGTCCTTCCACCTGCCGGATCGACGACTCTATCTCTTTTCCCCGGTTGAGGTAGTAACGCAGGTTTTTGAGCATATTGGCCATCGCGGCGTCCACGAATGCGGCTGCAATACCGAGTCGCTTTTTACGGCTGCGGTAAGCATCCGCCTGGGCGATCAGCATCTGGCCGGCCAGGAGATGTTCCCGCGGACTAAACGTGCCGGTATAATGCTGATGATAATCGAAAAAGTGTACGGGGATATGTTTCCTGCCCAGAAAATTGTACAGCGCGCTGTTGGTGTCCAGGCTACCGAATACGTAGAAGGCGCTGACGCTTTCCACCGGCAGATATCGCGGCTTGGGAGCCGGTTCGTTTTCGTTGGGGACCGGCTCGAACTTCAGGGTGTTGTCCCGGCGGCTCATGCGTCCCGGATTAAACAGGTAAAATGCTTTCTTCACAGCTTACGGGTTTAAATAAAACAAAAATCCCGGTAGGCGCACTGCCGGCAGTAGCTTTTTCGCACCAGAGACGGACATTCCGGCAGCGCCGTGATCCGTTCGATCTCGGCCAGCCAGCCCTCGACATCCCGGCGATCCGCCTCCGTCAGCTCCACCTCCCGGCTGCGCCGCTGTTTTGGGTATTCAATTATTCCTTTCGCGCCCTGCACCCCGGCCCGCTCCAATACGTACAGGTAATACAGCACCTGCGCCACATGCGCATGCTCCAGCTTGGGACTCTTCTTGACTTCCCGCAACAGCTTCGCCTTCGGATCGAAGTGATCGATCTTCACAAAGCCGAGATTGAGCTCCCGCCAGCGGGTGGGGCGACGGCGGTAACTTTCCCGGCCGATCAACTTCCCCTCGCCTACCGCCGCGCTGCTGTCTTCCTGACGGAGCCCTCGGTGATGTATCCACAGCTTGCGATGGCAAAGGTGGTAGTAGGTGATGTGGGAGGCGGAGGTCATATTTCTAAATGTATTGATTATTTACATTCGGTTTGAAATCATCTTCATACAAAAAGGCTAATCCAAGTTCCTCTTGATAATCCAAAGTGTAATAAACCCCAATGCTCTCCTCATTCTTGTTAAGCTGTATAATTCTTTTTCGAATACGGCTCTCTTCTTTTTTTCTCAATTCTTTTTCCAAAAGATAAGTGGGAATACTAACCCCGTATACTAGTCCAAATCCTTGGAAATCAGCGTAGCTGGGAAAACTATGCGGACATTTTGTATAGATCGTTTGCTGGGGGGGTATGTGGCGACTGGCCCAAGTACTCCCCACATGTCCATCCTCTTCTTCTGTATAGGTATCGGGCAGTATCAGCCAGTTGTCCCTTAACAACCTGAAATATTCCCGTTGATTAGCTTCCGTATGGTCACTTAGAGATGGAGCATCAGGATAAAGATTATTCACAAACGAAACAAAGTCATTCGGTAAGACTGAACGAATGGAAGAATATTGATCTCTCAATTGTTCTCTTGTCTTTGACAAGGAAGTACAGGCTTCCCAAGCCCGCTTCTTTCTGTCATATCCACCGTACGGAGCAGGATAAAGTTTCCCATCCTTCATAGGGGTGAGCACATAACAGGTCCCTTCCTTTTTGAAACCGAAGCGTATTAATCTTCCTATCCTTTGGGCCAAGCGATCCCAAGGACAGAGATCGGATAACATGAGGGGTGCACTGATATTAACGCTCATTTCTCCAATCTGAGTCATAATAGCGATACCCCTTACTGGTTCTGAAGCCTCATTTTGCCAAGCCTTTTTACCCAATCTTTCGATAAGTTTTCCTTCAATTCGCTTTTTATCCGGTTCAGTAAAACGGCTGTGATATAAAATCACCGACGGACCTTCATTTCCCATTCGTTCTATAAACCAACGGTAATACATCAGCGCCCTACTTACCGTATTTGCATAAACAATCCCATGGCCTGCCACCAACATTTTTTCTAACACCTTTTCTTTTTGCTCCTGGTGATTGTCAATGTATCGTAACCTCTTGACTGTGTCGGTCTTTGGGTTTCTCGGAACTGCGATAGGCGAATCTATTCGATAAAGTTTCCGTGCGGAGTCCGGCACAGTAGCGCTCATTATCAGAATAGGTACTTCAAGCTTTCGCAAAACTTCGATGAGGACGACGATGTTAGCCTGAATGAAGGGATCATAAAAGTCTGCCTCATCTACTACCACCGCACTATTCGCTAGAAAATAGAAAGTGCTGTGGTGATGTTCCCGCGTACCGGTTAGACTGATCAGTATATGATCGATTGTACACACCGTTACCGGAGAAGCTAAAAAGCGAGCCATCCGATGTGCTTCTCTGGCATACTTAATGATTTCTTTGTCACTCAGGTCACCGTAACGATTATACCATGCACTGGAGTGGTAAAGTCCCGTTTCTCCAAGTTGTTCTGCAGCGCTGATAGAAAGCGCATTAGAAGTAAATCGGGTAGGCATAGCGACGACTAACCGGTCAGCACTACCTTGTTTTACCTGGCGCTCTGCCCACAATAAGGCAGCGTAAGTCTTACCACTACCGGTTGGGGCCCTCAGAATGCTAATTGCTTCATCAGCGATGTTCAGCGCTGCTTGCTGTACGGGTCTCAGAGAAGGGAACTTTTCCCTTAACCGATAAGGCTCTAATTCATAAAAGGCTTCTTCTCCTTCACCTTCTTTCCGGCTGGCCCTAGTATCTGCTAATTGTAACAAACTTCGCAAGGCAGTATATCGAAAACGTTCCAGCAAAAGTTCTTCAAAAGGTTTTTCTTTTGACTGATAAGACAGACGTTCGAAACTTTCCCAGAATTTGGCAAAGGGTCCAGCTTTTTCATTGTTCTTTTTCCCATCCTTATACCAGCGCTTCCTATATCTAAATCCCAGTTTTCCATGATGCGCAGCGATGGCAGCCTTGATTTCCTTGGAAAGTTTCACCTGATTGCGCTCTATTATGTCTAAAGAGCCAAGTTCATGCCGGAATCCGGCTTTGAACAGATTCCGACCTGGCATAGAACCTTTTAAATACATCTCCCTTTCGTACATTCGATAATCTTCCGCGGTAAGTGTACTTTTTTCCAGTCCCTTACTTTCGCGCCAGCGTAAGTAGTTTTGATAATCTTTTTGGCAAGCATCCTGCCACCGGGGATCACTCTTCCCCCAGTCGTGATACCGGGCAGCAAGCCTTAACTCCTCCTCTAAATCTCCACTACAAATACGCCGGTATTTCTCAGCTAAAAAAGGTAAACGGTCGAGAATGTAGGAGGCTTCCTCTGTTACGTGACGCGTATGCTCGCCCAGGCTAATTCCGGATGGTTTCGCGAGAACTTTTCTTTTACGCTTCATATTTCGGGCGGTATAACTCACTTTCAGAAATGGTTTCCAGTGCTAACCTGTAAGCTTTCGCCACCGATAATCCTTCCTTATTGGTGTCATCTCCTAAAAAGACTTTGGCTCCGCGATCGGCTAATTCTTCCAGGATATTGTCGCGCTCCGCTTCGGTAGTTTCCGGTTGAAAATAACGTGCCGCCTTCCGGCTTAATTTATTATCCAATACGATGAGAACTTTATTAGGCTCTCCACTTACTGCATTTCGTGCTTGATTCGCATAATCAGTCATTGAGGCAGTGGCCTCCAGGAAGAGTTCCACGCGCCGGCGGTGTTCCTCATCGTCAATGGCGGATTTATAGACAGTTGCAACGTGGCTTTCCTCCTCGTAACTATACTCTTTTACTATTCCCACCGCCCCAACATCGAGATGAAAGTTCATCACCATCTCATCCCTGGTGCTAAACTCATTGGTAGCAAGGGCTTGTTTTTGTTGAGCATCCGCGTCCTCATTCATTTTGAGACGAATGAGAAGATCTCGCCCAATAGAACTCTGTTCACTCGCTACTGCAGGCGTAGCTGAAATAGGCGCCGTACGCCGACCGGAATAATCGCCCTTACTGGTATTCAAAAAACCTCCCAGATCACTTCTGAGATCTTTATCAATCTGAGTGGATGGACCATCACCATTAGCAACATAAGTGTTGCCTCTCTTGGGATGATCTTCATTCAATCGATCAATTGCACTGAATAGAACATGACGTTGCATCTGGCCGGAAATGTAGACTCTACCGTCCGGTCGGCGTTTTACTGATGATGCATTGCCAAGCAGTTTTTCACCACGATTAGCAGCGTGATCGCTCATTGGAGCTACTCCGGCAACAAGAATGGATTTGATTTTCATAACAATTGTATTTATAAGGTTTTCAAATTTTTAATCATCGAGTACAGATTCATCGGCCGGCATGGGTTCACTTTCTTCGAAACTACTAGAACCCGTTTCAGCTTGATAGGTGCTCAGTCTCATGAAAGCAGTAATCAGATGTCGTGCATCTTCAATCTGAATTTGTTCATTGGCCACTGCGGTAAGAAAAGATTGTGCCTCCGGATGAATGTCCTGCATCGTTAGCCGACCAACCTGCGCGTTGAGGCGTGCGATGAGTTCAGGTCCGGTCTTCGCGCTTTGAACAATACTTTCCAGTTGGAGGAGTACACGATGTTTATACTCTTTTAGGCCACGTCCTGAACGGTTCTTATTCTGATCCTCCTCCGTTTCCCGCTTAGCTGCTTTATAAGCTGCTGTATTTAGAGATCGGCCATAAGCAACCGCGGCATTGATGAGACGCTCGTCGTATTTTCCTTCATGCATAAAATATAATTTTAAGAGAGTGAAAAATTCAGATGGATAAGTAGCCCGGTAAGAGAGAAAATTATTTAAGCTATTTGGCGTGAAAAACCTCAAAAATTGATCGAAAAAACGAAGGAACAGTTTCCATTTGTTATCATTGAACTTTTTACCATCGTCTAATCCAATCAATGAAACACGATTAACACTGCTTACGACATCATGTAAATCTCCGCTTAGCGCCAGATCTACCAGATGATGACCAAAGCTTTCTTGTTGTGTTTCTGCATCTGACACGATATAGATTGGACGATTTTCCAGCCATAGGAATGCGCTTTTAGCATTTTCGTAAAGCCGCTGGTGTTTTTCCACCCATTTTCCAATGGCTGCAATGATAGGCACCGTTCCTAAACCAGCGGATTTTGGAGCATTTGGATAATTACCCCGGAATACAAGAGGACGTCTGTATTTTTTACCCTCCATTTTTCTGGTAAATGCGTCCTCCCCCAAACCTTCACTTTGCATTTCCTTAAAAAGCTTCACAAATTCATATAAAGGATAGGAATCAGAATTAACTGCGTAAAATGGCAAATCCGGAAAAAGGCCTGTGTTACCTTTCTTGTAAGCAGCTGGTTTAAGATGTGTCAAGGAAGCAATTGCTGTAAAAGCAGCGTGTATAAGATCAACTCTTGGATTGGACAAAGATGCCTTTCCTGCGTTGAGCTTGGCTATCATGGAGGCAAAAGAACGCTTTAGCTCATAGGGCTTGTTTTCTTTTTTCTCTAGTTTAGATACAAGGTTTTTCACCTCCTTTAGAATCTTGGCAGCATCATTACTTGTGGTTATGTGAGGCCCTGAATAATATCCATTTGCGGAAACTTGTCCCGATTTATTACCCGGATTGACCGCATCGGAAGACATATACCTGTAAAAAATCACTTCCGGAGAAGTCGGAAATGGCTCCAACATAAATTGGTTCAAGCATTCATGCATTACCTTTAAAGCGATTTCAAACAGCTTTGATACCGGCATGGAAGCTTCCGGAGGGTAATTCAGGTGAGCCAGCGCCGCAGCCAGTCCATAACGAGGCATGGGATGCCAGTAATTAATTTCACTCATGATTGTTCCATTTTATTTCCACCCAGCCGTCGTTGGACCCTAAGTAGGGAGGCGCAGCTGGTAAGTCAATTGCTTTTCCTATTAGTTTCGCCAGCGTATCGGTACATGCAACCCGATACTTGTAAATTGACCTTGGCACTACATATCCTCGAAACTTCGGACTTGAATAATAGTGAGGGAAAAACGGTTTTAAGCTTGTGGTCTTAACCTTTCCTTTAGTCATACTTTTAAGTTCTTTTAGAGAAAAGGTTTCAAATCCCTTTCGATCACCGAAAATTACCGGAGGATTGGATTTCTTATCATTTTTTTCTTTTGGTCTCGTCCTTGAAAAAGTAATTAGTCGTTCAAGGCGTGCGTCATAATTTCTACTGCCTCCAATAAATGGATCTCCTTTTGTTCTCAATTGCATCGACCACAAATCGTCGTAGGTCATAGGCTGATGATCTACTTCTTGTTCCTTAATACTAAGATGAAATTGAAGCAAGCTGAAAAAGCCGTTGCCGGAAGCCTCTGGTTTCGAACTCAACCAAGGGGAGTCTGCATATTTCGAATTTTTCCCATGCTTCTTCTTTGCTGTCTTTTGTAGTGCTTTAAATACTTCCAAGCGAAACTTATCCTCAAAATGCCAGCCCAGGGTATTTTCTAATAGCCCATAAATCATATGTTTCGTCGGCCTAATTTCACTCCTAAAATAAGTACCCGGCTGACTGGAAACCATAGAAAGCGGTGCTAGAGCCGATATTTCCAGATACGCTTGTCTGGTTAATTCAGGTAGTTCTGTAAAGAATGACAAGTCCATCTTCATATCTATTAAATTTGGATTTAATTTATAAAGGAATGAATTCACCTCAGCGCCCCAAACCCAATCCCCGTGCTATTCCCCACGCCCACTTCCCAGGCGAAGGCTACGTTTCGAGGGTGGCCGCTGACGATGACGGGACAGGAGGTAGCCCGGATTTTTATTCCTTTGTAATTGACCATTCTGGTTTTAGGTTTGGGATAAGACCGGTCAAAGGTCACCTGAGCTTCTTCCGTCAAGCCGGCGCGGCGCAATTTGTGGAGGAGGGTCTCAGTGAGGTAATTATCGGCCTGTCCATCGCCGGGGAAATAATACTGTTGTTTGCCTTGCTCATCGCGGCGTTGCACCAAGACGGGGCTTTGCACGATGAAGCGCTGGTGATCGCCAAAGTCGGGGGTTCTTTGGATGGTCACTTCCTGAACCTCCATACCCCAGCGAACTTGCCAGCCCTGCTGCACGCCTTCCAGCAGGGCGGCCAGCATCGGCGCGTCCGGCGCACTTACGTAAAAGGTGCTGCCGCCGGGAAAGTCTAGCCCGCCCCGCCGGGCCCGGCCGTGCGTCAGCCAGGACAGGGAATAGAGAGAAATATCGTCATGGAGATTATTCTCTCCCAGCCAGCGGTGAAAGGCCCCCACCAAAGCCGGCTGATAATTAAACGGAACGATTTCGGTGTTGGGAGAAAGATGCAAATAAACGCGCATAAGCTTAGTGTTTTGATATTTTCGATTCAAAGATAAGGTCCGAGCTAGGGTAAAAACTGCCCCACCTCCCCCCTGTCAGGAAAATTTTTTCAAAATTCTTTTTGCTTCTTCCCGTACCAGGGTGCGCAATTGCTCAGGATAGTTAATGGTCAGGTGCAAGGCATTGCTCATGATGAAGTTTAGCACGCCTTTGAATTCATGGTTGACCACGCATTGAAATTCAAAGGTATTGGGTTTTGAGCCCGGGTCGATATATGTGATTGTGAGGGGAAATTCTTCGGTGAGTGAGTTGTAGGCGAATACGTCGAGCGTTAGATGAACCGGTACTTGTTTATTATCAGCAATCCGGAACACGTCGGTGATTTTCACCCGGTGTTCGCCCTGAAATTGCCAGGGGGTATCCGTCAGGTGAACCCTTTCGATGCGGGAAAGCCGGAAATGGCGGGAGTCACGCTTATCAATGTCATAAGCCTGCAGGGTATCCTTTTCGGGATCGACGTGAAACGGTTCTACCCGGCGGCTGCGGATTTCATTGCTGCGGCTGCGGTAGTTTTCCAGCACCACCTGCCGCTCATCCTGCTGCGCCGCCGCCAGCCGGTCGAGGCGCTCCAGCGCCGGTTTGCGCAAAGCGCGCAGCCCCAACTTCTGAAAGTCGTAAAGGCTGTCCAGTTTTTTTCGCAGATAAAGGGCTTCCCGGCCGGACACATAGTTTAAGGCCTGAGCAATCCGGGCCTTGTCCTCTTCAGACAAGGGCTGCAAATGTTGTAATTCCTTGAAGGTTCTGTCGGGAAGCACCGCCAGCCTGTACTGCGACTCCGGTTTGGTATCCACGGTGAGGCCGGTATTCCGGATGGCATTGATGTCATCCTTGACGGCGTCCAGGCTGACGCCGAAATGCTGCGCCAGTTCCCTTCGGGTAAAGCGGTAGGGATGGGCCAGGATACGGAGTAAGACTCTAATTACTCTTTCTCGGGGCTTCATGGGGTGCAAATTAAATAGTCATTGGGAGGAGTAGTCTCAAGATAATGAATTTGCGTGTAAGGATGGTTGAAAAAACAAGTTTTTTATACTTGAAAAATAGATATCACTTTTCTTCACCCAATTTTCGTCCTGCCTTTGGAGGGGATATTGATTTTTCTTGACTACCGTGATCTCCCCCCGCTTCCAAGGTAGATGTCTTTAGAGAAAGGCCCCGCGGAAATTCAACTGCAACCTCTAATTTATTTATGGCCTTTCTCCAAAACATCAAGGGCCTCCTAGTGGGCCCCGCCAGGTTGCGCTTTCCCAGCGCGACCTGGCTTCACCCCAAGGTGCCCCTTTCCCTTGGCCGCCATAACCACTTTACCAGCGAAGGCTACCCGGCGCGACATGGCTTTATTGGAAGGCAGAAATAAACCCAGCAGGCCCCTGAAAAGCCCCTTCCTTCCGCTATGAGCATATTCCGCTCCCCTACCCGATAGGCTCGAACACCAGCGGCAAAAGCGTCTTCGTAAAAAGCGCCACCAGAATTATGGTAATGATATTGAGGATGAGCCCTGCCCTGACCATCTGCGGGATGCTCAGGTGCCCGCTGGCGAAGACGATCGCGTTGGGCGGTGTCGACATGGGGAGCATGAAGGCGCAGCTGGCGGCCAGGGTGACGGGCACGCAGACCATCAGCGGGGGGATGCCGGCCGCCACGGCGATGCCGCCCACTACGGGCAGCAGCACCAGCACCAGGGCGACGTTCGACATGATTTCGGTGAGGAAGAGGGAGACCGCCGCCAGCCCCAGGATGATGAACAGCCCGGCCTGCTCTACGCCGGCGAATTGCTCGCCGATCAGGTCGATGATGCCGGTGCGCTCCAGGGCGCCGGCCAGGCTGAGCCCGCCGCCGAAGAGCAGGAGGATGCCCCAGGGCAGTTTCTCGGTGTGCCGCCACTCGATCACGAAGACGTCACGCTTCCAGTCGACCGGCGTGACGAACAGCGCCACGGCGCCGATCATAGCGATCATCGGGTCGGTGAGGCCCAGGCCGGGGACCAGGTTGTTGATCTGCACGCGGAAGATCCAGCAGAGGGCCGTGGCCAGAAAGATGATGAGCGTGCGCTTTTCGCCGGTGCTGATGGGGCCCAGCCGCTCCACTTCCTTCTCGATGAGCGCACCCGCGCCCGAGAAGGCGCCCAGCCGGTTGGGGTACAGGATTTTCACCACGAAGAAATAGGTGAAGGCGAGCAGCACCGCCGAGAAGGGCACGCCGATCATCATCCAGTTGGCAAAGCTGACCTCATAGTCGAAAGCCTGACGGATGTAACCGGCGAACACCACGTTGGGCGGTGTGCCGATGATGGTCGCCGTACCCCCGATATTGGCGGCGTAAGCGATGCCGAGCATCATGCTCAGCGCGAAGTAGCGAATGCCGCGCTCAGGGTAATCGCCCTGGTCTTTGGTCAGCAGGTCGATCACCGAGGTGGCGATCGGCAGCATCATGACGGTGGTGGCGGTGTTGCTGATCCACATGCTGAGGGCGGCGGTGGCCAGCATGAAGCCCAGGATGATGCCGTTGGCGTTGGTGCCCGTCAGCTGTACGATGTTGAGTGCGATGCGCCGGTGCAGGTACCAGCGCTCCATGGCCAGCGCAATCATAAAGCCGCCCATAAACAGGAAGACAATGGGACTGGCGTAGGGCGCCGCCGCCGTCTCCATATTATCTACCTCCAGCAGGGGCAGTGCCACGATAGGCAGCAAGGCCGTCACCGGGATGGGCACGGCTTCCGTCACCCACCATACGAGCATGAAGGCGGCCAGAGCCATCACCTTCCAGGCTTCCGGACTGAAGACGGCCGGGGCAGGAATCAGCAACAGAACGAGAAAGGCCAGCGGGCCGAGGAATAGACCGGTTTTCTTGGCTGTCATACCCCGAAATTTAAAAAGAATTCCCGAGGAGTGGTGGATGGGCGCTTGACATTTTTGATGCCCTCTAATCGAAAACAGAGGGAGAATCCGGAAATCACGGTTTCATCTCGAAGATTGGCATCAAAAATGTCAAGCGCGGTGCGGTTTCATCCGGGCTTTGATCGCCTGGAGCTATCGTACTTCGGGGGGCATGAAGAAAGAGTTTCACAGCTTAGGTGACTTTGCTGACCGCCGCTCTTGCATCGCGAAGATTTAAAACCAGGAAGCCCTGGGAAAGGCCCTCCTGGTGACAGCCGATATTTCCTTAGCGCACTTAGCGCCTTTGCGTGCGCCCCCCTCGTCAGCGCGGCTAATAGATTAGCTCGTGGACAAGTAATCTTTCGCTTGCGCGAAAAAACACTTTTGAATTCCACGCAGAGGCGCTGAAGTCATGAAAAATGTCAGCATAGCTTGGGAAGTCCAACCTGGCAAGCTTTCAAGCCCTGGTCGAAGGTAGAATTCATGCCGGAAAATTAAGGCCACGGCGGAGTGCGTTGTACCTAATGTACAAGCCCAACCACAAACTCCGGGCGCTCGGCCTTAATTTTCCGGCATCTGCAGTCCCCCCCCGGAAGAAGTACTGATGGGAGAAGTTGACAAGGAAAGCCCCCTGAACATCCGGTATCGGGAGAACCTTAGAATAGTAAACGGTAACCTAATCCAAGCACACATGGATACAATGCAATTATTTCTTTTTCAAATGCATCAACCCCACCACATGGACGACGGATGGGGCTGGGGCGGCGGCATACTCGGCATTCTCTTCTGGGTCATCCTTTTCGGCCTGGTCATCGCGATGATCTGGTTTCTATTTAAAAGAGGCGGTGGCAGAGGGCCCTCCGGAAGAACGACTTCTAAAGAATCCCCCGGG
>CAZWDL010000160.1:0-13585 GCA_964632995.1 uncultured Saprospiraceae bacterium
GTATCCCCCAAATTTCAGCCATCATGGGCCCCTGTGTGGCCGGCGGCGCCTACCTGCCCATCATGTCGGACGAAGCGCTGATCGTCGACGGCACCGGCTCCATCTTTCTGGCCGGCCCTTACCTGGTTAAAGCCGCCATCGGCGAAGACGTCGACACAGAAACGCTGGGAGGCGCTACCACCCAATCAGAGATCTCGGGCATCACCGACTACAAAATGCCCGATGAGGAAACCTGCCTGGCTACCATCCGGGACCTGATCGGCCAGTACGGCCATTTTCCCAATGCCGGATTCGACCGGACGGATCCACTGCCTCCCAAAACCGATCCGTCCGCCATCTACGGGCTTTTGCCCAGCGACCGCTCCAAACCTTATGATACCAGCGAAATTCTGAAATGCATTGTCGACGACTCCAAACTGACCTACTATAAATCCGGATACGGCAAAACGATCACCTGCGCCTACGGCCGTATCGACGGCTGGTCGGTAGGCATCGTCGCCAATAACCGGGAGGTCGTTAAAACTAAAAAAGGAGAAATGCAGTTCGGCGGTGTCATCTATTCGGATTCCGCCGATAAGGCCGCCCGCTTCATCATGAATTGCAACCAGAAAAAAATACCCCTGGTCTTCTTCCACGATGTCACCGGCTTCATGGTCGGCACCCGGTCCGAACACGGGGGCATCATCAAGGACGGCGCCAAAATGGTCAACGCCGTCGCCAACAGCACCGTACCCAAATTCAGTATCGTCGCCGGTAACTCCTACGGCGCCGGTAACTACGCCATGTGCGGCAAAGCCTACGACCCCCGACTCATCGTCGCCTGGCCTACCGCCCGCATCGCCGTTATGGGCGGCGCCCAGGCCGCCAAAACCCTGCTCCAGATTCAGGTGCGCTCCATGGAAAAGAAAGGTGAAGAACTGAGCCAGGAGGATAAAGACCAGCTGTTTAACAAAATTAAAGACCGCTACGAAGAACAAACTACTCCCTATTACGCCGCCGCCCGCCTCTGGGTAGACGCCATCATCGACCCCGTTGAAACCCGGCACATCATCTCCATGGGCATCGAAGCAGCAAATAAGGGAGTCGCGCCGCCCTTTAATGTGGGAGTTTTGCAAACGTAAAGAGAAGTTGACCCTTAAATCCGGCCTGCTGCCTCCGGGCTCCTGATAAACCTTCTCAGGGCTACACCTGTTTGTTTTTTATGATGAAAAAAAACTTCCGCACCTGGCTAAAGCGACTGGGCATCGCTGGATTTATGTTCTTTTTAATCAAAGGACTCATCTGGATTGCTATCTTTGCAGGAATCGGAAAATGTGCTTTTTAAGTAGCAGAACGCCTTGAACGAACGATCAAAAGACTTACCGAAATATGATACTGAGTTGGTTCGCCATAGTATTTATCCACACACTGGCTTACCTTCAGCCCGCTCCTATCCTGTTGCTCAATCCTTCTTTTGAAGATATTCCCTGGCACAGCAAACCACCACGAGGCTGGTATTACTGCGGTCAGCCGGGAGAATCGCCTCCCGATGTTCACCCCACCGGCTATTTTGAAGTCGACCAGCCACCCGCTCACGGCGATACCTACGTCGGTATGGTGGTACGGGACAACGCCACCTGGGAGGCCATCGGCCAACGCCTGCCAAAGCCACTGGAGGCAGGCCACTGTTACCGTTTTAACCTTCAGGCCTGCCGCTCGCCGTATTACCGCAGCGTAAGCCGCCTGACGGGCCAGCGCGCCTATTACATCGATCCGGTCCGCATCCGGCTCTGGGGAGGGGACGCCAACTGCGACCACGCCGAACTGCTGGCTGCTTCCGGTCTCGTGAAGGATACCGCCTGGACAAATATCGAATTCGAGTTACATCCGCAGCAGAGCCATCATTACTTCATCATCGAAGCTTTCTATCCGGAAGATACCGCTAAAGTATACCGGGGTAATGTGCTCATCGATCAGTGCTCCCCTATTCTACCGGCTGATTGCCGCACCCGGCAACTGCTCGTCGAACCGGAACGGCAGCATTTCCCCGTACCCGCTACGGTTCCGGAACTCACAGATCTCATCAGCCGCCTGACAACAGATATCAACTTTGGCTTCGGTACCGCAGAACTGACCAACCAGTATTATCTCAATCCCGCCGGCCGTCCGGTACAGGAAAACCTGGCCCTGCACAAACTGGTGAAAGCGGTAAGGAGTCACCCCACGGCAGAACTGGAAATTGCGGTCAAGGCACCTGGGAAATTCCTGCGCGAAGAACGCCTCTACGTCCTCGAAAAAAAACTTCAGAAACTGGGACTCTCTGAACATCAGTTCCGCCTCCACCCCTTCCGCAAAAGCGATGTCAGAGAGGAATGGCTGGGGATCAACAAAGATCAGGATGTATACATCAGGCTGCGGTGAGGAAAAGCTCCAAAAGCGATAACAGGTACCTCACGAATCACTCGTTTTTTATTACATTCGGGGAAACACCATACATGAAATCCTTGCTTTCGCTGATTGGCCTTTGCTGGCTGCTCATGAGTAGTGCACGGACCCAGGATATCTATTTTAACAACCCCTCCTTCGAGGATACCCCACAACACAGTAAAGCGCCACAGGGGTGGACAGACTGTGGTTTTCTGACCGAATCCCCGCCCGACATTCAGCCTAACAGCACTCTCAATACGTACCAACCTGCTTTTGATGGAAGAACCTACCTGGCGCTCGTCGTCAAGGATAACGGCACCTGGGAATCGGTAGGACAGCAACTCAGCCGGCCAATGAAGCCGCGACAGTGTTACGAACTAGCTTTTTTTGCCGCGCACTCCACACGGTACATCAGTACCAGCCGGAAAACAGGAAGGGTCACAGATTACAAGGGCCCCGTCATCCTTCGTTTCTACGGTGGTTTTGATTACTGCGACAGGAAACAACTCCTGGCTAAAACCGAGGCTATCACTGATCCGGCCTGGAACTTTTTCAGTCTGCTCGTAGTTCCCAACGAAGCCTTCGACTACCTCACCATCGAAGCTTTCTTTCAGCCCGGCGACAGATACGCCTACAATGGTAACGTGCTGCTGGATCGTCTCTATCCGCTGAAGCTCCGTGAATCCACTCCTGAAGAAATGCAGAACATGACACAACGTAAAAAATCGGGCGCCGCAACGGCCAGTATCCAAGCGGACAAAAACGCCAATGATCAAAGCGGCATTCCCATGGCAGTTGGCGAACAGGTGAGCCCCGTCGAAACGATACAATTCGAACAAGCCGTCACCCTGAATGAGCTCAGGGATATCGTACAGCACTACGGCCCCCATATCACTTTTTCTCTTCCGGAGGAAGAACTGAAACGCAGCACCTACCTGCTAAGCGTAAACAGGTATTATCAAAACCAAGAACTCCACCGTATTGTCGAGTCCCTTCGCCACTTTCCCCGGGTCCGCTTAATTATCGGGGTCGATAGTTCTTCTGCTACTTCCTTTGAGCAAAGAAAAACGGAACTAAAATGGGCTTTACAGGAATTGCACCTCCCCCGAAATCAGTATCAAATCATTGATTTCAACTCCAGAAAAGGAGCCCGCAAAAACTGGCTTTGGCAGGAAGAGGGACTTGCCGTTTATATGAATTTGTCACTGCGCTGACCCGCCCTGTCAATTTTGCATATAAGATTCCTATCGCTTAAGCCGGTTTCATTTTAAGATTTTCATGAATAATCCGGCTTAAAAATACTGGGGGGGGGTGATGACAAAGAGAGCGGGGAAAGCGGGAGCTCTTCCCGTTATGCCTGGTTTTTCCAAAATAATTCTATTTTGGTGAATACACCGGAATTACGTACCATAGCCTACTATGAAGTTATTAGTAAAAACACTCGCCGGCCTGGAGCCGGTGCTCGAAGAAGAATTGCGGAGCCTGGGAGCCGAAAACATACAGCCCCTTACGCGCGCCATCGCCTGTGAAGGAGACCGGCGCCTGCTTTACCGAGCCAATCTGGAGCTGCGTACCGCGGTGCGCATTCTGACGCCCATCGCCACATTCAGCGTTCGTAATGAAGACGAGCTCTACCGGGAAGTCCGGCGCATCGACTGGTCGCAATACATGACGCTAAGCGATACCCTGGCCGTTGATGCGGTGACGAATGCCCAAGGCCTTAGCCATTCCAAATATGCCGCCCTTAAGACTAAGGACGCCATCGTCGACCAGTTTCGCCAGGAAACAGGACGGCGGCCCAGCGTTGATCTTACCAATCCCTCGCTACGCGTCAACCTGCACGTCACCGGCACCCGCGGCACACTTTCCCTGGACACCTCGGGGGATTCGCTGCACAAACGGGGCTACCGAGTCGAATCCCTCGCCGCTCCCATCAACGAAGTGCTCGCCGCCGGCATGGTTCTGCTCAGCGGCTGGCAGCGCGACTGCACCTTCCTGGATCCCATGTGCGGATCGGGAACCATCCTTATCGAAGCGGCGCTTTATGCCTACAATATCCCCCCGCAATTATACCGGCGAAGCTTCGGCTTTCAGCGATGGCCCGATTATGACGCCGACCTCTGGAACCGCATCGTCCGGGAAGCCCGCGAGCGTATCCGCGAGGACTTCGAATACGAGCTACTCGGCTTTGATCGCGATTTCCGGGCCGTCAAAATTGCCCGGCACAATGCGTTGGCCGCCTACCTGGAAGGAAAGGTGCAGATCGACCGACAACGCTTTGAACGGCTGGAGCCTCCCGCCGATACGGGTTTCATTATCATGAACCCGCCCTACGATGAACGCCTGACGGAAAAAAACGTCGAGGCTTTTTACCAAATGATCGGCGACCGCCTCAAACAGGAATTTTCCGGTTATGAGGCCTGGATCATCTCTTCCAACAAATCGGCGATCAAAAACATCGGACTGCGCGCTTCCAAACGCATGACGCTCTATAACGGAGCCCTGGAATGTAAATTTTTGCGCTATGAATTGTACGAGGGGAGCAAAAAGGAATAACCTTATTGCCAGCTTCGGTGTTGGAGGATTATCGTACTTTTATAGAATGTCTCCCGAAGGGACCAAGAAAAAGAAAAATGAATAGAAGCCATCTCAAAAATATCCTTTGGGCCCCAAAATTTCTCTTTTCCGCCATCAAAAACATTTTTGAGATGGCTTCCAGCAAATTTGCCAAGGCAATACTGCTCTTACCTCTTCTCTGCATGCTTCTTGCCGCGGAAATCTCCGCGCAGCAACTCAGGTACCAGATCAGCGGACATTCCATTGTCAGCCTTCGCCAAAAAATGCCGTCAATAAAAGCACCTGCACTCCGATCCCATGTCGTACCGGTCCTTTCCGGCCGGCGTTTCCAAACCCGGCCTGCTACCCCACCCCGCTTATCCGTCATGAGACAACCGGCAGGTGCGGCGCCTCAAATCTATTCCTACCACGACCTGGGTATTTTCTGTAAACTGGAAGTTCAGCTCGAACGGGCCGCCCGCCTGCCTGTCAAAATCCGGCTGGGAGAGGTGCAGTACGTCGACTGGCTAGAGGGAAAACGAGCGGTAACCTGGGGACTCGAAGCCGGTTATTAGTGCGCCGGACCTGATGTAGCCCCCTACTGGCTTCGGCACTACGTTTTTCCACTTCCGACTTCTCGGAGCGAAGCGAAGAGCCGTATGGCCCACTTCAAAACACCCTCCTATCCAACTCCAGGTAGTGATCAATGACATCGTAGAGTTCATACTCTTTCCAATCCGACTTAGAATGAGTGGTCGCCAGTGCGACCGTTTGCATACCGGCCCGGTGGGCGGCTTCCACGCCACTGCGGCTGTCTTCGAACACCAGGCAATGAAGTGGATCTGCTTCTAAGCGGGACGCTGCGGTGAAAAAAATTTCCGGTTCGGGCTTGCCCTCTTTTACGTCTTCGCCGCTGATGATCGCGTCGAAGAAAGAACGGATGCCCAGGTTGTCCAGCGTGAACCTGACATTATTGCGATCGCCCATGGTGGCCAGGGCCAGCGGGTAGTTTTGCTTACGCAAATGCTCGAGAAAGTGGCTTAAACCTTCGATTTCCCGGATGTGTGGCTGGTAGATTTCGCGGTATAGTGCTTCTTTTTCAGCACCCAGCTGCCGGATTTCCTCCGCGGAAAGCCCGGAGCCGAAAATACGGGGCACCACCTCATCGATGGTGCCGTAATGTTTGGCTTCGAACTCCTCCTTGCTCATCTGGATTCCCTTCTGCTCCAGAAACAGCATCCAGGCCCGCTCGTGGAAAGCCATGTTGTCGATCAGGGTACCGTCCATGTCAAAGATGAGGGCGTTGAAAGCGTCCATCATAATTTTTTTGTAACTATTCATCGACGCTGCGCGGCGATATTCGTTGTTTTTGCCACGGATCACACGGATTATCATTTTAGGAAATCCGGATAATCTGTGGCTTTTTAAAAAACCTTTCCTGGCGAAGCCAAGATGGTGAATAGTAACATTTTTTTACAAGTAAACTGTTTCGGATGAAGGGAGCAGTAAGGAAGCAAGTCAGCTTTAATACATCAATTCAGATCAAATAGATCGCGAATACCTACTGTTCGTCCCGCGATAAAGCCTTCCGCATATTCAAATCCGGAAGGACGCCCGTAAGCCCTGGCTTTGGACTGCAGGAAATCGATAAAATCCTTACCGGAAATGGGCGAGTCGAGTTCGTCCTGGTATTCAGTCACCTCCGGAACGAAAAACTGAGAGCGAAAGGCGCGGATACACTCCAATTTTTTCTCCCAATAGCCGGTGATATCTACCACAAAATCCGGTACCAGATTGTAATCCTGAATAAAGTGATATACCGCGTTTGGCCGCCAGCGGTTTTGCAGGTTGCCGTTGTCGTCGTGGGTTTCTACCTTGATCAGCCCGGAGTAGTAGCAGGCATCGGCAATCAGTTTGGCGGCGCGACCGTGGTCGGGATGCCGGTCCTCCGGCGCATTAGCCAGGACTATGTCCGGTTTGTGCGTCCGGACCACCTGAATGATTTTCAGAATATTTTCTTTGGAATACTGGAAAAAGCCATCGGGCATATCGAGGTTTTTGCGAAACTCGGCGCCCATGATTTCGGCGGCGTGTTTGGCTTCTTCGGTACGGATATCAGCATCACCGCGGGTACCTAGTTCTCCCCGGCTGAGGTCGACCAGCCCTACGGTTTTTCCCTGGTCAATATGGCGCAGCAAGGTGCCGCTGCAACTGAGTTCCACATCGTCGGGATGTACGGCTATAGTAAGAATGTCTACTTTCATGCGCGCAAGATAAAATAAATCGGAGGTAAATAAAAAAAGGAGCCCTTGTCCGATGATGGACAAGGACTCAAAAACCCCTCTTTGCAAATTAAATTTTATCGGTCGATTGCGATCATCTGCTTGGTGGCGGTATGCGTGTCCGCCTCCAGAGAATACTGCAGAACACCGGCCGGCAGATCCTGCCGCTCAAGACGAATTTCATTGTAACCGCTTCCGAAAGAGCCGGTTCGCACCCGGAGCAACCTCCCGTTGATGTCCTGAATTTTCAGCGTTGCTTCGGCGGCTTCCGGAAGATAGAAGCGAATGCTGGTCTCCTCAACAAATGGATTCGGGAAGTTCTGGTAAAGTCCGAATTCAGAACCGGAAGTTTGTCCGGTTGAATAGCGGAGGGCGACTTCCATTTTCTCTTCAGCAGTGTCGTAGGCTTCCGCGGGAGTAATGCGCGAGCTGAGATGAAGGACCTCACTCAGACGGATGTCCTGTTTGGCGCGCAGAACGAGACCGAAAAGTTGGTTATCAGCTGTTAATCGCCGGCTGCCGGCGTTCCAGCTCGTCGTGATCATGCCTTCGGAACTGAAGACTCCGAAATTGTTCTCTCCCGCCGCTCCGTAAAGAATATCCACGAGTTCCACAGAAGCATGGTCAAGCTCCAGAGTAAACTGATAGCCCTCAATATGCTCCAGGTCGGCTCCACTGACAGCTATGGTATATTCGTTACCCGCTTTGAGTTCCTGTTCTTCCAGGTCCAGGAAAAAGGCGCCACCGGCATTCCGTTCCTCAGCCGGCAGGAGGCTGTTGGTCTGGGCGCTGGCATTTACATCACCTATCTTAATTGCCACAAAATCAGCATCCTGAATGCCCCCTTGCAGGTTATTCACGTTGTACACTTCCGGAAACTCCGAGAACCATGGGTTACCCGGTTGTGGGAATACGTAATCCCGCGGCACAAAGCGCCAGCTCGTATTATTGGACAGATCAGGGGTAACGCCCAGAATTAACTTACGCAACTGTATCAGATCGAACGTAGTCACACTTCCCGAACGATTAGCGTCAGCTGCTATAAGCTTATAGGGGCTCGGCAACGGCTTTACGCTCAGAATGTGTTTCGAAATCAGCACCAGGTCAAAAGTTGACACCCCGTTGAGATAATTACGATCTTTCTGAGGATCAACAGAATAATCGTATCCGGTCAGCAGGTTATCAAAAGCATATAAGCCGTCATCCGCAGTGACCAGGGCTTCCGACAATTGGCCGCTGAGCTGTATGTCAACGTCAGCTACCGGAAAATCTTCCTCACTGGTGATCAGACCCGAGATGAGTCCCTCAGCCGTCACATCGCCGCAAGGACTGGGATCAGCGCCGGGCTGAGCAGTCACCATCACCGTGCAGTAGTCAAATTTACCGGCAGCATCGAGGGCGAATACGTAGGCCACCCTGGTTCCCAAATCGTTACAAGTGAAGATCAGATCGGTATGTTCTTCAGTAAGGGAATCGATGGTGACCGCTTCCGGACCACCGTCCAGCTCGCTTTCCTTGAAAGCGAAGTATTTCACTTTTTCGGGGATGTCGAAGGGCGAACAGTCATCAATCGGGCTGGCGATGAAGTCCGTGGCCCATACCGTGTTCATACCGCCGTCAACCTGTCCGTCGTCGTCAGCATCTACCGGCATCAGGTCGACCGACAGTGTCTGGATGCAGATCGGAGCCGGGCTCTTGCAATCCACCACCGAGAACGGAATGCGCTCACCGTCCAGGTTGCCGCAGCCGTCAGCCGCGCTCAACACGAAGGTGTGGTCGCCTACCGGCAGCTTGCCGACAATCTGATAGGTGTTGTCGTCTATCCGGATCAGTTCGTAGCCCAGTACATCGGCCAGGTCCTGCGGGTTGCCCTCGTTGAAGGCGTCCAGGCGCAGGCTGCGTACTTCGGTGTCGTTCGGCGTGCACTCGTCGGTGATGGTGAAGACGATGTCGACGTTGCCGCCGCAGTCGTCCGGAGGCGTGCCGTAAGCACAGAATTCAAGCGATTCGTTCTCTACTTCCACTTCCGGCGCTACGTCGTCGTAAACTTTGATCAGCTGGCTGTACTCCCAGTAACCGGGCGTCAGGGCAGCGTACTCATCGGCATCCAGCCAGGTGATGTCCCCGTCGGCCTGCGTCCAGGTAACTACCTGCTGTCCGGACTCGTCGGGCAGCAAGTCCTCATCCGGAGCAACGCGGATTACGTGATCTTCCGTCAGGTCGCCGTCGCCGTCCCAGTCGCGCGGTACTTCGATCGGATCGGTGCTCTCGCCGTCGTACTCGCACCAGTTGATCACGCGGTAGGTGATCAGCAGCTTGAAGCACTCGTCGCCCGAAGCTTCGAAGTACGTGGTGTCCTTATTCACGGCCAGAATATCACAGGCGAAGCTCTGTGTGGAGATATCCCGCTCGGGCTCAACACCGCACTCGGCGCTGCCGTCATCACCCGGGAAGACGATCTCGTAGTCGTTCACTTCCAGTACGTCGATCTCCTGCGAACAAACCGTCGAGCGGCCCGAAGCGTCGGTGATCGTGAAGGTGCGCACGATCGTGCCCGTACCGCAGTCGTCCGGGAACCAGTCCACCTCTTCGGTGATCGTCGCCCCGCAGTTGTCGCGAATATCAATGATATCCTCCGGTGCGCCGAAGCGGCCGGCCACCTGGGCCGAATCCATCGGATCGAAATCCAGCTCGGTGCACAGGATGGTCTTATCGTGTACCTCACAGCTCGGAGGCAGCTTGTCCTCGATCAGCGTGTTCAGCCAGCAGACGTTGGAGTTGCCTTCGGCGTCGGTGGCCCGAAGCTCAACAGTTACTTTGTCGGTGTCACCAACCGAGATATCACAACAGGTAAAGAAGACAACATCCCTCCATACCGTGTAGTAGAAACCGTCTTCCTCCAGCAGCAGGATCAGCGTGGCGCCGGACGTTTCCTCCGGATCGGCGTCGAAGTAGAAGACTTCGGCCTTGGGATACTCCTCCAGCAGCGGACGGTAGGCCGCGAAATCTGACAGATCCGCTATACTGCTGCGCGTCAGGCTGAACAACTCGGCCAGCGAAGCAAAGCCTTCCACCTGGTCCAGGTAGATGTCTACACAAACGTCTTCGATGTTTCGGCGTACATGTAGCTCTACAGGACCGCAGTTGTCCCAGCTGCCTTCGTCTACGTCAGCCGCCGTCACGCGGGCCAGACCGTCGTTGGTCGTCCCGGGGCCGCCGATCGAGATGTTCAGCTCATCGTCGCAGATGGCAATGGGCTCCACTTTGTCCACCACTATTACCTTGCACTCCTCGCGGCCTACGTTGCCGCAGTCATCTTCGGCTTCTACGATCAGCGTGTACTCGCCTGCCGGCACGCCGGCCAGCGTGTAGCTGTTCCAGCTCGTCCAGCCGTAGGTCAACGGTACGTCCAGGCCCGTCTTCGGGTCCTTCTCAAAGCCTTCCAGCTTGAAGCGAACGCGCTTCACCGAGCAGTTGTCCGTGATCTCCAGGCGATCTTCCAGGTCTACCACCGCCGTGCAGTTGAACGGTCCGGTGGAAACGGTGATCACATCGTGGTCGGCGTCGTAGTAGCCGTCCCAGTCCTTGTCGTCGCTCAGGCAGGTGATCTCCGGCGCTTCTTCATCCGCGTAGATGATGTGCTGCTCGAAGGTGAACTTCTTGTCTTCCCAGTCGCTGTGCTTGCTGCTCTTGCGCGATGCTTCGGCAACGTCATCCCAGTCGTCGTACAGGTCGTAGCAGCCGTACTTGTCGGGATCGTAGTAGTCGCCGATGCCGACCAGCGCCGGGTACGCATCGCCCAGCGAGGGGTTCCAGCACCAGTCCAGGATCGACCAGGTGCGCACTATCTTGTTGCCGCAGTTCTCCGGTCCCGGAAAGACCTGGTCGGTATAGGAAATCGTATAGTTGCAGTTGTGTCCTTTCGTCGTGTACGTACCCGACTCCGAAGGATCGGGGGTGAAGTAGATCGTGTCGCATACCCCGTTGACGTAGAAGGGGATCGACTTGAGATCGTTGTCCAGCAGGTCGTCCGTGGTCAGCTCGCCGTCGAATTCGCAGGCGTTGACCTTCACCTTGCACACCGGCAGATGGATGTAGGGACGCGAGAAGTAGATGTACTGATCGCACTCGGCCCGGTTGCCTTTCTCATCTTCGAAGTAGAAGGTCCGCTTGATGATGTAGGCGTAGGGATAGTATTCGCCGTCCCGGTAATCGTAATCGCACTGCCGGTCGATCAGCTCGTCTTCCACCTTGATCGGGCTCAGCGGGTCTTCCTGGCAGGCGTCGATGGCGTAGGCTACGCCGGTGTAGTACTCATACGACGGGTTGCTCCACGATGCCGTTACGTCCAGCACCTTGTCCAGGTCGTCGCAGATCAGCCTGTTTCTGGCCAGCCGCTTGGTGAAGCCGTCGTCGTCTTCAAACCATTTGGAGTCGAAGGGGAAGGGCGAAAACTGGATGTCGCCGTCGCCGTCCTCGTACTTCATGATGCTGCTCACGGGCGGCGGGCAGTACGGAACCGGCGGCTTCTTGTCTTCGGCGTTGATCTTGCCCCAGCAGTACTCTTCCTCGCCGTACATCAGCACGTAGTTGAAGATACCGCAGTCCTCCACGACGTTGTCGGGAGCGCCGTTGGGATATTTGCCGTCATAGACGATCACGCGCAGGCGGTCGTCCGTATCGCAGACGTCGCCTTCGCCGACCATATCCGGCGTGATGGTCTTGGTGCAGTCGTCGTTCAGCGTGATGTTCACCAGGTTGTTACAAGCGATCTGATCGAGATTTGGCTCATCGCGCAGCACCGTGATCAGGCCGTCGACAGCCGACGTGGCGCCGTCGCTGTCTTCGTAAGTGGCCGCTAACAGGATACCATTGTCGTCTTCGGTGATCGTTTCGGTGAACTCGAAGTAGCCCTGTGCGGCGTTGATGAAGGTGGGGAAGATCTCCACCCCGTCCAGGAAGAACTGGGCGTTGGCTGGAACCAGGTCACAGTCGTCCCGGATCTGGATGGAGAACCTGACTGTTTCTTCCAGCGAGCAGAAGGGCAGCGTGAAGGTCAGGTTGCCCAGCATGTGGATGTGGGCCGGCTGGTTGGCAGCTCTGGCCACTACGGCTTCCAGGTCGACGCCGACGCCTTTATAATTGATATCGAAATCAAAGTCGCCGTCGGCGAAGCCATCCGTGGCGGACAGGTCACCGGTAAACTGAACGGTCACGGTCGTCTCGCCGTTCTGGTCGGCGCCATTGCCCGACGGGTTGTCGCCGGTGGCGTCAAAATACGTGGCGTTCGCCAGGTTGAAGAAGTCGGCGAAGGCGGCCGGCGGGTTGTTGTCCAGGTCCAGGCTCAGCTCGCTGAAGTCGAAGCCGTCGCAGTCCGTGATGATAAAGGAGTAGCTGGCGCCCGGGAAGGCGTCTCCGCAATGCGGGATCGTCAGGTTCAGCGAAGAGGCCGAGATGACCGGGTTGTTACCCGCTTCCTGCGTGACGTTCACCAGGTAAGTCTGTGTTTTCCCTTCAAAATCAACAATGATTGATCCGTCGGCCGAGATGGTCACCGTCGTCTCGTACGATAGATAACGCACGCCGTCGATGACGACATTCTGGAACTGGGAAACGTTGCCGTCGCCCGTCACCCCGCCGGTGAAGCTGACGGTCGGATCCGTCACATTGTCCGGCGTATTGTCCAAAAGATAAAAATAGTAAGTCGTGTTGATTTCATCCAGACACTCCGGCAGCGCGATGGTGATGTCGTTGCCGATAATAGCGTCTTCATCGACAACCGTAACCGTTTGGCTACAGGTGATTGAACATCCCGTCGCTGTATTAGTGACGGTTAGCATAATTGAAAACTCACCCAAGCCTGTCGGGTCGATCACGACGTTTTGTCCCTGACCGTTGTCCGAAGCATCCATTTCGGCTGCACCGCTGACATTCCATTCGTAAGCCAGGTTGTTGGCGGAAGGACCACTGTAAACGACATCTTCGTCAATCGCACTGAGAAATGCAGGGCCACTGATATTACAGACAGGAGCATCGTCAAGTCGTATTACCTGAACGTTATCCGTGGCGGTACAACCCGTCTCTGTATTCCTGACGGTTAAGGTGTAAGTACCGGGTACATCCACTACCGGGTTTTGCGCATCCGTATCGAAGTCGTTGTCCGGACCGCTCCAGCTATATTCGATATTTGCCCCGCTGGAAGAGGCGCTGCCGTCCAGCGTCACTTCCGTCACGGCGCAAGTCAACTCCCGGGCGGCCCCGGCTTCCGCTACAGGAATTTCTTCCTCGGCGGTAACCTCTACTTCATCAGTCGCCGTACAGCCCGTTGCCGTGTTGGTCAC
>CAZWDL010000161.1:0-13557 GCA_964632995.1 uncultured Saprospiraceae bacterium
CCGCACCACGCCCCGCATCACCAGATGATGCCCCGGGAATGTGCATACAAACTGATAGTTCCCCGGCTCTTCCGGCGCCGTGAAGTAGATGGTGTCGGAGGTTTCCGGCTGGAGCAGGGCGGTGTGAAACAAGACATTCTCCGAATCCGGGATGTAGCCTTTGGATTCCCCCTGCAGGCCCATTTGCATGGCTGCTTCGCCAACGGCATCGGCGGTACCTGGCTTAACGATGACCAGGTTGTGCAGCATGTCGTCCGGATTGTTGAGCGTGAGCTTGACGCGGGCGCCGGCTTTCAGGGTGATCAGCCGGGTGTCGTATTTCAGGCCGGGCTCGGTATTGACGATCAGCTCCTGCTCCGGTCCGCCGGCCCAGTCCTCCGGCAGGGTTGTCTGCCGTTTGGCGGAAGCCATAGTTGCTGTTTCGCTTTCCACACCTGTATCCTCCACTGCGGCCATCTGCCCGCCCCCGGGAATTTCGTTGAGTGTAAAGTAGCCGAAGCCGTACCAGAGCGGCTCGCCGGCCGCATTGCGCACGCCGGGCGCCTTGATCTCGTAGATATAGCCTTTGCGGAGCCGGTCGAGGTGCAGGACAACGCTTTTGCCGTCCGGCAGCAGGGTCACTTTTTCGATTGCCCGGGTTTCGGGATCGGTCACCGGGCTGCCGTAGAAGTGATGGTATTGATAGGTGAAGTCCGTGATCTCATAGGAAGCCGGATCGGCCAGCGTCACGGGATTGGGAGCGCCGGTAAAAGTCAGCTCAAAGCCCTCCGGGTGCGAGCGGATGCTTTGGATGTCGAAGGGCGTCTTTCCGTTCCACACCAGCCGCTCCAAGGCATATGGCTCAGGCCCGGTGGAGGACCAGCCGCGGCTGGTCATGCCTACGTATAGCGCCTCCTTATCCGGGCTCCACTCCAGGCGCAGCACGCCGGAAGAGAAGCCGTCGACAAAGGGGAAGCTGGCGCCCTGGTAGACGCCGTTGACCTTCTCCTGCGCCACGCGCATGATCTTGCTGTGGCCCTGGTCGCCCACCAGCAGCTGACCGTCGAATTCGGGGCCGAACTGCTCGCCGAGCACGACGAAGCCGGAGGTAGAGATGCCCATCAGCGTATGCGGGAACCACACCGAGGGGGGCTTGACGGCGTCGAGCTCCCGGGCGTATTCGTAAAGCGTCAGACCTTTCGTATCGTCGATCGCTTCGGGCTGTATTTTGAGCGGCGATTCCTCGCGGTAGGTCCAGCGCAGCCCTTCCGGATTGCCGGCAAAGTCGCCTGATTCCAGATGGGTCATGCGGCCGGAACCCACCCAGTCGCCCTGGTTTTCGGTGTAGAAAAGATCCCCGGCCCGGTTGTAGCCGAAGCCTGCCGGCGAGCGCAGGCCGGTGGCGATGGGCGTCATTTCACCATCTTCGGTAATCTTGATCAGCCAGCCGCGCCATTCGGCCAGGCTCGCCCCGCGGCCGATCCAGCCCAGGTTGAGCGTGACGAGCATATCGCCTTCGGGGGTGAAGACGGGCCCGTAGGAGTACTCGTGGTAGTTGCCCGACAGGTCCCAGCTATAGATGGCCTCATAACTATCGGCCTTCCCGTCGCCATCCTTGTCGGTCAGCTTGGTCAGCTCGCCGCGCTGGGCGCAGTAGAAGGAGCCGTTGCGGTAATTGAGGCCCAGCGGCTCGTGCAGTCCGTGGGCGTAGCGTGTGTACCGGGGATTGTCGGCGTAGGGATTTTCAATCAGCCAGACCTCGCCGCGGCGGGTAGCCACGCCGAGCTTGCCCTCGTCGTCAAAGGCCAGTCCGCCCACTTCCAGGACGATGTCTTCGGGAATATTAATCTCTTCGATGGCGTAGTAAGTAGCCGCTCCGGGTTGCGCGTGCAGGGTTGCCGCCGCAGCGAAGCATACGAATGACAGAATCAAAGAACGCTGAGCAATATATCTGGTCACCATAGGATGGAGTATTTTACTTCGTTAGCAGATGCGGTTAATGGGAAAAGGAGCTCGGTCTGGTCCATGCTCCGGCGGATCGTGGGTTCTCCGGCCGGGCTTTGCAGGCGCAAGTAATACTTGCCGCCTACCGAGTAGTAGCCGTTGCCGACCGCTTCGACGTAATCGCCGACGGCCAGCCGGGTGTATAAATTCGCCGGTGCGTTTTCCGCCCGGATGCTGCGGACTAGCTCCCGTCCGTTATCCGAAGGCTGGTAATGATCGAATACGGTGGCCGCATCAACCTGGTACTTGAAAACAGGTTCCTCCGCTTCATTGATATCGTACCCCTGAAGCTTGAAATAATCCGGCTGTTCTTCAGGAAAGACAGCATTCATATCGCTGAGCACAGCCGCCACCGGGGCATCCTCGGTTTCCACCGCCATCTCCAGGGGTTCCAGGAGCTGGGGCTGTCCGCGCTGGTACCACATTTCCGTGACATCGGCAAAATCACCGCGCCAGCATTTCAGCAGAGCGCCGCGCCGCAAATCCACTGAGTAATGGATGCCCTTCGGATCACCGACCGACATGGCGTGGGTGATTTTTTCTCCCCGGTGCATGACGAAGCTGCGCACCATCTCCGGAGCCTCTTTCGGCTCCACCAGCATCGCTGGCCGGTCGGCCTGCGTACGCTCGGGCAGGCGCCCGTAGAGCGGCTGCCAGGGCATCTCCGGTCCCTCGTACTGCACCAGCAAGCCCTTACCCCAGTTGTTGTTGAAATAGGTCAGTTTGAAATCGTGCTCGCCTTCGGTGAGGTGTATTTTTCCGGTCATCGGCTCGAAGTCGTGCTTGCCGTCGTTGTCGACGATCCTATCGCCGTCGAGGAAGAGTTGAGAGCCGTCGTCGGAGTAGACGGTGAAGAGGTAGTCGCCCTCCTTTGGGGCCCGCAGCGTGCCGGTGAAGATGTAAGCGACGCGTTCGTCGCGCTCGGAGAGTTTTTCAAAAACCAGCGAGTCGGTCTCTCCCTCGCGCACCAGCTCCAGGGTATCGAAATCGGGCAGCTGGGTAATCGGCCCATCGATTTCATAGTACTGGTAGCGGATATCGTCCAGTATCAGTTGCTGGTCGAAGTAGCGCTTGTAGCGGATATTGCGGAAAGCTACCGGCCCGTGGTCGCCCTGAATCATCAGGGGGCCCTGCGCCGCTTCGTCACTGAAGGCGGCGGCGCGGGTCGGGCCGGTCAGTTCCACTTCCTCGTGCAGCGTTACGCCGTTGAGCACCACTTTTTCAAAGCGGGCGTTTTCGATCTTGTTGCCCGCCTCGTCGAAGCGGGGCGCGCGGAAGGAAACGTAGAGCTGCTGCCACAGGCCGGGCGCCTTGGCAGCGTTGAGGCGGGGTGCGTGGCCCTCGTAACCGCGTTCGCCTTCGGGTTTGGATTCGTCCCAGCGCTGGTAGATGCCGCCGACGTCGGAGTGCTTCGGCTCCGCTACCTGCCAGCTGTCTAACAGTTGAATCTCATAGCGTCCCATGAAATAGACGCCCGAATTAGATCCCTTGGGCATCATGAAATCGAGCTGCAGCTCCATATCGCCGTGCTCCCAGGAGGTAAACAGGTTGTCGCGCACCTCATCGGTGGGCTGGTTGACCAGCACGCCGGCGCCTTCAGAGGTCTGCAGATCGTGCTCCTGCGTGTGATCCGACAGGGCCCGCCCGGCTACCGACCAGTTTTTGGCGACGGGCCGGAAGGCGGACAGGTCATCCAGCAATAATGGCTGATAGGGCAGCTCGCCGGGCACGCCGGCCTCTTCTTCCGGGCCGGATGCGGTCTGGTCCTGACAGGCGGCCAGCAGGATCAGGGTGCATAGTAGTAGTAAGTATTTCATAATGTATAGCCTCTTCGTTTATTTTCTTTATTGACGGGGTGACTTTCGTTCTTCATTGACGGGGTGACTTTGGAGTCAACCCGTCAATGGAACTAGTGCGCCGGCCACTAGCCGCTAAAGAAAAAAAGAATTAGGGAATAATGGAAATTTTGGGGATGGTATACTCCTGCCTGCGGCAGGCAGGGATCAATTATGATTGGTTAGGATTTTTATGATTCTATTTTTTGTACACAAATTATCGGCGGGGCGATTTCTGCCTGTCCAGACGGGTCCGTACGGGAAGGGCTGAAATGTAATAGCCTAGAATTATGTCGCCCCCGCCCAAGCTTAGTCGGGCAAGCTTACAGGGCTCTGACGTGATTAAATCATTCATTTGATACCTAAAAAGGATGTGTACGACTCGTAGCCAATTGTGGATAGGATAGCATAAATTAGGCAAGAAACTATAAAATGCTATCTAAAATAGCAAAAAATTAACTATATTGCTATCTAAAATAGCAAAAATGCTAGATCTGCTTTATCAACAGACCTTTGCGGCGATTTCTGCCGTCCGATCCACCTACACCAGGGAGCTGCATAATCAAATCGACTGGAATAACCGGTTAATTGGTATCAGGGGGCCGCGGGGCGTTGGAAAAACGACCTTATTGCTTCAGCACTTGAAAAATAATCACGGCAGGTCAAGGGAAGCATTGTACGCTACCCTCGATGATTTTTTCTTTACGGAGACCCGGTTAATCGACCTGGCGCGGGAATTCCACGCCAAAGGAGGCAAAGTGCTGTATCTCGACGAGGTACATAAATATCCTCATTCCAGTTGGGCACAGGAGATAAAAAATATATACGACCTGATTCCTTCTCTAAAGGTAGTATTCACGGGATCCTCTATTTTGAAAATACGGCAGGAGCAAGCGGACCTGAGTCGCAGAGCGCTGGTATACGAATTACAGGGTCTGTCCTACCGGGAGTTTATCGATCTTACCCAAGATAGGCGACTACCCATCTTTTCACTGGAAGACATCATTGGTGATCATACAGAACTCGCCAACCAGGTTATTTTTGATTACGAGATACGCCCCCTGGAATTTTTCCAGGAATACTTGCGGGAAGGTTACTTTCCCTTCTTTCTAGAAAACAGGCAAACGTATCCCTACCGGGTCAGAGAGATATTAAAGCTGATTATTGAAATAGACTTCAATTATTTGCCGGATTACACCATTACGGATCATGAAAAAATCAGCCGTTTACTGTATGCAATCGCTACTTCTGCTCCTTTTAAACCTAATATCTCGAAGCTTAGCGAAAGGGTAGGATTAAACAGGAACAGATTGACGGAATACATTTACTTGTTGGAAAGAGCGAGGTTGCTCAATCTATTGCATAGCAGGCACAAGGGAATCAGCTCCCTGCAAAAACCGGAAAAAATCTTTTTGGAGAACACAAACCTCACCTATGCTCTAGCTCCTACCAGGGTAAACAAGGGCAATCTCCGTGAAACCTTTTTTCTCAACCAGATAAACGCCGCTCCCTGGCGGGGTTCCTTTGCACCGGTGATTTCCTACTCAGATCAGACTGATTTTCTGGTGGACACTTTTGCCCAGCAGTACCTTTTTGAAATTGGAGGTAAGAATAAAGGAGCTCAGCAAATCCAGGGTTTGGAGAACGCCTACGTAGTGGCAGACGATATCGAAACCGGATTTGATCGAAAGATTCCCCTGTGGCTATTTGGTTTTTTATATTAAAAACTCCCCCGCAGCGCCAGGATCAGGTTCCTCCCCGGTCCGGCAATGCCCGACGAATAGGGCCGGTAGCGCTGATCCGTGATGTTCTCCAGGCCTGCGTTTAGCTGCAAGGCCGGGCTCAGCTGGTAGCTCGCCTTGAGGTTGAGGGTATACCAGCCGGGGGAATGAGGGTTCCCGTTTTCATCCGTCGCGTAAATATCGGGTTTCCCGCGCTCCGAGGGGGCCAGGTCGGCGAAGGCGATCTCGCCGTTGTAGAGAGCGTAGAGGTCGATCTTCAGTCGCTCCCGCTGATAGATCAGGTGGGTAGTTCCAAAAGAAGGAGCGATATGACGCACGGGAAAGGTCTGTTCGCTGCCGGGCTCTTCCTCTTCGCCGTCCTGCCAGTTGTAGCGCGAGGAGAGGGAGAAGCCTTTCGGCAAAAGCAGTTCCAGCCCCGCCTGTACGCCCCATACGCGCGCCTGCGCGGCGTTCTGTATAGCCTGTACCTGGCTGAGCGTTCCGTCGTAGAGGATGCTGTCGCGTCCGTCAAACTGGAAGTCGCGGCGAATCAGGGCATTATCGAGCAGCGTATAGAAGCCCGTAGCGTCGAGGCGCAACCACTCCCCCACCGTTTTGACGATGCCCAGATCGAGGCTGTAAGCGTATTCGGAGTTGAGCTCCGGGTTCGGCACCACCACCGCTCCCGGCTCCGAGTCGAAGACCTTGCCCACATCGTCGATGTTGGGCGCGCGGAAGCCGGTAGACAGATTGACGTTGAACTGCCAGCCCGGGTCGGGGCGGTAGGTCAGTCCGGCGCTGCCGGTGAGGGCGCCCTCCATCAGGCTGGTTTCCGAAAAGGGGAAGTCGAAGAAAGTACGGTCGAATTCGGCATTCACGTCGACCAGGTTATAGCGCAGGCCCGTCAGCAGGGTGAGCTCGGAATTCAGATTGGCCTTCAGGCTGAGGTAGGCGGCGTAGGAGTTCCAGGTGGAGCCGTCCGGATAGCGGGTGCTGGTGGGGGCGACGCCCCCGGTTTCAATATCCTCGATCTCCGCTTCCGATCCGATGCGGTTGAATACGGCCTCGGCGCCGTAGAAGAGGGAGACGCTTTCGCTAAATTCTTTGTCAAAATCGAGGTTAAAGGAAAGGGCGTTGACCGTCTCCTCGCGGTGGCGCAGCCCCGTTCGGCCGAAGCGGCGATCGTGGCGGCTCTCCTGGTAAAACTGGTGGGCGGCCACCAGGCGCAGCTGATCGTACATCCCTCCTTCCCGCCGGTGCCGGGCCTGCAGGTTGTTCATGATCCAGCGCTGCGGCCCGTAGAACCATTCGGCGCTGCGCAGCTCGCCGTCGCGCCGCTCGATAAGGCGGTCGTAGCGAGGCACATCGGAGGTAGTGGCGAAATGCAGTCCGTAATTGAACTCCCACTGATCGCTGGGCCGGAAGCGGATGCGCTGCATGGCGTTGATCTGCCGGTAACCGGTCGGCTTCTGCAGCCTGGGCTTCGGGTTTTCTACTACGCGATCCTCGCCGTTTACCCGCACTACATATTCGGGACGCAGGTATTCACCGGGTCCGTGGCTGCCCATGCGCAGATCGTCAAAGTCGCTAAAGGAGACGCTGCTGACGAAGCCCCAGCGCTGCCCGCCGTACTGCAGGTCCAGATGGGCCGTCTTTTCATTATTGGCGCTGGAATACCGAAGCAGGGCATTACCGGCAAAGAGCTTATTTTCTCCCGAGGACAATTTGGGCAGCAGGGTGTGGAAGTCCATCACCCCGCCGATGGCGTCGCTGCCGTAGATGACCGACGTGGGACCGAAGATGACTTCGGCATTCTGGGTGGCCAGCGGATCCAGCGAAATGACGTTCTGCAGGTTGCCGCTGCGGAAGATGGCGTTGTTCATCCGTACGCCGTCGACGACCAGCAGCACCCGGTTGGCGGCAAAGCCGCGGATCATGGGGCTGCCGCCGCCTAATTGGCTCTTCTGGATAAACACCTGCCCGGAGGCGCCCAGCAGGTCGGCCGCCGTTTGCGGCTGCTGAAACTGCACCTCGCGGGCGCGCAGCACGGCAATGTGGAAGGGCACCTCGCGGCGGTCCTGCTCCCAGCGGTTGGCCGAGACGACGATCTCGTCGAGCAGGAGCTGGTCCTCCTCCATCATCAAGGTGAAGTCAGCAGCGCGCAGTTCCTCAAAGCTGCGCACCGTGGTCTTGTAGCCGATCAGGCGAAAGTAGATGCTGTCAGCCCCTTCGAATTCGGAGATCTCCGCCTGTCCCTGCCCGTCGGTCACGGCCGTGGCGCGCGGCACGGGGCTGTAGAGGCTGACCAGTTCGAGGGGTTGCAGGGTCTGCTGGTCCACTACGGTAATCGTTTGTGCGGTGAGCATAGCACCTTGCAGACAGCATAGTGTAATAAAGAGTAGCGTAATGTTTCTTGTTTGCATGAGTCGAGTTTTGTTAAAATCCATTGGCAAGCATCCCAGGCAAATGCGCACCGCGTTCCGTCGTTGGCGACCTGCCAGGCGGGAACGGCCATTTGCCGAAAGGCGAATCCAAATGGCGGGGAGATCACTCCGTGGGGAACAAACTGGAACCAGTCAACAGGAACCGGTATTTATCTTCAATCCGTCCTTGTTGAAAAGTTTAGGAAACCTGGAACCGGGAATATCATTTCCAGACCGGAGCTGTTCAAGGTTCAAAAGTTCTTAGTCCTCTTGAAAATGAGCGTTTTATACCGAACCGGACACTGTATATTGAATACTCCCTCTGAAAATGAGATTCTCGATTTCAGATCTGCTAAACTCTAAACCAGCCGTTCCCGTAGGGACGGCGACTATACTTTTTTGAATACTAACTCAACTTATCGCTTTGGGAGGAGGCGTAGAGGGGCCCTGGACCCACTGATTGGCCGGCAGGGCAGGTGGAAGAAAAGAACAGGAAAAATATGGATCTGGCGGATGAACGCCTGGAAAATCCAGAACACCGGCCACCGCGGGACAGCAGGACAGCAGTAGCGGCAAGCGGACATAATCGCCGCTCCGGGACAAGTCGCGGCCGGCGCTCTCGAAAAGCTCCGTTTCCTCGTGATCGTAAATGCCGTGGTAAAGCGTCGTATCGCCCCGCTCCTCGATGCGGAAGATGTCGTACATGCGGCCGTGGTAACGAACCTCACCCCGCTCCACATGCTGAAAATGGGGATGCCGGCCGTCCTCCCAGCTTTTGGGAATGCGCAGTACATGCACTTCACCCTCCGCTACACCGGCTTCCAGCTGCGCGGCGACATCCCGCTCCCGGGACGCTTCTTTCCATTGCAGAAACGCCCACCAGGCCGTAGCCTGCAGCAGCAGGAGCAAGGCCAGTAAACCGGTGTAAAGGGAGCGGTGCGTCATAAGGGCAAAGTTACGGAAAATGGGAGAAGTGGCCAGGTCAATCCGCCAACCGGACCACCGAGTGGAAAACCGTAAGCGTTATGTGCCGGAATGGTTTGTGGGTATCGAAAAGAAAGTAAGCCTACGACGAAGGGCATCTTGCCTGTCCGATGCCTGGAATGGTTTGTAAATATGGAGAAACTCAGCCATCAAATTCAGGAATGGTCTGTCATTTGCAACACCATTCGTCCTCATAGCTCCATCGGTTACAAACCGCCCGATGATTTTGAACAGCTAAATCAGAGTCTCTACTTTAAACCGGTTGCGGCTTAGGGGAAGGGTACATTCTTTGCCCATATAACGGCGTTTCGATTCTCGGCAACGGTTACGTACAACACCAGAGCGTAAAGCCTAGGCTTTCAGCCGGATTTCGCTCTTAGTTATTAGCTACCGATTTTCTTTTATAAATCGGGGAATAGAACAGTATGTGTCCAATTAACTTTATAGTCAAGCAAATTCCCTTGAATTAGATCGTTCCATGTTGCACCATATCCCATTAGATCACTATCTCCCTTAAAATATCCGTACATAGGATCACTCAATATCAATGATTTGCGAATATTACCTTTATCCCTGTATACCGAATGGTCAAATCCTGCAATGACTATGAAGTGTCCTTGGCCTAATGCACTTTCCACTCGTATTATTATTGGTCGGGAGTTTCTTAGTTCATTCGTGATGGTTTCCCAATCTACTCTATAGTAAATTTCTGTAGTAAGACCATATGGTTCTACTATCTTGTAAAATTCTAGTAAGGAGTTTTGTAAATTACATCTTGAGAGCCGGGAACAACAGTTATTCGAAAAATATTCAGAGACGATTTCACAATCACCAAGATCTGTTCCTTTTCTGGTGTTAATGACTTCCGCTAAGGTTGCTGCCCAACACCAATTAGTTTGGGTTTGAGGAACGTGTTTAAAATTCTCTAAACGTCCAAATTCAATAGTTTCTAAAGAGTGTCGACTCCCCTGCCCCTTAACATTATCGCTCAGAATTATTAAGAAGAGGAAGAGTAAAGCAATTTTCTGTTTCATAATTTTAAAGTTTGCATGATGATTGTTGTTAAATAGCAGCCAACTCAAAGGAATGTCTGCGCCCACCATCCCAGAGATCAACTTTCCTACCTGCACTAGCACAGGCCCATACGGGCAGGCATTCAGCTTCGCTGAGTCCTTCGGGGTTCAGTCGCCGACGGCCAAAGCCTTTGGCGAAGGGCCATGGCGACGAGCCGTTGAACGTTTACCCGACCGGCATTACGCTGGGCGGGATCACGGAGCTCAGGGCTAATGCTTCCTTAGGGAAAGGCTTTATTCCTTCAGGATACTTCCCCTCGCCCTAGTTTACGATTTTCGATGCAAATATATTACTATTTCTCAGGTCCGTTCCTGGAGAGATGAAGAAGATTTATTGGACTACATTTTCGAAGCTGTACTCGACGTAAGCACTACGCGTAGACTTCCTGAATTTCTTCCCTACCCGCCGAAAAGTCGGGGCGTAAGGTCGGTATCAAAATCGGACAGGTATTTTTGATAAGCTTCCATAACGTGTGGTTTTGGTGAACACCATCTGGAAGTTAAGACGAAAAAGTATCCCCTCAAAACAGGCTGGCCTAGTCACTGATAAGCCAGCTTGATAGAGTCAGCTAATGATATCATTTTAGACTGGCCGGTGATACGATCAGCAATATAATCTAAAGCGTTGATGCCTAATTCAGCAGCGGTTTCGACAATTGATAAAAAGGCATCTCGCACCCTGGTTCCTTTTGGCGACATGGTGTGCAAAGAGACATCTCGCTTGCGGACCATTCGCCTTGCTGCTAACTCCGCTGCGTTGTTGTGAAGCGGCAAGGCGGGGTGGTCTAAGACTGCCAGGAGCTTATCCTTATTGGCGTAAGTGCCGTTGATGAGTTTGTCTAATTGAGCAAAATTGGTTGTCTGAGTGAAGATCTCATCAAATTCGGCCTCTAATTGGCTTTTTTGTATAGCCTGCCTGGCCTGAGGAAGTTCTTTGAAATCCAGGAGTTTGTCGTAATAGGTCCAATACTGGTCTTTGAAGTCCTCCAATAGTCGGCGATGATGATTCAGCCGAGGAGTAAGTTTGTTGTAGGGACGAGCGTCATGTACCCAACACAAGGCTTGAATCAGGCGAGCTATTTTTTGGTATTCGGTCGCATCATCCGTCAAAAGCAGGTCACCACCGGGAAATTTTCCTGAGCGAAGTAGTGGCCGAGAGCAAAGGAGTCGATGATACGAGCGAATATGTTCTTCTTGGCGGCTATGGAGCCAGCCTTTTGTTGAACCAGTCGGCAAAAATCTTTTTTCGAATAAGTCTGACCATGCTTAAAAAGCCAGGCCAACTTATTTTGGTCTGCTTGAGAGACTTTGAAGACTTGCAGCAAAGTACGGGTATGGACATTGTAACTCAGCCCAATCCCGTCTTTTGGATTGCCCTGAAGAGCGGTCAGTACATCAAAGCGTTTTCTGCCCTCGAGCGTGTAGAAGACACTGACAAATTCAGCGCAAACCACATGGGTGGATTTTTGTTGTCCCTTTTCTCTATTGCCGGTGCTATCCGTTTGTACGTAGGGGCTTTGGTCGATGCCCACCTGCAAAATAGCTTCCTGCTCGGCTAAGGCCCACTGTTCCTGCAACTTTAAAATGTGGTCAATACTGCCAGTGGAGATAGAAATGCCGATGCTATCCATCAACGCTTTGATTCGCCCCTGAGTGACATCACAACCATAGTACAAGGTGTGCAGTAGAGCCTGCAAATTGGCGCCGAATGCTCCGGTGTAGTCTTGCCGGCAAAGAAGCACGAAAAGTCTTCTTAAGAGAGGGAGAGTAGTAAACCGCTACACGATAACGGACATTGTCTCGTACTAATTTAGCGTCTTGGCAAATGACTTCATCATAGTACTTCAACTTGGCGTCTGCGGGAAGTTCGCTTATTGGGATTTCCAAGGGTTTTACCCGGTCGATAATTATCCAGTCCCGTTTGGGGCCCTTCTTGCGATTCTTCGACTTTCTCTTCTTCTCTCTGGATTGACTGGAATAGTCTTTGCTAGAAGTATTCCCTTTGATATTAGGCCGACCCTGTTCCCCCTTTAGCCGGTTGATTTCCTCCTTCAGCTCCTGGATCAACTCGTTTTGTTGCTCAATAAGACTGGCTTGATCTTCTATGGTATTAAGCAAAAAAGATACAACCGCCTGGATATTTTTATCCGAGCTTAAATCTTTTGGATTGATATTTTTGAGTTTGTCATCCATCTATTCTAAAGACGTATTCGATGGGATTATCACTTACTTCGGCCAGCCTGTTTTGAGGGGATACTTTAACATGAATGGATTGTATCCGCTACTTTGTAGCAGATAGCCAGCTATATCGTCAAAATTCCTCTCGAAAAAGACTTGACTCGTGTTTCCCGAAACGGCCCATTTTTAAAGCTAACTCTTTTTTTTTTTGAAAATACTGAATAAATACTAGAAGTGATATACCATAATCCGGTTTTGGAAATCAAACGGTCATTTCGCTAAAGGCGAAGTCGGCTTCTTTTTATAGGAGGTTTTTTATCTGGAAAATCTTGCGAATCGATTCTGAAATAGAAATTTATCGGTTCTATTATAAATCCCTCAATATTTGAGACCATGCGGTTCAGGTTAAAATCCTGAAAAGTCGATCTTGCCGAAAATTCAATTAACAAAATCGACAATTTACTTATCTTCTTCTTACGCGAAACGACTACCAAAGTTTCATTAAATCCACTCTTGGCCGTTTAATCAGGGCCGAAACAGGCTCGAAATTCTTCGATCAAACTTATGTTACGGAGCATTCGCTACCCTGAAGCCGCTATTTCTCAATCGACGACCTGCAAAGGAATCATGTTACCCCAGGCTCCATCGCCTTCTTTCCGGCGGCGCATCCCCGGTGAGGACAGTTTGCTGCCGGAAAGCGCCACCTGGTGGTTCCGCCAGGGTGCCCTTTCCCAGCGTGACCTGGTTTCAGCGAAGTGAACCGCGTTCTTCCCGACCATCCTATGATTTCCCTGCCAGATAGAGGTTTAATCCCCTTTCCTGTTTTGAGGATAGTCTATTCCACTCTTTGTCCGATAATCCTCGATGACAATTCTCAAACCTCCGTCATCCTTTCATCCGGGCCGTCCAGGTTCAGACAATAAGAGCCCGAACTCTTATTGCCCCCCGTAATCCACGCTCCTTCCCGGCGTATACGGCGCGCCGGCTTCCTCCAGCTTCTGTTCCAGCGCTTCGATGTCCTCGTTGACGAGGGTGCGGATATCGCTGAGTATGGGCCGGAACTGCTCGCGAGCGATGCGCAGGGCTTCGCGCTGCGTTTCCGTAGGCGCGGCGGTAGAGCTCCACATTTCGTTGACCAGCCAGCCGGCGCGGGAGGCGACGGGGAAGGTGGCGGCCTTATCCAGCTCCGAGGCCACCTGGTCGCCGTAGAAGGCTTTGCGGATCTCGAACATTTTCTCCTCTATGCTGCGCAGGTCCTGCACCAGATCGGGTGCGGGCGACTGCACCGCGTAGATGGCCTCGTGCATGTGCTGCAGGGTGTTCCGCGCTTCGCCGAGCATGCGGCCGGCGCCGCCGGCGC
>CAZWDL010000162.1:0-13491 GCA_964632995.1 uncultured Saprospiraceae bacterium
ACGGGCTTGCCGTGGCCGGGCAGGGATATTTTCCAGCGCTCCTGCCAGCCGCCGTTGGAGAGCAGGTAGGCTTCACCTTGGGCAGGCAGGGTATTGACATTTACCCAAAAGCTGACCGTGGCGTAGTCGGAGTTCAGCGCCGGGGAGTTGGCGGCGAGCAGGGAATCTTCCGTATTGAAGAGATAAGCATTGGCCCCGAAGCCGAAGCGGTCGGCCGTCAATTCGGCGCCGCCCACCCAGGCGTGGTTTTCAAACTGGCTGATGTCGTTGGCATTGCCGCTGAAGGAATAAGCCGCTACCAGATCGGTAGCCGGCGCGCCGGAGGTAGACTGGGTGTTGTACAGGTCGCTCACCTCCTGTTCGCTGAGGGCATAGTTGTAGAGCTGCACCTCGTCGAGGGCGCCGTTGAAGTAGTTGGCGTTGTCGATCGGATTATAGCCGATGCCGAAGGGATGGACGGTGGTGTTGAGTTCACCGGCAACCGCTTTGGAGTTGGTCAGGGCCCCATCGATATAAATGCGGTCCTCGGCGCCGTCGTGGGTCATGACCACGTGGCTCCATACGCCGGGCTGTAGTTCGTTGCCGTCGCCGGAATCCATATCGGAGATACCCGAACTGCTGTTGGTGGTAAAGACGGGCTTGCCGTGGCCGGGCAGGGATATTTTCCAGCGCTCCTGCCAGCCGCCGTGCGACAGCAGGTAGTATTCGCCCTGGGCAGGCAGCTCATTGACCTTCACCCAAAAGCTAATGCTGGTGAAGTCCGAATTCAGCTGGGCGGAATTGTCGGCGGTAACGCTGGAGTTCGTTCCGTTGAAATCAAAGGCGCTGTAGCCGAAGCCGAAGCGATCGGTGGTCGGGGTGACAGCGGTGGCGCTTGCGTGATTATCAAAGGCGGAGGTATCCAGCGTATTATTGCTAAAAGGATAGGCTGCCACCAGCCCCTGATCGAAGCTGGGCGGGGTGCTTTGGTCGGTATACAGGTCGGCGATGGCCTGATCCGGCAGGGCGGCGTCGAAGATCATGACCTCGTCCAGCGCTCCTTTGAAGAAGAGGGCGTTGCCGATGGGATCGAAGCCCATGCCCAAGGGGTAGGTGGTGCTGTTCAGCTCGCCGGCTACTGCCTTGGTGTTGGCCAGGGCGCCGTTGATGTAGATTTTGTCGTCGGTACCGTCGTGGACCATGGTGACATGAGCCCATTCGCCGATCTGTAGTTCGTTGCCGTCGCCGGAATCCATGTCGGAGATCCCGGAAGTATTGTTGGTGGTGAAGACGGGTTTGCCGTGGCCGGGCAGGGAGATTTTCCAACGCTCCTGCCAGCCGCCGTGGGAGAGTAGAAACACCTCGCCCTGCGGGGGGAGGCTGTCGACCCGAACCCAGAAAGCAATAGTCGTGAAGTCGGTATTGAGGTAATCGGCATTGGCAGCCAGGAGGTAATCCTGTTCGCCGTCGAATTCGACAGCACTATTGGCGACGCCGAAGCGGTCCTGGGTCAGGCCGGCCCCGTTGACCGTAGCGTCGTTACCGAATGCGGAAGCATCGCGAACGTCACCGGAAAACGGGTAATAGGCCAGCGTATCCTGGGCCGTCAGGTTGCCCGTCACGACCATCAGCAGGCTGAGGGTGAGGGCGTAAATAAATCGCAAAGACGCTTTCATACGTGAAAAGTTTATGGATTAAGAATGTTGTTTTTGTTTGTCCGGGGCTTATTGACGGGGTGACTCAAAGTCACCCCGTCAATTATCACTCGAAGTCACCCCGTCAATAATTACTGCACCACGAACCGGGCGACGCCCGTTCCCTCCTTTGATTGCACGCGCAGCAGGTACAGCCCCGCGGGCCAATCACCGGTAGAGATTTCCAGGGTCGTTTGTCCGGCGGCCGGCCGTTGCCGGGTGATCATTTTTCCATTGAGGTCGTAAATCGTTAAGGTCGTCGTTTGGTCACTTGCTTTCGCAAAATGAATATATAGCTGTTCCCGCACCGGATTTGGCGAAAGCCGGATATCTATGGATTCTCTGACCGGTGTAATCGAAGTTGTCAGTTCCTGATTGTATAGTTCCTCGGCTTCTGTCGGGGTTAGCGCATAATCAAACAGCCGCACCTCGTCAACGACGCCCGGGAAATTGTACTGCTCGTCGCCGGGCAGCATTTGTCCGATCAGGAGAGGCAGGGTGCTCGTACGTATCCGTCCGCTCATATTGCGGAAGCTTTCCAGGCGGCCGTTGATGTAGAGGGCCAGCAGCTCACCGTCGTAGGTGGCGGTGAGGTGGTAGAAGCTGTTCTCCGCCAGCACGGTTTCGGAATCCAGGTCGGCGATGCCGTCGCGAGTGTTGACGGTCCAGCGCAGGAGGCGGTCCGGAATGACGGACACCTTCCATCGGTTCTGCCAGCTGCCGTGGGAGAGGATGAACATTTCGCGGTCGGGGAGTGCCGAAGGGTTGATCCAGCAGCTCACGCTGATGGCTTCTTCGACACCGAGTATTGGATCGTAAGCTACGGTAATACGGTCGTTGATACCGTCGAAAAAGTAGGCGCTGTTGGTCATGCCTTTCCGGTCGGTTGTGAGGCGCGCGCCGAATACTGCACCGTCCAGCTGGTTGTCGGAGACGTCCTCGGCATTTCCCGAAAAGGGATAATAGGCCAGTAGCCGGCCGGGAACGGGTGTGAAATCACGGACGAGGATGGTAGTGGCGGCGGTGGCGGCGGCGCCCTTATCGTCCTTTACCTCTACGCTGATCTCATAGCTGCCTTCCGCGTCCGGCGCTGACCAGTCGACCGTTACCCCGGAACCGCTTAGGGCGCCGGCTTCGGCGCTCCAGGAGTATGTCAGGGGGTCGCCGTTGGCATCTTCGGCGCTGCAGCTCAGCTCCAGTTGTTCGCCCGGTGCTACGTAACCGGATCCTTTTAGGATTTCGAGGATACGCGGCGCCCGGTTAATTTCGGCGACGACGGTCAGCTGCAGGGTGGCCGTATCCCGTAGTCCCGTCTCATCGCTGACGATCAGCCGGACCTCATAGGTGCCCGTTTGTTCGGGGGCCTTCCAGACGGCGCTGTCGCCTCCTTCACGGAGGTCGCCGTCGTCGATGCTCCATTCATACGTGAAGTTTTCCGAATCGCGGTCGGAGACGCTGCCGTAGATAATTACGGAATCGCGAACTTCCAGGGTGTCCCGGGCGGCTGCCAGGGCCTGCAGGCGCGGAGGATAGTGAAAAGCTTCCCGGCTTTGTCCGTAGTCGACAACCACGCCGTCGACCAGCATACGGTTGTACTCGTAGGTCACTTCGGCGGAGGGAGGCGTCAGCACCACCACAATCGCTTCGTCGGGCGGCAGGCGCAGCTCGACGCTGCCGTTGACGTTCCGTTCGATGAAGGTTTCGGAAAGCATCTCATAGATGTCCACTCCTTCGTTGCCTGCCTCCAGGGTAATAGTACGTTCGGTATCGTAGGGATTGAAAAAGAGATAGGTCGGGTAGGCGTCGTCGCGGTAAAAGTCGTTTTTGAGCAGGTCGATTTGCAGGATTTTATCGTCCTCCGTTGGGCTTAGCATACCACCGAGGTAGCCGATGGAGGAGGTGCTGTAGAGCGAGAGGTTGGTTTCGGCCCAGCCGCCGCGCAGAGCGTCGCCGGTAGAGAAGGGCGACTTGCCTTCCCACTGTTCGCGCAGGGCTTCGTAGCCCATCACCCGCTGGGGGTCGTAGGTTTCCGACCATTCGGAGGCGTCCTGCAGGGCGGCCGGCAGAAAGCCGGGAAAGAAGAGGCGGGTGGCGTTGGCGAGGTTGAGCACCCACTTGCCGATGGGTCGGGCGAAGCGCTTGTCGTAGCGCAGCATGGGAACGAGGGCAGCCGCCTGTTGTACGCCGTTGAGCTGAAAGGCATAGTCGTTGCCGTTGTCGTTGGCCTCCCCGACCAGTCCGGAGACATCAAAGCCGTTCCAGTTGCCAACGATGGTTCCCCAGCCGCGCAGGGGGCCGCGGTTAAAAGACCAGTTGACCATCTTTTCGATATCGTAATCCGTACCGAGTTCGGCGTTCATTTTGGCGGCGACATAGGTGCCGTAAGGCAACTGCAATTCATAAGAGGGGTTGCTGTCCCACTCGCTCAGAAATTCCATGCTCCATTCCGCTGCTTTCCGGTATTCGGGCCGGCCGGTTCTCTTGTAGGCATGGTAGAGCACCCAGGCGTAGGCGCCGGCCGCTTCCGGCTCTTTGACGCCGCTGTCGTTGGGCTGCATGTCGAGAAAGTCCCAGGCCCGGTAGTTCATAAAGGCTTTGGACCAGGGGGCATCATTGCCGCCCATGGCGCGGACGGCTTCAGCAAAGCGGTCGGCGACGGAAGTAAACTGATGTCCGGCATCGCCGCCGATACCGGGATAGAGGTCATAGAGCTGGTAGAAAAAGAGATTCGGCATGAGGTCGTACCACCAGTCGTTGCCGCTGCCGCCGTTGACGTTATTGAGGTATATATTTTCGCCGTTACGGCGGTTGAAGAAGTCCTGGCTCATCAGGACCCAGTTTTGGCCGTAGTGGTTCGTCTTGTCTACACCGGCGAGGGTGGCGCCCACCAGGGAGGGCAATACGTTGATGGCCTCATTGCTCTGCGCGCGATTGGTGCCCACGTAGGTGACCAGTTGAAAGCCGGGCTGCTGTGGATAGTTGTAGCCCTGCCCGCGCAGGGAAACCAGCGGCAGGTATTGCCCTGTCTTATCAAGGTCATAAACGAAGGAGTCGTATTGGACGGCCACCTCGCGCCAGTCGCGCACATTGAAAGGCCGCGGTTCGTTGGGCATCTGCTCGATGCGGGGGATGGAAATCTGATTGTTTTGACCCAAAATAGTGGAGGGCGTAAAAAAATAGATCAGGAGGAGACCAATTATTAATAGTTGAGTTGTCCCTCCCGCTGTTCGCTGTTCGCTGTTTGCCATTCGCGCTTCGCTATCCGGGCCCGGCCGGACGAATCCGGCGAATGACCGGGATGGCCGCCGCCGGGCGTTTGTTTTAGATATTTTTTCGAATGTTGCGTTGCATATATCGAGGTGTTCGGGCATAGAATCGTTTGTTTGCGTCTGAATCAAAATATGTCATTTTGTAAGCTGGAAGTAATTAGAAGTATCCTGCTAGAAACTCCCGATTTTCCATTTCCCACTTTCCCTGACTGTCCAGGTTCGGTGAGGTTGATTTCTTCCCACCCCTCGTTGCCTCGGGACGGGTAAATTTTCCGTCCGCCCTCGCGTTGCTCGAGACGGATAAACCCGGCCATTTGTGGTCGGGCAAGCCTTCCGACCCCGGCCACCTTCGTCAGTACGGAGCTCTCTACGGTCGCTTCCGATTTCCCACTTCCGCTTTCCGATTTCCGCCTTCCGCCTTCCGCTTTCCGCTTTCCGCCTTCCGCCTTCCGCTTTCCGCCTTCCGCCTTCCGCCTTCCGCCTTCCGACTTCCGCCTTCCTAATACCCCGGGTTCTGCTCCAGCTGCGGGTTCAGGTCCATTTCGATTTGTGGAAGCGGGAACCTTTCGTGTTTGCCTGGCCGGAAGCCTTCGAGCACCTGAACGGCGATGCCCCAGCGCACCAGGTCGAAGAAGCGGTGCATTTCGAAGCCCAGCTCCACCCGGCGTTCATGTCGTATATGTTCGATCATTTCCTGCTGGCCGGTTGCGGTGATGGGCGGCAATGTTTTCTCGGGGTCGTCCGACATATTGCGGGCGCGGGCGCGCACCATTTCGAGTGGCGCCTGGGCTTCCTGCACGCGGCCCAGCTCGGCGAGGGCTTCGGCCTCCCAGAGCAGTACTTCGGCGTAGCGGATGGCGCCGTAGTTGATGTCGCCGTCCGCCTTTTGGGTAACCACCGAATCCGACTGCAGGTATTTGACCGGGCCGTAGCCGGTGGAGGAGAAGGAAGGCTTAAAGACCAATTCGAAATAAGGGTCATTGTTGACGGCAACATTGAAAGGCCGCCGCGGGTCGCCCGCTTCGAAGGCATCGACGAATTCCTGGGTGACCTCGGCAAAGCCGTATCCCTCGCCGTACTTGCGGGAGGACCACCACTGGTTGAGGAAATTACCGACACCCAGTTCCAGGTTGGCGTGCTGGATTTCCCAGACGGACTCGCTGTTGTTCTGGGTTCCCTTCCGGAAATTATCGCCGTAGTCGGGCACGAGGGCATAGATATTGAGGTCTTGGATACGCTGAACGTAATCCAGTACACCCTCCCAGTTTCCCCGGTACAGTTCCGTTTTGGCGGCGAGGGCATAGGCGGCGCCGCGGGTGGCTCGCCCAATGTTGTCGCCGCTGTGCTGTACGGGCAGCAGGCCGGCGGCCTCTTCGCAGTCGCTGATGATCTGCTCGTAGACATCGGCGAGGGGCGTTTGCGGTATCTTGAGTTCATCCGGCGGCAGCACTTCGGTCAGCAGGGGCACGCCGCCGAAGACCTGCCCGAGCAGGAAGTGGTAGTATGCCCGCAGGAAGAGCGCCTCGCCGATGATACGGTCTTTGAGTTCTTCGTCCATTTCAATGTCAGGCACTTCTCCGAGAACCGTATTGCATTGGGTGATGCCGGCGTAGTTGACCCGCCAGAAGTCGTTGAGTTCCTGGGTTCGGGGGGTATAGGTCAGGAAATCCATCTCGACGATACCCGGCCGGGAGCCGTCGCCGCCGGCGATGGCGTCGTCGGAAGTCACCACGCCCATCGCCCAGTAGAAGTTGGCGTTGTTGTTATTGAACAGCAGCGGTTCGTAGGCGGCGTTGATGGCCTGCCGCGCGTCGGCAGCGCTTTGAAAGAAGGAGCCGGCGTCGAGCCTGCCGAGCGGTTCCTTTTCCAGGATATCCTGGCAGGCGGTGAGGGTCAGTATGAGGAAGAAAAAGATGAAGTTTTTCATGTGTTCCTTTATTTTTTGACGAAAGTCCAACATCGGCAGCGTTTAGAATTCTGCTCGTATTCCGACCGTATACATGCGTGGTGCGGGAACAGTGCCCCAGTCGATTCCGACGGCCAGGTCGGAGGAGATGTTGAAACCCTGTGTATCGTTGGCGTTGGCCTGGATTTCGGGGTCGAGGCCGGGGTAGGAGGTGAAGGTGAAAGCATTTTGCACCTGCACGTAGGCCCGCAGGCCACCGATGAAGTCCGTTTTTATCAGCTCGCCGAAATCGTAGCCCAGGGTGATATTCCGGATGCGCAGGTAGGAGCCGTCTTCCAGAAAGCGGGTAGAGATGCGGCGGTTGCCGTTTCGGTCGTCGAGGCTCACCTTGGGGATATCGGTATTGGGGTTTTCGGGGGTCCAGCGGTTGAGGATATCGCGATAAGAATTGAAGCCGCGCGCCTGCGTTTCGTAGGCGAAGTTGCCGTAGAGGAAGTAGACGTCGTTGCCCTGTACGCCCTGCGCCAGAATGGACAGTTCGAAATTTTTGTAGAAGAAGCTGGCATTGAGGCCGTAGGTGAAGTCGGGGAAGGGGTTGCCCAGGTGAGCGCGGTCTTCGTCGTCGATAACGTTGTCGCCGTTGAGGTCTGCAAACTTAATGTCGCCGGGCCGGGTGTCGTCGGTTTGGAAGGGGCTGGCGTCGATTTCCTCCTGGCTTTGGAAGAGGCCTTCCATCTGGTAGAGGAAGAAGGAGCCCATGGGGTAGCCCGGTTCGGTTTTGGTGATGGGGCCGTCCGAGAGGCCGAAGCCGCCGAGTATGGGCTCGCTCTCGGCCAGGGAGAGGATCTCGTTTTGAAAGGTAGCCATGTTGGCGCTGATGTTGTAGCGGAAGTCGCCGATCGTATTCCGGTAGATGGCGGCGAATTCGAAGCCTTTGTTTTCCACTTCGCCGGCGTTGACGAAGGGCGGATTCAGGGAGCCGCCTGCCTGCGGGATAGGCACGCGAACGAGGATATCGGAGCTTTTCTTCTCGTAGTAGTCGGCGGTAAAAGACAGCCGGTCGTTGAAGAGGCTGAATTCGAGGCCGAAGTCGATCTGCCGGGTACTTTCCCACTTGATGTTCTGGTTGCCGGTTTCGATGATGCGGGCGCCGGTGACGATCTGCCCGTTGAAGGGATAGACGCGGCGGCCGGTTTCGATCTGGGAGGCGAAAGGATAGATGCCGATATTCTGGTTGCCGAGTTTGCCCCAGCTGGCGCGCAGTTTCAGGCCCGAGATGACGTCGATGTTAGCGAAGAAGGGCTCATTGGATATGTTCCAGGCTACGGAGAGGGAGGGGAACAGGCCCCAGCGGTTATCTTCCCCGAAGCGGGAGGATCCGTCGCGGCGGACACCGGCGTTGAGGACGTAGCGGCGGTCGAAGGTATAACCGAGCTGAGCGAAGTAGGACAACAGGCTCCACTCTGTTTCGATGCCGGAGGCGCCGACGTTGCTGATGTCTTCGGCGATGCTGTTATCGATGTAGCGAAACAGGGGGTCGGTGCGGAAGAAGTTGTTGGCCGAGGCGCCGAGGAAGTTGTCGTTATTTTGGATGGCTTCCATGCCGAGCAGTCCGGAGATGCGGTGTTTGCCGAAGCTGCGGTTGTAGTCGAGCAGGTTATTCCACACCAGGTTGCGGCTGAAGGTGCGGCCTTCGGTCAGCGAGGAGGGATCGTAGATAGCGGCGGAGAGCCGTTTTTTAAAGAGTTTTTCGTTGGAAAAGAGCAGGTCGACGCCGAAGTTGGTGCGGAAGTTCAGTCCCTGAAAGATATCCCATTGGAGGAAGACATTGCCGAAGATGCGGTAGCGCTGTATGTTCCAGTCGGTAGCATCGATAAAAGCCAGCGGGTTGGCGTTGCCGTCGCCGAAGAGCATGGGGTCGCTGAGTTCGGTGGAGGTATTGATGTACTCGCCGTTGTCGTAGCGGATGGGGAAGACGGGGGCCGCGATGAGGGCGTAACGGATGCCGCTGAGTTCGTTACCGGGCCCGGCGCCGTCGCCCGAGCTGCCGATGATATCGCGGTCGGTGAAGGAGATGGCGATGTTGTTGCCGATGCTGAGGCGGTCGCCGCCGATCTCGCCGTTAAAGCGCAGCAGGTATTTCTCGAAGCCCTGCCCGCGGAAGACGCCCTGCTGGTTCATGTATTCGCCGAGCACGTAGTAGTTGCCGCTTTCGCCGCCGCCGGTGGCGCTGAGTGAGTAGCGCTGGATGGGGGCGGTGCGGAACACCTGGTCCAGCCAGTCGATATCGGGGAGGGTGTCGAGGATGGCGGGGTCGTAGAGGTCCAGCTGGCGGCGCGGGTCGCGCAGCTCGTTGGCATTGGCGATGGCTTCGTTGCGGATGCCGAGATACTCTTCGGCGTTCAGCAGTTCGGGGAGAGTGTTGGTTTCCTGCATCCCCGCGTAGGCGTCGAAGGTGATGCGCGGTGCGCCGGAGGCTCCTTTTTTGGTCGTGATGAGGATGACGCCGTTGGCCGCCCGGGATCCATAGATGGCGGCTGAGGCGCCGTCTTTGAGCACTTCGATGGAGGCGATGTCATTGGTGGAGAACATGTTGATATTGCCGGTGGTGGGCACGCCGTCGATGATGAAGAGGGGGCTGTTGTTGCCCAGGGTGCCCGCGCCGCGGATGCGCACGGCAATGTCGTCGCCGGGGGCGCCGGTGGTTTGCGTCACCTGAATGCCCGGCACCTGCCCCTGCAGGGCCTGGTCGATGCCGAGCACCGGAAGGTTCTCGATATCTTCGGCCCGCACCGAAGAGATGGCGGACGATACGTCACTCCTGATCTCGCGCTTGTAGCCGGTCACGACGACATCTTCGAGCACATTGGCGCTGAGCTCCAGCTGGACATCGATATTTGTCCTGCCGCCGACAGAAATTTCCTGCTGTTCGTAGCCGACATAGCTGAATACCAGGGTGGCGTCAGCGGGAACCTGAAGACTATAGCTGCCGTCCACCTCGGTAATCGTGCCGTTACCCGTTCCCTTTTCCAGAATATTGACGCCGATCAGGGGTTCCTGTTCGATGGCAGAACTCACAACGCCGGTGACGGTGATCAGCTCCGGCTGGGCAAAGGCGCTGAAAGATCCGAAGAGAAATAAAATCGCCGCTATCCAAAAGGGGAGCATCGAGTTGGTAGAGCTTACTACACTCATGTTGGTCATTATTTGATTAGGAGCAATTGAAGCCGCGTATAACCCGGATCAATGGGGTTCAGGATAGGACTCATGGGATTGGGAAAGCTTGTGCAAATGGCGGATATTTCCTGGCTTTTTCATTCTTCTGTCGAAATTCCATACCTGAGATTTGGAAGATCGCTCAACCGGCAATGCCCATAATGAAAGAAACTTTTGCACCAAGCGTGTTTTCCAAAATTATGCCTTTTAAAGGTAGAAGACTGGCACTTTGCAGCAAAAAAATAGTACTTTCATGAATTCTCCGTTTTGCGAAAGCAAAGACAAACAAAAAACAGGTATGCAGATCTACCGGGAATTCACGCCGTTGAAGGAAACTGATGTATTTGTCATTCTCGATTCCTTAAACAACGGCTTCGATTATCCGATCCACCATCATCCGGAATACGAGCTGAACCTGGTGATGAATATGTCAGGTACGCGTATTGTAGGCGATTCTACCGAGCGCTATCACGATTTCGACCTGGTATTGTTGGGCCCCTACCTCTACCACAAATGGGACGGTGACAAGGCCCTGCAGAACAGCGGCCGCAGCTACCGGGTTATCACCATTCAATTCGCCCAGGACTTATTGAACACGCAGCTGTTGCAAAAACAGCATTTTTACGGCATCCGGAAACTGCTCGGTCACTCTAGCCGGGGTATTCGTTTTCACGGACATACGCTGCGGCGCGCCCGGCAGCGAATGATCGACCTTTCCGCGGAAAGCGGCTTTTCCAGCGTCATTGGTTTCCTGAGCCTTCTCGATCTGCTGGCCCGCTCGGAAGAAATGACTTTTCTGGCCAGCGAAGGCTTCAATACCGACGCGCTGAAGTCGAACAGCAACCGCATCCAGGTGGCCTACCGCTACTTACTGCAGCACTTTGCGGATCCGGAGATCAAGGTTGGCGATGTAGCGAAGCTCCTGAATATGAGTGATTCCGCCTTCAGTCATTTTTTCAAAAAGTACACCAACAAGAGCTTCACCCAGTTTCTCATCGATATGCGCATCGGTTACGCCTGCAAGCTACTGCTGGATACGGATGAGCTGGTCAGCCAGATCTGCTTCCGCTCGGGCTTCAATAACGTGACTAACTTTAACCGGCTGTTCAAAAAGTACCGCTCCACCACCCCTATAGAGTACCGCCGCAGCTGCCGGGAAAAGAATGCTTTCGACTGGAAAAACCAGATCACGCCCTATCAGTTTTTACCCACCCACGCCAAGGTGCCCGACGCGCTGAAGCCGGTGAAGTTTGCGACGAAGCTGGTGCATTCGTAGCGCACTATATTAGAGGCTACCAGAAGTTCGAAACCAAATTCTGGAAGCGGTCACAGATTTACCCGGCCGATCCTTCGGGCGGGCCGCAGGATATGTGGCCGAGGTCAGAGACACTCGACCAACAGGAATAGAGAAAAAATTCCGTCCTTTATGCCGGTGGTGTATTAATCGACCTGCCGAACGTGTAAGCATATGACAAAATACTACCTGAAAACTGTATCATACCTCTTCCATCGATGGGTGCTTCGAAAGAAGTTCCTGGTGGCGCATATTCCCGGGCACGAGCTAAGGATCAAATGCAAAACCGCCGATTACCTGGGCCGGCACCTGTACAAGCGAGGCATTTACGAAGCGGAGCTTTCTGACTTTTTAGGCGCGCATATTCCCTTCGAAGCGGGAGATACCTTCCTCGACGTTGGCGCGAATATCGGCTGGCACAGCCTGCTGCTGGCCCGGAAGCACCCGGATCTGCAGGTCTTCGCCTTCGAGCCGGAGCCGGAAAATTCCGAGCTGCTGCAGCATAATATCCGGATCAACGGACTCACCAATGTGGAGGTGATCCCGAAGGCGGCTTCCATTGAGGAGGGGGAGCAGGAATTTTACCTGTACGCAGATAAGAACGCGGGACGCCACTCCCTGCTGCCGATCAATGAGGGTAAGGTGATTACCGTTCCACTGATTACCCTGGATCATTTTATCAGCGAGCGCGGGCTTTCGCCCAAAAGCATCAAATTGCTGAAGATCGATGTGGAGGGGTACGAGCTGAATGTGTTGCGCGGAGCCGAAAGCCTGTTGGGTAAAGTGCCCGTCATCCTGCTGGAGTTTTCTCCGGAATACATGAGGAAGGGGGGCATCGATCCGGAAGAATTGATCCGCTTGCTAGAGGATGCGCAGTACGCGCCTCATTTGCTGAAAGCGGCTAAATTACAGCCGGTACAGAGCAAGCAACTGCTGGCTTTGCCGCCGGATCAGGATGTGTTCTGGATGCTTAATACTGTCCGCCTTCGCTAAAGCTTCGGCGGGGGGTGCTGGGGGCCTATCCCTTGTGCCGCAGCCGGAAGCAGGTGCTGAGCGAGTGCCTGCACGACCTGGATGACACGGAACTGGCCTCGCAGAAGATCGCAGAACAACAGCGTCGTAAATGGCGGTTCCTCCTCATCGCCTCTATCCTGATTCTGGTGGGAGTGCTGTTGTTCTTGTTCCTGTTAATTTATTGAGGATTGGAGGATTACCCGCTGCCGGACCGACGTAACGACAGTGGATGCTTTCCGACTTCCGCTTTCCGCCTTCTCGGAGCGAAGCGAAGAGCCGTATGGCCGACTTCAGAATTACTATTATCTTACCCTCCTTTTCAATCATCCGCCCTTGCGGCGAAAGAAACACCTGACTGTATGCAATACGTGCTTTCATTTCTTTTCCTGTGCCTGTTTCACTTTTCCAGCGCACAGGTCGCTTCCGATTCCGAATTGTTTAAAACCCTTTATACGCAGGACAGCCTGTTGTTCGGGGTGGGCTTCAACAACTGCGACATCAGCCAGTTTGAGGCGCTGGTCGGTGAGGACTGCGAGTTTTTCCACGACCAGTCGGGCATGCTCACGTCGAAAGAGGCCGTTGTCGCCAGCATCCGGGACGGTTTGTGTAAACTCAACTACCCGCCGCGCCGTGAGCTGGTGGCGGGCAGCCTGCAGGTATTTCCCCTGAAGGACCAGGGCGCCCTATACGGCGCGATCCAGTCTAGCGAGCATCGCTTCTACGCCCGCTACGAAGACCGGCCGGAGGAGCTGACGTCGGTGGCCCGGTTTACGCACGTGTGGCTGCTGAAAGAGGGGAACTGGCGGCTGGCGACGGTGCTGAGCTATGATCACCGGACACCGTAGTGAAAGTTTAGAAGTTTAGACGGCCCGCGACTTCGTCGGGGCCTGGTTTAGGAGTTTAGCAGATCTAAAACGAAATTCCCGGTTTCAGATCTGCTAAACAGCGAGTCCAGCCTGCCCCGTACACAACTTGCCCCGTACATGAAGTGCCGGGGAAGGGCTCACCCTATGGAATTCGTAGAGCGACTATTCCACAGGGCGAACAGCTAACCCGCACAAGTATGATCGGGCAAGTCTTCTAAACTCCTAAACCAGCCACGCCCGCAGGGCCGTGGCG
>CAZWDL010000163.1:0-214 GCA_964632995.1 uncultured Saprospiraceae bacterium
GATGCCGAGCAGGATGCGGCGGGCGCCGCGTTCCAGGGCGTCGGCGATGAGCTCCCCCGTGCCGTAAGTGCTGGTCAGTAAGGGGTTGCGTTCGTCTTCTTCCAGCAGTTGCAGGCCGGAGGCCTCAGCCATATCGATGAAGGCGGTTCTGCCGTCGGCAGAGAGGCCATAGCTGGCTTCTACCGGCCGGAAGAGAGGGTCGTTGACTTCCTTG
>CAZWDL010000163.1:224-13408 GCA_964632995.1 uncultured Saprospiraceae bacterium
GTGAGAATGGCAGCCGTGCCTTCGCCACCGTCGGCGAGCGGGAATATCTGCGTTTTTATTTCCGAATCGGCCCGTTTCAGTCCGCGTTCGATAGCCCGGCAGACGGCTTTTGCAGGGAGGGCGTCTTTGAAGGAGTCGGTGGCGATGAGGATGGTCATGAAAGTTGTTTAGTTAAGGAGTCAGGAAGAAAGTCATGAATGTTAAGATATATTTTTCGGTAAACCGGAGTTATTGAAGTGAGAAGAAGTACTCCTCTTCGGGATTCCCGTTTGCCGTTATTTTTGTTCATTTGACTGTATTCGCTCCATTTTCAGGTCTGTTTTGCTACGTTCGTAACCGGAAAGTTGTTCATTCTGTTTTACGTAATTCTTCCAGTTTCCGGAAAATAGACTTGAGTTTTTGTGAGAAGAATTATAAATTGAATAACAAATAATTAACGGTAGGGTGCAGATTGCGAATCCAATATACGATGTCGTCTTCAAATACCTTATGAAAGACAAGAAGGTTGCCAAATTACTTCTATCCGCTATCATTGGCCGGGAGATTGTAGGTCTGGAATTCAGGCCTACCGAGTATCACTTTCCCGTAGGAGAAATGCTGACCGTGCTTCGTATGGATTTCAGTGCGCGGGTACAGGATGAAAACGGCAAGCAGGAATTGATCATACTCGAATTACAAAAAGCAAAGCTGGCCAGTGACATCATGCGTTTTCGCCGTTATCTCGGCGAGCAATACAGCAATCAGAATAATGTGGTGAGGGAAGAGAAACAGGAGTATCCTTACCGACGAGCACTGCCCATTCTCAGTATCTACTTTTTGGGGCATACCCTGGATCACGTTAAGGCGCCTGTCGTGCACGTCAACCGGCATTATGTGGATGCGGCCACCGGAGAACAGATCCGGGAAAAGGAAAAATTCATCGAGAGCCTGACCCATGACAGTATTATCATTCAGATTCCGATTGACCGGATAAGAGTAATTTTAAAAGAGAAATAAAATTAACTACCATCCCTTACCAACTACTATGCCCAGCCAGACGCCCGCCAGCCCTATCAATACGCTGAAGGCTGCATAAGTAAAGGCATACAGCGCCTGGCCGTTGCGCAACAATCCGACCAGTTCCAGTGAGAAAGAAGAGAAGGTCGTCAGCCCCCCGCAGAGGCCGGTGGCCAGCATCAGGCGCAGCTCCGGGCGTATAGCAGCGCGCTCACCAGCTGCGAAGAGCAGACCGATGAGAAAACATCCGATAATATTAACAGCGAAAGTGCCGTAAGGCCAGCTGCTGAACAATTTGGATTGGACGTAACTAGCCAGATAATACCGGGCCACCGAGCCGATGAACCCGCCGATGCCAACGTAAAAGATGATGCGTAACATGGGACCAAGATAGTAAAAAGTTGGAAGGCTCAATTCGACCATGTGAAGCCCGGACAATTCGATATTTTGAGAAGCTTCAGGCCCGCTTGCCAATGAAGACATAAAACTAAGTACACTGTCAAAACGGAAAGTTACTTATTTGACAGTGTACTAGGGAGACCTCATCCTTCCTCCTTATCAGAGGAGATACTTATTTGCGATATCTTCCAGAGGAGTTCCGAGATCCTCTTCCCAGATAGATCGGTGAAAATGCAGTAATTTTTTGGCGACAGCCAGAAACTGAATCTTCTCCTCTTCGCTGAGGTTGCCACCGACGATGCGGGTGGCCTGCACCATGCGTTGCAGGGCCTGATGAAAAATCATTTGGCCTTTTCTAGTTATTCGCACACGTTTGGAGCGAGCGTCTTCGGGATCGTCGAAGTCTTCGATCAGACCGTGACGCAGAAGGCGACGGATGACTTCCATGCCGGGGGAGTAGCCCAGCATATTCATGGCAATGAGTTGCGATTTGCGCTGGTCGCCGAGCTCGACGAGACCGGCCAGAAAGGTAAAGTCATGGAGCCCTTTGAGCGGAAGGTCTTTCAGGGCCGTTTTGATATAATGGCGGGCGTGCTGCCACAGGACACCAACGGCATGGGCGATCTGACCGTTGTAATCCCCGTAGCGGTTATAGGGGGAAATATCCTTTTTGCCGGAAGGCGGAATGTATTTGTGCTGCAACCACAACGCAAAAGCCGCCATGTCCTGCTGCCCGGTCTCTCGTTCAAAGGCTTCGAAGTGATCGAGCAATGTTCGCAGCGTATCGTAATTCATGGCGGTGTAATGAATTGCAATAAATTAATAAAAATGTTTACACAGTAAAAACTATTTTTTTATTGAATAGTTTAAAGGTTGTTTGAATCTGGAAAACAGCCGGAAACAGCATCGCCATTTATTACCGGGATAAAAGAAAATAATAATGAAAAGGTTGTGCTTAGGAAGTATTTTCTGGACGGTTGCTTTGACGATATGGGCCCAAACGGGCATCATCAAGGGTAAAGTGACTAACCGGATCAACAATGAACCGGTCATGTTCGCCAATATCCTGGTCACCGGTACGGATAAGGGAACGACGACGGATGTGGATGGAAATTACGATATAACCGGCCTGCAACCCGGCCTCTATAACCTCCGTGTGACCTATGTCGGATACAAGGAGCAGACCGTTTACGAAATCCAGGTGACGAACAATAAGCCGGCGGAAGTGAATATAGAGCTAGAGGAGAGTGCCGAGATACTGGATGAAGTGGTGGTGAAGGCTTCGCCGTTCAAGAAAACGGAGGAGAGTCCTGTCAGTCTGCGCACCATCGGTGTGGCGGAAATACAACGCAATCCAGGCGGCAACCGCGACATCTCACGCGTGGTCCAAACCCTTCCCGGTGTGACCACCTCCGCTTCCTTTCGCAACGACCTGATCATTCGCGGCGGGGCGCCCAATGAAAACCGTTTTTTCCTCGATGAGGTAGAGGTGCCTACCATTAACCACTTCGCCACCCAGGGCGCCAGCGGTGGACCGGTGGGGATGATTAACGTCAACTTCATCCGCGAGGTGGATTTCTACAGCGGCGCCTTTCCCGCCAACCGGGGTAACACGTTGAGCTCGGTGTTTGAGTTTAATATGCGTGATGGGCGTGACGACCGACTGGGCGGCAACTTTATGGTGGGCGCAACGGATATCGGCCTTACCCTGGAAGGTCCTATCGGAGACCGGACGACCTTCTTACTCTCTGCCCGGCGCTCTTATCTGCAGTTTCTGTTTCGCGCCCTGGATCTGCCTTTTCTACCTACCTACAATGATTTCCAGGCGAAAGTCAAGTTCAAAATTGATAACAAAAATGAGCTGACCTTTATCGGACTGGGCGCCATTGACGAATTTTCCCTAAATCTTGATGCCAACGACTCCGAGGAAAATCAGTTTCTGCTCGATCAGCTGCCCGTAGCTCCACAGTGGAACTATACCAACGGCCTGGTATACAAACACTACGCCGAAAACGGCTACTGGACCTTCGTCGCCAGCCGCAGCATGCTCAATAATGAAGCCATGAAATACCTGGACAATGACGACAGCAAGGAGGAAAACCTGATCCTGGATTACAAATCTCAGGAGATCGAAAACAAATTGCGTGCCGAGCACACCCTGCGGCTGGGAGATTACAAATTCAATTACGGCGTCGGCTATCAGTACGTACGGTATAATAACCGAACCTTCAACCGGATCTTTACCTCCGCCGGCCCACAGATCATCGATTTCAGCTCAGCTTTCGACCTGCACAAATATGCCCTTTTTGGGCAGGTAAGCCGTAAAATGATCGATGAGCGCCTCATCATGTCGCTGGGTTTCCGCCTGGACGGAAACAGCTATTCTGATGAGATGCGCAACCCTCTGGAGCAGTTTTCTCCTCGCTTCTCGCTCGCTTATGCGCTGACCGATCGCCTGGCTTTTAATTTCAATACCGGAATCTATTACCAGCTTCCACCGTACACCATTATGGGGTATCAGGAAGACGGCGTCTTCGTAAACCGAAGGAACGGCATCAAGTACATTCGTTCTGATCACGTGGTGGCGGGGCTGGAGTTCAACACGGCAAGTAGTTCCAAAATTACTATCGAAGGGTATTATAAGCGCTACCACGACTATCCCTTCCTGTTGCGCGACAGCCTGACGCTGGCCAATCTGGGCGGTGATTTCGGCGTCATCGGCAATGAACCGGCTGTGCCGCGCTCGGCTGGGAAAAGCTATGGGCTGGAGTTTCTTTTCCAACAGCGCCTGTTTAAAGGATTCTACGGCATCGGGTCCTACACCCTGGGCTGGAGCAAATTTGAAGATAAGAATTTTGACTTTATTCCCTCCAGCTGGGATGCCCGGCATATCGTCAACCTTACCCTGGGCAAACGCTTCAACAAAAACTGGGAAATAGGCGTCAACTGGCGCTTCCAGTCGGGTTTACCTTTTACCCCCTTCTCCGGCGAATCCGATCTGCGCATCAATTGGGATCGCAACGGTGCGGGTATTCCAAATTACAATCAGCTCAACACCCTGCGCGCCTCGGCAAGTAATACGCTCGATATCCGGATTGATAAAAAATGGTTTTTCGACAAATGGAACCTGAATGTATTCCTGGATGTGGAAAATGTCACCGGTAACAGTGCGGAAAATCCACAGCTTATCCTCGATCGGCCACTCGATGCCAACGGCATGCCGGTAGGAGACGGTATCATCGCCAATCCGGACGCGTCTTATCCGCAGCAGCGTTACCGGCTTAAGGAGCTCGATGCTTCCAACGGTACGCCGATTCCCAGTATCGGGCTAATGATCGAGATTTGACAGTAGAGAACGGAAAAAGAATCTCCGCTTTATAAATGCCGAAATGGCCAGGGACGCCTGTCAAATTGCAGGAAGGAAATAATAAATGAAAAGCTAGTTTTTAGTTTACTGTCAGGTAACATAACAATATCAAGTAGCTGACCATAATTATAGTTTTCCAAGTCAGAATTCACAAATTTTGGCTTGATAGAAAAAGATCAAGTCAAAACGGACAGTTATTTGAGACACGATCCTTAATTGTGCTCAGGTACTCGATCGGCTAGCCAAATTAATCGCTGTAAGTCGATGAGCTATCTGACAAACGCATATCTACGATTCTGATCAAAATGTAAGAACCAATTAAGCTAATAGCAATCCCTTCCGCTAAGATGAATAGTGTGGCGGTGAATGGGTTGATATATTTACCGATCGGAATGTTATCTTGCACCGCTTGCATGAAGGGTTCATTCAGCACCATAAAGAAGAACATGAAAATGGAAAACCCAACAACCCCGATGGCGGAAGTCCACATCCCGACAGCTACACTGGAGACGTAGTTTTCGGCAGCTTCGGGGTTACTCTGGCGGTATTCCCTTATGGCTGTCCAGAGCAGACCTATGTGTATGACTCCATTGAATATACGGAGCCATGTTTTGGTGCTCAGGCCAATTAAGTGCATAATGAGGAAGAAGGCGATGAACCCTGCTAGCATCCACAAACCATATTTTATTGCTATTTTTTTCATAAATGAGGACTTTGATTTTTGTTTAATTTTTAATCGAGGTGTTCCTAAAATAGTAAATTACGGGATAGGTAGGGTCTTTTTCTTCATCTCTTTTCCCATCTGGCGAAAGGTGAAATTCTGTTTTCACTATCTACCTAATTTTTTTGAGGCTAATATGTTCAAAAAAAACTGGCTTAGGGCCGGTAACAGCATGGGGTCAGGTCAGGGTAAAGGCCGATGAGCAAAGTGCTCCCTCGAGCTGCTGAAGGAGAACAAATTAGATAAATCTAACTGAAGGAAGGCGATTAAAGTTGCGCCAAAAAGAGTATATTTCTCTGGCTTCAAAAAATGAACATGCTTCAAAACGGAAAATATGAAAGACAGCGACCCAGCGCAGTTGCGAAACATCGGCTTTGCCGCTCACATCGATGCAGGTAAGACTACCTTGACTGAACGCGTTCTCTTTTACACCGGAAGAACCCACCGGATGGGAGAAGTGCATACCGGTAATACCATCATGGACTATATGGAAGAAGAACGGGAGCGCGGCATTACCATAACCGCCGCGACCACGCAAACCGAATGGGATTGGCAGGGCAATTCCTACCTCATCAATATCATTGATACGCCGGGGCACGTCGATTTTACCGTTGAGGTGGAGCGTTCCCTTCGGGTGCTCGACGGCCTGGTAGTGCTCTTCTCCGCGGTTCATGGAGTAGAACCGCAGTCCGAAACGGTCTGGCGGCAGGCCGATCGCTACCGGGTGCCCCGCCTGGCTTTTATGAATAAAATGGACTTGCCCGGGGCTGATTACCTGGGCGTTATGGAGCAAATGCGCAAACGGCTCGCCGCTCGCCCGGTAGCCATACAGATGCCGATAGGAGAGGAGCGTGAATTCCGGGGCCTGGTGGATCTGGTGACCCGGCAGGCGTATATCTATGATGAGACAGGCTATCACAAAACGGATATTCCGGCGCAGATGACCGAAGAGGTAGCCCGGCGCCGGCAGCAAATGCTGGAAACCCTGGCCGAATACGACGAAAATTTGCTGGAAAAAGTCTTTGATGATCCTGAAACGATAAGTGTGGAAGAAATCCGGGAGGCCTTGCGAAAGGCGACGCTGGCCCGGCAACTGGTGCCGGTGCTATGCGGGAGTGCTTACAAGAATAAAGGAACCGAGCTCCTGTTGGATGCAGTCTGCGCTTACCTCCCCTCGCCGGTGGATGTAGGTTCTGTTCATGGCAAGAACCCCGAAACCGGGGAGGAGGAAACGCGCTCTCTACGCCGGGATGACCCCTTTTCCGCACTGGTCTTTAAAATCGCGCTCGACGAGCAGCACCGCAAAATAGCCTATTTCCGGGTGTATTCCGGAACGGCTACCCGCGGTCAGGTGGTATTCAATACGCGGGCCGGTGAGCGGGAACGCCTGGCCAATCTGTACCAGGTGCACGGCGGCAAACGCAAGCTGGTTGAAGAAATCGATGCCGGAGACATTGCAGCGGTCGGGGGGATCAAGGATATTCAGACCGGAGATACACTCTGCGACAGGGAGGCGCCTGTCGTACTGGAAAACATCAAATTCCCACAGCCCGTCGTGGGTATGGTCATCGAAGCGAAGCGATCCAGCGATCTGGACGAACTGAAAGCCGCGCTAGACCAGATCGAGGAAGAAGACCCCTCCTTCATCGTAGTGGAAGATGAAGAAACCGGACAGATGATTATGCGGGGCATGGGCGAATTGCACCTGGAAGTCGTCGTGCATCGTCTGCGCGACGATTTTAAAATAGAAGCCAATGCCGGGATTCCCCGCGTGGCTTATCGCGAAGAGTTTACCCAGACGGTGAAGCAAACCTATGAACTCGATCGCCAGACTGATGAACAACAACTCTACGCCAAACTCACCTTTGAACTCGGTCCGGCGACGGAAGCCTTCCGGCAAAGTTCCGAATTCAAGACGGGGGAGACACGCCTGCAATTCGAGAACGAACTGCCGCAAGGAACACTGCCGCCAACTTATATCGAAGCGGCGCGAAGCGGTTTTGAGGGTATGATCAGTCAGGGGCCCCTGTCGGGCCACGAACTGCATCACATGCGTGTAAGGCTACTCGATGCAGCTACCGATTCCGACCGTTCCGAAGAACTTGCCTTTGAACTCTGCGCCCGCATCGGCTTCCGTCGGGCAGCGCCCAAAGCCGGGGCCGTACTCCTGGAACCGATTATGGACGTGGAAGTCAATACGCCGGAGGAATACGTCGGCCCCATCATCGGGGATATCAACCGTCGCCGAGGAGTACCCAAAGGAATGGAACCCCGTATCGGGTACACTGTCATCAAGGCCGATGTGCCGTTGGCTGAACTATTCGGCTACGCCGTCGACGTGCGCACCCTCAGCTCTGGCCGGGCAACAGCGGTGCTCACTTTCTCCCACTACGCCCAGGTCCCCGAAAATATCGCCGAACGCCTGCTGAAATGATGACTTTCAGCCTGTGCCCGTCAACTTTCTGACTTGATATACATGTCAGGCCCCCCCCTGAGTTACTCCACCCGTTCGAAGCGGATGTTTTTGATGACGCCGCTGTGCAGCAGAAAGTGGTCGATTTCTCCTTCTTTCTTCCGGAAGTCTATGCCGCGGCCGGTGGCGTGGTTGATCCATTCCTTAAGGGAAATGGGGAGTTGATAACCGATGCGCAGAAATAGCTCGTCACCTTCACGGTGGATGGTAGCCCGGGCGTCGAGCTCCGGGCTGTAATAGCGCCCGGGCGCTTTTTCCAATTCATTTTCCGTAAAGATTTGTTGAAAAAGCGGAATGCCCACTGCCGTTCGGATGGTCGCAGAAACATCGGCCAGCTCCTCTTGGAGCAGGATATCGACGATGCGTTGAGCGTAGGGAACGGGTTTGAAATTGGCGAAGTTACCCAGAAGGATGACAGACAATCGCTGCCCGGGCAGGCGCAGATAATAGGCGCGGTACCCGCCCATGGAACCAGTGTGGCTGACGGTGCGCAGCCCCCTGTATTCATCGTTGACCATGGCGAAGGCGTACCCCGCACTTTCGCCACTGTTGAGGCGGCCCTCGCTTTGCAGCGTATCGATGAGCGCTTGCTTTTTCTTGCCCAGTTTATTGTTGTAAAAGTTCTGATCCCATTTATAGAGGTCTTCGACAGTGGTGTACAGGCCGCCCGAGCCGACGAGGTCAAAGCGCATGAGCAGATTCTCGACCCGCTCATCGTCCGTGAGCCGGTAGCCCCAGGCCCGGTTGGGCACCACGTGGTAGAGGTCGTCGTGGAAATGAGAGTCGTTCATGCTCAGCGGATCAAGGATGTGCTGGCGGGTAAAGTCTTTGAAGGACTGACCGCTGAGGCGCTCCGTGATCAGCATGAGCAGGTAGTAACCGGAGTTGCTGTAGGAGTAGCGCTCACCGGGGCGGAAGTTGAGTTCCTTTTGGCGAGTGATCAGGTCTAGTACCGCTTCGTCGGGAATGTAATCCAGCATGTCTTTTCCTGAAAGATCCCACAGGTTCAGATAGTCGCGCAGCCCGCTGATGTGGTGTAGCATGTGTCGGATCGTGATGGTATGGCCGTAGTCGGGCAGTTCCGGAACGTACCGGCGCACATCGTCATCGATATGCAGTTTGCCCTGTTCCTGCAGCAGGAGTATGCTGGTGGCCACAAATTGCTTGGATACGGAACCCGCGTAGAAGACGCTCTGCGGCGTGATCGGGATGTCGTGCTCCAGGTCGGCCATGCCGTAGCCTTTGCTGTAGGCGATCTCGCCGTCACGTACGATAGCCAGGGCACAACCGGGACGGCCCAGCGGATAGATGTCGTCGCGGCGTTCAAAATCGGCAAACAGCCCATCGACGGCGCGGAAGTCGCCACGCTGAGCGACTGCACCACTGAGAAAGAGGGAAAGGAAGAGTATTAAAGAAAACCTGCCAAATCTCATCTTTTTGAAGGAAAGATAGTAAAACTCTGGAAGTCCTCTTAACCAACCTAATAAACAGGAAACAAAAAGGTAACATATAATTAATATTATAAACTTGAAACGTATCAGGAAATCCTGCAATTTTATCCGGCTGCTTGACTTCCTTGCGGCCTGGCAACTATTCACTTGATTCCCCCCTTATTCATCCCACCGCATGTTGAGATGATAGTATCTCAGGTGAAATTGCTATGGTCCTGCATCAGTTTTACTTTCTAACTAAACTTTCAAATAATTAATTTATGAGAAATTCTTTATCCCAAAAGGTGCTTGCGCTGGCAATGACCTTATTTGCCTTTTCGGCTCTAATCCTTCAGGCTCAGGAGGGATGTGTATTCATTTCAGAATATATCGAGGGCAGCTCGAATAACAAGGCCTTGGAAATTTACAACGGTTGCGAAAACGCTGTTGATCTGAGCAACTATCAGGTGCTGACTTTTGCCAACGGAGCCACAGAGGCCAGCTTCGTATTCGTGGGGGAAGGCATGCTGGAACCCGGTGAAGTATACACTATTTGTAACAGCCGGGCCGAGTTTGTCGATCAATGCGATACAACATCCTCCGTTGCCGGTTTTAACGGCAATGATGCCATCGCTCTGGTCAATCTTCAAACGGGGGATACGCTGGATATTATCGGAGTTATCGGTGAGGATCCCGGTAGTTGGGACGTGAGTGACGGGGCTGGAAGCACCCAGAACCAAACATTGGTTCGCCGTCCTGAAATCCTGTCGGGTAATACCGGCTGGGAGACGGCCCAGAACGAGTGGATCGTCCTGGAACAGGATGTCATAGATTCCCTCGGGTTTCACAACGTAGTGGAAGACGGAGGTAGCGATCCCACCTTATTCTCCCTGCAGATCCTGCACGCTTCCGACCTCGAAGGCGGTGTCGACGCGATCGATAACGCGCCCAACTTCGCCGCCATCATCGATACACTGGAAGAAGACAGCGACAACACGTTGATCCTATCCGGCGGTGATAACTACATCCCCGGTCCTTTCTTCGGAGCGGCCGGTGACGGTTCCCTGCGTCCTGTCTTCCAGAGCATTTACCAGGACCTTTTTGACGAACCGGGCCTGACCAACATCCGCGAAGGTTCCGGACGAGCCGACATCACCATCATGAACATCATCGGTTTCGACGCCTCCGCGGTCGGCAACCACGAGTTCGATGCCGGCACCAACGCTGTTACCGATATTATCGGCGCCGATATCCGGGGCGAAACCCTCGGCGACGTCCGCTGGCTGGGTGCTCAGTTCCCCTACTTGTCGGCTAACCTGGACTTCAGCGGTGACGATAATCTTGCCGGATTCTTTACCGACGCGATTTTGCCGAACACGGCTTTCCGTTCCACGCCGGATGACCTGGCGGCCGCCGCCGCCGCTCCGAAGATCGCTCCGTACACCACGATTGAACGCAGCGGCGAACAAATCGGTATCGTCGGCGCTACGACCCAGATACTGCAGGACATCACCTCCAACGGCGGTGTAAGCGTTGTCGGCCCCACCACGAACGACATGCCGGCGCTGGCCGAAGTCATTCAGCCCGCCATCGACGCGCTGGAAGCCGAAGGCATCAATAAAATTGTACTGGTAACCCACTTGCAGCAGTTCGCGCTGGAGCAAGAACTGGCTACGTTGCTGAGCGGCGTCGACATCATCGTCGCGGGCGGCTCTGACGTCCTGATGGCTCAGGAAGACGACGTACTTCGCCCGGGCGACGATGCCGATCAGGTTTATCCGTTTGAAACCACGAACGCCGACGGTGATCCGGCGATCCTGGTAGGTATTCCGGGTGAATACACCTACGTAGGCCGCCTCCTGGTCGACTTCAACGAGGACGGCGTAGTCGTTCCCGAATCTGCCGGCAATGAACTCAACGGCGTTTACGCATCGCTGGATGAGGTGGTCAACGACCTCTACGGCGACGCCGATCCGTTCGCTGAAGGTACGAAAGGCGAATTGGTGCAGCGACTGACGGACGCTGTCAGTGCAGTGGTTACCGCTCAGGACGGCAACATCATTGCCCGGACGGACGTCTACCTGGAAGGCCGTCGCGGATTTGTACGCACGGAGGAAACCAATCTGGGCAATCTCACCGCCGACGCCAACCTGGCCATCGCCCAGGCGTTTGACACCACGGTTGTGCTGTCGCTCAAGAACGGCGGCGGTATCCGCGCCGCGATCGGACAGATTATAGAAGTAGAAGACGGCGTATACGTCCCCAGCCCGCCCCCGGCCAATCCCGAAGCCGGTAAGGAAGCCGGCGATGTTTCTCAGCTTGACGTGACCAACTCGCTGCGTTTCAATAACAACCTGACTCTGCTTACCCTGACGATGGAAGAACTGCTGGCCGTACTCGAACACGGTGTAGCGGAATCGGAACCCGGCGCTACGCCCGGCCGCTTCCCGCAGGTCGGTGGTGTGTCTTTCACGGTTGATACGACTCAGGAGGCCGGCTCCCGCATCGGCGATGTATTCCTGATTGACGAAAATGGAGAACCCACGGAGCAGTTGGTAGAAAACGGCGATATCATTGCTGATGAAGGTCGCACGGTCCGCATCGTTACGCTGGGCTTCCTGGCCGGCGGCGGCGACGGCTATCCCTTCCCGAGCGGTGAGGGCGCCGACCGCGTGGATCTCGACGAAGTGCTGACCGAACCGGGCGACGCTACTTTCGCCGATCCCGGCACCGAGCAGGACGCCTTCGCAGAATATATGCTGGCCAATTTCTTCGACACGCCGTTCGACCGGGCGGAAACACCGAGCGATGAGGATACCCGCATCGTGTTCGCTCCGGCTGACACCACCATGCCTGCTACCGCCCGCGTACAGGTCGTCCACAATGCCGCCGACCCGGCTGCTGCCGTGGTAGATATCTACGTGGATGTGATGACCGATACCGTTAAGATTGAAGATTTTGCCTTCCGTACGGCAACGCCTTTCCTCGATCTGCCCGCCGGCATCGAGATTAACATCGTCGTTGCGCCGGGTACGAGCGAAAGCATCGAAGAGGGTATCGCTTCCTTCCCCGTTACGCTGGAGGATGGACAGGCGTACCACGTTGTCGCTAACGGCGTGCTGAATCCCGATGACTTTGCGCCCAATCCGGAAGGACTGGACATCGCCTTCACCCTGTTTACCGCGGCCGACGCCCGCGAGGCCGCCGAAGACGGTGAATCTGTAGACCTGCGCGTACTGCATGGTGCGACCGACGCCCCCAATGTAGGCGTCAACGCCAACGGCAATACGATTATTCCGGGTTTCTCTTACGGAGATTTCGCCGGCTACCTGAGCGTCCCGGTTTCCGCCATCGAGCGCCCGTATTCATACGTAATGCGCGTAAAATCGGCGGGTTCCTGCAAACATTGGCATACCATGCCGAAAATGTCGATGAAATGATCGAAATCGCGGAAAATATACCACTCGGCCAGGCCGTCAAGGGTTGTTACCGGCAGTTCGACACCGTGCTTGTGTGCGAGATCAAACAGGGTCGCCGGTTGCACACTGCCTTCCAGATGAATATGCAACTCCACTTTCGGCATAGCCCGAACATAGTCGGCAAGTGACATAACAACTCCTGAATTTTGCTTGATTTCAAACCGCCTCAGACGGCGTCGTCTTGTCAGCTCGATAGGCAACAGCCGCCTCAATGAAAGCCTTGAACAGCGGATGAGGACTGCCGGGCCGGCTCTGGAATTCCGGGTGGAACTGACTTCCGAGCATGAAGGGATGATCGACCAGTTCCATGATCTCAACC
>CAZWDL010000164.1:0-13208 GCA_964632995.1 uncultured Saprospiraceae bacterium
GCATTGGCCACCAGCTGCTCGCGGAAATAGTCGTTGGGCTCTTCATCCTCTTCTCCTACAATGGGCATGCTGATATCGTCGAAGATAGCGTAGCCCTGCGTGAGCCAGTACAGCGGCGAGCCCCAGTAGAGGCGAATGAATTCGTAAGGCGAGCCCTCCACCTGGCTGGCAGCGTCAGCGCTTTTGTATTCGCTGGGATAGGCCCACATGATCACCGGCAGGCTGCCATCGGTTTCGGGATTGTAGCCTTTCGGCAAATAGAGATCACCCTGCAGCGTCAGGCCATCCTCGCGCTCGTACTGGACCACCTGTTTCTCAATGCCCTCCAAGGCGGGGTAGGGGTGCTCAAATTCGGTAAGCGCTTCGATTTTGTCATCCTCCAGGTTGCGCAGGTAGTAATTCGGTGGCTCCTCGCGCGATTCGCGGCGCGTGATGACGATCTTTTCCCCGGGATCCAGCAAGCGCACCGGGTATTCGTAGTAGGGCGCCTGAGAACGCCATATTTCTTCGGTCTCCTTCGTCTCCAGATCGAAGGCGCGGATGAAAGGCTGGTTGCCTTCCGGCGAAGCACCCTGGCCGGTAAGGAAGAGCGTCTCACCGTTATCGGCCGTCAGTAAAACGGAACGGCCATACTGATTTTCCGTAGTTACAAAATTACCAGGGTTATTATAGCGGTCTTCCCAGGAGAAATCGAAAAGCGTCGTTTTGCTCTCCAGATCTTTGGGATCAAATCGACTGGCGATCTGCTGGCGCGTATTCCACCAGTACTCGTAGGCGACAGCGAGGTCGTCTTCGCCCCAGGTTACACCCGCGTAGCGCAGCTGAAAAGGAATGCCGGCTTTCGGCGTACTCTGGAAGGGCGCTTCGAGATAGTAGAGGCGGTCGCGGATGTCGGCTTCCACATTCGGGTCGCCGCCGTCCTGGGCTTCCACCCAGGTGAGCGTAGCGGGCACGTCGTTGCGCCAGTTGAAGCTGCGCGGCCCTTCGCGGGTGGCCATGAATCCCTTGGGGATGCTCTCCGAGAGTGGGATATCGGCGATGACCTTGATCAGCTCACCGGCCTTGTTACGCATCTCGTATTTCACGGGAAAACGGTAGTAGGGTACGATGTAGGAAAAGGGCGGGTGCGCCATACCGGTAAGTACGTATTCCCCGTTGGGCGAGATGGAAGTTTCGGTGTAGATGCCGGCCGGGCCGAAATTTTGCTGCCCGCCCGTGTCGGTGTCAATGAGGACCAGTTGGCTGCTGCCGTAGTATTCAAACAGGGCTTCATCGTGCGGATCTTCGAGCAGGTCCTGATAGGTGCGCACGGGCGCCTTGTCGCCGGTGCTTTCCTGCACGACGGGGCCTTCCGGCGTCAGGGCTTCGGTGGGGGCTTCGCCTCGCCCTTCGATCGTCAGTTTGGCCAGGATAGTCCGGTTGTCGGGAAACCAGTCGAAGGGGGTGCCGCGCATGGCGTCGTTGAGACGGGCCTCGGTCAGCTGCTGCGCCCGCTTGCTGGTCACATCGGCCATCCACAGCTCGATGCCGTTGGATTTGGTGATGGAAAAGGCGATGCGGCTGCCGTCGGGCGACCAGCGTACGTTTTCGATTTGCGGTGATTCGGGCAGACCGCTGATGGGAAAGCTTTCTCCACTTTCAATGTTTTTCAGTGTCAGCCCGTTGTAGCTGCTCGAACGGCTGGGACCGTTGGTGCGTGGGTTGATACGCAGACCGGCGATGCGCAGCTCGGGCTGCGCCAGCTCCTCGATGGAAGGATAACCGGGGCGCTCCAGCAACAGCATCCACTCGCCGTCGCTGTCAATGCTCACCGCCGGTGTCTGCGGAGCATTAACCAGATCGGCGATCGTCTGCGGCGGCATCTGATACTGCAAATCTTTTTGGGCGAAAGCCCCTATACTTGTCAGTAAAAAGAGGCTAAGTAGCGAGAACAGGTTCCATTTTTTCATAGGGCGATGGATTTGTGATGGAAAAATCGGATTGGTCGATTATCCAAAAATAACTATAAAAACCTTTTCAAAATAGTTTGTTCAATTCTCAAACCCAGCATCCAAATCGAAGTGGAAAGTGGGAAAGCGGAAGTCGGAAGGGGCTTAACTGGGCTTATCCAGGGAATATTCCAGGCTAGCGCCATGCACCTAGCATCCAGAACCCCTATTCCACAACAAAGCGGCTCAGCAACCGGCTTTGGCTGGTAACAATGCTGTAGACGTAGGCGCCTGCCGGCAGGCCGGACACATCGATACGCTGCTGGTGCTCGCCATTTACCTGCCGGCCCTGATCCATTTTACGAATCAGGCGGCCGTCCGCGGTATAGAGCTCAATGGTTACATCGGAAGCTTCGTCCAGCTGGTAGCGCAGGGTCACTTCCGACGAGGCCGGGTTGGGAAAAGCCGGAAAGAGCCTCAGCTCCTTGTTTTGCACAAAAGGATCATTGACGCTGGTGGCCTGGTCGAATTCCACGACGGCGAAGAGGTAGAGATTGCTCTCCAGTTGCCAGGATTGCTCATCGTCGAAGGGCAGCCAGGTGACACCGTCGGAAAAGAGATCCCAGGCGTCGCTGCCGTCGCCGCAATCCTGGCCGGTGAGGAAGAGGCCGACGGTATCCTGGGAAGCATAGAGTTCAGAGATGTCGAGGCTGACGAAGAACTGGGTGTCCTGAACGGCAACCGGGGTAGAGAAAGGGAAGATGGTCGGTAGCAGCAGTTGGTCGTCGATGACGATATCGCTGACGTTGAGCTTGTCGCTGCTGCCCAGAAGGCTGCCCGGGGCGCCGCTTTGCTCATCCACGGAGAAGATGTTGATATCCAGCTCGCCGTCGCCCACGACCTCGGCATCGGAAAAGAAGCCCCAGGCTTCGCTGACGCGGTAGCTGGCGTTCTGGGTGTAGCTGATGCGCTGCGCCTTCTGAAGGTCGCCGAATTCATTGGTACCGCCTACGAAGCCCCAGGATTCGGTGATGGTAAAGCTGACCGGAGAGAGGGCGCAGGTATCGGCAAAGGCGGGAGGAGCGACGGTATCGGTAGCGACCATACCCCCGCCGGTCGCGTCCCCGAATTCGATGACGTTGAACATGTAAAAGTTAAGGTTGAGCTGCCAGGATTGATCGCTGTTGACCGGCAGCCAGGTCTGGCCGTCGGAGAAAAGCTCCCAGGCGTCGGCGCCGTCGCCGCAGCCGTCGTCGGTTGAAAATAAAGCGACGGTGTCCTGAGAAGCATAGAGCTCAGCGAAGTTGAAGCTGGTGAAAAACTGGTCATTGCTTACCTGTACCGGGTTTGGATAGGAGAAGATGGTAGGCAAAATGTCCTGGTCATCGAGATTGATGTCGCTAACCTTTAGCTTCTCGCTGTTCCCGAGCAGGTTGCCCGGGCTTCCATCGCCATCAACGGTGTAGATCTTGGCCCAGAGCTCGCCGTCATTAACGACTGCCGCGTCGGAGAAGAAGCCCCAGGATTCGCGTACGAAGTATTCGTCGCTGCCGGCAAACTCAAAACGCTGGGCTTTCTCCAGGTCGCCCAGTTCATTCATACCGGAAACAAAACCCCAGGCATCGTTCAATACGAATACGGCCGGGCGCAGGGCGCAGGTGTCGGCAAAGGCGGGCGGCTGCAAAGTGTCCATTTCTGCACGGAAGTTGAGGCGCCATTCGGGCGACCACTTCAGGCGGCGTTCGTCCTTCTGCTTGCTTGAGGTACGCGAAACCTGGCCGAACAAACCAGTGACGGAGAATAGAAACAGGAGAAGTAAGAGGGAATTGTTTTTCATAGAAAATGGGTTGTTAAACGGATGTGTGCAATTTTCTGAGGTGAAATAACGGATGTGCTCTTTCGGAAGGAAAGACAACAGCCGGTGATGTTTTTGTAATATATGGAAAATTGAAAAATAAATAAGGGGAAGAGGGAGTGGATGTTTTCACGCGACGAAGCGAAGGAGTGAACATTCCTCCTTTCGGAGCGATAGCCAAAGAAACATCCATGACGCCCGGATATTCCTTATTTTACCGGATACGATCACCAAATGTCATCGTTATGAAAGTCCGAATGCTGTTTTTTTCTCTGTTTTTACTGCTGGCTTGCAACAATAAGAAGGAGCCGTCCTTGTCTGAAGTAAATGAGGCCTTGTACGAAAACGTTACCAACAGCCATTTGCCCGCCCCCGGTCTGGAAGGGCTGAGCATGGACGCAGGTGTAGCCGACCTGGATGCGGACGGCGATCTGGATATCGTAGTCGCCAACGAGTTTGAACCCAACATTCTGCTGCTCAACGACGGCAGCGGGCGGTTCCGCTTGGCCAGCGCGCAGCTGCCACGGGCAAGCCACGACAGCGAGGATGTCGGCATCGCCGATTTCGATGGCGACGGCGACCTGGATGTCGTCATCGTCAGCGAAGATGACCAGACCAACGAACTTTACCTCAATCAAGGAGGGACCACTTTCAGCGCCGCCGGCGATCGCCTGCCGGTAGCGGGCATCTCCAATGCCGTCATCGTCGCCGACCTCAACGGTGATCGGGCGCCCGACATCCTGATCGGGAATAACGGGCAGAACAACGTGCTGATCAACGATGGGGAAGGGTATTTTACAGACGAGACGACAGGTCGCTTACCACAGGTAGAGGACGTCACCCAGGATCTGGAGCTGGGCGATGCGGACGGTGACGGGGATCCCGATCTCATCGTCGGCAATGAAGACCGCAACCGCCTGATGATCAACGACGGCAGCGGCATCTTTACAGATGAATCGGCAGCTCGCATTCCCCTACGCGAAGCGCCCGAGGAAACGCGCGAAGCTGACTTCGGCGACGTAGACGGCGACGGCGACCTCGATCTTTTCTTCGCGAATACGGCGGCTTTCGTGGAGGGCGCCTTGCGGCAAAACCGCCTGTTGATCAACGGCGGCACGGGACATTTCACCGATGAAAGCGCCGATCGCCTGCCACCCGACGAAGACCGCAGCTTCGAGGGTGATTTCCTGGATATCGACGGCGACGGCGACCTGGATATCATCACCGGCAATTCGAACGAACCGAACTTCCGGGGCAAATCGCCCTACCGCGTGCTGCTCAATGACGGCCAGGGCCGCTTCCGCGACGGAACGGATGAAGTGTTCCCACCCGGCGTCGAAGGCAGCGGCTTCGACGCTGAGTTCGCCGACTTCAACGGCGACGGCAAGCCCGACCTTTACCTGTCCGGCCGGGGAACGCCCGACCTGCTGCTGTTCCGGAAAGGGGAGTGAAGGGGCCTTCATTCCAATGTCGTCAACTTTAGCAGTTTTGGGCGCTTCTGCGGTTGGATATTCCTCAGTTCCTCTGTTCTGCGGTTCCTTTAATTTCCCTTACTTATACTTACTGAACCGCAGAACATTTACCCGTCCCGAGGGACGAGAGCGGTGAAGAACACTTTCCGACCAGCCCAGGGATGGGCGGATAGAAACAGATGAACAGAAGAAGTTGCCAAACCTTAAGTTGACGACATTAGCCTTTATTCAATCCCCCAATCCTCCGTATTATGAAGAAAGAACAATGGGTCCGCCTCATTCTCACTATCTTCTGGCTGCTCATTGCGCTGGCGATAGTAGGATTTCTGATTTATTCCCGGCTTACCTTACTGGAATGAGGCGAAAATTTCCGAATTGGCGTACTTGTTCGTTACTTTGGAGAGATTTTAAAGAATCCCTCTGGAAAATGAAAAAGCGAAACCGCTGGATGTTGATCTTATTACTTCTTCTTTTTCTCCTGGCCGCCTTTTGGTTCCTTTACTTGCAGCCCCGCTTGCCGGTGATGACCGGGTACGCTGCCAAGAACATGTGCTCCTGTGTATTCGTATCGGGTCGCAGCCCGGAGTCTATCAGGGCCGTCGATCTCGACTTTTTCCCCATCAACCTGACGCATACGGAGATCGACCGCGAAGGTCGCACCGTGACGGCGACAATCTTCGGGATGGCGCCTCGGACGGCGGTATTTCGCGAAGGGCTAGGTTGTACACTGGTGATTGACGCCAGTGTGCAAGCGCTGCGTGAACAGGCAGCCGCCTATACGCCACCCGTTTCTTTGCCTGACGACCCGGACACCGTTCCCTGGCCGATGGGTGATCAGTTGCCGGATACTATTTTCCCGGAGGTTGATCAAGGTAAACTACAGACGGCGATACAATTTGCTTTCGTGGAGCCCGAGCTGCAAACGCGAGGGGTAGTGGTCGTCTATCGCGGCCAGCTGATAGGAGAGGCTTATGCGCCGGGCTTCGACCGGCACACCCTCCAGCTGGGTTGGTCAATGACCAAGAGTATCACCAGCGCTCTGATCGGCATTCTGGTGCGGGAAGGCAAACTCGACCTGGATCAGCCTGCCGGCTTTCCCATGTGGAAGGATGACATGCGCCGGGGAATTACCATCGACGATCTGCTGCGCATGAGCAGCGGACTGTCCTGGGTGGAAGATTACGGTTGGCGACAGGCCGATGTGTTGAAAATGCTCTATCTTGGAGAGGACATGGCAGGCTACACCATGCGCCGCCCACCCTCCGCTGATCCCGGTGATGAGTGGGTATACGCTTCCGGCACCACTAACCTGCTTTCGTACATCATCCGGCGCGAGATGGATTCGCTGGAGGAGTACTGGGCCTTTCCCCGCGAAGCGCTGTTTAACCGCATCGGTATGCGCTCGGCGATTGTGGAGCCGGACGTCAGTGGTACGCTTGTGGGATCTTCTTACGGTTTCGCCACTCCGCGTGACTGGGCGCGCTTCGGACTGCTGTATCTCAACGACGGCGTCTGGGAAGGAGAACGCATCCTGCCGGAAGGCTGGGTGGACTATTCCCGCGAAACGGCTCCAGCCTCCGCCGGCGAGTACGGTGCTCAGTTCTGGCTCAACAAATCGGGAACATTGCCTGATGTGCCCGGGGATACCTACGCCTGCCAGGGCTTCCAGGAACAGCGGGTCTTTATTATCCCTTCGCGCGACCTGGTGGTCGTTCGCCTTGGGGTCACCGATGATGACACCTTTGACTTTAACACCTTTCTGATGAGTATACTGGAGGCGATTAAAGGGTAATGTTGCGATTTTACGGCTTAAGCGCTCGGGCCCTTAGTACACTGTCAAAACGGAAAGTTACTTATTTGACAGTGTACTTAGGTCAATACTGGTGCTTGAGACCAGAGAGCCAGGTTACCATGAAACACTACAATCAATGAACCCAATGAACGTCCATTGCTCCGTTGGGGTTGTTTAGAAAAATCATCGAATTATGAATGCAGGATATATCGGAACGGGCTGGACCGAACAAGCTCAGATTGAACTATTCCAGGCAGCGGGCATTGAACCGAAATCCATCTGCTCCGGGCATAAAAAAAATGCCGAGCGGGTAGCCAAAAAAATGAATATTCCGGAGGTCTACGCTTCCTGGGAATCCTTACTTCAGGAATGCGATGCGGATCTGATCAGCAGTGTCACCCCGACCTTTCTACATGCTCCGATCATTGAAGCAGCTATCGAACAGGAGCGGCTTTTGCTGAGCGAGGCGCCCTTTCTCAGCGTGCAGGAGGTAGAACAATTAATAGATAAGGCGGCAGCCAAGCCTACCCAGCGCATACTGATCGATTACGAGCTGCGCTTCGACCCCCGCCGCATCAAGATCAAAGAAATGCTGAGCCGCCGACTGCTGGGAGACGTCAACCACTTCCGCTTATCTTACGAATACAACTTCGCCGCCGGTAAAGACCGTTCCTGGAGTTGGGAGAACGATCGCAGTAAAGGTGGGGGTATGCTCCGCCTTGTCGGTGGTCATTTCATCGATCTGAGTCAGTGGATCTTCGGCGCTATTGACGATATGAAGGTGAGCTTCCGTATCGCTAACAAGGAATTAAAAGACGCCGAAACCGGCGCCATGAAGGAGGTAACAGCCGATGATCACGTCGAACTGGAGCTGACCTTCAAGAACGGCGTTAAAGGTAATATCAGTGTCAACGCAATGGCCGATGCCGACCGGGGTATGGGCTTCTTGGTGGAGGGATCACGCGGTAACCTCTGGCTGGGACCAAACGAGCGGCTGTGGCGCATTGAAGAGCGGCGCCGGCAGGAACTCACTTTTCCCGATTCCGATCTGCCGGAGTCGGCAACTCAAAATGGATTCCGCAGCGGTACTTTCTATTTGGGCCGCCGCCTGAAGGAAGTCTTTTCCAATGGGGAAGACGAGGGGGCTGACCTGCCCGGACTGGCAGACACCCTGGCCACACAACGTATTATTGACCGGGCCTATGAAGAAGGAGAGTGGCCTTGATACTGGTCGTAGGCTACTGTTCCTCCAGGGTGAACACCCGCACCTCCACCCTTCTGTTCTCTCTGTTCGGATTGCCATTGTGCAGTTCGCCCCGGCCTTCCATGTAAATTTTGTGGACGATGATGCCAAATTCGCGCATGAACAAGGCGATTTTTTTAGCGCGCTCCTCTGACAGTCCCAGGTTGTAATCATCGCTGCCGATATTATCGGCATAGCCGACGATCTCCACCCTTTTGATTTCTTTATCATTGAGGTCTGCCATGAATTCGTCGAGGCGGTTCATTTCAGTCATTTCGAGCTTATCGCTGTCGAAGCCGAAGAACAGCTGGCAGGTGTACTGGTGTTCCACCTTTTCGGATTCGGGTTCCGGAACCGCGGCAACGGTATCGAGGCTGCGGGCGGCGAAATCGTGAATAGGAGAAAGGGCGATATCGAGCACGAAAGGCTGGCGGTTGTCCCATTCCGGAACAGGAATGCGGATGCGGTAAGGGCGGTAATCTTCTTCTTCGATCAGGACGTTGAGCTCCTGCCCCGCGGGCAGGCAGAGGAAGAAGCGGCCCTGCTCATCGGTAGGCACCCCACCCCGGCCGCCGATCTGGGCAGTGGTGGCGACCGGCTCGTTGAGCAAGGAGTCCCGCACCCTTCCTTCCACGAAAGTGATGGGATCGCTGTACAGTTTGTCGGTGAGCTGGAACTGGTAGAGATCGAATCCTCCCTCTCCCCCCGGCCGGTCTGAGGCCAGGTAGCCGGTCTTCCCGTCGGAGGAAAGGAAAAAGCCGATTTCTTCGTGGGAGGTATTGACCGGCGGGCCGAGGTTAATAGGGATACTCCACTGTCCGTTGCCATCCAGCCAGCTGACGAAGATGTCGATCCCTCCTATGCCGGGATGCCCGTTGGAGGTGAAATAAAGGGTTTTACCGTCATTGCTGATAAAGGGAGCTTGTTCATCCATCCTGGAATTGACGTTTGGCCCCATATTGGCGGGATCTCCCCAGCTGCCGTCCTCCTTTCGCTCGGTGTACCAAAGGTCCCAACCTCCGAAGCCGCCTTCCCGGCTGCTGGCAAAGTAGATGAAGCTACCGTCGCAGCTGACGGTAGCGTGGCCTTCCCACCGGTCCGAGTTGGCGTAGCCCTCCAGTGGCTGAATACTTTGGATCTCCAGGCCTTCGAAATCGGCTTCCCAGATATCACAAGGGCCGTAGACCCCCTCCCGGTCGCAGGCAGTGAAGAACATCTTTCGGTTGTTGCGCACCAGGCTGCTCATGCCTTCGTCCAGCTTGGTATTGAATCCTTTTAACGGGCGCCCCCGGCTCCAGCTGTTGTTTTTGTATTGGCTGAAATAAAGATCTTCATCCGACTTTAAATCGGCGCGATAAGTGTACAACATCAGTTCGCGGTCATTGGTCAGGCAGGCAAAATATTCATCGGCCTTCGTGTTGATCTGGTCTCCCAGATTAGTGATTTCGGTGATTCCCTGAAACTTGGCCGAATCCATGGCCATATGGCAGGCCCGCATGTCAGAACCGAGTTCCTGCAGGTATTGCTGTTCCAATTCACTTTCCGTTTCTCCGCGGTAGCCAAAGGCTTCCGGTGAGACGCTCTGCATGCGGCGAAAGCGCTCGAAATAGTCCAGCGCTTTTTCATAATCGCCCGCCCGGTAATTCGCTTTACCCGCCTCGTAATAGATGACGCGGGAAAATACCGAGTCCAGTTCGATAACCTTATTCAGGTAATCCGCCGACTTGACGTAATCTTTGGAAAGCTCGTAGCTAAGTCCCAGCCCCCGGTATGCCGCCGCCAGTTCGGGGTGGCTTTCCAAGACCTTTTCAAAGAGCCGGATAGCCTTTTTATAATCGTGATTGAGCAGGGCGGCCTCCGCCTTCCGGTAAGTCTCGCTGACCATGGCCTGTTGCGCCCAGCCGCTCTGCTGGCAAACGAACAAAATAGATAGTACTAAAGGTGAAATCCTCAGTTTCATGGGGAAATCTGTTTTTGGTGATTGACGCAAAAACCTGACTGTTACTGGAATTGGCGTCTCGATTTTTAATGCTTGTCAACACACCGGAATGAGCTGATTCTATTTACAAATAGACCGCCTGCAGTGTGATTCGTCTGGGTAACGGGAGTGTTTTCCTAAGATGTTATTTCAGGGCCAAAGTAAAGTGAAGAATATGATAAAGATATAAATATTTGAGCAAAACCAGAAGAACGGAAAAGCAGAAAGATTTTTGAAATTATTTGGGAGCAGGGGATGCTGTGATTGCCTCGTAGATGCATCGCCTGCCGGGTAGCCCTTGTCCTGTAGTATGGTATCCCTCTATTAGTGCCTCCGGCACTAAATAATTAGGGGCATCTATACTCGTTATTTTTCGGCTGAGCAAGGCGAAGGTTCGGGGTCGTGGCCTTAGCCACGAAGCCCGGTTCTTTAACGCAGCTCAGCCGAAAAATAACTTCGTCTATATACCCAATTACTTAGTTCCGAAGCCACGAGGCTTACTTTCCAGGGGTTCGCCGTAGTAGCTTCCCGAAGCGTTCTTCCCGAAAGGCTCCGCTGTCAATGGCCGCCTTACCATTGACGATGACGTAGTCAAACCCTTCGGCCAGCTGATGTGGCTCGGTAAAGTCAGCCCGGGCCCGAACTGCATCGGGATCAAAAACCAGCAAGTCGGCCTTCTCACCCGCCTCAATCGTACCCCGGTCGGTGATGCCGATGGTGCTGGCCGTCAGGCTGCTCATTTTTCCGATAGCTTCGTGCAGGGAGAGCAGTTCTTGACGATTGACGTACTGCTCGATGATTTTGGCGAAGCTCCCGTAGCCGCGCGGATGATGCATAGTAGGGCTCCCGTCGGAAGAGACCATCACCTGCGGGGCTGCCAGCAGGCGGGCCTGCAGCGATTCGTCCATGACGAAGTAGGCGCCGGAAGCGCCGCCCGGTCCGATCTCCATCAGTACTTCTTCGAAGGGCTGACCACGTTCTTCCGACAGTTGCTGCAGTGTTTTTCCTGCGAAGGGGGCAGTTCCGAACAGGGTGGCTTCCGGACCGTTGCGTTTCATCACGCGAGCTTTGAGGTAGGCCAGCAGTTCCGCCCGGCGTTCCCGTCGCACCCTGGTGTAGTCGTTGGGCGCTTTGGCCCAATCGGGAAAGACGATGCCGATACCTGTATAGCTGGCATTGTAAGGGTACACATCTGCGGTCACCTTGTAATCACTGGCCTGGCGGGCCGAATCGAGCAGGCCGAGGATGTCTTCCGCGCGGGCCTTTCCTTTTCCATAGACCACTTTGAGATGGGAGGCGTGTACATTGCAGTACCGTCCTTGTCGGAGCAGCTCGCGCAGCGAGGCTTCGATGGCCTGCTCATCCTCGTTGCGGACGTGGCTCATGATCAGGCCGTTCGCCTCTCCGACGATCTGCGCCAGAGACAGTAACTCCTCTTCCCCGGCGTAGATGCCAGGCGTGTATTCCAGTCCGGTGCTCATGCCGTAGGCGCCGGCTTCCAGCGCTTGCCTCAGCAGGTGCTGCATCTTTTGAAGCTCTTCCGTCGCCGGCTTCGTCTTATATCCGGCTCCGCTTAGCCGCCGCAGCGTGCCGTGCCCGGCGAACATGGCGATGTTGACACCGGGCTGTAGGCTGTCGACCCGCTCCATCCACCTGCCCAGATCGGCTTCCGCCGGGCTGGAACCGTCTTGCCCCAGGCAGATCGTCGTTACCCCCATCGCCAGAAAGTTGCGGAATTCCGGCGCTGATAAGGGATCGCCATGGGCATGAGCGTCGATAAAGCCGGGTGTGACGATTTTGCCCGAAGCATCGATGCTTCTCCGGGCAATGATGCGGCTACTATCCACCTCACCAAGGTAAGCGATGCTGTCGGCGCGGATGAGTACATCAGCCGGAATGCCGGCCGTGTCGACACCGTTGTAAACGGTGCCGTTGCGTACCCAGAGATCGAAGGCGCCGTCTCCTTCTTCTAATACTAAGTAGAATTCCTCTAATCTATCTTCCGGTGAGGAGCATCCTGCGACCAGACAGACGATAGCACAAAAGAGCATTCGAAGAGACATAGGTGATCCTTTTTTAAAAAAGGGAAAATAATACAATTTTTCAGACATTCGGCTCAGGAATATGAATGTCTGCTATGTTTGCCGTTCGGATGGGGTTTTACAAATTTGCCTATCTTGAGTCAATTGTATTCAGTAAATAATCCGGCTGCCATTGTCTTAGCTGCCAACCATCATTCTTGCCTCAAAAGTAAATGGTGATAAAATCCAATCGCATAAAAAATGCTGTGTTTACTTACGCTCTTCCTTACGACCACAGAATTATCACGAAACTATTTCCAACCGCAATATCCCTGACAGCCCGGATTAACAGGAAGGGAGTGAAAGATCCAGAAAAACAAGTCAAAACATGGACGACCTACGCATCGCCGCCGCTCAGTTTGAACACCGAAGCAACGACAAATCCTATAATCTCAGCGTAATCGAAAAACTCACCGCCCGGGCCAAAGAACGCGGCGCCCGGGTCGTCAGTTTTCACGAGCTGTCGATCAGCGGGTATACTTTTTTGAAGGACTTAAGTAAAGAGGAAGCTCTTGCGGTGGCGGAAAAAGTGCCCGACAGCGAAAGTGTACAACGATTGATCGAACTCGCCGGTCAGTATGAGGTGGCCATTTTGGCCGGTCTGGTAGAGCGCGAAGGGGATAAGTTTTTCAATACCTACGTATGCGTGGACAAAAACGGACTCCTCGCCAAATTCCGCAAGTTGCACCCCTTCATCCATCCCGATATGTCACCGGGTAACGAGTACGTTACTTTTGACCTGTACGGCTGGCGCTGCGGCATTCTGATTTGCTACGACAACAACGTCATCGAGAACGTGCGGGCGACCACACTGCTGGGCGCCGACATCCTCTTCGCGCCGCACGTTACCGGCTGCACG
>CAZWDL010000165.1:0-12666 GCA_964632995.1 uncultured Saprospiraceae bacterium
AGACGAAGAAGGGGATGATGATGTGCCAGGGCATTCCTTCTCCAAGCATAAAGGTCATTTTTTCTTACGCAGCTAAGCCGCGTCTGTTACATTGTTTCAAATCTTTGTATTTCTCCCGGAGCTTTGGACAGCACTTTTTTGATTATTCTTTCTCCGGCGTTTCCCGTTCTCCATGCGGCGTATGCACAAAGCGTGCGGCTGCCCGGCGCGCCTTAAGCAGTGATCCCAACGTGGCCAGGAAAGCGGCCGGCAGTTGCCACAGGGCGCTCCGGTGGCGCGCTTTAAACAGGTAGCCCGGCGTGCCCAATGCGAAGGACAGGAGGTTGCCGGCCAGTAGTCCACTCCAGATTAGGGCGTAGGATGTACTTCCCAACAGCAGACTGATTCCAGCGGCCAGCCCCAGTATTCCCGGGGTGAGCAGGCGCGGCGGCAACCACATCTGCAGGGCTTTGTTAAAAAAATCCCGGTTGCCACTTTGAAAAAGACTGCACAGAGCCGGCTGGAAAAAAGTCTTCGCGTACGAGAACTGCGCCTGAATCCAGCGACTGCGCTGGTTGGAAAAAACTTCAGTATCCCGTACTTTCTCATCCAGAATCCGGGCTTCGGCATCGTAATTAATGACTACCCCTCTCTGGGTCAGCCGCAGCTCCAGCTCTTTGTCGAATCCGCCGATCGCTTTTACCTGCGGCATCACTTCCCGAAACAGGGTATAATCAAAGGCCATGCCCGATCCGGCCAGGCGGGCCGACAGCCCCAAAGCGCGATGACCGGCGCAGAGTATATGATTGTTGATCGATTCGCTGGCGCCGTCGAGTACTGACATGGGGGTGTCGAGGTTCTTGGGCATACGCTGTCCCTGCACGACGCTTGCCCCCCGCTCAAAGCTGAGATTGATGCGCTGCAGAAAACCGGGCGCCATCTCGTTGTCGGCATCGAGAATGAGGGCGATGTCGTAGTCTTCCGCCGGCAGCTGCTCCAGCGTTCGGTTCAGGGCTTTGGATTTGGTACTTTTCGCAAAAGCTACCTCGATCACGCGTATAGGTAATTCCCGTAAGGCCAGCAGCGTAGCGGGCTGCAGGGAGTCGGCAATAACCGTGACGCTGTACTTATCAGAAGGGTAGTCTTGTTCCCGGGTCCGTCTGGCCACTTCCACGATCACCGCGTCCTCGCGGTAGGCGGGAATCAGCACAGCGATTCGCCGGTATTGCCCGGTCTCTCCCGGGGAGGGCGTGCGGTAAAAATGCCCAGCCACCGAAAAGATGAGCTGGTACAATACGGCCCAGCCGAAATAGAGAAGTAGTAATAGCGTGATGAAATTTATAAGTATCATTTTCTCATTCGTTCATATTCGTTTGTGTTCGGGTTGCCTCAGCGAAGGAGCGTAGCGACTGAGCCCCCACAGGAGGGGGTGCAGCAGCACCCCGCCCCCACAGGAAGGCGGGCCGAAGGCCCCGGCAACCCCCACACCTATAAGTCTTCATCCATCATCCGGTCATACATGGGAGCCATAAAAATCAGCGGCAGGGCGATGCTCATGATCATTCCCGTAGGCATTTGACTAAACACCTGGTTACCGTAGCTGGCCAGCAGGACACCACCGAACCCACAGTAGAGGGCCATGATTTTCTGCTTAAGCACGGGGTGTCGCAGGTTCCAGACAATATATCCGCCCTTGCCGAGAAAGTACCCCAATATGAGCACGTGAAAACACAAGCCGACGATGCCTGTTTCTGCCCAGATTTTCACGTAGTAACTATCCGTCGGCGTTTCTGCCAGTACCGTTCCCGGGCTGAAGCGTTCGCCCCAGAAGCCCGCCGAGCCGATGCCTCCGCCAAAGGGACGGGAGGCGAGGTGATCGCCGAATGTCACCTGGTTGCGCAGGCGGGCCTGCAGGGAGGGATTGTCGACGGATAGCGCCGTGCGCATGCGGCGCACTTCTTCGATGCCGTGGAACAGATACGTGTTTTTTAAAATAAAAAAAGTCAGGCCGATCATGACCAGGCCTGCGATGAGTATTTTGAAATTGCGGCTGACGATCATGTAGACCAGCGTTCCGCCGGCGGGCACCGCCAGGGCGCCCCGCGTTCCCGAAATCATGAAACCGATGAACGTCAGCAAACTCGCAATAATAAAAAACCATCGTTGTTTCCAGCTGATGGGGGCCAGGGCGATAATGCCGCAAACCAGGGCAAACATAGCCTGCGACGCTCCAAACTGGCCGGCGTCGCTGTAGAAAGAAAAGACGCGCAACTTCCCCCATAAAATGTGTTCCTCATGATGGTCCAGCTCGTAAAGCCAGCGATCCTCCGCCCAGTCGGTGCCGAAAAACTCCTGTCTCAAGCCCCAAAGCGCGCCCAGTATAGAAAGGAACAGGAGGAGATAAATAAAGCGGTCGAGATATTTCGGATGACGGTAATAGCTGAATACCAGGGTGAAGGTCAGTAACTGATAAAAACCGATACCCCGCATGGCGTAAAACCAGGCCGTCCGGCTTTGCGCCTCCGGGTTGAACAGCTCGAGCACCACATAACCAAACCAGAGTAATGCCAGCAGGCAAATGTCATTGCGAATGGGTTGCCAGCCGCTTTCCCGGAAGTGATGGAAGAACATCCCGATCCAGGCGACAAACAAAAAAAGGTCAACGCCCAGCCCCCAGGGGGCGGAAATATACCGGGCCAGGCCCGAAAGGAAGAAGGCTACCAGCAACGCGGCGCTAATGCCGATTCGGGGATTACGGATGATCATTCCCAAAAGGAAAAGCGATGCCGGAAGAGCCATCACGACGATGCCGGCCGTCAATCCGCCTAGGGCAATAACTCCAGCACCCGCGGCAGCCACCAGCAGCAATACGACAAGCACCGGTGGATGCTTCAGCAATCCGGCGCCGGAAGGTGTATGGAAAGCGGATGAGCTCATAAATCTTTTTCTCTACCGGCAATTTACAGGCCTGAAAGCCTGCCGGCAGGATTCTTCGATCAGTGGTGCGCTTTAAGAGGTTAGTGGCGTATTTGGTCGGTAACCGGCGACGAAGAAGTAAAGTGGGGCGAGGAAAAAGAACAAACCCAAACGCATAGTCTGCTGGAAAGTACTTACCTCAGGCAACAGTAATACTATCTTCTTTATAGACCGCCTGGATGGCGTGCAGCAGTTCGACGCCCTGATCCTTGCGACGCTGGAAAGCTTTGCGGCCGAGGATGAGTCCCATGCCGCCGGCGCGCTTGTTGACCACGGCGGTGCGCAAGGCGTCGCCCCAGTCGGAAGCGCCTTTGGATCCGCCTCCGGAATTGATCAGTCCCACCTTGCCCATGTAGCAGTTGGCTACCTGGTACCGGCACAGGTCGATGGGATGGTCGGTGCTGAGGGTCTCGTACATATCCTCGTCGTACTTGGCGAAGTCGAGGTCGCGAAAGCCGTAATTGGTATTCGGCTGTTTTTGTTTGATAATATCGGCCTGTATGGTGACGCCGAGATGGTTGGCCTGGCCGGTGAGGTCAGCGGCAGTGTGGTAATCTTCGTCTTTGGTTTTGAAAGCTGAATTCCGGGTGTAACACCACAGGATAGTCCCCATGCCCAGTTCGTGGGCATAGTCAAAAGCCTGGGCAATTTCCTGGATCTGGCGGTTGCTTTCCTCGGAGCCGAAATAGATGGTGGCTCCAATCGCGACCGCGCCCATGTTCCAGGCTTCCTGCACGTTACCGAAGAGGATCTGGTCATAATTATTGGGGTAGGAAAGCAGTTCGTTGTGATTGATCTTAACGATAAAGGGGATCTTGTGGGCGTATTTGCGTGAAAGCATTCCCAGTACGCCGAAGGTGGAGGCTACCCCGTTGCAGCCTGCGTCGATGGCCAGCCGGACGATAGCTTCCGGATCGAAGTAGTCGATGTTTTTATAAAAGGAGAATGCAGCGCTGTGCTCGACGCCCTGGTCGACCGGCAGAATTGACAGGTAACCGGTGCCGCCCAGGTTGCCGTGGTCGAAAAGCTGCTGCAGGCTGCGCAGTACCTGGGCCGAGCGGTTGCTGTCGCGGTAAACGTCGTCTATGTAATCCGGACCGGGAAGATGCAGGTTGGATTTAGGAATTTTACTGGATTCGTAACCGAGCAACTGGCCGGCTTCGTCTCCCAGTTCTTCGCGAAGGCGTTTTCTGATGTCCATACGGTTTTTCTTTTCATAAAGCAGAAAGCCGCCGGATGTTTAAACTCATCCTTACACATTGGCCTTCTGAATCGCGGCCGGCAGTGTATTCCAGAGTATCCACAGATCCAGCCGGAAACTATAGCGTTGGGCGTATTCCACGTCGAGCTGTTTGCGTTCTGCTTCCGACATGCTGTTATTGCCGCGGCGGGTAACCTGCCAGAGGCCTGTAATTCCAGCCGGTGCGCCGAAGCGCAGTATCCAGTCGTCTTCCGTTAGTTGTTCGGCCTCATAGAGCGGAAGCGGGCGGTTCCCCACCAGCGACATATCCCCCTTCAGTACATTGATCAGCTGGGGCAGCTCGTCCATACTGGTGGAACGGATAAAACGGCCGATCCGGGTAATACGGGGATCATCGACTACCTTGAAAAAAGCATCTTCAGCACCTGCAGACAAACGCTGCCGGGAGTACTGTTTTTCTTCGATGAAATGATTGTCCATCACCAGGACCAAAGAGGAGGGAGGAGCAGCAGCACGTTGCACGGCAGCCGCCTGCTTTTTGTTCTCCCTTCCCTGGTATTGGTTCCTCGCCTTCAGCTGTTCCACCATGAGATCTGCATCGACACGCATGGAGCGGAATTTATAAAAATTGAAAACGCGAAACCCCTGGCCTGCCCGCTGGGAGATGTAGAAAACAGGACCTGGCGATTCGAGCTTGATGAGAAGGGCCACCAGGAGGAAGACAGGAGAAAGCAGCAGCAGTAGGGTAGAAGTAACCAGCACATCGAAAAACCGTTTCCACCAGGGAACCGACCAGTATCTTTTTTCACTTAAGGAGACCTTTGTTTTGGTTGTCCTTGTTCTGTTCGTCAGGCAATTGTGCAGGCGCTGTTCCAGGACTTTCGGGTTGACGGGATGCCGGAAATAATCCCGAACCCGGAACTTCCTGGCCGCCTGCTTCATCTCCGGGGGGGCATTGGTTTCGGATAACAAAAAGAACGGAACGCCGGCCAGCGCCGGGTCGCGAAGCATCTCGTAGCGCAGGCGACAGAAAGCGGCGGGGTCCGCCGGTCCGGCCTCATACAATACCAGGTCGGTGGAATTGCCGGGGCGTCTCAGATATTCCAGACCTACTTTAACAGAGGCGCTGTGATAGATGCGAACCGGTTCTTTGCGGAAGAAGCTCAACCATTTTTCGCAATGACCACCAATACAGACGATACGCTTCATGGCAATTTATTTTGGTTTTTACTATTCACCATCCTGGCTTCGCCAGGAAAGTTTTTTTGAGCCACAGATCACACGGATTTTCACAGATTATCATTTTGGGAAATCCGTGTGATCCGTGGCAAAAACGAAAAAATATCGCCGCGCAGCGGCGAGACTGAATAGTTACTTTGTTTTTGCAGTGGAATACGGTGATAGGTGATACCATTCCTCTATCGCAGGTGCTTTCTGATGCGCAGTTCCAGCTCTCTGGGATTAAAGGGTTTGACAATATAATCCGCGGCGCCCAATTCCAGGCATTGTACCCGTTGCGGGCTTTTCTTCACGCCGGAGAGAATAAGCACCGGAATCTCCGAGAACAGGGCGGACGATTTGAGCTGGGTGAGAAAGTCCACTCCGCTGAGCCCCGGCATCTTGATGTCAACTGTAATCAGATCGGGAAAATTCCCCTGATCCAGCCATTCCCATGCTTCCCCGGCATTGGGAAAAGCGAGCACATTGAAGTCTTTGCACAGGTACTCCTGCAGGAAAGCCCGCATCATGACGTTGTCGTCGATGATTGCAAGTGTTGCTTTCATAATAATCGTTTTCTGTTCTCTTTTTTCTGTTTTCCACTAACCTGCTCTCCAGGCGCGGTGGCCGGGGAAGCTTTTTGCTTCTTCTTTCAATCACCCAAATTTATTTGCTCATGGCGGAGCCTTGGCGAATTTTAGGTAAGTGGGGCCATTCTGTAGAAATTTGGTTAAAAGCTTCGGAAAAGCGGGGGAAAGCAGGGTTTTTGGCAGCGCTTTGCAAAAAAAAGCGGAATTCCACCGGAATTTCGACGGAATCGGACCGCTTACCTAAAAAATGAGTTATCGGCGAGCTTCTCCTCTATTTTTAGTCTTTGAAATTTGGAGGACCTATTATGAAAAAGGTTAAAGGGGGGAATGTAGGGCGATTACTGGGAAATGTACCGAAGCAGCTTACGCGCATCACGTCTTCCGGCAAATACTTGCCCGCTGTCGACGGTTTACGCTTTATGGCGATCATGCCGGTGCTGATACAGCATCTCAGCGAGCGTTTCATTCGTTATACACCGCTTTCTTTTGCCGTTCCTGTAAAACAGGATTACACGGCCTTTCTGGCCGGTCGCGGCACGATCGGTGTCTTTTTATTTTTCGCGATCAGCGGCTTTATTCTTGGGCTGCCCTTTGCGCGGCATTTTTTAGAGCGGAGAGGCAAACTGCGGCTGGGCCGCTATCTGTGGCGGCGGCTGACCAGGCTGGAGCCGCCCTACATTCTCTGGATGTGCTGTTTTTTTGTAGTGCTGCTCATCAAGGGGGACTACAGCTTCGGTGAGTTGTTTCCTCATCTCGGAGCCAGCCTGCTGTACATGCACAATATTGTTTACGAACAGTATTCCTGGATCAATCCGGTGGCCTGGTCCCTGGAGATCGAGATTCAGTTCTACCTGCTGGCGCCTTTTCTCGCCGGTTTATTTTTCAGCATTCCCTCACTTCGCTGGCGACGGATGGCATTGCTGGCTGCTATTGGGGGCATCATTGCCGCGCAGCAGACATTCGGGTGGCTGGTCATGCCCTTCAAAGCCACGCTGCTGGGGCAGCTGCAGCATTTTCTGGCCGGTTTTCTGATGGCCGATCTTTACTTGTCGGGTTGGCTGGACCGCCCCTCGCGCCGTTCCCTGCTATGGGACATGGCGGGGATAGCAGCTTTCTGGACGCTGCTGCACACCTGGTCAACGGAGTGGATGGATAATCTGTTTTTTGCCGCCGCCTTGCTGCTGTTTTTTGCCGCGGGGTTCAAAGGGGGCATCTGGCGCCGCTTTCTCAGCAATCCCTGGATCGCTGCTACCGGGGGGATGTGTTACACGATCTACCTCATTCACTTGCCCCTCCTGGAAGGAGTTGTCGGCTGGACCAGCCGGTTTACGATAGGGAACGGCTACAGCACTAATTTGCTGTTGCAAATGTTCCTCGTGCTGCCCCTGGTGCTGATCGTTTCAGCGGCTTGCTTCCTGCTTTTTGAAAAACCTTTTATGGATAAAAACTGGCCGCAAAAGACCAAAAACCGGTGGGCCGCATGGCGAAACCGGAACCGGACGATCAAAAAAGCAACATCATGAGATTTGCCTATTCCCAATTCCGATACCTGATTGCCTTCGCTTTATTTGCGCTTGCTCTCTGCCCGGGAGATTTGCATGCCCAGGAACCCCCTTCCACTGTGCTGGAATCACCGGAATACGAAATCGAAGAGAGTACCGGGCAGAATAATATCATACATCTGCGACCGCTGGAGGAACTACTGGAGGATGCCCTGCGCAATTCTCCCTTGCTCAAGTCGCAAAAAATCAATGTTGACAACCTTGGCGAACAGCTGAAGATGGAGCGTCGCAACTGGGCCAACTTCGTCGGTCTGGACGCTTCCTATCAGTACGGTAACGGCGCCTGGGTCGGTGATATTGAAGGCGGCGCCGGCGGCCCGGCCACGGTTTTCCGCACCAATCGCGAAAACTCCTTCTACCGTGTTGGGGTGGGCCTGCGATTGCCGCTCGGTGAATTCGTCACGCGCGGCGCCCGCACCCAGCTGCTGAAAAACCAGATGGAGCAGGAAAAGTACAATCGCCAGGAGATCGAGATGGGTATCCGCGAACGCGTCATCCAGGAATATCAAAATTTCAAACTCCAAATCCGCTTGATGGAAGTAAAGTCGGAGGAGCTGGAATTTCACCGCGTAGCCGTCAAGCTGGCCGAGCAGTATTTTCGCGAAGGCGCCCTCAACGTAGAGGAGTTCTCGAGCACCTTCCGGGAGCGTTCGCGTGCTGAAGCTGAGCTGGAAAAGGCTAAAGTTCAGGCGCGGCTTTCCTATCTGCTGCTCAAGGAGCTCGTCGGAGTAGAGATCAGGAAGGAATAGTTCCGGCGCAAGGCGGGCGGCCCTCGCTTTGAGGAGAAAAAACTTGCAGTATTGATAGTCCCAAAACAACAAGCACATGACCTTTCTGGAATTCACACAAATGATTCGGCGCAACCTGTGGCTTATGCTGCTGCTCGCTTTTACGATGGCGGTCATCGTCTTCTTACTAACCCGGCAAAACAAGGATCAGTTTTATTCCGAAACGCTCATTGACACGGGGATGGTAGCTGGTTACGATATTGAAAATGCCGGTTCCGGTCAGCGTGTAGACCGCGAATTCATGCGTAATGAAATGGAGAGCCTCATTAGTTTGGCGAAAGCCTATGAGACGATGGAGGAACTGTCGACCTGGCTGCTGGCGCGTTATATAATGGTTTCGGAACCTTCGGCCGGCTGGATAGGAGCAGAAAGCTTTCGGGCGTTTCAGGAGTCCTTCCCCGCTGAATTGCGCCGGGAGCTCATCTATCCCGATTCGCTGGAGGGCACTTACCAAAATCTCGTCGCATTGCGCGACGCCAAACAGAATAACCCGGTCTCACAGATCATTTATTCTGATCATCACTTTTTCGGACTTGAGCAGCTGCGTAATACCATTCGTGTCGACCGGGAAGGCAACAGTGACCTGCTCAAGCTATCCTATGTCACTTCCGATCCTGCCGTTTGCCAGCAGACCCTGATCGCGCTTACGGATTTGCTTACGCAAAAAGTGCGGGAACAACGGCGTAGTCAGTCCTCATCGGTGCTTTCTTACTTTGAGGAGGCCACGCAGCAGGCCGCCTTCCGTTTGCGCAATGCAGAAGACAAGCTGCTGGAATTTCACGAGGAGAACAATGTCATCAACTACTACGAACAAACCCGCTTTATCGCGAACAAGAAAGAAGACCTCGACGAAATGTTCTTCAAAGAGCGGATGGAGCTGCGGTCTTCAAAAGCCAAGCTGGCCCGCCTGGAAGATCAGCTGCGCAACCGGGTGCGCCTTTCGGAAATCAACAACGAACTGATGGCCAAACGCAGCGAACTGACCGACATTTCGCGCGACCTGGCCAAGTACGAGCTGGTGGCCAAAGGCAATCCCGAAACGAGCGTCCAACCGGAGGTGCAGGTTTTACAGGACAGGCACCGGGAACTGCGCAAAGCTCTCGGCGACGTAGCACTGGAAAAGTATCAGGTGGAATATTCTCCGGAAGGAATGGATACCAAAAATATGCTCGACGAGTGGCTGAAAATCGTCATTAACAGCGAGGAGTCCGGCGCACGGCTCGAGGCCATCGATGAACGCCGTAACGAGTTCGAAGAAATTTATAAGAAGTTCGCGCCCTGGGGGTCGCGGCTCAAGCGAATTGAACGGGAGATCGACCTGGCGGAAAATGCCTATCTGGAGAACCTGCATTCCTATAATCAGGCGCGTCTGCATATGCAGAATACCCTGATGTCGGCCTCTCTGCAATTGGTGGATGCTCCCTTTTACCCCGTCGAGCCCTTGCCTTCCAAGCGTCTCATCCTGATCGCAATCGCCTTTATTGCCGGATTGCTGTTGACGCTGGGCGTCATCTTGGGCCTTGAATTCCTCGACCACAGCCTGAAGCGCCCTGCCGCTGCCGCCCGCGCCACGGGGCTGGAACTGTTCGGCGCGCTGCCCCGCCGGCCTGAAAAGATCAAGGGAGGAATCCTTCCGGTGGATGCGGAATACGCGCGAAGCCGCTCGGTGGAATTGCTCCTGCAGCAGATCAAGCTACATACCCAGCATGTCAGCGGCCGACCGCGTAAGGTCGTCATCACCAGCACCCGCGAAGGTGAGGGCAAGTCGCTCGCTGCCGGTGAAGCCGGCGCCAAACTGCGGGCCTACGGGCGCCGGGTGCTCTACCTCTTCCCGCAAGGTGAAAACACGGCTGAGAGGCATCTTCATCCGGATGATCGTTCTTACGCCCTCGATGCTGCTTTTCCCGGAAAGGAGTCAATAGCGGAATTATTCGAAAGTAACCACGCCGATGTGCAACTCGAAGACTACGATTACGTATTTGTGGAAATACCGGGTTTGCTCACCGGCCAGTATCCTATAGACCTGGTGGCGGAGGCCGATCTGTCGCTGCTCATTTGCCGCGCCAATCGCGTCTGGAATGCTGCCGACCGGAAAGCGATCGATACGTATCACAAGGCCATCGAGGGAGAAGCCAAATTGGTGATGAACGGTGTGCCGGCGGAATATCTCGAAGACAGCCTGGGAGAGCTGCCGCGTCGCCGCTCTTCCTTGCAACGCTGGTTTAAGCGAATGGCGACGCTCAATTTTGCAGGGAAAGCCCGCTGGTAGCAGGAAGCGCCACCGCTCGGAGCCGGGCAGCTACCGCCCGCAGGAGCGGGGAAAGTACCTCTATTCCGCCGCAACCGAGCAGATTTATTCTCTCCGGCTTCGCAATAGACCAATTCATGAATAATGCGGGTTGAATATGCTCGCGTACTTAAGTACCCGGACAGAATTATTTTATGGAATTCCAGGAGAACATTTTGGGGCTAGCCGAGGCGCGAGGAGGGAGCATAGCCGGGGTTCTGTGACTGACGAGTAACGAAGGATAGCCCCTAAAAGAGGCCCTGGAAAACTTAAATTAATTCTGTCCGGGTACTTACAATCATTGTTCGATTTGAAAGACGTCAACACCTCAGTTTATAAGTCTGCCGGCAGGAAGTCGCCGCCGCTGCTGTGTTTCGGTTTCCCTAAATGGGAAGGCGATTACATGACCTCTACGGTACAGTTATTATCGGAACTGGCCTTGTATCACGAGGTACTCTATGTCGAGTATCCCTTTACGCTGACCGATCTGTGGCGGGGCAGGGCTCCGGCCCGGCGTCTGCTCGGTCTGGAACCCCGACAGCGCAGCGTAAGCCTTCCTAACGGCGCCGGTTTACATGTGCTGACCCTTCCTCCTTTTCTGCCTGCCAACTGGACGCCCTCGACAAACTGGCACCTGCAGCTGATGCGTTGGAACAGTCGCCTGGCCAGGTCGGTGGTGCGCCCGGCCCTTCGCCGCCTCGGGTTCGAAAGGCCGGTTGTTGTCAATGCCTTTCAACCGGCGCTGGGCAGCCTGCTTCGGGGGGCTTTCGATGAACGCCTGCTGCTCTATTATTGCTACGATGAAATAAGCGCTGCTCCCTGGATCAAAAAACACGGCGCAATCAGTGAACGCCGTTTTCTACCGCAGGCCGATGCGGTGATCACTTCCTCGCGACAGCTGGCCGGCGCCAAACGCGCCGGTAACGCCTGCTGCTATACGGTGCTCAACGGAGTGGATGACCAACGCTTTCGGCCACTGGCTCTTTCCGGGGAAGCCCCTTTCGAAGCAGCGGGCTACCGGGCTGTGGTAGGCTATCTCGGTTCCGTTGACCTCCGGCTGAATTACCAATTGCTCGGCGAAGTGATTGCCCGTTGTCCCGAATACCTCTTTATTTTCGTCGGCCGCGTCAATCATCCGGGTGGACAGGGCCAGCTCGACAGCTTCGATAACGTGCGGCTGCTCGGCTCTCAGCCGCCGGACTCCCTGCCCCATTTCGTACAGCATTTCGACCTGGGGATTATTCCCTTTCTCGACAATGAACTGACTGCCGGTATTTATCCGCTAAAAGTTAACGAATACCTCGCTATGGGTAAACCAGTGGTCGCCACTACCTTTGGCGATATGAGTGATTTTCGGGAACATATCCAGCTGGCTGACAACGCAGAGGCTTTCCGTAAAGCCATCGTCCGCGCTTTGGCCGAAAACCATCCGGAAGAACGAGAGCAGCGCATCGCTTTTGCCCGGCAAAATTCCTGGCGGAAACGGGCTGAACAACTGCACGAGTTGATCATGAGGCTGACGACAGAGAAGTCCGACCGTAATTAATCCGGATTAATTCGCCGGCAACAAGTCTACTGAAAAAAACTGTCTTTAAAAAAGCTTTTCTTTCATCTGATCAGGTGTACACTGCCGGATTGCTGCTCGGTAGCCACTTCTCCCTCTTTTTCAAAAGCGTATTCAACGATATAGAGATATACACCGGCAGGGGCTTCTTGTAAGCCCATAAAGCCGTCCCAGCCGCTGTTGATATCCACGCTCTCAAAAACGAGTTGTCCCAAACGGTTGAAAAGACGGAGCCGGAATGAGATGATTTCGCATCCGAAGAAGAGCCGGTAGCGGTCGTTGGCGCCGTCGCCGTTGGGCGAGAAGACATTGGGGGCATAGAGGGTACAGCAGTCGCGGAAAGTGACCCGCTGTTCGGCGCGGAAGCGGCAGCGACCATCGCTGACCTCTACCGCATAGAGGCCGGCGCTGTCGACGGTGATGGCGGCGCTGCGCTCGCCGGTATTCCACTGCAGATCCCCGGCGCCGGTGGCTTCTACCTCCAGGGTGGCTTGCTGCCCC
>CAZWDL010000166.1:0-12520 GCA_964632995.1 uncultured Saprospiraceae bacterium
CTCCTTGCCCTGGATCGTGGTCAGGTCCACGTCGCCGTCGCCGTTTTTCACGTGCGGGTAAAACGGACCAAGGGTCTGGTCGGGGGTGACATTGCAGTTGCTTGGGTCAGCGCCGGCCTGGGCGGTTTCGCTATTGGCATTGGTGCAGCCGATGGCGGTGGTGAGGATGCCGGCCGTGGCGCCGAGGCCGAGCTGGAGAATGCGGCGGCGAGAGTTAGATGGTGTTTTTTTCATAATGGTAAGATTTGATTTAATATTTTCGACTTACTTAATGATCAACTTATAGGTTGCTGAGTTTTGTCGGCAACGCACCTTTATCAAATAAGTGCCGGAACTCATGCTTCCAAGATCAATGGTTTCTTCCCAAAAGGGTGTCGTCTTATTCCTTGTGATTTTGCGCACTTGCTTTCCGGCAGGATCAAAAATGATCAAATCCATACTGCCTTTCAGGTCATTGTCCATAACAATGGTGAACTTACCGGTGGAAGGATTCGGGTAAATGGCAAGATTTTGACTGATGGGAATCTCGTCTAAGCCCGTTGTCATTTCCGTGATGTTTATCGTAGCTTCCAATGTGGCCCCTGCACTTCTTTCGTTGTAGTCTTTAACCATAAAGGTCACCGGAAACATACCCGTTTCCTCCGGTGTTCCGGCTATTTTCCCCGTTCTGCCATCCAGTGTCAATCCGGCGGGTAGTACGCCCTCGATAATTTCATAATGATAGACCGGTGTGCCACCTTGCGCCAGGAGGTTGACTTCGAATGTGGTGTCCAGGGCTCCGTTAAAAGCATCATCGGCGCTCCAGGTATAGGTCAGAAAGTACCAGTTATCTTTCTTCCAATCGCTGCCGTCGGCGAAGGCGACTTTAATGGGGTTTCCTTCAATCTGAAAGGTGTTGACTGAAAAAGCAAGACTTCGACCCTCGTCCATATGCAGCTCAAAATTCCGCTGGTCTTTCCCCAGAACCAGGATGCGATACAAAAGATCGCCGGGGTCCCAGTTGGGGCGGACCCATAGCGTCATACTACCGGCGGAAACATCGATGTTGTTCTGAACGGCATATTGTAACACATCCCCCTCCTCAATCAATGCGCCCATACCTGAGACGCCGGCTTCGAAACTTAAACCCGAATCCAGGGTTGTACTTTCCCCCTCTTCACTATCTAAAGTGTTTTCAAATTTGGCCTCGAAAATCAGGTTGGACGTCTGCCCCGCTAAGTGATTACCTGCCAAGAGTAGACTACAGATGAATATATTCAGTAACGTTTTCATGCTTATCGCTGATTTGATTAATAGAATTGTAGTCGGGTAGACGCTGGTTGATCATCCTAAATACATCGAATAATTGTACCTTATTTTCTTTTGTTCTCCCGGCTGCAAGCTGAAAGATTCTGGACAGAGGTGTTGCTGGTCATTTTGATGTTATGTAAATGGGTATGTTTTTTAAGTCAAATCTTCCAACTTACCACGATATTAGACGTGAATTTTAAGGTGAGACGGATTTCCGGTAACGTTTTCATGATAGATGGGTTTGATTAAAAATGTTTTCATTTGGCTTTTCAGGAGAAGTTTGTGTAGCTCAAATGTATGGGCAAGGCAGGCCAAACCACCCGCACACATTTCGCAAAAAACTGGACAGGATTCGCAAAAGGCAAAAAAAAGGATAGGACAGCTTTTGCAAACTGCCAAAAAACACAATCCTAACCAACAGGAAATCAGTTATTTGCGGTATTCGCTCGGGGCCTGCCCGAATTCATTGCTGAAAGCTCTCGAAAAATAATTCGGATCGTTGAAGCCGACATCGTAAGCGATTTCGGAGATGTTCAGGTCGGTGGTCGTCAGCAGTTCCATCGCCCGGTGCAGGCGTATTTTGCGGATGAACGCATTGGGCGGTTCGCCCGTGAGGGCCTTCAATTTACGGTAGAGTTGTGACCGGCTGAGGTGGGCGGTCCGGGAAAGTTGTTCTACGCCGAGGCCGGGGTCGTCCAGGTTTTCCAGAACTGTTTTTTGGAGTTTTTGCAGGAATAGGTCTTCGAGGGTGGGCTCGGCTTCCAAAGTGAGGGCGTCCCTTGAAATCACGCTCTTACTTGTGACTGCATATCGTTTTTGCAAGGCCTGTCTCAATTCCAGCAATTTTTCCAGCCGCACATACAATTCCTCTTTGTTGAAGGGTTTTGTCAAATAAGCATCTGCACCCTTACGTAAGCCTGAAACACGGTCGGCTTCGGCTGCCTTGGCCGTCAGCAAGATGATGGGGATATGACTGGTACGCCGGTCATTTTTCAGGATTTCGCAAACTTCATAGCCATCCTTTTCCGGCATCATCACATCGCTGATGATGATATCTGGAACCATTTCCAGGGCATTGACAATCCCTTGCTGCCCGTTGGAAGCGGTTTCAATTTGATAATCCTTGCGGAGCAGGGATTGGATGAAAGTGACCACGTCCCGGTTGTCTTCGATGATCAATAACACAGGGCGGTCGGCATCCGGATCTGCCGTTGCCTGTTCCAAAGCGGAACGCAGCTTTGACGGAGTGGCCGAAAGAACGGTATTGCCCCGCGGTGCGGGCAGGGTCTTTTTAGTGCCCGGTTCTTTTTTGAGAGCGCCGGCGCTTCGCCGGATGGGTAACAGGATCATAAAATCAGTACCCTTACCCACCCCGCTTTCCACGGCAATTGTCCCGCCCATCAATTCTACCAGCTCTTTCGTCAGGGCCAGGCCGATGCCAGCCCCCCCTTGCCCCCCCGAAGGGGGGGAATTCCATGCTGGCAGCCGCTCTGGCGGAATAGGCGCGGTAGGTTCCTCTCCCTTTGGGGGAGCTTGGGAGGGGGCCGGGGCTTGATAAAAGCGGTCAAAAATATGGGACAGGTGTTCTGCGGCAATCCCCCTCCCGGTATCGCTCACTTTTAGTTGCAGCCAGGGTTGACCTTTTCTTTTCACCTGCCGGAGATGAAGGATGACCTTTCCTCCTTCCGGCGTAAACTTGATAGCGTTGGACAACAGGTTGTACACAATGTGCTGGATTTTTCCCTCGTCGTAATCCATGGCCAATTCTTCGACTTCCGGGTAGAAAGTCAGGCGTACCTGTTTTTCATCGGCCATAGAATAAAAGGATTCCGTGAGGTATTGCAGGTAGGTGACGATGTCAGCTTGAACAGTATCAAGTTTTAACAGGCCGGCATCAAGTTTCGACAGGTCGAGCAACTGGTTGATGAGCCGCAACAGGCTTTCACTGTTGCGCTGAATGAGCTTTTTCTCTTCCGAATGCCCCTTTATATTGCCGGTCATCCCCATGATGACAGTAAGCGGCGTGCGGAACTCATGGGTGATGTTGGTATACAGGCGGGATTTCAGGGCGTCGAGTTCCTGTAATCGTAATGCCTCGGCCTTCACGGACTGGCGTCGCAGTTCAAAGCGGAGAATACCGAAAAGCGAACCTCCGGCAGCAATCAGATAGAACAAATAAGCCCCCCAGGTGCGGTAGAAAGGAGGAGAGATATGAATATCAATACTTGCCTCGTTCGGGCTCCAGAACCCATCCGCCGTTTTGGCTTTTACCCGGAAGGTGTAGTCGCCGGGGGTCATGTTTGTGTAATGAATCTCATTGCTCCTCCCTGCACTTTTCCAGTCTGCATCGTAAGGCGCTAATTGGTAGAAATATTGCACCTCCCCGGCCTTGTAAAAGGCCGGCATGACGAAGCTGAAACCGAAATCCGCCTGGTCGAGGCGCAACCGGATGTTTTGGCTGAAACGGAGCTGTTTTTCCAACAGAGAATCCTGACCGCCGGGCTGCACTATTTCATGATTCAGGAAAAGATCGAGCAGGTGAACCGGTGCTACGTATTCTTTGGGTTTCAGGCTGTCAGGATGAAACTGAAACAATTTCCCGTCAATAGAAAAATATAGCCGGCCCGATTCATCCCGGTAGCCCCGCTGATAATTAAAATGGATGCCCGGCAGGCCGTCGTTGATGCCGTAGTTGGTAAAAGTCCCGTTTGATAAATCGAGTTTGTGCAAGCCCTTTGGCGTCGTCATCCAGGGATTGCCGCGTGCATCTTCCACTACGGCCGTCACCTGGTTGTGCAGCAAACCATTGCTTTCGTTAAAACTCAAAAATCCGTCAGCGGCAGGGCTGTACATGCTCATGCCGTTGGAAGTAGAGAGATAAAAGCGACCCTCTTCACCGGGGTAAATTCTGTGGACAACATTGGCCGAACGGTTATCGCCGGGGTGCAATTCGAATTTCCTACCTTGACGTGTTCTCAAATTGTATCGAAAAATGCCAAAGTTGGTGGCCAACCAGACGACGCCTGCTTGTTCAAAATGAATATCCACAATAGCGGCGCCAACTTTGGAGGAATCGGGAAGGCCGGGGATGTTCGGGGAAATATTCACCCACTCATTTTGCGCTTCGTCGAAGTATTTGAAGCCCGACCATATCCGGCCCTCCGGGCCGGCTTTTAGCCAGGGAGCCCGGCCGGGAATGCGTTTTATCTCCCCGGTTTCAAAATTAAAAACTTTAACATAGGGCTCATCGGCCTGCTGGATCCAAAGTTCGTTTTTCCCGGACAAGGCGATACTGAGCGTCGAAGCGTTGAGCAAACTATTGGGTATTCCGGCAGCAGCCAGTTTTTCCTCCTGGATATCGAACACCTCCAACTTCTCCCAGCCATTGATCAGCAGCCGGTTTTCGTCCAAACGGATAATCTCTCCGGCATCGATGTCCCCCACTATTTCAAACGGGTGCCTGGGCGAATGCGATACGATAACGCCACCCCCGGAGGTGACAAACCACAGACTTCCCGCCGCATCCTGGTAGCCGTAAGCAAGCTTGAACATCGGAGGGCTGGCAGGGTCTTCGTCGTCGTGCCGGTATGCTTTAAACTTACCTGTAAGCAGCTCATAACTTTGCACCTCGCCGACTGCCCCCATCCAGATTTTTCCTGACTTGTCCGTTAACAGGAAGGCGGGCCCTTTTAAAAATTCCGAGTGATACGACGCCGTTAAATCCCTTAAGATATGCGCTTTGGGATCGAACACCCACAAACCATAGTCGTGTGCGCTGACCATCAAGCTGCCGTCGGGCAGTTCAACTATATCAGAAGCGTAGCGCAGGTTCCACGCTTTATTTTCTGTAAACTTTTCTTCCGGTCGGAACTCGTCCCTGCCGGGTATTTTTTGGTGCAGGCCGTCGGTATTTCCCACCCAGATCGTTCCGTTTTTTTGCTGAAAAAAGACCAGTCCATCCCGAAGATATCCCCCGAAATCGTCGAAATCGCCCGTCGCTTTCGACCATCGACACACTCCATCTGCAGCGGTGCCTACCCACATATTCCCCTCCCGGTCCTTCTGGATGAAATTGATGTCGTTGCCGCAAAGGCTTCGGGGGTTGCCGGGATCGTGCCGGAGCAGTTCAAACATCTCTGTTTCCGGGTCGAAGATGTAAACACCCGAACTCGTCCCGACCCAAATCCTGCCGTCCTCCGCCTCGCAAATTGCCGTCGTTAAATTGTCTCCCAGGCCTTTTGGATTGCTTTGGCTGTATTGGAATAATTTGAAATTTTCTCCGTCGAAGCGGTTCAGCCCATTGAAGGTAGTAAACCATAAAAATCCCTCCCGGTCCTGTATGATGCTTTCCAACCAATAAGTGCCGTCATTGGACAGCCCGTCTTCCATCGTGAATTGCTGGAACCGGAGTTCCTGGCCAATGGAAAGCCCTGGAACTGCCAGCAGGATCAAAAGGTATGTAAGACGTTTGTTCAAGGTGCAAATGGTGGATTATTAATCTTAAAAGTAGTTCTTTTTGGAAAGATCAGGACAGCGGATTGCAGTTCCCCCATATTTGCTTTTGAACCTCGGCTTTTCGATATTACTTTCACTTCTGCTAAGTTTCAGATTGATATCAAAATTTTAATCCGGATTAAACCTTTGAACCGACAGATCATGAGAATACTTATCTGCTTAGTCGCGATAATGCCGGCATTTTTTTGCCAGGGGCAAGTCTATTTTACAGAATCGGCGGAAGCGCTGGGGATTGAAGAGGTAAAAACGGAACCAAGTATCGGTAACGGCGTTAGCCTGGCAGACTTTGACGGCGACGGCCGGGATGACCTCACCCTCGGCACCCAGCAAGGAAAACCCCTTGCTTTTTATAGAAACATTGGAGGCGCCTTTGAGCGCCTGCCCAGCCTCGTCGACCATCAGGGGGATGCCAAGCAAGTGCTTTGGGTGGATTTTGACAACGACGGCGACAAGGATCTGCACGTCACCACCTTCATGGGCATCAGCCGCCTGTACCGGAATGAGGGCGACCTGACCTTTACCGATATCACGGCCCAGGCCGGCCTTCCATTGACCGCCTCTTTCGCCTACGGTAGCTGCTGGGGGGATGTTGACCGCGACGGCTGGCTGGATTTTTACACGGTGGACCACGACTTTAACCTTTCGCAAGGAAAGAACCGTTTGTTTCATAATAACGGTGACGGCACTTTTACCGAAATCACCTTCCTCGCTGGAGCGGCCGACCGCGGCAAGCTCCCCTTCTGTTCTGCTTTTCTGGACTTCAACAACGACAACTGGCCCGACCTTTACACGGCCAATGATAAGTTGACCTACAATACCTTATTGATGAACAACGGTGACGGCACCTTCACGGATGTAAGCGCCGCCACCCAGTCCAACCTGCGCATGAACGCCATGTGTGTCGCCGTAGGCGATTACGACAATAACGGCTGGCAGGACATCTACATCACCAATACGCCGGTAGGGAATGCGCTGTTGCATAATGAAGGCCTGGTAGAGCAGCGGACCATCCCCCGCTTTCGGGAGCTGGCGGCCGAATCGGGAACTGGTTTCTACGGCAACGGTTGGGGCTCCAACTTCCTGGACGCCGACAACGACGGCAAGCTCGACCTTTACGTCAGCGGCTCGGTAGACGACAGTGAGAAGGTATCGAGTTTGTTTTACTACAATACCGGCAACGGACAATTTACCATACCTGCCGATGCGGGTTTCGCCGCCGATACCGTACGTAGTTTCACGAACGCCGTCGGTGATGTCGACCAAAACGGCTTTCCGGATATTTTTGTGCAAAATAATCCACCTTATCCGCACCAGCTCTGGCTCAATGAAGGCGCTGATAGAAACTGGATCAAAATAAAGCTAGAAGGGGTCCTGAGTAACCGCGACGCTGTTGGCGCCAAAATCGAAGCCTACACCGATAGCCTATATCAGCAACGCTACCGACATTGCGGCATCGGCTTTCTGGGTCAAAACTCCGAAACGGAAATCATCGGGCTGGATGACCACAACCGTATCGACTCTCTGATCATAACCTGGCCCTCCGGCCACCAGGACCGGTTTTTTGATCTCCAGCCCAATCAGCTCCTGCAGGTCAGTGAAGGCATGTCTACCGGTGGGGAAATATATGTCGACCCCGAACTGGACCTCGCTACCAGTCTTGATTCTCCCGCTGCCATAAGCCCTTCTGTTCAGCTTTTCCCCAACCCCGGTGGTGACCGCCTGCACATCCGCTTCGACCACACGGCTTCCTTACATTTCAGAATCCTCGATCCATTGGGAAGAGCATACCGGCAGGGCCAACTCAACGGCTCACCCGCTTCTATTTCCTTTACCGGAATGAAGCGCCAGCTCTATATCGTGGAATTGAGGGATGAACGGGGCAGAAAAACGGTGCGGAAGTGGTTGAAAATGGATTGATGGCGAATCATGATTAGCAAGTTGCGTTGCGATCCGGTAGAGGGATTATTGCAGAGGGTATAGAGGCTCCTTAGCCCGGATTCGCGAAGCGACTATTCCACAGGGTAAACCTTCCGCTTTCCGCTTTCCGACTTCCGCCCGCCCTCTCCCGCTTTTCAAGCGGGATCGGTACGGGGCTCTCTGCGGTCGCTTCCGACTTCCGGTTTCCCACTTCCCACTTCCTTTACATCGCTGTCCCGCCCAAATCCTGTCAGCAGAACGACGAGCAGCATCCCGAGCAATCCCCAGGCCACAAAATTATACAGGCCCGCCTGCAGGGGCGCCACCGGCTCAATGCCGAACTCCTGGCCTGAGGAGGTGGTGTTGGCCATAAGAATCACCGGAATAAAGTAAGGTAACAGGAATGGGAAGACACACACCACCAGGCTCAGGACATTGGCCCGCCGGATTGGAGAGATGCCCAGCTTTTCTCCCGTCTTATTGGCGAATTCGGCGACCGTCAGAATGGCAACGATGCTGTGTGTCGTGAGTAGCACGGCCGCGCCCACCGTGCCGGCCATCCAGGTTTCGGCCTGCCGTTGCGTTTTACTGCGATCGGCAGCAAAGGTTACCAGCCGGCCGACCAAACCACTGGCCTTCAGCGTTTCCACCAGCCCCATCAGCAGGATGGTAAAGAAGCTGATCCCCACCGCGCGGTTCATGCCGTCGATGATGAAGCTTTGGGCGCGGAAATTCTCCAGGTCGAGCGAGAAGAGCTGCGCCCAGGGCAGCAGGCCCAGCGCCAGCCCCAAGACGACACCGAAGAGTAAACCGATCATCAGGCCGTGCAGCAGGTGCCGTCCTCTCAGGAACAGGAAAATGATGAGCGCCGGCGCCAGCAGCATCGGCAGTCCCCGCGGATCGCCGGCCAGGGCGGGATCCGCTATCTCGGCCCCACCGGCCGATAAACTGGCGCTAATTACATAAGCAGCCAGTGCCAGGAAAAAGGCCGGCGCCACGTACTTCACCCTGCTCCGCACCGTCGCCCCGATCGGGGCCTTTTGACTCAGCGCGCTGGCGATGGTCGTATCGGAAATAGGAGCGATAAAATCTCCGAAGGTAGCCCCCCCTATGATGGCGCCGGCCAGTGTGGGCAGGTGCGCCTCCAGCAGCCCGCCCGCAGGATAGAGGATGGGGCCGCAGATCAGAATGGTCGCGAAGCTGGACCCGGTCGACAGAGACACGATACAGCAAATAATAAAGGTGGCGGCCACAAAACCGGTACCGTTGAGACGAAGTTGCCCCGATGCCCAGGTCAGCGCCTCCACGAAGCCGGTGATCGTCATCAGTACACCGATGGTGGAAGCCAGGATCCAGGCGGTGATCATGATCATCACGATGGGTTGCGACATACCCTTGATGACCGTCTCGCTGAAGGCGGCTTTGTCTTTTGCCAACAGCAGCCCCAGGCCCAGCGCCAGCAGGAGGACCGGCCAGAAGCCGCGCTCGTCGGGTGCACCGGCGAGGGCGATGGTGATCACGCCGGTCACGAAGACGAAGAAGGGGAGGAGCGCGCCGAAGGCGCCGCCGTAAAAGGCGAGGAGGAAAGCGGTTTCTTTTTCGGACAGGTCTATCTTCATTTACAAATGACTTTTTGAAATCCGGGCAGCAGTAGTTCTCCTTATCAAGGGTTTTTCCAGAATGGCAGGGATCCCCAAGTCTCCAAGTCCCCAAGTCCCCAAGTCATTCTCAAAGGGAGTCCTCAACAACGGAATCCACCCCTCACCGTTGCCGGTTGAGGTTGTATTTCATAATCGCCCCGTGCCGGCCGCTCTTGTCGCGTTCCAGGGCATACACCGGTCCCTGCGGTCCCGGCGCTTTGTCGACCACTTTGCGGATGCTTTCCAGGTCGCCGGCGTCCAGCTCAAAGGTGTTCAGCTGTTGCAATTTGCCCAGGTGCCGCCGGTTGCGCGCGCCGATGATGACGCCCCCCACCTGCGGCCGTTGCAGGATGTATCGCGCCGCCACTTCTGCGATACCGACTCCGTATTTATCGGCGATACTGCGCAGCGTCTGCAGGGCCTTCTGAAAAAGGTCATAGCCGCCGAACTCGTCGATAATCAGCCGGTACTTGACCAGGGACCGGTTTTCCAGGGGCGGTTCCGGGTCCGGAGCATTTAGGTAACGGTCGCTTAGAAAGCCGCCGGCGATGACGCCGTAGCAGAGGAGGAATATGTCATTTTCCTCAGCCAAAGCCTGCAGTTCCCGCTCCGGGCGGCGGTCCAGTACCGAGTACTGCACCTGGCAGGAGACGATCTCCACCCCCGCGTTGAGCATTTCTTTGATATGCGCCGCATCAAAATTGGTGACGCCGAGATAGCGGATCTTTCCCTGCTGTTGTAATTCCCGGAGATGCAGGGCCGTTTCGACATAACGGGGCGTCGCGTAATCCCACCAGTGGAACTGCACGAGGTCGAGCCGATCCACGCCCAGGCGCTGCAGTGAGCGGTCGATGGCGGCGGTGGTATCGGCTTTAGTCAGGTCCGGCAGGGAGCCGTAGTCGGGTACGTACTTCGTATGGATTTGCACGGGCGGCAGGTCGCCGGCTGCAAAAGCATCCCGGTACTGCCTGAGAAAATCGCCGATCAGCTCCTCCACGCCGGTGTAAATATCCGCGCAGTCGAAGGTGGTGATGCCGGCCTCCACAAAGGCGCGCATGTCTTCGATGGCCTGCCGCCGGTCGATGGAACCGTGGCCGCCGGCCAGGTGCCATCCGCCCTTCAGGACACGGGAGATAGAGTAGCCGGGGCGTATTTCCGTGCGTTCGATATTATTCATAATTCTTCTGATTCGATTCTTCTAGTGGCTTTGGAACTAAGTAATTGGGTATATAGACGAAGTTATTTTTCGGCTGAGCAAGGCGAAGGTTCGGGATCGTGGCCTTAGCCACGAAGCCCGGTTCTTTAACGCAGCTCAGCCGAAAAAGAACGAGTATAGATGCTCCTAATTATTTAGTGCCGGAGGCACTAGTCATCAGGAAATCGGAGATCTATTATTTCCCACTTCCGACTTCCCACTTTTGGCTTCCAACGAGCAGAGAAGGGAAATGGATAGTATAAAACCATTTTGTAATTATAAATGTACTACCTGTTCCAAAATCGCAAAAATTAGCGGGATCAAAAATGGGGAAGTGCTTTTTGAAAACCGATCTGCTGTCCGGTAGTGGATTTTGTTATACTTTATCGTATTTTTATATAGCTCAATTTTGTTTCCGACTTTCAACCCTAAGGCCATGAAAATCAAAACCGGTATATTCCTTTCCATGCTGATCCTTTTCGGTAACGCTTGTTCGGAAAGTGAGGAAGGCAAACCGCCGGTTCAGCGTATCTCGTCGTTCTCCGGGCAGGAGAGCAGCATCACCTACGGCTCCCCGGTAGCGGTGCGCATCAAAAAAATGGATCCGGACAGCCTGGAACCGCCCACGGAGGTTCCGGTAGGTAATTTCCCCCGGGTCGTGCCGGATCGCCGGCGCGTGATTCCGGTCAAAGCACCGGAGGTGGTAAAAGTACCCGATACGCTAACAGTCCTTACTCCCGGAGAAAATGGGGTGCCTCTACCCGAAAAAGTGCCGGCCCGGGGCAAAGTAGTTCCTGCCATATATCCTCCGCCTGTACCCGCCCTGCCTTTGCAAAAGAAAGATAATGCCGTTACCAAAATTCGCTATCTGGATGTAGATCAGGGGATGAGCGCCGCCGGGGTGTGGTCCATGATGGAAGACAGCCGGGGTAATTTTTGGTTTGGGACGATAGGCGGCGGTGCGAGCCGGTATGGCGGCAGTGATTTCACACATTACACTATGGAGGAAGGGTAGAGCAATAATTTTATCAGGTCTATTCAGGAAGACAAGCAAGGGAATCTTTGGTTTGGAACATGGGGGGGTGGAGTAGCCAGGTATGACGGCGTAAACTTCACCCATTTTACCACCCAGGAGGGATTATGCGGAAATGATGTTTTAGCGGGGTTAGAAGATAGCAGAGGCTATATGTGGTTCGGAACTGATGGTCATGGACTTACTCGCTATGATGGACAGTATTTCACTCATTTTACTGCAGAGCATGGCATACAAGACAATTTTATTTGGACTATGCTGGAAGACAGTAAGGGGAATTTATGGTTGGGATTGCATGACTATGGAATTGTGCTCTATGACGGCAAGCGTTTCACCCACTATACTTCTGAAGAAGGTTTAATTGATAACCGGATCAGATCCTTGCTGGAGGATGACCAGGGGAACCTGTGGATCGGAACTTTGGAAGGGGCAAGCCGCTTCGATGGGGATACTTTTACAAATTATCATTTTGGAGATGACCCGAATAGCCCCGATGTTTATGCGATGACAGAAGATAGCCAGGGCAACATATGGTTCGGAAGCTGGGGCGGCGGCCTTAGCCGGTTTACCCCTCTTGAAAAAGGGGATACAGGAGGTGTTTTTACGCATTACTCGACCGGGGATGGCTTGAATAACAGTTGGGTGCTGGGTATAATAGAAGATCGACACCATAGCGGCATTTCAGAACTATCCCGAAAACCTGCGACTTCCCCACACACTCAACTACCTGACTTTCCACTTCGCCGCTATCGACTGGTCGGCGCCGGAAAAGTTGAAATGCAGCTACCTGCTGGAAGGGCTGGATCAGGACTGGAGTCCACTCAGTCCCGAAAATAAAGTGGAATACCGCAATCTTTCTACCGGAAGCTACACCTTTAAACATCCCTTTCGCTTAAAATTTTTCAACTTTATCGGGGCTCATCAGGGGAG
>CAZWDL010000167.1:0-12465 GCA_964632995.1 uncultured Saprospiraceae bacterium
CTCCACTTCCGTCAGTGGCTTCACCGGTTCGATTTTCGGCAGATCCGTGCCGGCCATATCGTCTCCCGCCACCCGTGGGCCGTCGGCGGCGAAGCGCATGATGCCCAGGCGCAGCTCGCCGGCCAGCGAGTCGGCCTTGGTGATTCCTTCAAACTTGATCTCTCCATAATCCGACTGGAAGCTAAAGCGCAAGCGGTCGTCTTCCCAGCTGGCTGAGGGAATAGCGCTGTAATTGCCGCCCAAGCCCATTACACCCCTCAGCTGGTCGCGGGCACCCAGTACCGGCAGACGTCGATCATCAGGCCGCGCCAGGGGAAGCGGGGGGCGTCTTCAATATGGAGATAGGGAAAGAAAAATGATCCGTCTTCTTCCTGCAGCATCTGGGTCAGCGTCTCCAGTCCGCGCAGGACACCGTAGGCAGTAGCGGCCTTCAGGTGGATGCCCTCGTCATTTATCGTAAGGGAATACCCTTCTTCCTCTTTAACTTGCTGGGCCCCGGAGCTTGCGCTATTACAATCAATGATTAGCGCTAGGCCGCTATCACCTAAACGGACAGACGGCGCTCCCTGTGCTTCCAGGTGCTGCAAAAGACGATCCATCGCCCGTTCCAGGAGGGCGTCGCGGTGACCGGCGAATCGGAGCTGTACGGCGCCGGTCAGTTCCAGGCTGCCCTTTTCCAGGTGCAGCTTCGCCGGCAAGGGCATCAGGTCAACGGCTGCCCGGTCCTCGGGTGAAATAGCGGGGGGCTGATAAACGGCCAGCCGGTAATACAAATAGCCGCCTACAGCCAGTGTGATCAGGACGGCAAGAAAACCAAAAAGAATTTTTTCCCACATTTGATCTGAGCTTTTATTGGCGGTTAAATGGGGTTAACACCTATCGCAACGAGAAGCATCTCGATGCAACTGAGCTTTATTGAAAGCACCACTTTCCTGTTTTTTGCGGTAAGGGTTGACGAATGAAGAAACGTCTAGAATGCAGGATTTAAAACGAATGGGATGCAAAAGTAATTAATTAAGCATTTCCCATCTCCCCTCTTCTACTTTTTTATTCTCATTTTTCAAAAAACGAATTCCACACCATGAGCACCTCTTCTCTCAAAGGCAAAGTGGCCGTCATCACGGGCGCCAGCAGCGGCATCGGCCGGGCCATCACTGAAAACCTTTGCAACCTCGGTGTGCGCTGCGTCATCAGCGGCCGGCGGGGGCAGCGCCTGCAAGAGGTCGCCGATCGGACCGGCGCCTTGCCTGTCACCGGCGATCTGCTTGACCCGGATTTACCGGACCTCTTGCTTTCCGAAGCCAAAGACCGCTTCGGCGGCTGCCAGATCTTGATCAACAATGCCGGCGTCATGGAAGTCGGCAGTGTCGAACAGGCCGACATCGAAAAGCTCTGCCGCATGGCGCGGATCAATGTAGAGGGCGCCTACCGCGTCGCTTATACTTTTGCCAAGCACTTCGTTACTCATAAGGAAGGCCACCTGGTCAACATTTCCAGCATTCTGGGTACCAAGGTGCGCCCCACCGCCGGCGCTTACGCGGGCACCAAATACGCCATCGAAGCGCTTACCGAGGCCCTCCGCATGGAGCTCGCAGGCAGCGGTGTAGGCGTCTGCGCCGTCGAGCCAGGCCTGGTTATGACCGAACTGCACGACCATTGGGATACGCATCCCAAAGATAATCTGAACATGCAACACCCCCTGCAGCCGGAAGATATCGCCAACGCGGTCGCCTTTGTACTGCAACAACCGGCACATGTGCGGATTCCGAAGATTATGGTGCTGCCGGGGGAGCATGCTATATAGGTGGTTCGGGGTGGTTTGAGGTGGTTCTGGCCATCCGTGTACGAAGCTGCTTCCCGGATTTAAATCAGATGGTTCTGCAGTTGTTTTGCCATGGTTCCCGGATGCCTTGTACCTAACATCGATTTCCAGTTATTCCCTGGTTTGCCTGTCCCATGGCTGATTGACTTTTTCTTTCCCGACAGCCCGGGATGCCCGGGATTTTCCGTTTTTTTATTTTAATGAAAAGTCAAAGCGTTTATCCATGAACCGACGTCAGTTTATCGTCCACAGTTCGCTGGCCGGCCTGGGAGCAGCCGTTCAGCCTCTATCCTTTTTCCCACTCAAAAGAATAAAGCGTCTGGGCCTTATTCTGGGGCTGGTCGCAGAAGCACTCGAAGCCGATTACGAAGGCGCCTTGGCCCAACTGGCGCAGATGGGCTACCGCGAAGTGGAATTCGGCAGCCATTTCGGTCCCAGCCGGGAGGCTTTTCGGGAAGCCCTGCGCCGCAATCGGCTGAAAGCAGTGGTCGGCGGCGGCGACCCCCATTGACTACTTCAAGCGCTATCCCGGCCGCTTCGAACTCTGCCATGTCAAGGATATGGATGACAGTGCCCATCGCGAGATCATCGTCGCCGGCAAGGGGATTATCGACTTTAAAGAAATCTTCCGCCACGCCAAAAAAGCTGGGTTGAAGCACTTCATTGTGGAACGGGATCGCGCGGAGGACGGAATGAAGACGGCGGCGGAAGCAGCAGAATTTCTCCGGAAATTGCGATGGTGAGTAGAAACCTGTCGGATGCACGGCGCCTGCCTACTGTCTACTCCTCTCCCCTCCCCCGATACGCCTCAATTATCCTATCCATCAACTGATTACTCTCCGGGTTGATCAGCATCCGGTCCGGATCGGCTTCGAACCACTGCAGCGTACGGCGGATGCCCTCGCTAAAGGGAATCGTCGCCTGGAAACCAGGTACAAAGCGTTTAATTTTGGAATTGTCGAAAATGACGCTGTGAGATTTATCGCCGAGCAAAGTGCCGGCGCGGTGCGGGGCTACCTCGGCAATAAAATCGGAAGGAATGTGCACGATATTGGCCTCCACCCCGGCAGCCGTGGCTACGGCCTGGTACACCTGATCCCAGGTCAGCAATTCATCGGAGGTAACGTGGAAAGCGTGGCCGATGGCCTGCTGATGCGCGAAGAGCCCGACAAACCCCTTGGCGAAATCCTCTGAATGCATGATCGTCCAGATAGCCGTGCCGTCACCGTGAACGATAATCTCGCCTCCGCGCTTCATGCGGTCGACTATAGTGTATTCCCTCCAGGCGCCGAAGACCAGCGGGATCACGTACTGGTAAGTCAGCGAAGGCCGTACGATCGTAACCGGAAAGCCGCGCTCGCGGTAAGCGGCCATCAAGGCATCTTCACAGGCGATTTTCTGGCGTGAGTACGCCCAAAAGGGATTAGCTAACGGTGTGGATTCCGTGATCAGCGGATGGCTGGGCGGTTTCTGGTAGCAAGAGGCGGAGCTGATGAACAGATATTGCTGAATATGACCTTCGAATAATGCTATGTCGCGCTGCACATCCTCCGGAGTAAAGGCTATGAAGTTGGCCGCTATATCAAAGCGGTGCCCTTGCAGTGCCTGCCGGACAGAGGCGGGATCCTGAATATCGCCGACCAGACTGGTGACGCCTTTCGGCAAATTAAGCTCCGTCTTTCCACGGTTCAGAACATACACATCGAAGCCCTGTGCATGAGCGTAGCGTACACAGGCAGTGGAAATATTACCGGTACCGCCGATGAAAAGTACTTTCATGGTTACTTTTTTCCCAAACTACATAATTAATAGTAAATCCGTAATGATATATTAACAAATTTTAACTTTATGAACGCTCTACTTCGTTTGGAAACTAAACTAAGAAAAAGTAATTTTGTTATTTTAGTGTTCAATCGATTGAATCTCCTATTTAGCCTTTCCCGAAAGTCCAATTTCTGTGATTAGTATTAGTTTATACAATCGATTGCACCAGTTCATTTTACCAGCTTATTAAAACGTCCATTGCATCATGAAATTTTTGAAACCCTCCCTCTTTCTTCCACTGTTGATCATGGGCTTTTACACCTTTACCCAGGCGCAGCCCCGGGCGGAGGACCCTGAACCGGAAGCCCCGTCTCTGAAGGTCTTTCTCGACTGCGGCGCCTGCGACATGAATTACCTGCGCGAGCAAATCCCCTACATCAACTACGTTCGTGATCCCGAGCAATCCGATGTGCACGTACTGGTGACCAGCACCCGAACGGGCAGCGGCGCACGTACGCACGTCATCGACTTTATAGGCCGGAAAAAATTTGACAAGGAAGAGCATTCACTGGAGTTTACCGAATCCCCAAACGCCAGCCGGGAGGAGCGCCGTAAGGGGATTGGGAAAAAGCTGGAGATGGGGCTCATTCCCTACTGGATAGGGACGGGACTGGCTGAACAGATGGATGTATCAGTGAAAAGCGATCAGCCTGAAAAAGAAAAAGGCCCGGTGCAGGACCCCTGGAACCACTGGATCTTTGAGCTTGCCGGCGGCGGCGCCTTCAGCAAGGAAAGTGCACGTAGTTCCTTCAACGTATGGGGACGCCTGGAGGCCAACCGCGTAACGGAAGAGTGGCGCCTGCGCAACAACGCTTTTCTACGCTACGACGAACGGGTATTCAAAGATGAAGAGGGCGACATCGTCAGTACCATGCAGCGCAAGTTCGTCAATTCTCATGCCGTCAAAAGCATCGACAACCACTGGTCGGCCGGTATGTCCGCAGGGGTACGCCAAAGCACTTACGAAAATCTCGGCCTTGGCGTCTATGTGGCGCCTGCGCTCGAATACAGTCTCTTTCCCTACAGTGATGTCAACCGCAGAGAAGTAACGATAGCTTACCGGGTCAGCTACCTGTACCGCGATTACGAACAAATGACCATCTTCGAAAAGTTCAAGGAGGATCTCTGGAACCACTCCCTCAAATTCAATGCCCGCCTGCGCCAACCCTGGGGTTCGCTCTTCGCCGGCATCGAGGGCTCCCATTTCTTTGACGACATCTCCAAACACCGCCTGGAGGTAGACGGCTACCTGAACCTGCGCATCGTCAGTGGGCTCTCCGTTCAGCTCGGCGGCGACATGGCCCTCATCAATGACCAGCGTTCTCTACCCGCCGGCGAAACCTCTCTGGAAGACCTGCTGCTGGCACAGCGGCAGTTGGCAACTAACTACCGCTTCAGCGGGTCTATCGGACTGAAGTACATCTTCGGATCGATGTACAATGATATTGTCAATACAAGGCTTTAGGGAAGTCGGAAAGCGGAAAGCGTTTTCGCTAAACGCTTGAATTGGTTGTTGGTCGAACGTCCGCCCAAATCTGGTCGGGTAAATCTCCGACCTCGACTACATATCCTTTGGACAGAAACCGCTCCCAGAATTGGGTTATTAACTTTTGGCAGATCAGGGTAAAATTCCTGTTAACCAATGAGCTGTTTGCGTCTTTCCAGGCTTTGACAAACCCGCCAAAAGCCAAAAATCTTTTACCGGTTGCCCAATTGCTTTCACTGCCCCCCTTGCCGAAGCATTTTCTTAATCAGTACAATCTGTCCCAGGTGATAATAGCTGTGCTCGATCATGCCCTGAATGTTGCGGTAATAGTTCCCGTATTTTTCATCGACGAAGGGCTTCCAGAGTTTTTCTTCCGGCATTTGTTCTACCCGTTCGGCCAATTTTTCGGCGTCGCGCCATAGCATGGTCAGCAGCTTTTCCCAATCGGCCCGGGATTCGATGGGCGGCATGTCGAAACTGTACTTGTCCCGGATGTCGAGCGAGCCGCCTTCCAGTACATTCAGGATACCGGTTACGTAATAATTGATATGGAAGGCGAGGACGGCGATAGTATTCAGATTCCCCACCTTGGTGGTGGCCTGCTCCCAGGAGACGTCCGATAATTCAGCTTTCAGATTGGTGTTCGCGATCCAGGCGCCGTTTAAAAGGACTTCCTGGAACTGGTTGGCAAGTTGTTTGGGCAGAATCATAATTGTCTATCTTTTTTCCCATCCACAATTAAAAAAGAGCAAGTTAAAGCTTCAAAAGCTTAGAAAAAAAGTTCACACTGACACCGCCCGGTCCAGATATCGCCGGAAGGGCAGCATCTCCTCGTATACGCGCACGACGTGATCCTTGAAATCATTCCCCATCACCTCTTTTTGTGTGACGGAATGGCTGACGGCAAAGTTTTTCAAGCGCAGCAGCTCGATGTGGCGATGATCCTGGGAATAGCCCTTGGGTGAAGTCTTCAGCTTATCCTCTTCCAGCAGATCGAAGGTTTCCTGGAAAGAAGGATCGTTGATGATTTCCTTGAGTTTCTCACCGTCGTAGTCGATCGCGGCCCTGATTTTTTTGAGCGTTTGATTGGAAGGATGGTAGAATCCGCCCGCGATAAAAGAGCCGTTCACCCCGATGTGCAGATAAAAATCGCTGCGATTCTTCGCCTGATCGAGGCTGCCGCCGAAGTGATCCTTGTAGGTGGGCTTGTCCGGATGGTAGAGGAGGTTGTTGTTAATCCGGTGGATGGCGGTTTTACCGGGCGTGTGCTGGTAATCGGGATCGACGGCTTTCAACGCCTCGTTGACTTCGCTCAGAAAACCGATGAAGTCATCCCGCACCGCTTCGTATTCATCCCGGTGCTCGTCCATCCATTCCTTTGAATTGTTCCGCTGTAAATCCCGTAGAAAATCAAATAGTTTACGCATGTTCATGAAGATGTAACAAAGGAACAATCGTTTTGCTCAGAACGCCTCCGGGTTTCCAGTTCCTCCACCCTCAACCCTTATCCCCAGGGCTGACGCATCATGATAATTCATTAAGTGTTACATAGGCCGAAAACATGCCATATGTGGTCGACAGGTCCAGCGATGTCCGGTTACTTATTTTCAAATAAGTATCTGTTAATACATCTAGATCTATTGCTTTGTTAGCAATTAATAATTCAAACAAAAATAAAGATTCCTTGATAGATTCTTGGCTGTTAATTTCTAAATTCAACTGCTACTTCTTCTGAATTTACAGGTTTTTTGGGAGTTGTTAGATCTCCTGAGCAGCCAAACAAAAAAGCAAGGAATATCAAAATTAGATGTTTCATTTTATTGATGATTTAAAGTGAATTTGTATACAATATAACCATACAACTAATAAACCATCACAACCGCATATTCACCACATTATTAAACGCCGCCCCGAAGGTATAGCTCAGCCCGATGCCGATTTCGGTGGAGAAGTTGGTGGCGATCTGGCGCTGGCGCAGGAGGATATCCTGGATGGAGGCGTCACCCTTTTCCAGGCTGATCTGGTCGCGGATCAGCTGGATTTCGGCTGAGGCGCGCACGGCCAGGCCTTTGTACAGGCGTATGGATAGAAAGGTATTGAATTCCACGCGGTGTTTGGACAGGTCGTGCAGGTAGCTGGAAGCCTCAACCCGGGAGAAGACATCGCCCCAGGGCTGACGCAGGCGCAGCTCGATGTTGAAGGCCTGCCGAAGGAGGGATTCATCTAATTTCTCGTAGATGGTTTCGTTGATGTAATTGTTGAAGAGATAGCCCACCCGGTAGGAGAAGGTGAGCTCTCGCCGAACCACCTCGCGGTAGGGAAAGATGCTGTATTCGACGGCCGGCGCCAGACTTTTCCGATCAGTGAAAGAATGGGGGAACTGAAGTAGTGAAAGGGAGGGCTGAGTGAAAGTGGGCAGTCGGCAGGGCCGTGCTGGCAAATACAACGTCTGGGGTAAACCAGAAAGGTTGAACTACTTTGGCAGTCGGCAGGGCCGCCCGGGCAAAATACAACTGGGGTGGTATAGCCGGCGCAGATTGAGTTCTCTCAAACCAATGGGGCCGGAATATACCGGGAGTAACACGAATTTCAAATCACACAGCATGATTCCTCTTTGCCTTAAAGAACTTATATCCGACCGGCGAATGAGGGGCGGACAGAAACTCAGGAACCAATATCCCGATAACTCGCCAACTCCACTCCTAACTCCTGAATCGCTTTCTCAACCCGCGGATTCATCAGCAGGGACAATACGGCCTGACGATCTTCCGCCACATTCTCGTAGCCGGGATGTCCGATGGCCTGCTGCTCGGGGGTATCAAGAGCGGGATGAGCAACGTAGAGATAGGTCTTGCCGGGCTCCAGGTTTCTCAGGCCCTCGATGAAACTTTGCACGCGATCCTCCACGCTGTCGGCTTTGTCGCCAAATCGAGGAAAGCGCTCCACACCGTGGTCTTCAGGAAAGATGGCTATACCGTACTCCTCACACAACCTGCGGACGAGGGCCTGCACCTCCTCGCTCATATTGTCGCATCCCATGTGACCGGATACGTGACTCAACTGTGGGATTTCCCTTTGCGCCAGCTCGATCTGGGCCCGCAGCTCGGCCTCCACCTCTTCGATTTGCCAGTCGTGCTCTCGCAGCGCCCGGCCTTCTCCGAAGCGCTCGTTGGGCCAAATGACGGGGTAGAAGTAGCCCCACTCATCACTCAGACTGGGAGCTTTGGTCAGTGGGCCCCATTTCAGGTCGCTCCACTCGCTGGTCAGCGTCAGGTGCAGGCCTACGTCGATCTCCGGATGCGCTTTCAGCAGACGTACGGCTTCGGGAAACCAGGGCGTAGGGGCCATCACCTCTACCGAGGTAGCGATGCCTTCTTCAAAACTGCGCATAATGCCCAGGTTGGTGGCGTGCGAGCAGCCCATATCATCGACGCGCACGATAAGGCGGGGCGCCTCTCCAGCTCCCTGGTGCGTGCCCCCTGTTAGCGCCGAAAGTATCAGAAGGATCGTGAGTTTTACCTGAAGCATCTTTAATGTTTTGATGCCAATGATAACACAAAACCCGTTATTCACTATCCTGAACCTTCCCGGAATCAAATCCCCGGATGAACGATCTCCCCGAAATTGCATTAAGGAATTAGACCAATCTACCGCACAAATGCAAAAGACCGTCACCCCCGTCCTCCTCGAAGGCCACACGGCCCACGTCAACCGAGCGCTCTTCGCCCCAGACGGAGAGGCCCTCTACTCCCTTGGCTTCAACGGCGAACTGTTCGAATGGAACCCACAGGACTGGTCGCCGCGGCGCAGCCTGCCGGGGCATGATCAATCCGTTAACGCCCTCGCCTTTTCTATGGATGCGAAGACGCTGTACAGCGGCGGCGCCGACGGCCGGCTGATCATCTGGGACCGGGCGACCGGAGAACCTGCCGAGGTAATCGAAGAATTTAAGAGAGGCGTGCATCAGGTGCAGGTGCTGCCCGCCAGCGGCCTGCTGGCTCTTAGTACGCCGCGCGAGGAAATTGTACTGTACCACTTGGAGGAAAAGCGCCCTATTCAAGCCTTCGCGCCGCGCGGCAAGCGCAAGGGGCTCTTCGCCATTGGTCCGCGCGAATCCAAGGCTGTCATCGCCGAATTCGGCGGCAACCTCCTGCTGGTCTCCCTGCCGGAACTGCGGGTACAGCAGGAAATTAAAGCTTCGGAAGAAGCTATCATGGGCTGCCTCTTCCTTACGGAAGAACGGCTTATCACCGTCGATTATAAGGGTAAGCTCCAACTCTGGGACCTCGCCGAGGAAGAGGCCGTCGAAACGGTCGACCTGAAAGATAAGGATTACTACTTCCTCAGTCTGTCCTTCGACAAAAACCGGCTGGCCCTCAGCCATTCCCATCACTTACGCCTCTATGACGCCCCCACGCTGGAAGAACAGGCTGTGCTGGAACTCAAACCCAAGGGTAATTACGGCAGCGGCTTCTCTCCCGACGGGCGCTGGCTGGCGCTGGGCTCGGCGGATAAGAAAGTCAGGGTTTGGGAGGTGGAACGTTTACGAAACTTTTGAAGTTTCGTAAACGTGTCTCCTCCTAAAAACGAATACGCTGTTCCCCTCCTTCCAGTCTCAGGTCCTGTCCATTCCAGTGAAAATATCCCGACAGGCCCTCCGGCAGGGTAACGGTTCCCTGAATACCATGCGTTCCCCGGCGCTGCAGGTTCATCTCGATCGCGCCGGCGGGATGGGGCATTTCAGCACTGACGCGCTGCAGCGGTCCCAGGGACGGGCGGATTTCCACCGTTCTGAAACCCGGGTCGGCGGGCCGGATGCCACCGACCAGCGAAAGCAGGTGGTAATTGGGACTCGCGCTCCAGGCGTGGCAGTCGGAACGCGTGGGATCGGGATTTTCAGCGAAGGTGGTCAGGCCGCGGCCCAGCATCTCGCGCCAGGGTTGCAGGCATTCGATATAGCGATCGCCCGCGCCGAACCGGTGCAGGATTTCGAAGAGATAGAACTGGAAGTAGAAAGTGGCCTGGGTGAGACTGGCGTCCTCTAATACCCGTTCCAGCACGGCGCCGCGCTCCGGCTCCGGAATTGCCTCCGTCAGCAGACCGAATATATTGGCGTGCTGACTGAAGTCTTCCTTCGCCGGCGTATCGGCCAGCAGGCGGCGCTCCGCATCCCAGCACTGTTCCAGGACCGCTTCTTTTAGGGCAAGCGCCTCCTTCCGGTAGCGCTGCTCGAGCTGCTCTTCTCCGAAGGCGCTCATCAGGTCGGCAGCCTGGTCCAGGGTGTAGGCGAGCTGCAGCGACAAGATGGAGGAGCCGCCTTCCAGCCGGGGTACCCCGCCCATCCCTTCCCCGGGGTCCCAGGACCAGGACCAGTCGACAAAGTTCCAGTAGGGCGCCTGGCCAACCAACCCGTTTTCAGCGTCTATCTGCTGCCTGAACCAGTCCAGGACAGTCTGTACGCCCATCAGTTTACTTTGCACATAATCCGGATCCTCCCGGTGCATCCAGTAATCGTGCACCATGCTGATCCAGAAGAGGGAATAGGTGGGAATGAATTGAACCGGGCGTCCTTCCGGGTAGCGGCTGTGGGTAAGGCCCATCGACTCCCGGGAGTGATCGTAATGATCGATGGCCTGCCGTACCAGGCGGTCGTCGCCGGAAACGTAAAGTGAAATAAGGGCCTGAATTCGGGTGTCGCCGACGTATTGCAACTGCTCGTAGTATGGGCAATCGTAATAGGTTTCCCCGGCGCAAAGGCGGGCCGTGCGCCAGCCGACCTCCCAGATATCCGCCAGAGCATCATCATCACTGCTGAAGGACGCCTGCTCTTCAAAGGGATAGCCGGTGAAGCGGCCGTAGAGATCGTTGAGGGTCAGCGGTTCCTCACCTGTCTCTATTTCCAGTTGCAAATAGCGGTAGGTGCGGAACCAGAGTGGGGTATAGGTGCGCTGCTCCCCGCCGTCGGGCAGGAACACGTCCTGCTGTCCTTTCATCACTTTGCCTTCCACCACATCGCGATTTCCTTTGCGGTTATTGCCTTCCGGCAAATAGAGCGACTCGGCATAGGTCAGCGTAATGAAGCTCCCCGCGCCGCCACTGGTCGACAATACCGGGTAGGCGTTGGTCAGTTGATCCTGATCGAAGAGCAGGATGACGCGGGAATCTGCGGGAATCACCATGGGCGCAATGCCTTCCAGAAAGGCGTCCGGCGCTGTACCGCCTTCCGAGTGGCGCACCCGGGCCAGCCGGACTACTCTTTCTTCCATCAGCGGCAAGGGGCGGGGCGTGAGGCCCCAGTTGTGCCCGGTGCCCGCCACGGCCGGATGCGCGCGCGCCAGGTTGCGGGCGGGCGGCCAGTCGCTATCGTCATAGTCCGCCTGCTCCCATCCCCAGGGGTACTCCTTTCCATCGACGCGCTCGCCGGGGCCGGTGACGTGGAAAGTTTGCAACGCATAGATGGCCTCCACCTCCGGGGAATAAGCTTCATTGCCGTACACTTTCCAGTCCTCCTCACCGGTATTGAAGCTGCTGTATTTTGGATCATCCGCCTGTAGCAAAAAAGCGGTGGCGTGCGACTGCTGAAACACCGGACGGTGTTCACCGAAGTTCCAGATCACCGCCGCCAGCACGTTATCGCCCTCCCGCAGAAAAGGGGCGATATCAATCGATTCATAATGCCAGTGATCCAGATCGTGGCGGGCGGGGCCATGTACGATCTCGCGGCCGTTGATGTAAAAACGATAGCGATTGTCGCCCGAAAGATGCACCACCAGTCGTTCCGGAACCTCGTCTAACTGTATGCCACGCCGGAAGTGGAAGATGCCCCAGTCCTGCGTAGAAGCAGTGGGATGCGTAATCCAGTCGGCCGACCAAAACTTGCTGAGCAGGTCGGGGTTGATGTCTTCTACCGGCAGCTGCTGTGCAGAAAAGTAAGAGGGAAAGAATGCTAACAGCGTCAACAGGGCTGAAAAGCCAATATTTTCCAACAGGGAGCGTACCTTACTCATATACTACTCGATTTTCAATTTATTCAATTTATTCAATTTTTCACTGCTCGCCGGAGCCTCGGTGAAGGCGGACGCTTTCCGATTTCCCACTTCCGAATTCCGCTTTCCGACTTCCCACTTCCGCCTTCCGATTTCCGACTTCCGATTTCCGCCTTCCGCCTTCCGCTTTCCGCTTTCCGACTTCCCACTTCCCACTTCCGAATTCCGCTTTCCGACTTCCCACTTCCCACTTCCCACTTCCGCTTTCCGCTTTCCGACTTCCCACTTCCGACTTCCGCTTTCCGCTTTCCGACTTCCCACTTCCCACTTCCGAATTCCGCTTTCCG
>CAZWDL010000168.1:0-12130 GCA_964632995.1 uncultured Saprospiraceae bacterium
AGCGCCGAAGCCGCGGGCGCCGCGGGTGACGGCACGGACGTAGGCGCGTTCGCCGTTGATCTCCAGCGGCTCGCCGGGCAGCAGGGTATCGATGCTGTTGAGGTCGAACATATCGGCAGACACGCCGCCGTAGTCCAGTAAATCGTATTTGTCGCCCCGGACCACTTTCCAGGGTTCTATGAGAAACTCCGGCACTTCGGCGCCCACCAGTTGTACAGGCAACTGCTCACCGTTTTTCAATTTGGCGCTGGCGCCGGCCAGCAGCAGGGGCGCCGTCAGCGCTACCCCGGGAATAGAACGCAGTTCGCGGGCGTAGCGCATATCGAGTGTACCCAGCCGGTTGGCGTCGCGGGCCTTGTCGTTGGTCACCCAGATATCGGCCTTGGAGTTATCGACCAGGGCCGTCATCAGTCCGGTGAGGAAAAGGAAGACACCGGCCTGCTGCCCCATCAGGAAAATGGCGACGACGACACCCAGCGTTGCCCCAAAAGTTTTAGGTTTATCGTAATTCATGAATTGTAATGCCAGGCGGAACATCGGTCAGCGGTTTTCTGATATTTGAATAATGGCTTCTACTTTCATTCCAAGCAAGAGCTCCTCTCCGTCTTTCAGCCGGATCTTGATGCGGCGCACCTGCAGGTCTTCGAACTGGGTGTTATCCTCGGAAAGGATGGATTTATCACTGAGGTTGGGAGCGGTGAAGACGACCTCGCCATGTGCCAGCGTATCGGAAAAGCCCTCGCGTTTGATGATGGCCTTTTGCCCCACCGCCATATTGCCGGCAAAATATTCATCCACTTCGGCTTCCACCAGCCGGGGGCCGGCAGGTGCGAAGGTGCCGACCACCTGGAAAGCCTGCACCCCGGCGCCGGTGCGCACTTCCCAGCGAATCACGCTACCGGCTCCGGGAGTATAGAGCTGCTTCTGCCGGCGGCGCAGCCGTACCTCGTCGAGCCGGATGCGCAGCTGTTGTTCCTGCAGAGCCAGGCGCTGTACCTGTCGTTGCTGCTGATCAATCTGATGACGGCTGTTCAGCAGTTCGAGTTCCGTTTGATCGAGTTGGCTGGCGGGCAGGGCATCGGCTTCCACCGAGCGTTGAAGCCGCTGATAGGTTTGCTGCTGCCGGCCGAGCACTTTTTCGTAGTAAGCGACCTGAGCGCGCGCCTCCTGCTGTTCCAGCCTGTTGAGATGCAGTTGCGTCTCCAGGTTCTGCAGTTCATTTTCTTCCAGGTCGGTATCCAGGGTGATCAATAATTCCTCATCAGCCGCCGACTCTCCTTCTTTCACCAGGATTTGCGCCACCTGGCCGCCTGTTTCAAAATTGAGTTCCAGCACCTCTTCTTCGGGGATGACCTTACCGAGCGCCGTCACTTCCGCCGGGTTCCGGATGCGCTGTATCGCTTGGCTATATTCCGTCCTGGCCTGTTCCTCATTCGAGGGTTTTTCGCCGTTACTACAGGAGAACAGCGACCCGGTAAACAAGAAAAGTAACGTTGAAGCCTGTTTGATATTCATGATATAGTTTTTCGAAGTGCGCTCAATCCTTCTTCGCCCGCCGTTGCCCGCAAGGGCGAAGGCGGGTGATCCTCCAATCCCGACCAGATCGCGTAGCGAGATAGTCGGGTAAACCTTCAATCCTTTCCGTCCCCCTTCAACACCCGTCCGTCCTCCATCCGGATAATCCGGTCGGCGTACTCCCGCAGGCGCGGATCATGCGTTACTACGACCACGGCTTTGCCCTCGCGGCTCAGTTCTCTCAGCTCGCTCATAATGCGGTGGAAGGCATCGGCGTCGAGCGAAGCCGTCGGTTCATCACATAGGAGGATACCGGGCTGGGTGACCAGCGCCCGGGCGATGGCGACGCGTTGCTTCTGACCGCCCGACAATTCGTGCGGGCGGTTGCCGCGCCGGTCCGCCAATCCCAGTTTTTCCAATTGTTGCAGGGCTTCCCGGCGGGCCGCCCGGCCGCTCTTTCCCAGCAGGCGCATGGGAAAGGCCACATTATCGAGGGCCGAGAAAGGAGCAATGAGATTGAAGTTTTGGAAAACAAATCCGATGTTGTGCAGGCGCAGGTGGGAAAGCTGCTGGTCGCTGAGTTCGCTGGTGAGGGTTTCGCGGACGTATACCTTTCCCTCCGAAGGATAAATGACACATCCGATGAGAGATAATAAGGTGGTTTTTCCTGACCCTGACGGGCCCTCCAGTAAAACCAGTTCTTCACTGCGCACCTCCATGGTGGTGGTATCAAGCGCCGTGATCGTTGTATCTCCGGTGCGGTATATTTTTTTCGCCCCTTCGAGGCTGGCGACGACTTCAGGCATGAGGATGAAATTTAATTAATAGCCGGTCTGTTCATTTATGAACAACTCTTATTTCATCCCGATGTTTGTTTGGCTGTTCCACTTAAAAACCGGTCATTTCACCACTATGCTGCCCGACCACTGGTTCTCCACTCCGCGCAGGTGATAAAAGTAAATCCCCGGAGCGAGCCTTTCCAGGTTTATGTCTTCCTCCTGGTACTCATTATTGATTCTCAATTTCCGAACCATCAGCCGGCGTCCGGCGGCGTCGTAAAGCTCAAGTTGAAAGTTTCCGTTTAAACCTTCAACCCGCAGCCAGGCAGACTCATCGGCAGGATTGGGGAAGAGGCTTAGCCGCACCTCTCCGGCGGCAGGATCGATATTTGTCAGCTCCGTAGCGCGCTCCACCGCGGCCAGGGCATTGATGCGGCCGTAGCCATAGGTATTATTGGGTACAATACCAGCGGCCACATTTCCGCAGGTCACTGTATCGGCCACCGGCACCGCGGTTTCTTGAATGATCTGTTTGATGAGGGCGACCCGGCCGGCCAGCTCGGGATTGGCGGAGATCATCAGGGCGACGACGCCGGCGACGTGGGGGCCGGCCATGGAGGTTCCGTTGAAGGAAGCGTAGGCGCTGTCGGGCAGCGCGGAACGCACGCTGACGCCCGGAGCCGTAATATTGGGTTTCATGCGGAAGCTACTGTCTACCACCACCGGGCCGCGGCTGGAGAAAGTAGCGATGGAGTCGTTGGGCTTGATTGCACCCACGGTGAAGGTTTCGCCGAAGATGGCCGCCGGATCATCGACGGTGCTGCATTTGAAGCCGCTATTACCTGCTGAAGCGACTACTACGATACCTGCGGCTTCCAGATTTTCCACTACCCTTTCCATCGTGCCGAAATTACCAGGATTACAACCTTCGAATGGTGGGCAACCCCAGGAATTGTTGACGACGTGTGGCGCACGGGCAGGATCGGGATTGTTGCCGTCGAGGTCGGTGGGTGCCAGAAACCATTCGAAGCATTCGATATAGGTTGCCGGTGAGCCGAAGCCACGTTCCATATTGCGGCAGGCGATCCAGGAGGCCTCCGGCGCCACGCCGATCTGATTGCCCATACCGTCGTCGCCCACCATAGTTCCCATGGTATGCGTGCCGTGGCCGTTGTCATCGCAGGGCGTCCGTGAATCCAGTCCGCAGGGGTTTAGATCGGGGGTGACGATGGAGTCATTGTGAATGGGATTGATCATGTGAATGGCGTCGTGCCAGTTATAGTGGTGATCAATGGCCCCATCGGCATTGCCGCGATACTGTTTGCTGAGGGCGGGGTGCTGCCATTCGTAGCCCGTATCGGCGCCGGCGACGACGACGCCGGCGCCTCTGACACCCCGGTTCCACACCTGATCGGCGCCGATCTGGCGGATTCCCCATTCGATGCCGTCCCGCAGGCGAAGTTGATCTTCAGCAGCCGTTGGCCAGTGGAAAGTGTAGGAGGGATTGGCTTCCACCCGGGCTACTTCCGGTCGCAGGACGATGCGCCGGAGCAGTTCCACATCACCTTTTGTCCACACCGCATTAACAACCGAGAAGGGCCGGAAGGGAACTCCAGCATCCGATAGCAGACGAAGCACGCCCGATTGGCTGCGCTTCGCCGTTTGCCGCAGCTTTTCAAACACAAAGCGTCCTCTCCGGACCTTATCCCGGAAGGAGAGGTTTCCCTCCAGATCAGCCTGCTGTTGCAGAACGACGAGCATTTCTGTTACTTCCTTTTTTTTCAACTCTTCCAATAATACCGGATCTACCTTATTTTTCCAGTTTTCACCCGGTGAAAAACCCAGTGAAAGAGTAAGTAAAATCCCGATATAGAATAAAAAGATATTTTTCATGCGCTAGTTTTCTTCTTCTTTTAAAATATTTGGTATATTTAAGAGCGTGACAAAAGTAATAAAACATGTCCAAGCTTCGCTTAAGTGCGAAATGATTTAGCCGGTTGAGCGAATGACTTGTTTTCGAAAAAAGCTGATGTATTTTCAAGCTTTCTCTACTTAGAAACCGGTAAATTGCTATCCCTTTATTTTCTTTTCCTGCTTTTCTCAAAAGAAAAGTAAGAAAAGCCTTTTCTTATTTGTACGAGCCGCACTCTTCCCGTGAACACATTCACTTTACAAGTCTAATTTCAAGCATTGAGGACCTTCTAAACCTACTAATTGCTATGAGCCGCCAGACGACCACTTTTAATGCATTCACGGGTATGAGTCAGTTGGAAAAGAAAGCTATCGTTGACTTTCTCTGCACCCAGAACAAAAACAGTTGCGAAGCTGTCCAGGAAGCCCTGGACTATGCACTCAAACGCAAACCTTCTTTTGGAGGTTTTGTCGTTGTTACCATGCAAAGACAGCGCATCATTGCCGCCATCGTAGTAAATCGAACCGGCATGGAAGGCTATAACCCAGAGAATATTTGCGTCTATGTCGCCATTGATAAACACTGCGAGCAACCTGAAGCAGTACTTCATGAACTGATGAGCAAGGCGATTCACCACGCGCAGGGCAACCTCGCTATGCACGTAGAGCCCGACAATCCCGCGCTTCAGCTTTATCAGGAAATGGGCTTTCGGGCCAAATATCTCGAATTGCGCCTCGATAAAGAGCGAGCCATTGCCTGAAGGACAACTGCTGTGCGCGGAATGATTCAGGATTCCGTTATGCAGCAAATTATTGTTCAGCATCTCTCCCGGGATACCGTACTCCGTTCCGTACTGGAATCCACTCCCTTTCCTGCGCTTAAAGCAGAACAGCCCGACGTATATTCCAACCTGATCCGCGCCATTATCAGTCAACAATTATCCGTAAAAGCAGCCGACGCCATCCACCGCCGCTTTTTGGGGTTATTCCCCGGCGCTTACCCGGAGCCCGGTGAGATACTGGATATGAGTATCGACGCGCTGCGATCCGCCGGGCTTTCCCGTCAGAAAGCCGGGTACGTACAAAATATTGCCCGTTACTTCCTCGACAAACAACTACTACGCCGTACCTGGACGGGCTATGAGGATGAAAGTATTTTGCAGGAGCTCACCCCAATTAAAGGCGTCGGTCGCTGGACAGTGGAGATGATTCTCATCTTTACCCTGAGGCGTTCGGATGTATTCCCCGTCGATGACCTCGGTATTCGCCGGATGATGATTGATTTTTACGAGGTAGACGAACAACTCCCCAAACGGCAATTGTACCGGGAACTGACAGAAATCGCTGAAGCCTGGCGTCCCTACCGGTCTTACGCCTGCCGCTATCTCTGGCGCTGGAAAGATCAGCGTTAATCCGGATTATAGAACAACTTTGCTCCAGGCCAGCTTGTTGATTCCATAAACTCGTCTATGTTTCTATCTCACCTGAATGCCGCTTTTTAACGCGGTTTTATTACATTTATAGGCAATAAGATTGCTTTCTTTCCGAAAGGAAGAAGGCCACCGCAGGTATGAGCATGTTTAAAATTTCATCCTTCCATCCGTTTGGAACTCGAAAACGAAATTTAAACACGCTCTAAGGAAAAAGAATTATATGACCCGATCCGTAGAAGAGACGTGTACAGCTAAGCCTCAGAGCACCGAACCGGCAGAACGCATCATCGGACGATACACCGGTGAAGAAGGCGGTCCGCTCCTCGTATGCCTGGGGGGGATTCACGGCAACGAACCGGCAGGCATCCGGGCGCTGGAGATCATTTTTAACCTGCTGGACGTGGAGCCGCAGATCAACCCCCATTTTTCCTTCCGGGGTCGTTTGCTGGGCCTGCGGGGCAACATGCAGGCTATCGCCCGGGGCGAGCGCTTTATCGAACGTGACCTCAACCGTTTGTGGACCAGGGAAAACATCGAATGGGTGCGCCGGCAGCCTCGGGAATCCCTGCAGGCGGAGTACCGCGAACTACACGACCTCATCGACCTGATCGAACGAGAGATAAAGGAATACAAACCCGAGCGTTTCTTCTTACTCGATCTACATACGACAACGGCCCACGGCGGCATCTTCTCTGTTGTTTCCGATGACCCCGAGAGTGTGCGTATAGCCGTAGAGTTACACGCGCCCGTCATCAAGGGCTTGCTCCAAGGCATACGTGGAACTTCTCTCCATTATTTCAACAGCGAAAATTTTGATAACCACGCGGTAGCCATCGCCTTTGAATCGGGACAGCACGATGATCCGCTCTCCATCAACCGCGCTATCGCCGCCATCACCAATTGCCTGCGCTCCATTGGCTGCGTGCGCGCCGATGACGTGGAAAACCGCCACGATGAACTCCTCATCGAATACTCAAAAAACCTCCCCAGGGTTGCTCAACTCATTACCACCCACTCCATCCATCCCGGCGATAATTTCCGCATGGCCCCCAATTTCGACAATTTCCAGCCTGTCAAAAGAGGAGAGCTTCTGGCCTATGATAAAAACGGAGCCATCTACGCCGAAGCCGACGGCCGTATTCTCATGCCGCTGTATCAAAAGCAAGGAGATGATGGATTTTTTCTTATCCGGCCGCTGGATTATTAGCAACAGCACCTGTCGTCAAGGCCCCCTCAACCCGGGATAACCCCCGTACTGATTACCCATAAGTCGGTTTGGGGCACTTTTTTCCCGCCCTCGTTCTTCTGTTCCTCTGTTCTGCGGTCCTTCTGTTCCTCTGTTCTGCGGTTCTTCTGTTCTGTAGTTCTGTAAGTGTAAAATTTTGACTAAAACTTCGCTAAACAGTTCAGAACCGAAGAACATTTACCCCGTGGGATAGTCGTTTCGCGAATTCCATGGGGTTTACCCGACCCACCGAAGGATGGGCGAGGAGGAACTGTAGAACCGCAGAAGTTCAGCCCCGACTAAAGATATGGGTAATCGATACGGTAAGCTCTTTCGACATCAGAACGGGCGACGGCAGGTGCATTTGGCATGACTGTTTTTCTACGTACCTTTGCACCTTGAAAAATGGTGATCATTTATGGCATCCGTGAAGATAGAATACGCCCTTTCCGATTTGTTCGAATCCTGGGCCGGCCGGCAGCCCGAGCTTTTTCTGCCGCTGGCGCCCTCCGGCTCCAACCGCATCTACTACCGCCTGAAGAACGGTGAGCATACCGCCATCGGCACCTACGGGCCGGACACAAAGGAAAATAAGGCCTTTCTGGGCTTCAGCCGGCATTTCCATAAAAAAGGACTGCCGGTGCCGGAGATTTATACCGAAAACCTCCGGGACGGCGTCTATCTGCAGGAAGACCTGGGCTCTACCACTTTATACAGCTACCTGCTGCAAAAGGGCGACTACTTCCCCGACTACCTCGTCCGGATTTACAAAAAAGTCGTGGAGCAACTGGCGCGCCTGCAGATCGAAGGAGGCAAGGACCTGGACTACGCCCTGTGTTATCCCCGCGCTTCCTTTGACAAACAGTCGATGCTTTGGGATTTCAACTATTTCAAATACTACTTCCTCAAGATTGCCGGCGTCGGCTTCGATGAGCAGGGGCTGGAAGAGGACTTTCACCGCCTGGGCGACTGGTTGCTGGAGGCCGACAGTAATTTCTTCATGTTCCGTGATTTCCAGACCCGGAACATTATGGTCAAGGAGGGCACGCCCTTTTTTATCGATTATCAGGGCGGACGGCGAGGGGCGCTGCAGTATGATCTGGCCTCCCTGCTCTGGCAGGCCAAAGCCAACATTCCTTCCGACATCCGGACCGAACTGCTGGAACATTACCTCGACGCCGCCTCGGAGCTCATCGACATCGACCGCGATCGCTTTATCAAATTCTACTACGGCTACGTGCTCATGCGCTCGATTCAGGTACTGGGCGCCTACGGCTTCCGGGGCCTCTACCATCGCAAGGAACACTTCCTGAAAAGTATCCCTTTTGCCTTGCGCAATGTCAAATGGGTGCTCGATCACGTAGAACTGCCCATCGAATTTCCCGAACTCCGGCGTAGTCTGCTGGATCTGATCGAATCCAAACAGTTCGAGCCCTTCGACAAAATCAAGGGGGCTTCCAGCCTGCTGCGCATCGCTGTCAACAGCTTCTCTTACAAATACGAGGGTATCCCTGAAGACCCCTCCGGCAACGGCGGCGGCTTTATCTTCGACTGCCGTTTTATCCATAATCCCGGCCGCTATGAACCCTATAAGAAGCTGACGGGCCGCGACGAGCAGGTCATTAATTTCCTGCGACACCACAGCAGCATCGACGATTTCCTCAACAACGCCTTCCGCATCGTCGATGAGGCAGTGGAAAACTATATCGAGCGCAGCTTCACCGACCTGCAGGTCAATTTCGGCTGTACGGGCGGCCAGCACCGCTCGGTCTATGCGGCCGATCAGCTGGCGAAGCACTTACGAGAAAAGTATGGCGTTGAAGTTGTCGTGAAACATATCGAGCAGGAGAAGAAGGGGTGGCGGAATTGAAGAACAGAGCGTTGGCAGTTGACAAATCGACGGCGCCCGGCCCAGCATCAAGCATCCAGTCAAACCAGTATCGCCTGCATCAGGTCCCGAAATTCTTCGGCTTCGGTAAAGAGATGATCCTTATAGGAGGTCGCTCGAAATTTGAGATAGTGCGGGCGTTCATTGCGCATGTCCATTTCGATCATCACGTTGCCGAAGCGCTGATCGAACCTCTCAAGGGGCAGGCCTGAGGCTTTCAGCTCCACATCTTTGCGCATAAAGGGAGGACGGGGTTTGAGATAATGCCGCTGCACCGTTTCCACCCAGTCGGGACGCTGATAAGTGCGCAAGTCCGAAATCTGGGTGCGGTAATTAAGCGCCAGCACCTGCTCCTTGAGGTAGTCGAAGAAGTGCTGTATGTCACGTTCGCTGTAGCGCGTTTTAAAGAAATGGACCACAAAGCCCTTGGAGGAGGGGGTGTCCAGAAAATCCAGCGCCTCATCGATATCGTCGGGGGCGACACAGTAGATGGCGTACTGATTGTTGAGCCAGTCCTGTAAGCGTCGACAGACGAGCTGATTCTTCCACTGATCGTAGTCTTCCCGCTCCGCCTCGCTGCGCTCAATCATTTCGTGGATAAGCGGTTCGGAAGGAGAACTCGATTCCGCTTGATTAAAAAGATTTTTAAAGTAGCTCCAAAGTTCTTGCATAGGCGTTGACGGGCTCATTAAAGAAAAATGTAGGAAGTCCTGCTGATTTTCCCAAGTAGAACAGCTGTTTTCTTGAAATGTTCTTCCCGGTTAGAGCAACTAATTTCCGTATATTTGCGTTTTACAGTTACTCACCCATTCGCCCGTTTTATACAATGCTTCTCTTTGGAGGCCGAAGCTAACGGAGTCTCCGGCACTCAATCTTTATTTTAGTTTTTCATTAAACCGATCTTTCCTTTACCAGGATCCGGTTGCTCATACAAAATCCAATAACCATGTTTGGAAAATGGATACTGACAAGCCTGTTCTTAATAGGTATTATGCTTCCTGCCCAATTGACAGGACAGCAGGCCGAAGAAACATGGCCGATAATTATTGACTCGGAAAAAGGGAAAATAACCCTGTACCAGCCCCAACCGGAAAACATGGAAGACAATCAGATCTCGGGGCGGGCGGCGATTTCCGTTATACCTTCCGGCGCTACCGAACCGATCTTCGGCGCTGTATGGCTTGAAAGCCGGGTAGTTTGTGACCGGACCGACCGGTTATGCGCCTTTGAGGACATTCAGGTTCCTATCATTCGCTTTCCCGATTCGGAGGACGGGGATTCAGATATCGAAATGATCCGGGAACTGCTGGAGACGGAATTGCCCACAATAGATTACAAAATATCCTTAGACCGTCTGCTGGCATCCCTGGATGTGGCCGAGGAAACCCGTGAACTAACGGAAGATTTCAATAACAAGGCGCCGGAAATCATTTACAGCCGCAAACCGGCTATTATGGTAGTGATTGACGGTGCGCCGCAAATGCGGGACTACGAGAAGAACTTCAAACGGGTTATCAATACGCCCTTCTTCATTGTACAGTACGACAGAAACAATAAATACTACCTCTACGGAGACGGACTGTGGTTTGTCAGTTCCACCCTGCTTGAGGGATGGACTTACGAGGCCAGACCGCCCGGCAAGATTCAGAAGCTGGGAAAGGAACTGGAGAAAGAAAATAAGGAATCGCAGGAACAAGAATCATCGGATGATCTGCTAGGTGGCAAGATCGATCCTGCCTCAACACCGGAAATTATTGTACGTACCGAACCCGCCGAGCTCATTCAGTCGAAGGGGGAGCCTGACTTCCGGCCTATTACCGGTACCGATCTCCTATACATGGAGAATACGGAAAGCCTGGTTTTTCTTGACATTAATTCGCAGGATTACTATATCAACCTTTCCGGCCGTTGGTACAACAGCCGCAGCATGGATGGTCCGTGGAAATACCACGAAGCCGATAAATTACCTAAAGGTTTTGCCGATATTCCGGAAGGATCAGACCGGGATATCGCGCTGGCCTATGTCGCCGGAACAGAAGCAGCCAAAGAAGCTATCGTCGATGCCTATATTCCGGAAACGGCAACGGTCAACCGGCAGGAAGCAAGCACAGAAGTAACCTATGACGGCGCTCCCCGCTTTGAACTGGTACCGGGTACAGAAATGGAATATGCGGTTAACACAGCCGGCACCGTACTCAAAGTAGGCAACCAATTCTACTGCGTTGATAACGGCATATGGTTCGAATCGGTCAATGCCAGAGGCCCCTGGAAAGTCGCTGTGGAACGCCCGGGGGAAGTAGCAAAAATCCCACCGAGCAGTCCGGTTTACAACGTCAAGTACGTTCATATTTACGATCATACGCCGGAGGTGGTCTATGTGGGCTATACCCCGGGATACACGGGTTGCTACGTGCATGGCCCCACAATTGTCTACGGTACCGGCTGGTCTTACCGGCCTTGGTACGGCAGTTATTACTATCCACGTCACTGGACCTGGGGGTTCAACATGCATTACAACCCCTGGCACGGATGGAGCATGAGCTGGTCGATCGGCTGGGGACGTCCCGGCGGCTGGTACCGGCCTCCGTATTATTACCGGCCTCCTGGCTACGGCTATCGCCCTCCTTATTACGGTGGATGGTGGGGCCCCGGATACTACCACCCGCCAGCCCACTATCCGGGCATGCATAACGGCTATTACGGACCGCAGCAGCGGCCTTCCGCTAACCGTCCCCGGCCAGACGGCAGGCCGACCACAACGGCACGACCGGCCACCAGGCCCAGCAATCTTTACGCACAGCGCCACGACCGGTCAGTAAGAGCTAATGAGGTAACTCGCCCCATGACGCGACCGGATGCCCGACCCGGTGGAACAAGGCCAAGCACCAGGCCAGAAAGCCGGCCCGGCACGCGCCCGGATGTACGGCCTGAAAGCCGGCCGAGCACCAGGCCGGATACACGACCGGATACGCGGCCAGGTCCTACTACGCGACCGCCTAATAACATCTATACCGACAAGAGTGGTAATGTTTACCAGCGAGACAAGAGCGGAAACTGGCAATCACGAGAGAATGGACAATGGCAAAACCTGCCACCAACACGCGACCGGCAACCGACTCAACAACCACAAACACGACCTAGTGTCGACCGCTCACAGCTGAATCGCTACAACCAAAACCGGCAACGCGGCCAACAACGAACCCAGACCTACCGGAATTACCAGCAACGCGTAGCACCGCCGAGGCCGCAACCCCGGGCACAGCCGCGCTCATCGCGCAATCGGGGAGGACGGTGATCAAGTAGCGACGAGGCTAGTGCCTTCGCCACTAAATCTCTACTACCATAGACTCGTTCTTTTCCGCCTGTCCTTCGTTAGAGA
>CAZWDL010000169.1:0-12130 GCA_964632995.1 uncultured Saprospiraceae bacterium
CGGCGATAGAGGTAGTGTAGAGATAATCGCCATCATCGGAATAGCCGGCAGTCAGCAGTGCGGGGGTATTTTGGAAAGTACTGTAAGGCGTGAGGTGGGTATCATCGTTATTCCAAACCGTAATATTTCCCTGCTGACCTGCCGCTATTATCCGTCCGGTTTTTGGTAAAAAGGCCACATTCAACAGGGGTGCCTCAATCGAAACCCGGCCGCTGCGATACCGGAAAACAGCGTCACCGAAAGCGCGGGTCATACCTGATTTACTCATGCCGGCGTCCTTTTCGGCAAGCATCTCCGCCAGATAAGCCAGCCGTAGCGCTTCCTCCGGGCTGCCTTGTTCCACTTTCTGAATCGCCAGGATAGTCAGTCGCTGTGCCTCGGCGCGGCGATACTGTGCCTTCAAAAACCTGGTCTGCTCATCCAGTTCCTCCTGGATATTTTGCAAATCCAGTGACAGGTTTTCACTCTCCAGTTCCATCCTTCTGATCCTCTCCTCGAGCGCCCTGATACGGCTTCGGAAGTTGTTATACTCCTCCCGGACTTCACCGACAACGGAACGCAGCGAATCCCGGGCCTCCCAGTACAAATCAGACTGTACGGCGGCCGCCGATTGCGCCGCCCGGAAATTGAAGTAGGCTTCCAGTAAGTTACCTTCCCTTACGGCCTCCTTTCCTTCACGAATTAGATCGGCCGGCGTTTGAGCCAATGCCGCTCCCAGACACAACAGCAAAGGAGGTAACAGCCATAATTTTTTTATCGCTTTCATATGCTGTTTTTCTAAAAATTCAATCTGATCTTCAATCCCATCTGCGCCAGCCCATCCCCCTGGGGTAAATCCACCACCGGCCGGATCGTCAGGGCGTTGTCGCGGCAGCATTCCCGGTAGCGGCGTACTTTCCGCTGATGGGATAGCTCCTTGATGAGGTACCAGACGGCGTCGACCGCCAGTACGCTGATACCGGCGTAGGTCAGCGCCAGGTAGGTGTGATGATCCCCATTGGCATCCTGGTACAAGTCTTCCGGATCAGTTTCCGGATTGTCCAGCGGCTTGAAGTTGGCGTAATCCTCATATTTATCATCTGCCCGGCTATCGAATATTTGCCCTACTCCGATCAGAGCTGCTCCGGCAATGCCTGCCCATAGGAAAGGCTTGCGGTTGAAGGCAGGCATCCCCGCGGTACAGTCGACTTCCAGACAGCCCGGGATCATTCCGTGCAGAACGACCGTCAGTTCCATCCGGAGTTCACCATTCAGGTTGATGTACTGCTCCAGCAGGTTTGTCCACGCGATCTCTTTGATTTCTTCGCCGGCCGCCACCTCAATGCCGCTGCCGACCGCGCCCCGCAGGTAACGGGGGTCGGGTTGCAACGGCGCGCCGTTTAGTGAAAAGGAAACCCGGACCTCATAAAATTCCTGCTCCCGGGTGGGCGGGAGCCGGTACGAAATGATTATATCACCGCGTTCCAGGGTAAGCGGGTCATCGACAAAATAAGCGGTAGAATCCCAGGTGCTCAACCCCTCCCGGGCCATGGAAATTTGCTTCAGCCTTCCGGCAAAAGCTACCGTATCGGTCACCGGCGAATCGGTTCCGGCCGCCAGGTCGATCTCCGCAACGACCGTCTGTCGAAAGGTGTCCAGCGGAAATAGCAAGGGCGCCGTCGTCGTCCCTAAAGAAGCCGGCTGATCCTGCGCATTCGCGAGCAGCGGAAGCAGCAACCCCAGCCACAAAGCGGGAAGCACCCTTTTCCAACCTGTAGGAACAGTAATCTTTCTGTATATCATACGTACTGTTGATTTTAGCATTTACGGAACTCTAAACCCTCTTCGAACTTTTCAACCTTGAACCTTTTCATTCCGGACACAACTCCTCCGCCAATTCCAGCTGCTCCACCTCATCGCCCGGCAGTTGCCAGAATTCGGCTCCCGGCGGCTGGAAGCGACCGCTGCCCAGGCCGATCCACCCGGTATTATCCAGGGTGAAGGCCAGCGCGTGCAGTCGCGGCGCCCCCGGAAACGGATCCACGGCTTCCCAGGTTTCCAGGTCGGGCCGGTATGCCCAGAAATCATCTCTGAGCGCGCCGAAGAGGCTACTGCCCAGACCGACATAGCCCTTCCCGCCGGCGGTAAAAGCGACGGCCCCGTCGATGGCATCGCCCGGAAAACCCGCGATCGGCGCCCAGCGGTTGGAGACCGGATCGTAGCGATAAAAATCCTTCTCCCGGGTAAAACCTCCGCTAACTCCCACCCCCACATAGGCTCGTTCCTCAAGGACAAAAGCCACGGCGTCGGAACGGGCGGAAGGCCCCGGGTTATCCGCATTCAAAGGCGCCCATCCTGTACCGGATTCATAGACCCAGAAATCGGCGAGGGCTTCGCCGGATTCATTTCTACCCAGCCCGACGTAGGCCCTGCTGCCAATCACGAAAGCCACCGCCCCCTGCCGGGCTTCGCCCGGAAAAACGTCCGCTAGAGCGGACCAGGGGTCCGGCTGCGTAGGGTCGAACACCCAGAAATCCTTTATCAGTCTGTCTCCGGTAGTAAGACCGGTTCCCACGTAGCCTTTTCCTGCCAGTGCAAATCCCACTCCGAACGCCAGTCCTTCCCCCGGCAGCCCGGGTTCCGGCGCAGGCTGCGCGCCGGACTGACTACTGAGCGACCAAAACCGCCTTCCCGGCTCTCCTTCCTCTGTGCCGGCGCCGAAGTAGGCCTGATCCCCAAGCGTGAAGGCGACAGCCCCTTCCCGGTTCGATACCGGTTCAAGGCCTGCGGATGATTCCCGCCAGCCGCCCCGACGGGTGAAAGCCAGTCGGTTGCTGTTAAAGGATTGGCCGGCGGTTTCCACAAAGCTGAACACGTAGTAGGTCGTATCCTCCAGAAACTCAAAATCCACCTTTTGCGTAAAGCAACCGTTGTTCCGGGAAGGTCCCAGGTGCAGGGTATCCCATTCTCCCACTTCCGGCAGGCGGCTGGCGGAAGACCAGATAAACCCATGATCGCCGACCTCTACAGCGGGGGGCAGCCCTTCCAGTAAGCCGGTGAAAGTAGTCGATTGCTCACTCAGCCGGGAAATGCGCACCATGGTTATGGCGAGAGACGCCGGCGTAGTTTGCAGCTGCATCACTTCCCCGTAAAAGGGCGGATAGCCTTCCACGACGGCGAAAGCGCGATAGTAATAAGTCGCCTGCGTTTCCAACGGAAAAAGGTCGTAAGAAAAAAGACCGTTGCTTTCCCGTCCACGCAGGTCGGCGATTTCTACACCGGGCGCATCCAGTTCCGGCGCCGGATCGGTAGCCGACCAGACAAACCCATGCCGGGAAACCCGGCCTATAACCAGCCCGCGGAGCTCTCCTCCCAGCTTCGCCGAAACGGACGTCACCTCCTGCGCTTCCCGGGTGATCACGAACGGGTGATCCAGCCGCTCCAGGTCCCAGGGCTCACAGCCCGACAGGATGACCAGCAGGCCAGCCAGTCCCAGCAGCGATACCCACGGAGGAATACTTTCTTTTATGCGATTACAATGCATCATGGATTTGATAATCATTTTTTAATGTGCCGAGGTGTCCCATTTTCCATATCCCCCCTCCCCCTCTCACCTACGGAGTATACACCCAAAAATCCCCGAGCGGCTCCCCGTCGGGCGGCGCACCCAAGCCAAAAAACAGTTTGTCCTGCAGGGAAAACCCGGAAGCGAAAAGCCGTCCCTGAGCAGGAAACTCCAGTACCGGCTGCCAGCCTTCCGCCTCCGAAGAAAGCATTAATATATCCCGGGGCAGCTCGAAGTTGCGACCGATACCCAGCGCCAGGTACCCCTTTGCGGTATTATCGGAGAAGGCGACCCCAAAGCCGCGCGCATCCAGGTTGCCGCCCAGCTCCACCGGTTCGAAGCGGTTGCCGTCAAAGCGCCAGAATTCGCCCCGGGCGACGCCGATCCGATCCAGTCCACTGCCAACGTATACCCGTCCGGCAGCCTTCACGGAAACCATGCCCAGCCGGGCGCCTCCCAATGCCTCAGCAGGTTCCCAGCCGCCTTCGCTTCCCGCGTCATAACGCCAGAAGTTATCCGTAGTAAGGAGGGTGTCATTTCCTGTTGAGGGGGATTCGGTTAATGCAAGTCCTGTTCCCAGATAACCCGATCCCTGATCACTGAAACCAGTGGCAAAAACCAGGGGGACGGGCAGAGGCTGCACCTCCTGCCAGCGCTCCTCCTCCATGTCGAAGGTGAAGAAGCGGTTGGTCATCGCTACCTCCTGCGTTCCCTGTCCGTTCGTCCAGCCGCTACCCAGGTATTCGCTGTTATCAATTGTGAAGGCAGCGCCAAAAGCCAGCGCTACCGGCAGTTTCTCCCGGCAGGGCCGCCAGCCCGTCGTTGTGGAGTAGCGCCAGCAGTCGTCGAGTATAGAGGTATCCCGTCCATCCTGAAACAGTCCGCCGGCGATAAAAGCGACGCTGTCGCCGTAGGTGAAAGTATGGGCTCCTTCCCGTGCACGGAGGGCTTCCGGTATCTGCAGTGCAGACCAGAATTGCCCCAGCCTGGCTTCGAAGCGAACCGGCTCGCCGTAGCAGACCTCAATATCGTTACCAGCTAGCCGGATGATCGCATAGGGTGCCACGGTGTAGGTACGCCCGTCTTCCAGCGCTTCGATCGTCGTTACAAATTCCCTGTCCGAAGCAATGAGCGGCCCGAAAGCGCTGCATGGGCTGTCGCCTGGCCCCGGCGCATCGCCGGCAGACCAGCAATGGCCGTAGTCGAGTACTTCAACTGTCTGATCCAGCAAGATAATACGTCCTTCTACCGTCGCCGTGTCGCCGGATTCATACTGAACGGAGTCCGTTTGGAGGATCACCGGTGAAGACTGATAGGTTAAGGTGTTGTCACTGTAAAAGCAGCGGCCTCCAATCAGGGCATACGCCCGGAAAACATAGGGGGTTTTGGGGGCGAGGGTCCGTTTGTCGATTCGGGAAGAGAAAGGATCCCGGGCTTCCTCCGGTCGCAGGCTATTGAAGGCTGCTCTTCCTTCGTTTTGCTCTATCGTCGGCAGCATATCTGTGCCCCGGATCCAAACGTGTCCATATTCGTCCACCGTTTCGCGTTCCAAATCGGTAATCCGGCTGGTCACACGGACAAAGTTATCCTCCTCTTCTAGGTCTTCTATGATAAGACTGACGAAGTCCAGTCGCTGCAGGTTCCAGTCTTCACAGCCCCAATTCATCAAGAGCAGAAATAAGAGAATGATATGTCGCAGTCTGTTTCTCATAGTATTGTTTCCAAAAAAATATTGCACAATGAAACACCGACCGTAGCCTAATTTATGCAATAGGAGCCCGGACCTCAAAGCGAGGCAGGTCGTCATTATTAAGGGGGGGATATGCCTGTGGTATGCAGACGGATAAATTCCCACGCTTCATTTACCATCGCCCAAACAAAAATCAATGCTATTATTCACCGGTTCTGATCAGCTTCTGTATCCTGTCGTCATTCGGCAGCAGGCACCCAGCTTTCTGATACATCTCTTTCACTTCAGCCGGATAGGCGTTGCTGGAAAAACTGATACCGTCGCCTCGTTCGATAAAGTCACCGGACAGGCTTTGAATGCGCTCCCAAAGCACGTCCATTTTGGAGAGGCCCGCGCAGCGACCGGCTTCGTAGGCATCCTGGAAGGCCTGGAAGGTATCGCTGTGCAGGCAGGGATTTTCCGGGTCCTCATTCAGGGCGGTTTCCGTAAGCAGAATGAGAGAGTCGCAGGACATCACCCCAGGGGATGTAACAGGAGTTGACGTCCCACCCCCCGGTTCCTCTTCCCGGTCGGACAGGCTGAGCAGGATTTCATTAATTTTGTCGATAGCCAGTTTAATGCTGTCCTTTTCGATCAGGTCCCGAACCCTTTCGATTTCAGCCTCATCGATAGGGCTTCCGCTCAGAATATTGAGTTCCGCCGATAGCCGGGTTTCCCGATCGATGAGGGAATCCTGGACAGCGATTTTCGCATCTTTTTCGTTGATGAGTATGCCTTGGTAAAAATTGTAGCCCAGGGAGCTTAGGAAAAGCAGGAGCAAAACGCCGAAAACACCGATCGCCCAAAGGAAGCGCTGAAGTAGCACCCTGTTTTCGCTATTCCTGAAATATTGCCACTCCGAGCGCGTGAGTTTTTCTTGGATCTGGCTGGGCTCCGGATGGCTGCGTACCAAAGCCACTTCGTGGGCGGTGAGCCTGCCGGTCAGTTTTCGCTTGTACTGTTCGTATTTGGTCTTGAGAAATTCGACGATTTCCTTAAAGCGTTTTTCTACATCCGAGCGTTGGGAGCTGATGCGGAAGGCCAGTGCGTCGTGCGCGAGTTCAAAACGTTCTCCATCCGGACGCAGGATACGGGCTTCCAGCAGTTCATCAACGATCGTTGGCGCCACCTCTGGTTTCGCTTTGGAAACACTGATCTCATCCTGGTACAGCGGGCGCTTGGTGCCGTCGACGGTAACGAACTGGTCGAGGACTTCTTTTACCGAATCTTTTGGAGACAAGGGGTAGGCTGTTTTCACCATCGCCTGTATCTTTTTCATCTGGCTGTCCAGAAAATCACCGAGCACATTTTCAATATTACCGTATGCTTCCACCTGATCCACCGTTAAAGTCATTTTCGGCAGCGGCAGCGGCAGCTCGTCCAGCTTGGAAGTAGCCGGGTGGGTTTCTTTCAGCAAGTGCTGATAAAGACCATCCAGATAAACTTGTAAATAAGGCAGTTGGATCCGGGAACGGGGCCCGCTTTCCGCGCCCTCTTTGCCCCGGAGCTTTTCGATGATCCGTGCCGGCACTTTTTCTTCATCCTCCAGCTTGATATTAAAAGCGGCACAAGATTTGCGAATCACCTCGGCGATCCGCTTATCTTCCATAGTTTCCACCCGGATCCGGAAGTCATTGATTTCCGGCAGCAACTCTTCAAAGTAATACAGGTAGCCGATGTATTCCTCGCGCATGACCAGAATAACCTTGCAGGGCAGATCACCGTGAATGAGATCGCGCAGATTTTCGGCAAATATGCGCTGTTCGTCCTCCGTGCCGAGGGTGAAAATTTCTTCAAACTGGTCGAAAATCAGATAAATGGGGCGCAGGTGTTTGGCATAGAGCCGGTCAATAGCCCCGGCCAGGGTGCTCGAAAGGGCCTGCTGAGGTTCTGCAACCTGAGTGATGGAATCCTCGTCTCCACTACTGAGCTGCTCATAGACCTTTTTCAGATCGTCCTGGTAATGATCGCCGTCAACCGCTCCGACTTTTTCCTGGAGAGCCTGATGAATGGTCTGGTTGATATCTTCCCCGCGTCGGATATACAGCGGGTACCAGTCCGGCCCGCGGAAGCGTTTGGCCAGGCCGCAGCGCACGAGGCTGGTCTTTCCCGCGCCCGACAGACCGTAGACCAGCAGCAGGGAGGTCATCATCAGCTTTTGGTAGAGCTCTTCTATCTCCCGGTCGCGACCGAAGAAAACCCGTTTATCTTTTGGCGTGTAAGGATCGAGAAATTTAAAAGGGCTTTTCATATTATATAGGTAGGGGATTAGCTAATTAATGAAGAGGAGAAGGTCTCGAATTGGTTGCTGAGAAAGCGAAAATCACTTTGCTTGCGCTCTTTCTCTGCAACCTTTACCCGCTCGGCCGGCGACAGCAATTGATCCTCCGGATACTGAATGATATAGCGGTACAACTGTTCGCCGCCATCCGGAGCCAGGTGATCGAGCAGATAAAGACGGGCTTCCGTCGCCCGGCTGGCCTCGAAGGCGTGCTCGTCGATGATGAAGGGCGTCAGGTTGAGAGAGGCTGTGACGGATTCTCCGCCGTTTTCTTCTTCCTCTTCGAGTTGTTTTCTGACCACCAGCAAAACCGACTTGGTTTCGTAGTGGCCCTGGTAAAAGATCAGCTGATTGTCTTTTTCCGAACTGTTCACCACCAGGCGCAGCACATTGTGGATGTAAGCCGCCTGCGGCAGGCTCCGGTTTTTAAACACATCGATGCTCTTTACCGAAATCATCTTGTAACGCGCCAGAAAGCCCAGCTTTCTAAACATGGCCGCCAGCTGCTTTTCGGCTTCCACGCAGAAGAAGCGGATCTCCGACAGATCGGCATCCTGAAAATCTCCTTTTGCCTTAATGTCGCTGATCGCGGTGCTGGCCCGCTCTAGTTCCCGGCCTTCTCCAAATAATTCGGCCTGCTCGATCAACTCGGTCATCAGACAGTTTTCAGGCTGAATCAGGGCCTGCGCCCCTCGAATGAGCGGAAAGTAATCTGCGGCTTTCCTTTCGAAAGAAGGTTTATTCAGGAAATTCCTCAGCATCGCTTTATCCTCGGTCAGAAGCTCTTTGAGTTGTTCGCCGGCCAGCGCATCCCACATGGCAGATAGGAGGACGTAGGAAAAAATGTCGAGCAGGTTATCGTGTAGATTGATGAGCAGGATCAGACGATCGCGCGAAGGCGTCCGGTAAACATTTTCATCTTCTTCGGTAGATTCCGCCAGCAGGTTGCGCAGCGGTTCGCTGATGGGATAGGGCAGCGACTTAATCATCTCCACGCGCTTCTGCCCGGAATAATCGACGGGCACGGGCGAGTTTTTTTCCTTTTTCTGCAGTTTTTTAATGGTCTCTACATATTCTTCGACCGCATCGATCAGCACTTTTTCAAGTTCTACATTAGGTTCGAAATCGCCGGTTTCTACCACCATTGATTCGGGCAGTTTAACTTCCAGCGCCCTTTCTTCTTCACCGTAGAACAGGCCCCATAGTTTGCTATCGTCGAACTGATCTTCCGGGCGTTTCTTAATGCCCCGGTGTACGACCAACTCCTCACTGCCTTCCATCGACTTCACGGCGCCGATGGCTTTATCAAAGGCCTCCCGGATGCTTTCAAAGCCAGCGAGCTGTTTATAAAAAACGCGACCAAACTCCTTGGCCTTGTGATCCTTTATCGGCGCATGAGTGGCGATGACGGCGGGCACCCCTTTTTCCAGCAGCAGGTCGACCTGCTGGCGGGTGGAACAGCCGTTGAGTACGACGAGCTTCAGCCGCGGGCACTTCCCCAGCAGTTCAGCCATGCCGGCGGAGATCGTCTTATCGCCGGCGGTTTCGAAGCCTTTATCATCAGCGTGGCCGCTGTAATGGAAGATGATCAGGTCTCTGCTCACATCGGAGTCGGTCAGCTTATTGGTAATCACTTCGCGCGTAGCAAAGGAATCCCATTCCACCTCGAAGTGGTTTTGCTTTTCCCGGGGCTCCAGGACATCGCGAATCTCGCGTTCTTCCTTTTCCAGACTTTCGAGGGGATTGTCCCGGTCGTTGGCAAAGGCGAGATAAATAATGGGTTTACTCATTTGGCTGTTATCGTTTTAACTGGGAATCATGGGGTCATCGCTTCCAGTGAAAGTGTCGAAAACACCATGATGTATATCAATGCGCTTCCTGCACGATCTTAAGATAATAAGATTTAGGATTAATGTAAGAGAATTTCTGCAAACGAGCCGTTTTATAGGGAAAATGACCGGGAATGGAGGAGGGAAGGCAGGGAGGAACGGTAAGGAGGAAGTCAAGGAGGTCAAAAGGGAAAGTGACCTTTCTGCCGGAAACACTATCAGTATTAATGATTCAACAGTTCAAGGAACTGGAAAATCGTTGAACCGGGAACTATTGAATCTCTTTTGGACTTTGGATTATAAAATCTTGAATTCCCATCCTCCTACAAGCGGCGCTCCAGTTGCTTCAACACCGAACGCCGGATCAGCCGCGACCAGAGCCCGATCAACCGGTAATAACGCCGGAAGCGGCGCCAGCTTGCTTCGTCGGTGGCGGTGATGCGCAATTCTACACTGATACTGCTGCCGCCGGCAAGCGGTTCGACGATGATCGCCCAGGCCAGTTTGCCCCAGCCGGGTTCTTCAAACGCTCGGAACTGCTCCGGATTCGCCTCGGCAAAAGGAATGTTCAAGTGCCAGAACTGTCCCACTGATCCAACGACTACCTCTTCCCCCGGCCGTTCTTCCAGCATCATAAAGCCCGTTTCCCCTCCCGCTACCTAATCGACGCCCAGGCGCCGGTCGGCATCCTGCGGTAAGCGACCAAGCAAACGCTCGGGCAAGGTGCGCAGGTCGAAGAGGAAGCGCACCCAGGGGATGGAGGCCATGTCGAAGTGGCGGGCGGCCTGCCAGGCGACGGTGGGCGGCGCATTTACCGTGATGCGATCCACTTCGGTGCGGTGGGGGTTGGGCAGGTAGTAGTGGATGGCATGGTGGGAATCTGTTTTTGCGGTATTTTCCGGATCGCTGCGTTTTATGGTTCGGGAGTTTTTTTCAATCTAGGACCAATTCCCATTTTTCCCAATGACAAATCACATCCGGAGGGAATGAGTTTCCCCCCTCGAATGAGGGAAGCGTCAAAAATTACGGAAACCGGCAGAATGATGCCGATAATATCAATCCGAACGCTAATTATCATTTCCCGAACGGAAATTACTACCACTTGCAAGCGGTACGGAGGTAAATTGATCCGCAACGATCAGAATGACGCTTTTTTACAATACATTTGAAAGAAATCACAATATATTTTCATCGGATAACTTCTTTCCGAAAGAAACACTTTTTTGGTTACGCAGAGGTGCACGGGGTTATCATTAACCCTGTGTATCCTCTGCATTACTCTGTGTAATTTTATTCAGGTATTTTAAGATTTAAGAAATCAAATAGGACATTTGCGCTGAAATAAGAGAATCACACTCTTAACATCCAGGTAACATTCACACCTTAACTTGCATATTCACCAACAGCAATGGGGTATGGACATCTTCCTGATCATCGTCCTTCTGCTCTTCGCCCTCGCCATCACCGACCTGATCGTCGGGGTAAGCAACGATGCCGTCAACTTCCTCAACTCGGCGATCGGCTCCAAGGTGGCCACCCGGCGCACCATCATGATTGTGGCCAGTCTGGGCATCATCGTGGGCGCCACCTTTTCCAGCGGTATGATGGAGGTGGCGCGCAAGGGCATCTTCAACCCGCAGTACTTCCAGTTTTACGACATCATGGCCCTTTTCCTGGCCGTGATGCTCACCGATATCATCCTGCTCGACCTGTTCAACACCTTCGGCATGCCGACCTCCACCACGGTCTCCATCGTTTTCGAACTGCTGGGGGCGGCGGTGATGGTGGCGCTGATCAAATCGGCGAGCGCCGCGACACCCGATTCCATAGCCACTTACATCAACGGCTCCAGCGCTTTGGCCATCATCCTCGGTATTTTTCTATCCATACTGGTAGCCTTTACGATCGGAGCGCTGGTGATGTACCTGTCGCGGCTCCTCTTCACCTTCCAGTTTCACCGCCGGCTCAACTGGGTGGGCGCCGTGTGGAGCGGCGCGGCGCTGGCGGCAATGACCTACTTCCTCCTGATCAAAGGAATGAAAGGCGCCTCCTTTATTCCGGTCAGCGTAACCGGCTGGGTACAAGACAACACCTGGCTGCTGCTCTTGCTTTCCCTGGGTTTCTGGGCGGCCCTCATGCAAATCCTTCTGTCCGTATTCAGAGTCAACATCCTGCGGCTCATTGTGCTATTCGGCACCTTCTCGCTGGCGATGGCTTTTGCGGGTAATGACCTGGTCAACTTCATCGGGGTGCCGGTGGCGGGCTTCGAATCTTACAACGCCTGGGTCGCCTCCGGCGAGGCGCCGCGGGAGTACTCGATGGTCGCCCTGAGCCGGGCCTATCCGGCCAAGACCTATCTGCTCCTGGCCGCCGGCCTCATCATGACGCTTACCTTGTGGTTTTCGAAAAAGGCGCAATCGGTTACCGAGACGGAGGTGAATCTCGGGCGTCAGCAGGAAGGGCTGGAGCGCTTCTCCCCCAACTGGCTGGCGCAGCTGATCGTGCGCGGGGCCCGCTGGCTGGCTTCCGGCGTACAAGGGCTGGCACCAGCTTCCTGGCTGAGCAAAGCCGAAAGCAGTTTTAAAATGCCCGAAAAGAAGCTGAAGGAGAATACGAACGAAGAACCACCGCCCGCCTTCGACCTGGTGCGCGCCGCCGTCAACCTGACCGTCGCCAGCGCGCTGATCGCCCTGGCGACCTCCTACAAGCTGCCGCTGTCGACCACCTACGTCTCCTTTATGGTGGCC
>CAZWDL010000170.1:0-8240 GCA_964632995.1 uncultured Saprospiraceae bacterium
GGCGCGGCCATCAGGGGCGAGGCCGATTTTCCGGTTGTCGGTCTGTTGCCCGCTGGCCAGGCTGCTAGCGCCCGCCGCCGAGTCGGTGCAGTAGCTGTCCGTGCTCCGGGTGTGCGCCCACCCGGTGTGCCGAAAGTTGAAGAGCGTAAGCTGGCCGCCGTTGGCGGTGTAGGCTGCGTAGAGCTGCGCCAGGCCCGTGCCGTCGCCAATGAGCAGTATGCAGTGCTTGGGCCGGTCTGGGAAATCTGGGTACTGGGGAAGGTAAGCGGGTTGCAGCAGCGGGTTTTGGTAAAAGCGCTGGGGGTAAGCGGAGACAAACTGCCGGGCGGCGTCCACTTTGTCGGTGCCTATGATGTCCACGCCGTTCTTGATGAGCAGCTGCCAGGCGGAAGGCTTATCGGGCGTGCCCCAAAAGCGGAGGGGCTTGCCGTATTGGCGGGCGGGAGCGATGATTTGCTGCAGCACCTCGTCCCGCTCGGCGGTCAGCTGGCCCTTGCCGTTCCAGGACGAGACGTAACCGAAAGAAGTGCTGATCATGGCGACCTGCTCCCACTGCTGGGGCGATAGCTGATCACCCGGCCGGCCGTCTATTTTTACGTAGCTGGGCAGTTGCGTCCAGGTTTCGGGCGGGGGCCGATCCCCAGATAGTACGATGCTCAGGCCGCTGTCAGCGTGGAAAATATCGGGGTAGGCAGCCGTTTGGGACAGTAGCCATTCGAGGGTGCGCTCGCGCTCGTTTTTGATGTCTACGAGGAGTTGCAGCTGCCAACTGCTATCGGCATAGATGCGGCCGTTTTCCCGCTTCAGCACCCGGCGGATGGGCTCCAGGTAGTGCTCGCGCAGGGAGAGTTGCTTAGGGGCCGGAGAATAATAAGTTCCCTATTTCAGGTTAGAGATTTTGCCGCCAGACAAGGCGCGAGGAAGGCGCATAGCAGCGCTACGTAACTGACGAGCAACGCAGTATGGCGGCAAAAGATCAGCATCAAATGGGGAAGTTATTATTCGCCGGTCCCTTAGGCAGGTCGCTGGGGTCATGGGCTACATGGGGCTGCCCGTCCTGCCAGTAGAGGTCTATTTCAATCGAGCCGCAACCTGCCGCCCAGGCGTTCCAGAAGGGCACGGGCTGCCGGTAGTCGTTGTGGGCGTGCAGTTGCTGGGGATTGGGCATGGGATAGGGTTGAGCAGCGCACAGCAGGGGCAGGAGCGCAGCGCAACACAGCCAACATCTTATCTTCATTTTCAGCTTGTATTTGTTGCCGCAAAGGTATTGCCGCGTGGCGCACCATCCCTCTATTGCTATATTAAATCAGTATTAACTTTACAGCGCAGTAGGGGGAGTACAGTGCGGGCGGCTTACCTTTACAGCACTTGGACAATAACCACAAAATATCCAGACTAATGAACCACCAAGGCTTACGCCAACAGCTACAGCGAGCCGGTAAAGCCGGCCGGGCACGCCTGCTCCTGGAGTACATGGTTGCCCATGGCGCCGCTTGCTACGAGGAGGAAGTCACCCAACTGCAGCACGCCCTCCAAGCGGCCGATCTGGCCGCTAAGGCTGGCAAAGGCGATGCGCTGATCGCGGCGGCACTGCTGCACGACGTCGGCCACCTCCTGGCCGATGACCCCGAACAGGGCAACGACCCCACCGTGCAGGATGACTGCCACGAGGAAGTCGCCGCCAACTACCTGGCCGAGTTCTTCCCCGAAGCCGTTACGGCGCCTATCCGTCTGCACGTGCCGGCCAAGCGCTACCTTTGCACCAAGCAGACTGGCTATTACGATCAGCTTTCGCAAGCCTCCCGGAAGAGCTACCACTTGCAGGGCGGCCCGATGAGCGCAGCAGAGCTGGCGCAGTTCGAGGCACAGCCTTTCTACCGGGAAGCGGTATGGCTGCGCGGCTGGGACGACGAGGCCAAGGACGTCAGCCGGCAAGTGCCGCCCATAGCGGCCTGCCTACGGGCTTACCCCGGCTTGAAGCCAAGCTACTGCAAGGGCGGGCTGTTCTTCCCGGAAGAGCTTTCCGTCAATCCCCGCCTGATGATCCACCGTTTGCAGGCCTACCTGGAGGAAGCGTCCGGATTGGCAATCATGCGGCGTTGTAGAGTACACGCCGTAGAAGAGAGCGGGGACGGCTGCCGGCTCCTCAGCAGCCAAGGTGAAATAAAGGCAAAGCGGGCCATCGTCTGCTCGGGCAGCGAACTGCAGGCGCTCTACCCCGAGCTGGCCGCGGCCAGTGGCCTGCAGCTCGTCAAGCTGCAAATGCTGCGCCTCAAGCCACAGGCCGCGCGCTTGCCGGGCAATATCCTCACCGGCCTGAGTATACGGCGCTACGAGAGCTTCCACGCCTGCCCCTCCTACCCAGCGGTAAAGGCCAAAGAGCCGGCAGAGGCGCTGTGGAAACAGTACGGCGTTCACATCCTGTTCAAGCAAGAAGTGGACGGCAGCGTCATCCTGGGCGATTCGCACGAGTATCTGCCACTGGTAGCGGGAAAGCCCTTTGATTTTGACCTCAAGACAGAAATTTCCGATTACATGCTGCGGGAAGCTGCAGCAATTTTTGAACTGGATTACCAAGCTGTGGACCGGCAGTGGGCGGGGGTGTACACGCAGTGCGAGCAAGGCGATTTATATCAAACCCGAGTCGGCAGCACCGTCCACATCGTGACGGGCATAGGCGGCAAGGGCATGACGGCCGGCCCCGGCTTTGCCGCCCACCATCTTGACGAAATTCTGGCATAATGATAAAAATGATCGTATTCGATATGGCGGGCACCACCGTGGATGAGGGCAACGCCGTGTACAAGACCTTGCAGCAAGCGCTGGCGGCGGCAGGCTTTGAACTGCCCCTCAGCCAAGTCCTTGCGCTCGCAGCAGGCCGGGAAAAGCGGGACGCTGTCCTTAGCTTGCTGCAAGCTGCCGGCCAATCCCCGACCGATGAACAGGTGGACTCTGTCTACCAAGATTTCATGGGCCGCCTCAAACGCGTCTACGCTGAGCTGGAAGTGCGGCCCGCTAAAGGCGCTGAAGCCCTCATGGCCCACCTGCGGCATCGCGGCATCGCTGTAGTGCTCAATACGGGCTACAACCGGGCTACTGCCGAGGGCCTGCTGCACAAGCTGCGATGGACGGCGGGCGTACACTACGACGAGCTTATCACGGCCGACGAAGTGCGCAACAGCCGGCCTGCCCCCGATATGATCGTGCTGGCTCAGGCTCGTTTGGGCGTGGCTGATGCCAAAAGCGTGGTCAAGGTCGGCGATTCTGCCGTGGATGTAGAGGAGGGCAAAAACGCAGGCTGCGGCTACACTGTAGGCATCACCACCGGCGCGCACAGCGCTAGCCAATTGCGCGAGGCGCAGCCGGATTTTGTCATAGATGATCTAAGCGAGCTTTGTGGTGTGCTGGGCTTATATACCCGCCTCGGTCACTAGGAATTGTTAATGCAAAATTAACATCACCTTCCCCTTGCCCTTTCCCACTCTCCCTACCTTTGGTTGTACTGCATATGAGCGTAGACCGCGCGATTGTGGGGGTGCCAAGCTCCTTGCCGGTCAGCGCATAAGCAATCCAAATCACTCATTAAACATCAATATTCATGAAAAAAGATCTACGCAAAAGTAGTGCTGACCAGGGATGCTTCCTGGCCAGGTATTTATTTTTACTGCTCCCCCTTTTTTTCCTGAGCAGTTTCCAGTACACCTATGCTCAGATCAACTTGCAGATCACTGAGATCCATTCCGGACAGTCGGGCGACGACTTGACGGCTGATTGGTTTGAAATGACCAACACGGGCGATCAGGCTTGGGTGTCCGGCATGGATCCCGACCTTTATTACGATGATGAATCCGCTTCGGCTGCCGATGCGGACCTCATTCAGGGGATTACTGACATTCAGCCGGGCGAATATGTCATTGTCCTGATTACAGATGATGTCAATGACCTGGCTGTATTCACCGGTGTATGGGGCCCCGACATCAACCTGAATGGCATTGAGGTCGGCTATACCGACGGCGCTGGCCTCGGCGCCGGTGGTGATGCCGTCAATATCTGGATCGGCGATCCGGCTGTTTCCATGCCGGTAGCCACTGTATCCTATCCGGCTACGGGTAATAATGACGGGCAATCCTATGATGTTGAACTCGGAGCGTTCAGCATAGCAGGCAACGCCAATGGCGCAGTGCAAACAACGGCACTAGGCGGCAATGGCGCCGTCCCTAATATTGGTTCTCCGGGCAATCAGGGCCCGGTCGTGATCGATCCCGATGCCCCTGTCCTGCAGGCCGACCTGACCACCGCCACACCTTACCTGGCGCTTTCGGAAGACGGCCCCTCTGCCATCGGGGCGGATATGAACGACCCCACCGATCCTGCCTCCACCATCGGTATCCCTTTTATTCTGACGGACCAGAATACAGATCTTCTGAACGTAGCCGTTTCGGTGGTCAGCGACAATCAGGCCGTTGTTCCGGATGCTAATCTGACCATGGCCGCTGCCGGCGACAACAGCAGCTTACTGCTGACCATTGCCCCCACTTCAGCCGGGTATGCCACTATTACCCTTACTGCCACCGACGATGAAGGCAAAAGCGATTCCTACACCATTCTTTATGCCGCTTCAGACACCCCGGTTGATCCGGCAGCCACTCGGTTTCATTACGGGGCAGCAGACGGCTCAGCAGCCCAGTCCGTCAATGCCGATTATACCTGGATTGCCGATGATGAAGATCAAACCATCCGCTTGTATAATCGCGGCCAGTCGGGCGTGCCCGTTAGTAGCTTTGACTTCATTCCGGACCTGGGCGCCGACGATGAGATCGATGCGGAGGGTTCCTTTCGCAACGGAGACGAGATCTATTGGATGGGCTCCCACACCAATGGCCAGCGTTCCGTGATCTTCAGCACCACAGAAACCGGCGCCGGCGCGGCTGCACAGCTGGCCTTCAAGGGTTCATACCGAACCCTGCGGGAAGACCTGCTGAACTGGGACGCCAACGACGGGCACGGCCTGGGCGCCAACTACCTTGGGCTAAATACCATGCTCGAAATCGAGGGCCTGGCCGCTGACTCCAACGAACCCGATGGCGCGCTACTGGGCTTCCGGGGGCCTCTCCTCAACGGCAACGCCCTGCTCGTTCCTGTCAATAACTTCCAGTCGATGGTCGCGACCGATCCGGTGGCTAACAGCGCTTCTTTCGGTACGCCCATAGAATTAGACCTGCTGGGGCACAGTATCCGCAGCATCGACTGCAATGATAACGGCTGCCTGATCGTGGCCGGCCCGGCGGGCAGTGTAACGGGCTTTTTGCTCTTCACCTGGACGGGCAGCCCCGAAGATGAACCGGAATTGAGAGCCGCAGACCTCGAAACGCAAACAGCTACGGGTAATATCGAAGGGATCGTGGCCCTACCCACCACCGGTGCTTTCCTGGGCGCTGAAGGCGATGACGCAATCGTTCAACTCCTGGTCGACTCCGGCACTTTCGATTATTATAACGATGGCTCTGAGGCTAAGGATCTTCCTAATGATGCGTGGAAAAAATTCCGTACCGAACTCGTCCGACTCGGCGCCGTGACTGAACCGCCCGTTGCTAATCCCGGCGATATCGTCATCAACGAAATCATGCAAAACCCCAGTGCCGTCAGCGATGCCAATGGCGAATGGTTCGAATTGTACAATACTACCGCCGGCCCTATTGACCTGGACGGCTGGGCAATTACCGATAATGACTCCGATATTCACGTGATTGACAACGGCGGCCCACTACTGATCGACGCAGGAGGATTTCTGGTGCTGGCGGCCAATGCTGACCCGGCTACCAACGGCGGTGTGCCGGTCGATTATGCCTACGGAAGTGAATTGACTCTTGCTAATGGCGCTGATGAGCTGGTGCTCGTCTCCACCGATAGCCTTGAGATCGATCGCGTGGAATGGGACGGCGGCACCTTGTTCCCAGATCCCAATGGCGCCTCGATGGCCCTCCTGGCCACCAACCTTAATAATAATGACGGAACGAACTGGTGCGAGGCTATGACCCTTTACGGCGATGGCGACTTCGGTACCCCTGGCGCTGCGAACGACTGCCCGCAGCCTCCTGGGCCAGACTTGCAGATCACCGAGATCTGGATGGGCCAGAACGGTACCGACCTGACCGCTGACTGGTTTGAAATCACCAACTTCGGGGACGCCGCCTGGATCGCCGGCGTAAGTCCTGATCTTTACTACGACGACGAATCACAGGATCCCGCCTCCGCGGAACTGATTGCCGGTATTACAGAGATCCAGCCCGGTGAGAGTGCTATCGTCGTCATTGATGCAGAAAGCGGCGTGAATACTTTCTCGACCATTTGGTCGCCCGTATACGACCTGACCGGCGTACCCATCGGCTGGGCCGACGGCGCGGGCCTCGGTCAGGGCGGCGATGCCGTGACCCTCTTCCAGGGGACGCCATCTACCGAAAACATCAAGGATTACGAAACCTACCCGGCAGCACCCTCCGGCCGGTCGTACGATGTCATCCTGCAAGCCTTTAGCGTTCAAGGCGTAGGCATGGTCCAGACCGGTACGAACATAGCCGTTGCAACTATCGCTACGGGAGGCTCGGATGGACTAGAGCCGGCCATCGGATCGCCCGGTAACGTTGGGCCGCTGGTTACGCCCGCAGCTGAGCTGGTCATCACCGAGATCTTCCCCGGGCAGGAAGGCGACGACCTCACCGCCGACTGGTTCGAAATCCGCAATGACGGTACGGCCCCCTGGGTTGCCGGTGTTGACCCCGACCTCTACTACGACGACGAGTCCGCCGCTGCCGCCGATGCCGACCTCATCCAGGGACTGACCACCATCGCGCCCGGTGCTTCCGCCATCGTCCTCATCACCGACAACCCGGATGACATCACCACCTTCTCTGACGTGTGGAGCCCCGTCATCGACCTCTCCGGCGTGGAGATCGGCTACACCGATGGCGCCGGCCTTGGCGGCGGCGGTGATGCTGTGACCCTCTGGCTGGGCGACCCCATGGCGACCCTGCCCATTGACACGGCCTCCTACCCCGCCACCGACTCCTTCGACGGGCAGTCCTACGACGTGGAGCTGCAGGCCTTCAGCGTAGTCGGCAATGCCAATAACGCAGTGGCGACCATCGCTCTGGGGGGAAACGCAATGGACGTGCCAAACATTGGCTCGCCGGGCGACGGCATGCCAATTGTGAACGTGGTGGACTTGTCAAATGCCTACGACCTAACCGTCTATCCCAACCCCACAACGGCTTTTGTTCAGGTAGACCTGGCCGAAAGCGCCCGGATCGATATAATCGAGATTTTAGACCAAAACGGTAGGCTGATGACCCGCCGGGAAGTCGGCACAACAAACCGCTTTACGCTAGACCTGTCCACCCTGCCCGCTTCTGTCTATTATTTGCGGGTGAGTGGCGAACAAGGCAGCAATGTCCGGCAGATCGTAAAGCAATAGCCATATTGATTGCTGGTGAACCACAGGTGTTAAAACCCAAAGTGGTATAACCGCCCCTTTTGGTCCGCAGATATAACGTCATCCCGAATCTTACCTTGCCCATATACGGGTGAGTGTCAAGGTTCGGGATGATTTTTTTGACTTGGCAGTACGCTATATTTTACAAAATGCCGGCCGGCCATTTCGCCGGCGCGGATCATTTTTTTAGAAAGCGGCAGACTATAGGGTAGGAAGGGCCTTTTTCACGATCTCAAGGGTTCAAAATCCTGTGAGCCTACCTGCGTGTCCCCATCTATTTTGTTGTGAATTTCCACGCCCACCCAAGGCATCACATACAAACCTTTAGAGCATGTTTGGAGGCCAATCTTTGGCCTCCAAACATGCTCTAAGCCGGTGCGGGCGGACTGCCCGGCCGACGCGAACTGCCGGACGAATAATGGATACCAGGCCGGCGCGCCGTAGCGGGCGGCGATCGGGATACCCCCGTTTTTTTTAAAAAAAGAAAAAGGGTTCACCCTGTGTGAATAAAATTTCTTTCGGAATTTTGCCACAGGCATTCCACAGGGTAAAAGGGTACCCGCCTACGCTATCGCTACGGCGGGCAGAGAAAGAGCTAAAGGGCCTGCCCCGTGAAATCACGCGCGGCTATTTCACGGGGTAACGCGGTACCGGGAAAGCCGAAACCCTACGTTGTAGTCCCGGAAGTCGGCAATGACCCTGAAGCGGTAGGCGACGCGGCTGTAACGATTGAGGTTGAGCCAGGACCCGC
>CAZWDL010000170.1:8250-12121 GCA_964632995.1 uncultured Saprospiraceae bacterium
ACCCGCCACGAACCACGCGGATGCTTTCATCCCCACCTTTAATCCAGGCCGAGCCATCCTCCGGCGCACCCTTATAGCTGTCGCGCCACACATCCGCACACCACTCCCATACATTTCCGCTCATATCGTACAGCCCCAGCGCGTTGGGCCGCTTGCGCCCCACGGGTTGGGTTTGCCCTTGGCTATTGTCGTCATACCAGCCCACTTCGGGCAGGTAATGGCTGCCGGCGTACTCGTAAGAGAAAGCCGCCCCGCAGCGCCCGCCCCGGGCGGCGTATTCCCACTGCGCCTCGCTGGGCAGGGCGAAGCGGCAGCCGTCTTTGGCGTTCAGGCCGGCCATTTCGGGCAGGGCGTTGAGGCGATCCAGAAAGCCTGCTTTTCCTTCTTTTTCTACACCTCGTTCTACTCCCACGATGTCGTCCCAGCTCACCCTTTCCACCGGGCGGCCTGCGCCTTTAAAACGAGCCGGATTCTCCCCCATCACCGCTTCCCACAGGCCTTGGGTGACGGGGTACTGGCCCAGCTCGAAATCTGCAGGGAAGGTGATTTTGTGGTTGCCTTGGATCAAGAAGCTGCCCTTTTGCACCTGCACGGTGTGGAAGGTGTAGCCGTTGGCGGTGTAGGCGCGCCGGCGGCGCTGTACGGTGGGAGAGAGGGCGTACAAAGTAGCGGCCATGGTGTTTTTTAGGTAAAGATAAGGATTTTGAAGTTTTCTTTGGTGAAGCATTCACCGGCCGGGAAGCAACGGAGCGGCAATTGCCGGGCTTCTGTGGAAATAACGATTGTAAAGCGCATACCATACCAACCGATAAGATACCGAGCGGTTCAGGAATCGTGAAAATCGCTGACGCCTACCACATTATCGGCGACGATTCCCCCTATCTGTTTGCCTTGAATGAGCACTAGTCGCACTAGTCAGCCCTCTTTGCTCTCAAAGCCCAAATTGTCATACAAATCCTTCATCTCCAAGGCAAAATCCCCCAATGGCAAGCTTTGCGCCAAGCTGTCGTAATCGGTGCTGCGCCAGCGCTCCGAGCCAGGCAGGCGCTCGAAGAGCGTGGCGAAGGGGCGATCCTGCTCTAAGTAAATAATGTACTGTAGGCTAGGTATGGATTTATAGCCCAGCAGTTTATCGCCGAAATCGCGGTTGCGGCTAGAGGCGGAGATGACTTCGGCCACGAGCCAGGGGTTGGTGTAGGCTTCCTTGCCGGCTGAATAAGTGAAGGGCGCCGGCTGCCCCTTGACTACGGAGGCATCCGGCGAGTAGGCTTTTTCTAAAGCCTCAATGAAGACGTGGCGGTTGCTGCCGTAGCGGCCATAATCGCGCTGGCCGCGCAAAGCGATAAAGAGGGCACCGAGCAAATTGGCGACAATCTTTTCGTGCTCATCAGAAGCGATACTCATCAGAACAATATTTCCCCGCTCGTACTCAATACGGTACTCACACTCAGCCAGGCAAGCGGTGAAATCGCTGAAGCTGGCGGGCACGAGGATTTCGCCGGCCCCCAGGGTCCGGAGGCGATCGTCGAGGCTAGTAGGTATGGTGGCTATAGTGGCCATAGAATTTAATATACAAAGAATAGCGGCTTGGTGCAAGGCCAAAGCAGGGGCCTTTGGTAGAATCGTCTCGCATACCACCTACCATGCCGGGCAAATGGCTATAATTTGCAAATATGGGGCTGAGGCCTAAGGAATGAAGTGTGATGAAAGCCACTATTGGCAGGGGAAAATGCACCCCTTTAGTTTTTCAAAATAAGGTGCTCCACAAAGCCCAGCCACACCGCTGTTGGCTGCCTAAAAGGGCTTGCAGAGCTGCGGGGCCTGGAGAAGGGCCTGCGGATCGTTGCGGTAGAAGCCTTCTATTTGGTATTTGTCCTGTGCGACCAGCACATACTCCCGCAGGCTTTGAGTTTTCTGAGGTGCTGTGAAATGGCGGGTGTGCTCATGCCCAGGATGTCGGACAGGTCGCAGGGGCAGAGTTCCTTTTCCTCCTCTAGTAAGAACAGGATTTTCAATCGCACTTCACTGCCGGCCAGCGCCAGGGAACGGCTTAACTTCCGGAAGGCTTCTGCATTCGTTTCCACCGTCCGCCGGCAGTTGTCAAATCGCACATGCTCTACTTGCTGGAGCCTGGATATGATGGCTTCCAGCTTCATATTGTCGGGTACGCCCTGCAGGAGCAGGTAAACGGTGTCCCAACGCCGCCTTGCCACACCGTATCAGTTTTCCCGCCTGATTAACTTCCCCGCGGCGCATACATTATAATAAGCACACCCACCAGCGCCACAAACCCACCTATGAGATCGTACTTATCGGGAACAACACCATCCACTTTCCAGCCCCAGAAAATGGCCATTACGATAAAGATTCCACCATAAGCGGCGTATACACGACCAAAATTGGCCGGCTGCATACTGGCAACTACACCATATATTGCCAGGGCAATTCCTCCAATCAGGCCTAGCCACCAAGGTTTTTCGCTTCGTAAGCTGAGCCAGACAAGATACCCGCCTCCTATTTCAAACAGTCCGGCAAGTAGGAATAAAGCCAATGAACGCGCAATCTCCATTATATACATACGCGATGATTTTAAAATAATGTCAGTTCCGGATTACGCCCTGGGTGCGGTTGCGATTTGTCTCAAGAGCCAGCCGGCTTGTCCCTGGTTTTCGATGTTGCTTCTTAGAGCATGATTTGCTAGTCTAGGGGCCTTCGGGAAAAGCACTGAAAACCCGTTAAAAACAAAATACTGTATGAGCGACGAAGCAGACTAAGCAAGCATCAAAGCTAAACAACCTACACCATTAGGAGCAAAGTCAAAGCGTTCAGCGCGAGTTTATTTTGTTTAGGGTTTTCAGTGCTTTTGGAGCGTTAAAAAATGAATACAGCCTTGATCTTTTGGTTCTTTTGTATCAAGACAAAAGAACAAATCAATTAAGGCAATACAAGTCAAACCCAGGGGTTTACTGACGATAAATTCTCCAGCCCTGCCGTTTAGTGACTATGCGAGGTCTGGCTCTTTTTCATTTCGGAAATGAGGTAGTAAGCACCGGTCCAGGCCACTTTGGCGCTTGGGGGCAGAAGCTCCAGCAAGTTGATTTCCACCCATCCTTCATCGGACCTGACGGAGCGAATTTCTACCGGTGTGAAAGCCCATTCGGTTTTTCCTTCTTCGTCGTGCTGTTCCGCCAGGAAGATATAAGGTTTTCCTTCCTCTTCTACAATGGCCGCTTCGGGCAGGGCTTTTACGGTTTTGGTTTCGGTGAGGATTTTCCCCTTGATGTACATGCCGGGAATCAGGTAGTCTTTTTTTTGTTCAATCTCGGCATGCACATGCACCGCCTTGGGGTTGGAACCTTTCAGCATCATGATGATGCCGCCCAACGGCCTGCTCTCCACCTACAGCTCCTTCCCTCTTGCCACTTTCAACGCATACTGCGCCTTGTTGTATTGCTTGCGCTCGGCTATCCAGAATGCCTTTTCGTAGGTTACCGAAGAGTTGAGCGCGGCGACCATGTTCTTGATGGCCTCTACCGGCTCTACGCCCAGTTCCGCCGCCTTGACCCGGTCGATATCTATGTTTTTGGCCGGCTGGTCAATCCGCTGCAAAACGCGCACATTGCGGGTAGCGGAAAGCGCAGCGACGGTATCCCTGATGTTCCCGGCAATCTCGCGCAGCATTTGCAGGTCGTTCCCCTTGATTTGAACATCAATGGGGGAGGGTTTCCCTTCGTTCAGTGCTGCGGTGATCATGCCGCCGGTGTTGAAACTCAGTTCAAGGCCCGGAAATTGGGATCTTTCACAAAAGCATCTTATTTCCCTTCCCGCAGCGCCCCGGCATACGCATTGGGCAGCGGGCTTTCCTCCACGG
>CAZWDL010000171.1:0-12081 GCA_964632995.1 uncultured Saprospiraceae bacterium
GTGAGGGAAAAAGAGCCCTTCAAAATGTTGAAAAATTTAGTACACGGTGTACTAGCTTCCTCGCAAATATCCCCGGGGTATACTGCCGCGCCTTAGAAATGTCAGAGAAGCGTTATATCCGGACTATTAATGTCCTTTGACGAAATTTGAAAAACCGAAAAATGGGCCAAATCAATTTTTTGCCCTATCTTATCGGAGTGACATCTTATAGTAATCTTTTGGTAAATGTGTTCAATTTACGAAAGTCAGCCCGGGCAGAGTAACAAAACGATCGCAAGCCTGCCAAAGGAGTACTCCACAATGCCCCCTTTCGGCAAATTGAATTCCCAAATCGGTTGTAATTTTTTATGCCCGCCGTTAGGGCTGTAATATACTGTTAACTGTCAAACTACCAACTTTTTAATTATGCGTAAACAATCTGATCAACCTGCTAAACTTTCCAGGAGGAAGTTCGTACGAAACTCCTCCGTGGCGCTTGCCGGGTTTAGTATTTTGCCGAGTCATGTCGTCTCAGGACTGGGACACATCACACCCAATGAAAAACTCAATATCGCCGGCATCGGAGTTGGCGGCATGGGGCGCAGCAACCTGCGCAATATTACAGGCCAGAATATCGTCGCCCTCTGCGATGTCGACTGGAAGTATGCCGCCGAGTGCTTCAATGACTATCCGAACGCCCGAAAATATAAAGACTACCGCCGGATGTTCGACGATATGGGCGATGAGATCGACGCTGTGGTGATCGCCTCGCCGGATCACACCCATTACGTATCGGCCGCCGATGCCATGAGAATGGGCAAACACGTCTACGTACAAAAGCCTCTGACCCACTCAGTTTACGAATCCAGAATGCTGGCTAAACTGGCCGAAGAAACCGGTGTGGCTACCCAGATGGGCAACCAGGGTAATTCCAGTGACGATATTCGTAAAGTATGCGAGTGGATTTGGAACGGTGAAATCGGTGAGGTTACCAAAGTGGAAGCCTGGACCGACCGCCCGATATGGCCACAGGGACTGGAACGTCCCGTCGCTACGCCCGCCGTACCTCCGACACTCGACTGGGACCTGTTTATCGGACCGGCGCCCTGGCGTCCTTACCATCCGGCCTACACGCCCTGGAACTGGAGAGCGTGGTGGGACTTCGGCACCGGCGCCCTGGGCGATATGGGATGCCATATCATTGACCCGGTATTCAAAGCGCTCGAACTGGGCTATCCCTACGCTTTTCAAGCGAGCTCTTCTCAGGTCAATACCGAAAGTGCGCCCATCGCTGAAAAGGTGACTTACTTCTTCAACGAGAGACCGAAAAAAGGCAAGGTGAATATGCCGGCCATTGAGTTCACCTGGTTCGACGGCGGCCTGAAACCCGATCGTCCGGAAGGCCTGAAACCCGGCATGTATCCCGGTGATCAGCAAGGCTGGGGCGGGGCGATCTTCCACGGTACGAAGGGAACCCTCATCTGCGGCACTTACGCCATGAATCCCTTCATTATCGGCCGGGAAGAAAATCCGCCGCCGGTTACCAACGAGCTGCGCAGAGTAAAAACCAGCCACGAGATGGACTGGGTGCGCGCTTGCAAGGAAGACAAAGAGAATCGCGTACAGCCCAGCTCGCACTTCGGCTATGCCGGCCCGCTCAACGAAGTAGTGGTGGCTGGTAACCTGGCCGTGCGTCTGCAAGATCTGAGAAGAGTGCTCGAGTGGGATGCTGAGAATATGGAAATCACCAACATTGACGACAAAGACGAAATCAGAGTCGTTACCTCTGATACCTTCGAAGTAGTCGATGGTGATCCTAAATTCAACACGCAGCGGACAACGCTCAACGCCAAAGAAGCTGCGGCAGAATACGTCAAGCATTCCTACCGCAAGGGCTGGGACTATTAATTTCACATTAAAATTAAAGCGACATGATTAAATATAAATGGATATTACCGGTACTGGCGCTGTCCCTTTTCTTCGGTTGCGGTCCATCTCAGGAACAAGGCGAAGAAGAAACCGCGCAGGAAACCACAGAAGAAACCGCTGCCGAAGAAACCGAAGCCATGCTGAATACCCTGACAGAAGCGGAAAAAGAAGAAGGCTGGATACTCCTCTTCGACGGGGAGACCTCTGAAGGCTGGCGCGGTTACGGAAAGGAAACTTTCCCTTCAGACTGGAAAATCACCGATGACGGGGAAATCTATATGGCGGGCTCCGGAAGGGGCGAAGCCGGCTCTGAAGAAGGTGGAGATATCATCTACGACCGGAAGTTTTCCAATTTCCAACTAAAGCTGGAGTGGAAAGTCTCCAGGGGTGGTAATTCCGGAATCTTCTACCTGGGACAGGAAACGCCGGAATACGATTTCATCTGGAAAACCGCTCCGGAAATGCAGATTCTGGACAATGCCAACCACCCGGATGCTATGCTCGGGAAAGAGGGCAGCAGAAAAGCCGGCTCTCTGTACGACATCCACCCTGCCGATCCGCAAAACACCCGTCCTTTCGGCGAGTGGAATCAAGTGGAAATCATCGTCTATGATGGCACTGTCGTACATAAGCAAAACGGCGAGACCGTAGTCGAATACCACCTGTGGACGCCTCAGTGGTATGAAGATGTAGCCGACAGTAAATTCCCGGAATTGAACGAAGACTGGGCGGAAGTCGCCAAGGAAGGCTATATCGGCCTGCAGGATCACGGCGATGATGTCTGGTTCCGCAATATCAAGCTCAGAGAATTGTAAGTCAGCACGCTCTGCCATCGTACCCAAACGCCCGGCGAGGTAATCGCCGGGCGTTTTTTAATGCCCTTTTGAGTAGATATACCCGGACGCAGATTGATTTGAGAGTTCTCTCAAATCAATCGGAGCGGTATATACTGACTCGAGAATAGTTTGAATTCTCAAACCATTTCGACGTCAGTATAATCCATCGAGGTTTTTCGTATGACGAAACCCACTTCTACGCCATCAACAACGATAACATCAGCAAATACCGCAAAGCGGACGGCGCCCTGGTACAGACCTGGCATGACGAGGATTTCGTCCTCCATCACCTCAACAGCGGCATTGTCATCGACGGACTGCTTTACTGTACCAATTCCAACTTCCCCGAATCGCCCATGGCCAGCTCCATCGAATGGTTCGATCCCGAAACGATGACCCACGCGGATAACCATAGCTTCGGCATATGGAACGGATCGGCCACCTGGATCGACCGCTACGCCGGCGACTGGTACGCGGCTTTCGCCCACTATACAGGCGGGGGCTCTTCGGAAGGCAAAGATAACCGCTGGATCCGCCTCGCCCGCTTCGACGAAGAGTGGCGGCAGGTCGAATCCCGGATCTTTACAAAAAAGCTAATCGAGCACTTCGGCACCCGCAGCAACTCGGGCGGCTTTATCCTGGACGGAAAAATATACTGTACCGGACACGACGAGCCGGAGCTATACGTCCTGGAATTTCCGGAAAAGGGCTACGAGTTTCAGTAGGTGGATACGGTTCCCGCCGGCAACAAGTCTACTCTTTCCCCATTCTCTTCAACCGTTTCCCGAATGTTTATTTTTCCGATAGCAACGCAAAAGTTAGAATCCGTAAACCCCATCTAATTCGCATCCTGTACGATCACTCGTTGCGTAGCGATCCAATCTTCACCGGCAATTCGAAGCAGGTAGGCCCCGCCCGGCAGCTTTGGCAATTGCAGGGTCGCCTGATTGCCCGCCGGAATGAACTGCTGTCTTCCGACTACCTGCCCCTGCATATTCAGTATTTCGGCGTTGATCTGGCCCGGCGCTTTCGCGAATTCCAGTTGAAGCACCCCATCCACGGCGACCGGATTGGGGTAGACCCGCGCAGCTAGTTCTCTTCTGACAACCGGTCTGTTAGAAGTAGTGAAGTTCCCGGTAAAGTGCTGCTCCGCCAGCCGAAAAGCCGCGGGACCGATTTTCTGCCCGATGAGCCGTCCGGGAATATCATCGACCGGTGGGTGGATGCCGCCCCAGATGCGGGAGAGGCTGGTCTGGTCGGAAGCATCCCGGTAGGTGGCCCACTGCAGGCGAATGTCGACGCTGGGGCCGTCTTCAAAGACGAGGAACTCATTCTTCGGCGCCAGGAATTCGCCCATGCCGCCGGGGAAGTAGGGATCGCCGGTGAGCAGCGTGAGTACCTCGGCCGCGGCGCGCGAAAAGGTGGAGTGACCGGAAATGTAGCCGGCGAAGGGTGGCGTGACAAAGGTGGGCCGCTGGTAGGGCCACCAGCGTTCGGCCAGTATCCAGCCGACGCCGGCTACATCGGTTTCCGGATCTTCGATGTAATCAGGGCCCCGCCAGGCATAGAGTTTTATTTTACCAATGTGTTGCCCCTCATCGCCCGCCAGGGTATCCCCTGCTTTTACGAGTTCCACCAGGCCGGGAAGCAGCGGGATGCCGTCCGGGGCGTAGTTAGGCAGGTTCGGATTACTGCTCTGCCCCTGGTCGGCCATATAGCGGATGGCGCTCATGGGGCGCGTGTAGTCGTAGTACCCCTTGATGCCCCAGGCCGCAACGGCTGCGTCGTGTACGGCGCCGCCCAGGGCGAGGTAGGCTTTGACATCCCATTCCAGATCGCCGAGCACAGGGCCTTCGCCTTTAAAGCGCTTTTCAAGCAAGGGGTGATCGTTGACATAATTGAGGATGGTAAACCAGTGGCCGGGTGGCGTTTCCGAGTCGGGGCCATCAGCCCAGAATTCGGCAAGCACGCGGGCATAATCGCCGCGGGGGACGATCTGCGGCTCGTAGGGCTGCCCGGTGTGCGGGTTGAGAGCCCGCCCCTGACCGATATCGCCGCCATCAAGCAGGTTGTAGAAGTCGCGTAATCCCTCCAGCGTTGCCGGCAAGTCGCTGATGTTGCCCAGGTTGCCGGGAGAAATGTCCCACATAACGCCATCGGCCGGGTCCAGCTGGGCCGACCAGATGGCCACCAGGCTGTGGCCCCATTGGTATTCAGCACTGGCGCCTCCGCCCAGTGAGTCGAGGTAGGCCGGTGGTCCGGGATCGTGATAGACCCAGTAATCGTAGCCGTCACGGTTATATATCGTCAGGTCTTCTTCCGTCAGGGCGAAGGGGACGACCTCGCCCCATTCCGGGCTCAGAAATTCCGGCGTATTGCCCGGGATAACATTACCACTTTGATCGATAAACAGGGCCAGCGTCAGCGGCTGCCAGCGGTTGGGGTGGCTCATATCGGGATTGCCGGCATAGTCAGTGACTAAAGGGGCGTTCACCGGTTGGTAATAGCGATTGGCATAATCGCTTTGCTCATGGGAGCCGTCCTGTAATCCAAACTGAATAAGCTGATCGGCAATATAGTTGCCCAAGGTAGCGGGGATACCGGAGCTGTAGTCGCTAATGGTAAAAGACCAGGAGTAGCCGAGTTCGTTCATCAATTCCCGCAGCCTGGGCCGGATCTGCGATACACCCGGAGCGTTTTGGAAGCGATGGTTGAGCAGCCGGTAAGCGGCGTAGCTCATGGCTTCCCGGCGGGCAGCTTCCACATCGGCGGGCATTGGAAAGCTCTCAAAGGGGCATTCGTAACCGCCGACGTTTTTACCCAGAAAGAAAGGCTCGGCTTCATCATCGAACACCGCCCAGGCATCGTACATCGCAATGGAAAGATGGAACAGGTTGCGGGCGTGTACGGTAGGCCGCGCGAAATCGCTGCGGATGGCTTCCAGCAGGGCCTCGTTCCATTGTCGGGCGACGGAGTGTTCCGGCTGGGAGAAGGCGCCGGAGAGGACCGTGCAGGTGAAGAAGACAAAAAATCCAAATTTCTTTAGATGGTAAATAGCGTTTTTCATGTGTCCGGAAATTGCGGGCCATTAAGAAAAGTTCAAATTACAATTCTTACGCTACATGCCCAATTCCGTTACTTTTCTTTTTGCCTCTACTTGATTTCCTTGGCGAACAAGCGGCGCAGGATATTCCATGGATGCTGGCCCAGTTGTACCTCGTGCCGGCGAATTTATTCGCCGAAAATTAGATGCTGGATGATTCCCCTGGAAGGGTTCAAAAACCATTTACCTTATGGAAAACCGATAGAGCAATATGAACGAAAGTTTAATTTGCAATAGCCCCGACTCTTTACGCGGCCGGGTGTATTTTCTCATAATCAAAAAGTAGGGATCTTGAAGGAAAAATGATGATTCATCTCTGGCTCTTGCTTTTCTTCACAAATCTTCTTTTACCAATGAAACAACATAGCGTTAAAGAATGGCAAATTTTCTCCCTTACCCAACTCCGGGGTTCTCTGCGAGCCTCCGGCCGCCTCTACTATTCCTTCCTTGATGAAGCCGCCCTCAGCGCCGGCCTGTACCGTCTGCCCGCCGGGGGAAAAGACGAACAACAACCGCACCGGATCGATGAGATCTACTACGTGCTGGAAGGCAAGGCTAAACTGGATGCCGGAGAAAAGACCTTCGATGCTGTTCCCGGAAATATCCTCTTCGTCAAGGCGGAAGTAGAACATCGCTTCAAGGCAATAGAAGAAGACTTCCTTACGCTAGTAGTTTTTTCCAAGGGAACGCCCCATCCCGATGATGACGAGGCCGCGGCTTTTTCCTGGAAAGAAGAGCGGCGCCGGCTGGCGACCACCCCTTTTTTCGACCAGCACACCCTGCGAATGGAAGTCTTTTCCGATCCGGAAATCACTACCGGAAAATCGGAGTTTTCAAGGATTTATCAAATCTTGCAAGGTGCCGGCATGCTGCAGGTAGGCGCCCACCGGACGGAAGTGACGCCGGGTGCACTGCTGTATCTGGAAGCCGGGGAGGAAGCCGTATTTACTGCAGAACAAGGCGCCTTTGCCGGTGTCGTCTACGGCCTTAAAGTGGAATGAACAGCTTCTCTCTTATACTGTGAGTTCCACCACATCTCAGTGGGAGCTTACTTCTGCGGTTCTACATTCGTCTGTTCTGCGGTTCCGGCGCTTTCAGAACTGCAGAACAGACGAACAGAGGAACCGCCGAAGTACCCAAAATCGTTAAAGTTGACCTCGTCCCTTTGTTAATCCAGTTAAATCCGCGATCGGCCCGGCCCTGGAAGATCCTTTTTGATATCTAATACTTATCTTGATTTCAAAAGATCCTGTATCAAAACATTTTCACCTAATGGCAACGAAAACCCTGACCCAAACCTGCCTTACTCCTTTATTGATGATCCTGCTGCTTTTCGGGTGTGTCGGCAATGATGAGGAAACTTCCCGGAAAGAAGCCGCCTATCGGGAACCGGTTAATGTCTCCTCCACCTACCAACCACCGGTTTTCACCGATCCGGATCGTCTGGAAAAGATCAAAAGCACCTTCCCCGAAGTGGACACCATCTTCCGGCGGCACGCCGAGCAAAACCATTATCCGGGGTTTGTATACGGTGTGGTCGTTGATGATTCACTCGTCTTCTCAGGCGCGGCCGGCGTCGTCAACCTGGATACTGAAGAACCGGTGACGGCGGAGTCGGGCTTCCACATCGCATCCATGACCAAAAGTTTCACGGCGATGGCCATTCTGAAGCTGCGGGATGCAGGGAAGCTTACTTTACTCGATCCGGTAGCAAAGTACATCCCCGAATTCGCCGGCCAGGAATACCTGACCAAGGACGCCCCCCCGGTCACCATCCAAAACCTGATGACGATGAGCTCCGGACTCCCGGAAGATAATCCCTGGGCCGACCGGCAGTTGGAGGATAGTGATGAGGAATTCATGGATCTGATCAGCAGCGGGCTGTCCTTTTCCAATATTCCTTCCTACCAGTACGAATACAGCAACCTGGGATACGCCATGCTGGGGACGATCATCAACAAGGTGGCCGGGATGCCCTATCAGCGCTACATTACCGAGGAGATCTTTCTGCCGCTGGGCATGAAGAATACTTACTGGGAGTACGAGGAGGTGTCGGATGAGCTGCTGGCGCAGGGGTACCGCTGGGAGGAAGAACAGTGGAAGGAGGAGCCGATGCTGCACACCGGCGCTTTCGGCGCCATCGGCGGGATGATTACTTCTCTGAATGATTTCAGTAAATACGTGGCTCTCCACTTGTCGGCCTGGCCGCCCCGGAGCGATCCGGAAACCGGACCGGTAAAGCGGAGTACGGTAAGGGAGATGCAGGTGCCCACCATGCCCCGCTTGTACGCAGGGGCAACAGACGCAGAGGGGGAGCCCTGTCCCATCCTCTCAGGTTACGGCTACGGACTAGGTATCCGAAAAGACTGCGAGGGACTGACCCGGGTGAGCCACAGCGGTGGTCTGCCCGGCTATGGATGTGAATACCGCTTCTTTCCGGATTACGGAATTGGCATCATTTCCTTTAGTAACCGAACCTACGCCTCTACTGGCCAGGCCAATGCCGAAGCTACGCAGGTGATTTTGGAAAAAAGCGACATTGAACCACGAGCCATTCCTGCATCACCTATTCTCAAAAAGCGGACGGAGCAGGTCCGCGCACTGCTCCAGACCTGGGATGAACAACTGGGGGAGGAAATCCTGGCAGACAATTTTTATCTGGACCAGTCCAGGAAATTGCGCATGAGAAATGCTCGCGAAGTGCTGGAAGCGGCCGGGGCCATTACTTCTGTCGATCCAATCAGGCCCCTAAACCAATTGAGGGGCACTTTCCTGATGCATGGAGAGCAGAAGGATGTGCAAGTCTTCTTCTCCCTGTCTCCGGAAAAGGAGCCGAAAGTGCAGGCGCTGTACCTGTGGAATATAGAACCTGAGGCTGATTAGAAGATTTCAGGATCAAAGCGTTAAGATTAGGGGAAAGGGCCGTTGTCTGGCGTCCATAATTATTGACGAAAGATCAGTTTTATTCTAAAACTGCTGCCGGGCCATGTTAAAAACCACCGCTCTAAAACCCATCCAAAGCAGGTATTGTCTGTTGATGCTACCGCTTTTCCTGTTGTTGGGAAAGTCGCTCAGCCATGCGCAATCCTTTGATCTGATTATCCGCAACGGCCATGTCATCGACCCCCGTAATGATATTGACGGCATCATGGATGTAGCCATTGACGATGGTAAGATTGTCGAGGTAGCCGAAAATATAACCGTTGAGGAAGCCGGAAAAGAAATCGATGCTACCGGCTTGTATGTAACACCTGGTTTGATCGACATCCACGGACACCTATTCTGGGGTACTGAAGACAATGCCTATCTGAGCAACAGCTACAGCAGTCTGCCGCCCGACGGCTTCACCCTGCGCAGCGGAGTGACCACTATCGTAGATGCAGGGGGCGCGGGCTGGCGCAACTTCGAACAGTTTAAAGAACAGACCATTGATCGTTCCAAAACCCGGGTGTTTGCTTTTCTCAATATCGTTGGTTCGGGCATGAAGGGCGGCGCCGTTGAGCAGAACCTGACCGATATGGATCCCAAGCTGACGGCCATGGTAGCCCGCGCCAATTCCACCCGCATCGTTGGCATTAAGCTGGCTCACTATGCCGGACGGGACTGGGCCCCCACCGAACGGGCGGTGGAAGCCGGCCGGCAAGCCGATATTCCGGTCATGATAGACTTCGGAGGCAGCGATCCGCCCTTGCCCCTGGACACACTATTATTACATAAATTACGACCCGGCGATATTTTCACCCATTGCTACGCCCACGTCAACGGTCGGATGCCCATCGTGAATGAAAATGGCAAGTTACTTCCCTGCGTCCTCGAAGCCCAGCGGCAGGGCCGCATCTTCGACGTCGGGCACGGCGGCGGCAGCTTCGTCTACGAACAGGCCGTGCCGGCAATCGAACAAGGACTGAAACCCAATACCATCAGCACCGACCTGCATACAGGCAGCATGAACGGGGGCATGAAGAGCATGATCAATGTCATGTCAAAAATCCTAAACCTCGGCGTTTCCCTGAAAGAAGTGATCGCCGCCTCCACCTGGACGCCCGCCCAGACAATCAAAAAAACCGAACTGGGCCATCTCAGCCCCGGTGCCCCGGCCGATGTGGCCATCCTGCGCCTGCAGGAAGGAACCTTCGGCTTCGTCGACGTGCAGGGCTGGAAAATGACGGGCAACCGGAACCTGCTGTGCGAGCTGACCCTGCGCGATGGAAGCGTGGTGTGGGACCTGAATGGTATGGCCGGCCGGGAATGGGAGGGAAAGAGGAAATAAGAAATCAGAAAGCGAAAACGGCTGATGTCTGTAAAGTCATGCTTCCGGCAGATAAAGCAGTATATTAAACGAATGAGACTATGGACGCCAGACTGGATGGCCCTGACTTCCAGCGGCTTGCATACTTTTCTCAGATGATGCCGATGGGGTATCTAGGGTATAAACACGTTGATAGCCAGCAGGTTATAGTCTTATATCTGAAGTCTGGCATCTGATGTCTAAAACTATTAAAAATTACATATATGAAAGACACAACCACTCGCCGTTCTGCATTCAGAAAAATCGCTGCCGTCCTGACCGGCCTTTTCGGTATCGGAGTTGCTAAAGCTTCCGCTTCGGCTACCCTCGAAGGAAGTTCGAAGCAGGTCGTTGGGGAAGTGATCAAGGACCAGGACACGCCCTTGTTTTCCAGCGCGATCAAGCACGGCAACCTGCTCTATCTCGCCGGCAAGGGCGCCCATTTTGAAGGGGATATTACGGCTCACACCAAGCATGTGCTGGCCGAACTGGAAAAAGAACTCAAAAAGCACGGCTCCTCGATGGAGCAGGTCCTGAAGGTCAACGTCTACCTCCACGATCTGGCCGATTACAAGGCGATGAACGCCGCCTACCGCGGGCGCTTCGGCGACAAGCCGCCCGTGCGGACCACCATCGCTACCTACGGCGGTGTGCCGGGCGACTCGCTGGTGGAAATCGACTGCATCGCGGCGGTGGATTGATCTGGGAAACGTTTTCTCCGGAGGATGAACTAACCCGGATTACTACTGAGAAGCTGTTTCACTTAAGTCTTCAGTTTTCTTATGCCTCTTTTTCCGTCATGCTTCAGCTTTTTTTCGCCCCATAGCTAAGGCTGTGAAGCTCAAAAAGAGCTTCGCCTGACAAAAAAATAGCCTTTAATAAATTCCGAACACTTAAATGAAACAGATTCTGAATGCATCGGTTGAAGTTTAGAAGTTAGCCGGCCGCAACGTGCCGGGCTGGTTTGGATCCCAGACGGGCAGGCTCCGGATTGTAGCAGCCTGGTGCCGAAGGCACTAGTGCCCACCGGGGTGCAGCCTTTGCCATCCTTATCTAGCCGCTGAACTTCTAAACCAGCGAAGCCCGGCCAGACGGCCCGTAGGGAGGGCAAGCGTTTAAACTTCTAAACTCAAACCTTAAAGAACAACGTTATGCTCAATAGAAGAGAACTACTCCGTCAATTAGCTGCGCTACCCCTGGTGGGCGGCCTGTTCGGTTCAACAATCGCTCAGGCGAAACCGGCGGCAACTGCAACCCCGCCCGTTCGCGATTACTTCAAGGAACTCGGGCTGCGCACCTTCATCAACGCCGCCGGAACCTACACCGCGCTGACCGGTTGTCTGATGCCGGAGGAAGTCACTGAAGCTATACAGTATGCGGCCAAACAGTACGTACGGCTCGACGACATCCAGGATGCCTGCGGGAAGCGTATCGCCGAACTGATCGGATGCGAAGCAGCGACGGTTACAGCCGGTGCCGCATCGGCCATTACGTTGGGAACTGCCGGTATCCTGTCGGGAAATGATCCGGAAAAAGTCGCTCAACTTCCGGACCTCACCGGGCTCAAAAGCGAGGTGATCATGCAGAAGGCCCACGAGATCGGCTACGCCCACGCCATTCGCAACTGCGGCGTGAAGATCATTTTTGTTGAGACTCGAGAGGAACTGGAAGCCGCTGTCAATGACCAAACCGCGATGCTGTGGTTCCTTAACGCCAACAATAACCGCGGGCAAATCAAAGACGGGGAATGGGTGGAGATAGGCAAGAAATACGGCATTCCGACGATGAACGACTGCGCCGCCGACGTGCCGCCGGTGGACAACCTGTGGAAATACACCGATATGGGCTTCGACCTGGTTTGTTTCTCCGGCGGCAAAGGGATAAGGGGACCGCAGAGCGCCGGCCTGCTGCTGGGGCGAAAGGACCTGATCGCCGCCGCCCGCCTG